>CAVXFV010000008.1:0-10291 GCA_963761125.1 Candidatus Latescibacterota bacterium
GGTCTCGGCTTGGCCCCAGACATCGCTCACGGATATCCGGGCGGTCGACATCGCGCCCCCGCCTACGATCGGCCGGGCGCCTGTCAAACCCATCATGCCGGGGAAGGACCGGCCTAGCGCCTGGCCATTCCGGCAGCAACGGCAGCTTGCCGAGCACGTCCAGCATCGCTTTGGACGTATAGGTGTCGTCGTGAACGATCTCCGCTTGCCCGCATGACGCTGATAGATGTTCGTGCCCAGTGCTCGACGGCAACGGGTTCCCGGCCAGCTTCAACGTCCCGCTTTCGACACCCGCTTCGTACACAAGGTCCCCTTCGACCTGGACCACCTGCTCCTTCGATTCGATCTTGCCATCCGAGGCCAGCTGCGCGACCTACTCGAAGGATTTCTGACCGCATCCCAACCCCACCTGCCGGCCGCGCAGGTGCATGGCCGTGACGGCGAGCCGTCGACCCGGAGTCGTCCAGCAGAGCCGCATCCCCATTCGCCATCCGGTCCGACACGGAGTAGCAAATGCTCGATGCCAAGCGGACGTAGTTTTCTGCTGACATGGCCTTCTTCTTTTGTTCGGAACCGACCTTACGAAGTCTTGTGGGTCTTGCAGGTGACGGCGGCGGCACAACCCGGTGGTGCAGGAAAAGTTACATGCGTCCCACCCTCTCCTGCCGACCCAGGTCCACCGAAGTAAACACCACGCCCGTGTTTTGGTTCGCCCGGATCGACGTCGCCGGCAAACAGCCAGGGGTTCATGCGTCGTTCCACGACCTCGTCTTCACCGAAACGTTCCGGTCGAAATAACCCCTGAATTACAAGCTGGTATGCTTCCAGCCTCGCAGGCGTGTTCGCCATCCAACGGATGGATATTACCTCCTCGACGTGAACAGCAATCGGACGTACAACCCGGAAACGGACCCGTTTCGCTTCTGACGGAGGCGCCAAGTCTCTCCGAAACTGGTGCACGTGGCGAACGGCAACGACATGTCGGGGCTCGTTATTCCGCTGCGGGACCTTCAAGTCGGGATGCATTCGAACGCCGGAGTTCGTCGGGCGCGCCCGGGCAAAAGATGCCCTTGAGCCATCGTTGTTCCCGAAGCCGTGCGCCATCATGCAGAGCGGACACCGGCCCAGCGAAAGGCGTCCGATGCGATCCATGATTCCCGCGCGCATTCTGCTTCTGGCCGCGGCCAGGTTCCTGCTTTCCGCTTCCGGATGCAGCAAGAAAGATAACACCACCACCGCTCCGCCAACCGTGCAGAATGCGGGGCTCGAATTCGACGACTTCCAGAGCGCCGCGGTCATCATCGGCCAACACGACGGAACGTCGCGTGTCCAGACCACCAGCCGTTCCAGTCTGGTCGTCCCATCCGGCCACCTGACGGCGGGAATCTTCTACATCCCCGATAGCGGCAACAACCGCGTCGTCGGTTTCAACACGATTCCCACGGCGGATGGAATGGACGCGGACTTCGTCATTGGGCAGCCGAACTTTACGTCAGGTGGAATAGCGCAGTCCGGAGCCACCGCGAGTCAGTTTTCAGTGTCGGATTGCCACGTGTCGGGCGGGAAGCTCTTTGTGGTGGACTGGCTCTTCAATCGCGTGCTGATCTGGAACACGTTGCCACAGGCAAACGTTCCGGCGGATGTCGTCGTCGGCCAGAGCGCACTCACGGACAGCACGACGAGAACGACACAATCTGGCCTCCGTAATCCTGGGTACGCGTGGGTCGTCGGCGACAAGCTCTTCGTGAGCGACTTCGGTAACCGTCGCTGCCTCGTCTGGACGACCATCCCAACTGCGAATGGCGCACCTGCGGACGTCGTCATCGGTCAGGCGGATTTTTCCAGTTCGCACCTCGGTCCAATCGATGCAGCCGGCTTCCGCGGGGGACCGCTCTGGTCCGATGGCGTGCGACTGATTGCGGGGGATTTGGTCCACTCGCGCGTCCTCGTCTGGAACCGCATCCCCACCAGCAACAACGCGCCGGCGGACGTCGTCGTCGGTGCCCCAAGCCTCACAGAGTATGGCAGCATCTGCCCCACAGGCGTGGCGTCGGACGGCCGCAACCTGTACGTTGCCGATGCGTGCGCCCAACGAGTCCTGATCTACTCGCCGATTCCGAAAGCGAGCGGAGCCCTGCCCGCGCACGTGCTCGGCCAGGCCGACTTCGAGGGTATGGCGGAGAATGATGACAATCAGGACGGCAACCCCGATGCAACATGCTCACGACGAACGATGTTTTCGCCGGCGGCGGTATCCATCATCGGCCGTCAGTTGTTCGTTTCCGATTCGCGCAACAATCGCATCATGGTGTTCTACAGCAGGTAGTGTCTCGGCCAAGCTCGGCCGGGTTCCCTTATTCCGCGATGTCCGCACCCAACGCCTTCAACTGCTCGCGCAGAATCGACCGGTGGCAATGGGACTCGTGCTCGCAGTAGCACCCGATCGCGAGGTTCGTGGTGTGTGACAGCGCCGCCAGGAGTTCCAGATCCCGTCGCGCCGCGGCGACTTCAACTCGGCGAGGAACTTCCGGCGGAACGTCTTCCACGCACGTTCGTCCTTGACCGGGAACGTCGCCTTGAGCAGCGGCTCGGTGGGCGCGAGATTCGGAAACCACACATCGTAGAAGTCGCGCGTGGCGAACTCGTGCTTCGGGACGCCGCGCGGCGGTCGCCGGACGGTCCCGATGCGCAGGCCTTCGTTCTTCGCCCGCGGGCTCCCCAGTCTCACAATTCGGATCGACATATTCTCCTTGTCGTTCGGGGCCGACCGCGCGGACTCCCGCGGTCAGCCCCTGAAGAATATCACATGCCGCCTCACATGCGACCGGTCCGGACCTGCTCGGTGCCGAGGGGAAGGGTGTAGAGACTGCCATCGTCCGCCATGGTCCAGTCGCCCTTCGCGCACGCGTGTTCACGCCGCGCGAGAACAGCCGCCGCGCCAGGAACCCGTCGGGCGCCGGCAGCAGGTGGTAGAAGACCAGCAGTCGGACGTGGGCGTCGTTGGCGATCGCCGGCGGCTTCTTCCGGCGAGATGTGATAGTCCTGCACGTCGTGCATGATCGCCGCCGTGCGATCGCGTCCCGCGGTTCGCGCCGCCGATTCGAGCGAGTGCGTCATCGAGCGCGAGATGGCTTCCGACACCAGGAGGTCGGCGTTCATCGCGCTCTTGACCAGCGGCGGGTGATACTTGAGATCGCCGGTCACCACCACCGAGCGCCCCTTGTAGTCGAAGCGATAGGCGTACGCCGGTTCGACGGGCGCGTGATCGACTTCGATCGCGGTGATGCGCAGCACGCCGTCGTCGTAGACGGAAGCGGTGCGGTCCTTTGCCGGCGTCGGCGGGCCGTCAAGGGTCACCGTGTGCGCCACCATTCCCCACGCGGCCGATGGCATGACCTTCTCGCCGTGGTGCGCGGTGCGATAGCCCTGGTCCAGGCGATACGCGGTGTTGAACCCGTCGACGACGCTCTCCACGCCGGGGCCGCCGTAGACGTCGAGCGGTTGCTTGCGACCGCCGGCCCACGTCTGGAGCTGGAGTTCGCCGAGATCGCCGATGTGGTCGGAGTGATAGTGCGTGAGCAGCACGCCGCCGATTTCGGAAAGCGGGATTCTCCACAGCACCATGTTCTCGACCGACTCCGGCCCGGCGTCGACGACCCAGAACTTCCCGCCGGCGAATACGACCACGTTCGCTTTCGCCCGCGACGCGCTCGGGAGCGGCGCGGACGAGCCCGCGATCGCCACGCGCAGCGCGTCGTCGGCAAGCGGCGCCATATTGGTACGCGCCGACATCTGCGTGGCCGCGCGATCGAAGATCGCCTGCTGGACCGCCGGCGTCATGAGCGCGGCGCCGCTCCCCACGGCGAGAACGGCGAGCATCCCAGCGCGATCTTGAGCGGCCGGTGCGAGCCGTGTTCCGTCGGACGCGGGCGCGTCGCCCAGGCGACGCGATAGAACGATCAGCGCGCCGAGCGCGATCAGCTCGATCGCCAATTCGCGCGCACCAATTTCGACCCGACCGTCGACCAGCCAGCCCACCGACCGCCCGACGATGGCCGCGGCCAGGATCAACGACGCGGCGATCGAACCCGCGCGGCGCCGCGTCCAGGCGCCCGCCCCGCACAACAGGCCGAGGCCGATGAAGAGTGCGCCCATGTCCGCGCGAATGTTGACCATGCCCACGCCGCGCACCGCTTCGATTCCGAAGTGCAGCGCCGCCTGTTCCGGTGCGACCCAGAACTCGATCCCGACGGCGAGGAACAGCAGCGCCGCGAGCGTTACCAGAATCCGACTGATTGCTTTCATGACTCGTTCCTTTCCAGAGTGAACTTCGAGTTAGAACGACACGCGGAATCCGACGTCCGCGCCCGACAGGGTCATCCTGGCGTCGAGGCTGCCGTTGTCTTTGTAATCCACCTTCATGTAGCGATAGCCGGCGCTGACGCCGAACCGTCCCTGGTTTCCGAAGGCGTAGGACAGCGTCGGGCCCGCGCTCCACGTGTAGTCGGTGTCGCCGGTTGACGCATCGCCCTGCATGCGAACGCCCCAGTGCGGCGAAAAATGCATGGTGAAACGCGCGCCCACGAGTGCGTCGGTGAGCCAGTCATCGGTCTCATAGTGCTGCGCGACGCTCGGACCGTTTGTCAGATTCATGGTGGCGTCGATCGTGGCGCGCTGATCGAGCAGGCGTGTACCGGCGAACACCGCGAACCCGCGCCCCGTCCGCGTGTGGTCGTAGACGCCGGCGACGTCGAGGATCGTCATGCCGATGTCTGACGACAGGTCCGCGCTGCCGGCACCCTCCGGAAGCGGCACGCCTTTGACGTCGTTGGACAGCGAGACGTCGAACAGGTCGACCATCGCGCCGAAATCGCCGTGCTGCGCCTCGAGCCGGACCTGAAACATGAAGGTGATATCGTCGACCAGATCGCTGACCGGGATGGTCTTGTCGACGACCTGCCGCCCGTTGAGGCTGGCGTCGACGCCGATGTCGGTCGCCCACGCGTACGGCGTGACGCTGAAGCGCCAGTCGTCGGCATGCGCCGCGCCCGCGATCGGAAGCACGGCCAGGACCATCGCGACGACCGCCGCGAGGCGACCGTTCCTGACCACTGCATGACCCGTGTGCTTGCGGTTCATCACTTCGTCTCCTTGCTGGAATCGTTTCCAATTCCGGGGGGGTTGCGCCGCGCATGCGTCGACCATCGACGTGGAGCGACGCGCGGCATAGCCGTGCGTCGAGCGCAGCGGTGAATGCGCGGAACACCAGGGGATCGATTCCCGCGAGCGCCGCCATCTCGACCTCGGTGAGTTCGAGTCCGAGTTCGCGCAGAACCGTGTAGGAATCCGCGCGAACCGGTCCAGCAGTCGCGGATCGGTAGCCAGCCGGCCGATGAGTATCTCGACGTTCTTGTGCATCGCGGCCGGCCCTATTGCCGGTTGTGCGCCAGTCCAAATCGGAGACATAAATTAGTGGCTAAAGCGCTTCGAACATGCGAGTTAGACGCGCGGGCGATGCATCGCCGGAAGGCCAGAACGATGACTCGATGGGGACAGGTGTCCGGATGCGGACAATTGAAATGGACAGCGACGACGGCGCGTCGCTAGAATCGTGCATGCCCTCGCCAACCGCTCCCCGCGGCACGAACGCGGGGGTTTCATCGTCCCACCCGGCGACACTCGCCACCCTGTTCACGCGGGTCGTCGCCGCCTTTGCCCCGTCCGCTCTGTTCGACCGTGCCGATCTGGTGCTCATCGACGCCGAGGACGCGGCGCGTACGGTGACCTATCGGGTCGGCGACACGGCCAAACCGTCGGTCGCGACGGACAATCGGCGGCACTACTCCGCGCGCCTGTGGCCGCGCTCGGGCGTAGCGGATGCGCATCGTTCGTGACGCGCCCGCGGAACTCGATCGCGCCTGCGAGGCGGACCGTCGCTTGCTCGACGCGGGAGTGCGATCGATCGTGTGCGTTCCCCTGCCGGCCGGTCCGGCGCCGTCCGGAATCCTGATGCTTTCGCGTTCGTCGGCGACGGCATTCGACCCGGACTCCGTGCGCACCGCCTTCGCGATCGCCGGCCTGGTCGCGATGGCGATCGACCACGAACGCATGCTCCTCGAGGACGTTCGTCGCGCGAACCGGCTCGCCGCCCTCGACGCCGCGTTGCCCCAGCTGGAACTGCTCCACGACCTCGACGATATCGCGGTGACGGTTTCGCGCCTGGCGACGGGTATCGTGGACCACGACGGCGCCGGCGTGATGGTCGTGCATCCGGGCGGCGTGCACATCCACGGCGTTCTCGACGGCACGCAGCGCATGAGCGTGGAATCGACACCCGAGTTCATGGACAGCCAGGCGGAAGACCTGCTGCCGACCGGATCCCATCCGCATCCGGGAGATCGAGGTACTCGACAAATCGAAGCGCGAGGTGCGGCAACACCTTGCCCGGGGCCGAGACCGATTCCATCGCGATCTCGTCGTCCCCGAGGCCGCGTTTCAAACGATCGCCGCGACGGGCGTCCGCTCCGAAATGCGCGTCGCGGTCTTGCAGGGCAAGGAACTGGCCGGCGTGCTTCTCTTCATGTCGCGCACACCGGACCAGTTCACCGCCGACGACGTCGCCATCGCGAAACGATTCGCCGAGCGCATCTCGCTGCGGCTGGCGCAGGAACGCATCGGCGGCGCGACCAGGCGTGCGCGCGAAGCGACCGTGCGGGCGAAGGCCCTTGAAGAACGTGTCGAGGCGCTACAACGCGAACTCGACCAGTTGAGCGCGCACCGCGCGATCGGCACGTCGGCCCTCTGGAAGAAGGCGCTCGCGGACGCGACGCAGGTGGCGGCGACCGACACGACGGTTCTGATCACCGGGGAGTCGGGCACGGGCAAGGAAGTGATCGCGCGCTACATTCACCGCGGGTCGAAACGCGCGAAAGGACCGTTTGCGGCGCTCAACTGCGCGGCGCTCCCGGAACAGTTGCTCGAGTCGGAACTGTTCGGGCACGAGCGCGGCGCGTATACCGGCGCTGTCGACGCGCGGCCGGGAAAGATCGAACAGGCGGCGGGCGGCATGCTGTTCCTCGACGAGGTGGGGGAGATGTCGCCCGCCGTGCAGGCCAAGTTCCTGCGCGTGCTGCAGGAGCGCGAATTTCAGCGCGTCGGCGGGACGCGGCGATCCAGGCCGACGTGCGCATCGTGGCCGCGACCAACCGCGATCCGCGCACGGCCATCGCGGCCGGGCACGTTCCGCGAAGATCTCTACTACCGTCTCGGTGTCTTTGAGATCCGACCTGCCGCCGCTGCGCGAGCGCCCCGAGGACATTCTCGTCCTCGCGGAAGCATTCCTGGAAGAGGTGGGCCGGAGCATCGGCGTCCCCGCGGCCGGCATTTCGGAAGACGCGCGCGAACAGCTCCTGGTGCACACGTGGCCGGGCAACGTGCGCGAGTTGCGCAACGCCATCGAGCGCGCCGTGATCTCTCTCCCACGGAGGACTGGTCACGCGCGAGCATCTCCCCATCACCGTGTCGCGCCCGTCGGCGGAACGGATGGCAATGGCCGCACCCGCGACCACGGACTTCCCGGTCGAAGGGGTCGCCCTGGAAGTGGTCGAGCGCGAGCTACTGGTGAAGGCGATGGCCCGGGCGGGCAACAACAAATCGCAGGCGGCCAAACTGCTGGGGCTTTCGCGGGGGCAGCTGTACTCGCTCCTGCGTCGTCACGGGCTCACCGACGCACGGCGATAACCGCCCGGTTACGTTTCGTCCGCCGTCGGCCCGTAGACGGACGGCAAGGGCACATCGAGCATTCGCAGGTAGACCGAGAGCTGTCCTCGATGGTGAATCAGGTGATTCAGGCCCGACGTGCGGATTACGACGAAGCGCGGTAACTCGAAGATCACGCGTTCGCCGAATCGGTAGCGCCACGGTTCGAGAAGTTGCTTCTCCGACAATGCGTTCAGCGTTTCATGGGCACGTACGACATTACGATCGAACGTGGCGACGATATCCCCCACGGTAGCTGCCGGAGCGACATACGTGTCGTGGTCGAACTCGTCCTGGAGCAGCGGCGCGATGAACACCCCGGGCAAACCCGCGATATGCGTGGCGATCTCGCCCAGTGTCCGGGACCGCGCATGCGGACGCCAGGAAATCGACGCCTGCGGTACGCGCTCGAGCATCTTACGCGTGGTTGCGGCTTCAATCTTGAGTTCGGCCGTGAAGGCCTCAGTTGCGTTCACGTTGATCCTTCCCTCCCGCAATGATCCCGCTGCCTACCGGTACATCGCCTTGACGCTTCCCCAGGTTTTCTGTTGGACGCCGACCGGACACGCGGTGCAGGTTTCGAGGGTGATGTAGTCCACCGCGGTGTCGTCCTCGATGACGACGTCGAGCGTACCGCCCGCGAGCGACGGCACGATGTTGGTATTCCCGTTGAGTCCCGGCACGAGATTCGCGAGGTCGAGTACGAGCACCGCTTCCTGACCAATGTCCCATGAGCCAATGATGTTCGCGATCACCTTCCGCCACAGGAACCCTTCGGTGTCGTTCGGGTCCACGAGCTGGAAACGAACGGTGTCGTTGCTCGAACCGAAGCTCTCGGCGTGAAGTTTCAACGTCACCACGGCACCGCAGATCCCCGACGGCAGGTCGACGAAGGTGTGCCCGAAACCCTTGTCGATACCGCCCTCGTCGAAACCGCGCAGTGGATATCCCCAGAATCCGGTGATGAATGCCGAGAGTTGTGCCGACGGCTGAGCGGGGACCGGCGGGCCCGTGAAGTCGTCGTCCTGCTCGACCTGAACCGTCGCCCCCGCGCCGGGCGGACAATCGAGCACCTGTGCCCATGACGTGCCGGCCGACAGGCCACCGACGCATGCCACGATAAGCAGAGTACGCACCATGATGATCCCTCCAGAGCGGTCTCTGTCGTGTTCAAATCATCAAGCGGTCAACAGCCGCGCTTACCGGTAAGTTTATCACATCGTTAACCGCTGTGTCTTCGCGTTGGATATCGCCGGCGCCGCCGCTAATAGACTCCGGGAACCAGGCGCTTCGTCGTCTTGCAGTAGTCGGCGTACTCGTCGCCGAACGCAAGGCGGAGCATGTCCTCCTCGACGTGGATGCGGTAGAGCACCGCGGCGACGATGGGAACGAGCATCGTGAGCAGGCTGACCCAGTTCCCGTAACTCAGGCCGAGTCCCGCAAACGTGAGCAACAGCCCGCTGTACGAGGGATGACGAATGTCGCGAAACACGCCGGTGCGGACGACGTGCTGGCCGGTCTGCACGGCCACGTCGACGGTGAAGAACCGGCCCAGCGTGAGAATCGCGGCCCAGCGAAGAATCAACCCCGCGACGAATATCACCATCGCGGCGGAGAGCAAGAACGTCCGGCTGGCGTCGATCGCTCCGAGACTTCGGAATCGGACGAGATTCGCGACGGTGACGCCGAAGGCGATCGCGATCCACAGCAAGGCGAGGGAACCGCGGTCCCGTTTCGTGGCGGAGGTGCGCGTGGCACGCAGGCGCAGCGCGAGTACCATCTCGGATACCATCCAGGCGAGCGTCAGAACATTGAAGATCGCCGCCATTATCCGACGTCGTTACCGCCGGAGGTCGGTCGCGACTCATCCGACGCCGGCCATTCCAGTCCGACTCGCAGCATTTCGCGCGCACCCAGTCCGTAGCGCTTCACGCAGCGGTACGCTTCCCGGAAGGGAATGTCCGTTCGTCTGACTCGGTCCTCGCCCATCAAGTACACCGCCCCGGACTTCGGGTCGGGCGTCCCGGGTACGAACACGGCCAGGTAGTCCGCGTCCAGTTGCTCGAAGATGAATCCGATCTGCCACGAGTCCTCGATGCGGGCAAGCACGACGGGGCGCTGTTGCCCTTCGTCCGACCCCAGCAGATTCCCGCTGATCGTCTTGAGGATTTCGTAGCCGGGAATGTTCGAGAGGATCGCCGACTCCAGCCAGTTGGTCGTCTTGCGCGCGGCGGCCGACCGCGCCAGCACGCCGGCGATGAAACAGAAAAAGATCAAGAGGACGACCGCCAGCAACTTCGGCGCGTCGAGTCCGACGACCGATTCCACCGGGAGGCGCTCGGCCAGCGGACGGACGAGCTTTTGCACGATGTCCATCGCCTTGCCCAGTAGCAACAACATCACAATGATCGGCAAAAGAAACAGCACACCACCCGCGAGGGTCGTGCGAATGAACCGGGAAAGGGATTTCATGATTCTCCGTTCAGCTCCTGCACGCGATCCGAGAAGTGGGTCGTCGCAGGCGGGGAAAGTG
>CAVXFV010000009.1:0-18716 GCA_963761125.1 Candidatus Latescibacterota bacterium
AGATGCGTGCCGACGAGCACGATCTGGATGCCGACCACTTCGTCGATCACCACGCAACCGGGATCCGTGCCGCGCACGCGCTCGACTGCGGTCGACACCGGGACAGAGACGATCGCGGTCGCGACGAGGACGATCCAGTGCGCGAGCCACATCCCGCCTGGAATCCACCAGTACGCGGCGAGAAACACCGCGGTGCCGAACGTCGCGGGGGCAAACGGGAAGAAACCGGTGTAGAAGAACGTCGCGATCAGTGTGGAGAGGCGGTTCACGCGGCAAGACTACGACGCGGATCGGGCGGGCGCCACTACAAACGTGGGCGTCGCCGCCGCGTTCACGACAGCGGAATCAGAAACCGGCACGGACCGGGCGCGCCGTCGACGACACATATGCCGAGCGCGCCGAGGTCCACCGCCAGCGACACGCGCGGGTCGGAGGCGATCGCCGACCACGCACCCTGCATTCCCGGCGACCACGCAATGTCGTCGAAGACGACTACCGACAGCGGCGCGCGGCGCACCATGATGCGTTCGAAGTATTCGCGCGTCGCGTCCCCGTCGTGGTGCCCGTCCACGAACACGTAATCCACGGGCGCCATCGAGTCGAGCACCGGGTCCAGGACCGCATCGAAGCGCCCCGTCACGACGGTCGCGTTGTCGAGGCCCAGTTCGCCGAGCGTCCGGCGCGCAATATCGGCGAGCGTGCCATCTCCTTCGATGGTCACGAGCGAACCTTCGCCGTTGAGTGCCAGTGCCGCGGCCTGATAGGACGCCGACACGCCCACGCACGACCCCATCTCGACCGCCGACCGCGGTCCGAACGCACGCACGAGCTGGAACAATACCCGGCACCAGAACGGCGACTTGCTGCCGACCCGGCTGATCGTTCCCAGCGTCTCGGTAACGCCAACGCCGCCGGCCATGGTATCGCCGCTGCGCGCGGAGTCGGGATCGCCCGCGCCGTAGTCGACCCGTCGCACCGGCTGCGCCGATTCGTTCAACGCCGAATCGGGCGGCTTCGAGGCGATCGACCCACGCGTGCTCCCCGGCGGCAAGACTTGCGGATCGGACCGCGCGCAGCACATCCGCGATCGTGGGCGCGGCCGGGTGGTTGCACCGAGCGAGCGCATCCAGTCCACGCACGCGCTGGCGCGACCGTCGGAATCGCCGGAGCGGCGCGGCGATCCGGCTCATGGGACGGGTCGAGCGGTCATGATTCATCCCCGGGTGGCAGGTCGAAGGCGTCGAGTCCGAGCCATTGCAGTGCGTCGCCCATCTCGCGAAAGACTCGCACCGTTCGCGTCGTGCGCGAGTCGAGTTCGCGGAACGTCGCGTACATGCGCCCGAGTCCGAACGCCAGGTCTCCCGGCGCCACGATCGCAAACTTCGAGGTCCCCTTCAGCGGATCGCTCGCCGCAGCGGCGCCGGCGATATCGCGGATCCGGTCGGCGATCGGGACCGGTCCTTCGATCGACACCACCGCACTCATGTCGATGAGTTCGTCGAACCCGGTGACGTCCACCCGGGTCCACACCTCGGCCTGATAGGCGAGGATCTGGTCCTCGGCGAGCGTCCCGGAGACGGCCGCGAGGACGATTCGTCGTTCGAAATCGATGCGATATGTGATGGCCATGGTTTGTAAAGGTTCGGCGACTGCGATCGGGATCGCACCCGGCCGCGAGCATACTCTATCCGGGTCGCGCGGCGCAAAACGCACGCGACAACCCGCCCTTGACGCGGCGCCCGCGACCGGGTTTGATCCCCGCCATGACCGGCCGCACCGTCACGGCAACCGCGACCGCGCTCGTCGCCTTCGCCTCGAACTCGATTTTCGGGCGACTGGCGCTTCGGGGCGCCGGCATCGATCCCGCGACTTACACGACGCTGCGCCTCGCGTCCGGCGCCGCCGTACTCGTGTTGCTCGCGCGCTGGTCGGCGCGGTCCACGCCCCGCGCACAGCGCCCGCGATGGAGGTCGGCCGGGTTCCTGGTCGCGTACGCAGCCGCCTTCTCGTTCGCGTACGTGTCGCTTCCCGCGGGCACCGGCGCGCTGATTCTGTTCGGTGCGGTCCAGGCGACGATGCTCGTCTCGGCGTTGCACGCCGGTGAACGCCCGCACGGTCTCGAGTGGACCGGCCTCGTCCTGGCGCTCGGCGGACTGGTGTACCTGAGCGCACCCGGCCTCTCGGCGCCACCGTTGCTGGGGTCGGTCCTGATGGCCGTCTCGGGCGCCGCGTGGGGATTCTACAGCCTCGCCGGACGCGGGCGTTCCAATCCGCTCGCCGACACCGCGGTCAACTTTGCGCGTGCGACACCGTTTGCGCTGGCCGTCAGCGTGGCGACGATCGCTCATGCGCGCATCTCCGTGACGGGCGCGTTGCTCGCCGTGCTGTCGGGCGCGGTGTCGTCGGGGCTGGGCTACGTCGTCTGGTACGCCGCGGTGCGCGGGCTCACCGCGACGCGGGCCGCGGTCGTCCAGCTCGCCGTCCCGGTGCTCACCGCCGGTGCCGCGGTCCTGTTCCTTGGCGAATCGATTTCGTTCCGACTCGTGCTCGCCGCGGCGTTGATCCTGGGCGGGGTCGGCGTCTCGCTGACCGCTCGCGCGCGCGACATGCGCCGCTAGTTCCCGGAACGCGTCAGAGAGACGCGCGTAACCGAGAGACGATCTCCGGCAGCCACTCGCGGTGCTCGGGTTTCATCGCGCATGCGCGCAGGCACAGGACTCCGTCGCGATCCCAGGCGTCGATGGCGCCCGTTGATTCGACCATCGCGCGCGGGAAAGTCGCCAGCGCCAGATGCAGGTCGCGGCGCGCGGCGTCTTCGAACACCTCGCGCGCACGGCGCGACGACTCGGTCGCGGACGCTCCGCGCACCACGCCCACCACGATGTCGAGTTCGGGCGCGTCGAGCGGCGCGACCCGGCCGTCGTGCCGCAATCGCCGCGTAGCAGTGCCGTGGCCGCATCGCGGCAGGCGTCGAGCCCGCGGGCGAACTCCCCACCCGGCACCGGCGGCAGCGCGCGCATCGTCGTCCACAGCGCCACCGCCGCGGCTCCGGGGCGCGAGCACTCGAGCGAGATCTCTCCCAGATGCAGGTCGCCGGAGCTGAAATACGTGTACGGCGAATCGTGGCGGTACACGCGCCCCACGGCGGGATCGCGAAAGAGCACGCATCCGCATCCGTATGGCTGCAGCCCGTGCTTGTGCGGATCGATCACCACCGAGTCGGCGTCGCGCATGCGATCGAACGCGGCGCGGGTCGCCGGGTCGAGGTCGGAGGCGAGCGTGAAGTACCCGCCGTAGGCGGCGTCGACGTGCACGCGGGCACCGTAGCGCGCACACAGCGCGAGCGACGTCGGGCAGCGGATCGGCGCGCCCCGCCGCGGTCGTGCCCAGCGTGGCCACCACGGTTCCGATCGTCCCGGTCTTCAGCGCAGCTTCGAGCGCGTCCATGTCCATACGCCCGTGCGCGTCGACGTCGACGGAGACGAACGGCACGCCGAGCACGGCCGAGAGGCGCGCGTGCGTGTAGTGCGCCTGCGCGGAAGCGCGCCACCGTTTCCCGGGCTGAAGTTCGCGCGCGACCCACAGCGCCTCGAAGTTGGCGATGGTCCCGCCGCCGCACAGATGCCCGAGGTGCGTCGTCCCAGCCGACCATGCGCGCGATGTCCGCGCACGCATTCCTTCTCCATCGCCGAACTCGCGCGGCCGCCGTCGAGCGCGTGGTTGTTGGGATTGATGTGCATCGCAAGCGCGTACGCGATGCGCGCAACCGGGTGCGGCGGCTTGAGCATCTGCCCGACGTAGAGCGGGTGCTGATACGGGAAGTTGTCGCGCATACGCATCGCCGCATCGAGCAACGCGCCGCGAAACGGCCCGAGATCGGGCGCCGGTCCTGTCGGCGGCAGCGACTCGAAACCGCCCGCGAGCACCGCGAGGGCATCCTTCAGGAGATCGAGTTCGTGCGGATCGGTGAACATGGCGCGTGCGCATGAGGCACACGCGCATCATAGCACGCGCGGACGGCGTGGCGCGAAGGTGTTACTACCGTGGCGCGCGTACGCGCCTCGCCTAGTTGTTGGAGAGCTTCTTGAGGACGCCTTTGGCCACGCACTTGAGCGTGTCGAAGACGCCGTCGCCTTTGACGGCGACCGCCGGGAAGCTGGGGAACTTCTCGGGATTGAGTTCCTCGCTCCAGCTCGTCGACCGCAATCACGTCTTCCATGTCGCGCTTGTTGTACTGGAGCACGAAGGGCACGTCGTCGAGCTTGAGCTTGTACTCGTCCAGGTTCTCGTGGAGGTTGTACAGACTCTCGATGTTGGCGTCGTAGCGCGCCGACTGGGAATCGGCGACGAACACGATGCCGTCCACGCCGCGCAGGATCAGCTTGCGCGACGCGTCGTAGTAGACCTGCCCGGGTACGGTGTACAGGTGGAACCGCGTCTTGAACCCCTTCACCGTGCCCAGTTCGAGCGGAAGGAAGTCGAAGAACAGCGTGCGGTCCATTTCCGTCGCCAGGGTGATGAGCTTACCCTTGGTTCGACGGATCGACCTTGTTGTACACGTACTGGATGTTGGTCGTCTTGCCGCATAGTCCCGGGCCGTAATAGACGATCTTACAGTTGATCTCCCGGGAGGAGTAGTTGATCAGAGACATGCCGCCCTCTTCCTCGCGTCGATCCTCGGACTAGTCCTTGAACAACGAATCGATTTCTTTGTCGAGTTCGTCGGCAAAGCCGGCGTCGAATTGCTTCAGTATCCTCGTTCTCGTACTCGAGCTTATCGAACAGGCGCGAGAGCACGGTGTCCAGGCCGTCGACGGCCTTCTTCACCCGGAGCCGCACCAGACCGAGCGTCGTCCGCTTGTTGAACAGCACGACCAGAATGATGTGCTGCGCAACGCGCGCGAGATACATGCTCTCGTCGACACCCTGGTGATACAGCGTGGAGAAGTCCCGTTCGCCGATCAACTGCGCGAGCTGAGCGTTGGCCTCGAAGTCCGCGGCGCACAGCGACGCGAAACTCATGAGGTCGAACTCGGGCTCCATGCCCACGCTGGCGATCAGCTGCCCCGTCTTGTCGATCAGGATAACGCTCGTCGAGTTGGAATTCTCGATGAGCTCCTTCAGGACGGAGTTGATAGCCCAGTAGTCCTCTTCGTAGATGGTCCAATCGGCACGTACCATAGTGGCTCCGTGTGGTCGTATTGCACCGCCGGCCCGTTTCCGGCCGGTCCATCCGGTCAGAGGGCGTTAGAGGGTTTCGCGGCGGTCGATCGCGCGGGCGAGAGTCGTATCGTCAACGAATTCAAGGGTCCCGCCCATTGGGAGACCCCTAGCAAGTCTCGTGACAGTGCACCCGTAGGGAGCGACCGATCGGGCGATGAAGAGGGCGGTGGCATCGCCTTCCACCGTAGGATTCGTAGCGACAATGAGTTCCCGCACCTGGCCGTCCCGGACGCGGGCCTCGAGGGAATGGAGATTGAGGTCGTCGGGGCCGATGCCGTCGACGGGCGACAGGACTCCGTGCAGAACATGGTACAGACCGCGGTAATGTCTGGTGCGTTCCATGACGATGACGTCCTGCGGCTGTTCCACCACGCAGATCAGATCCTGGGCGCGCGCGGGGTCCGTGCAAATTGCACATCGCTCGGCCTCGGTAATGGCGCCGCAGGTCGCGCAGAAGCGGACTTTCGATTTCAACTCCGCCAGGAGTAACGAGATGCGGTCCGCGTCGGGGTTGTCGGGGCGCAAGAGGTGGAGCGCCAGCCGGAGCGCCGTCTTGCTGCCGATCCCGGGCAACCGGGAGAGGGCCTTGACCAGCGCGGTCAGTGTTTCCGAACCGAGATCCATCGGGGAGAAGCCGGCCGGTCCTAGAGCAGACCCGGGATGTTCATGCCGCCGGTGATGGCGGCGACGCGGTCCTTCGCCAGGTCCGACGCCTTCTGGTGCGCTTCGTTGACCGCGGCGGTGACCAGTTCTTCGAGCATCTCGCGGTCGCCGTCCTTGAACACGTCGTCGCGAATGGAGAGCTTGACCAGTTCCTGTTTGCCGTTCATGCGCACGGTGACCGCTCCCCCGCCGCTCGACGCCTCGACCTCTTCCTTCACCAGTTCTTCGTCGAGCTTCGCCATCTTCGCCTGAATCTGCTGCGCCTGCTTCATCATCTTCATGAAATTGGTCATGGATGCCTTTCAGAGTCGGCCGCGAACCGCGTTCGCGGCGTTACGTGTTGTAACGAACGATCTCGCCGTCGAATTCCTTGATCAGGCGCTGGACGATCGGCTTCTTCTCGTCGGGAACGTCGCGGATGCGTTCTTCCGGGACCTTGCGGTTCTGGAGCGCGGCGTCGAGTGCCATCGCCTTCTCCTCGCCTTCGAGGAAGCACGCGATGTCCGCCTCGACGCCGAAGTAGCGCGCGAACATCCGGCGCACGAACTCCAGGCCTTCCGGGCGCATCACCTGCTCCTTCTGCAGCGTGAAGCCTTTCATGAACCGGATCAGCAACCGCGAATCCTCGAACGCGTAGGGTTTGCCCGAGATCAGACACACGCCGAGCGAGACTTTCTTCTGACGCACGAAGGTGACAAACCCTTCCCACAACTGCTGGATCTTCGCGATGTCCAGCGCGCCGTCGGCTCCGGGCGCGGGGGGAGACGCCGCAGGGGCGTCGGCGGCGTCGGCGGGTTCCGCGGGCGGTTCGGCCTGCGCGGGATTGCCCGGGACCGGGTTCAACGCGTTCAGGCGACTCAGCGACGCCGACCCGGCTCCACCATCGGCGGACCGGGACAGATCCGGCGATGCCTTCGTCGGGGGCGACTTTCGCCCGCCCGGACCGGACGGTGCGGGTCCGCCGCCGGCCGGCACATCGTCCAGCCGAGCGATGAGCGTGCGGATATCCGTCTGGCGATCGAGCAGCGTCAGGTCGACGAGCACGCTCTCGAAGAAAATGCGCGGGTCCGACATCGTCTTCAACCGGCCGGCCGCATTGCACAGCCGCTCGACCACGGTGACGAGGTCGGCGAGTTCGTAGCGGCCGACACTCGTCCGCAGATGATCGATCTCGCTGCGCGACCGGAACAGCAGCGCCGAGAGATCTCCCGGCACCGCGAGCAGCATCAGGTCGCGGTATCCCTCGAGCAGCGCGGAGGCGAGATCCTGCAGGTCGACGCCCTCGTTGACGGCGCGGTCCAGCAACTCCAGCGGTTTGGTTGCGTCGCCGGACGAGATCGCATCCACAAGCGCCAGAATCTTCTCCTGGTCGATGAGCCCGAGGATCCCCTGGACGGCCGCGACCGACACGTTTCCGCCGGACGCGGTGACACACTGGTCGAGGAGACTGGTCCCGTCGCGCATGCTGCCGTCGGCCTTGCGTGCCAGCAGACGCAGCGCGTCGTCCTCATACTTCACCTTCTCGGCTTTGCAGATGAACGCCAGCCGGTCGGCGATTTCGGCGTTCTCCAGCCGCTTGAACTGGTGCCGCTGACAACGCGATTTGATCGTGTCGGGAATCTTCTGGGGTGCCGTGGTCGCGAAGATGAAGTACACGTGCGCCGGCGGTTCCTCGAGCGTCTTCAACAGCGCGTTGAAGGCATGCGTCGAGAGCATGTGTACTTCGTCGATGATGTAGACCTTGTTGCGGCTCTGACTGGGCGCGTACCCGATACTCTCCTGCAGATCGCGCACCGCGTCCACGCCGGTGTGCGACGCGCCGTCGATCTCCATCACATCGAGATTGTTACCGTGGATCACCGCCGTGCACGACGCGCATTCGTTGCACGGGTTGCCATCCTTGATCTTTTCGCAGTTGATCACGCGCGCGAGGATACGCGCGGTGCTGGTCTTGCCGCACCCGCGCGGCCCCGAGAACAGGTACGCGTGCGAAATGCGTCCGGTCTCGACGGCCTTCTTGAGCGTGCGCGTGATGTGGTCCTGGCCGACGACGTCGTCGAAGGTCAATGGGCGCCACTTGCGTGCGAGGACTTCGTAACTCATCGCGTCGTTCTTCCGTCACTGGGTTCGTTCCGGCGGTCGCGGTCGGCACGGGCGCGAGTGGCGACCAGGCGAAACCACGTCACATGATCGGATCCACTTACCGCTGCTACCTTCCGGTCCTGACGGGATTCATGAGCGACCATTGCGTGGGACCCGGCCGCCACTCGCGCCCGCGGCGATTCTGCGGCGACGATCCGGCGGCGTCCAGTACCGTTCGGTGTCGGGTGAATGAAAATGGTGGAGATGAGCGGGCTCGAACCGCCGACCTCCTCGTTGCGAACGAGGCGCTCTCCCAGCTGAGCTACATCCCCACCAGAACCGACGGCGCTGGCGTCTATGTCATGATCAAAAATATGGCGGAGAGAGAGGGATTCGAACCCTCGGAACGCTTGCGCGCTCAACGGTTTTCGAGACCGCCCCATTCAACCGCTCTGGCATCTCTCCGGGCCGATACTACCGAAAGCGACCCGAAAAGGCAAGCGGGCTCAGCCTTCCACCGGGGTCGGCCGTTTGTTCTCGTCGATGGCCACCATCGTGAACAGACCGGTCACCGCCCGAAGGCGTTCCCGCGAGTACATGTCCTCGCGAAAGACGTCCACCCGGACCCGAACGCTGGTTCGACCGACGTGCTCGACGTGCCCGACCAGCTCCACGATCGTCCCCGATGGGATGGGGTGTTTGAAATCGGTTCGTTCCAGCGAAACCGTGACGAACGGGCGCCGCCCGAATCGCGTGGCGGTGATGAACGCGACTTCGTCCATCCATCCGAGCAGCGTTCCGCCGAACAACGTGTCATAGTGGTTCGTCGTGCCGGGAACGACCACCTTCGCGATACGCGTCTCGGCTGCATTGATGCGCTCTTCGATCGGCTGGCGGTCAGTCGTCACGGTATTCTCCCCGGGTCTCGCGGCGCTCGTCGATCCGACGCAGCAGTTCCCGCTTTTCTTCGTCGGTCATCTGTCCCCAGCACTCGATCTCGTCCAGCGTTCGGAAACATCCCTGGCAGAACGTGGAACGCGGATCGATCCTGCACGTGTTCGTACAGGGTGACTGCGGGCGGCCATCGGTCATGAGCCAAGTTTAACCAGACTTACAGTACGAGGCAAACCGGGATGCGACCTCGTGTGCGAGTTCGAACGAGCGGTCGCACGTCGCTTCGCTGGATCCCGCCAGTCCGCAGGCGGCCGTAACCAGCGAGGTTTCCAGGATACGCCGCGCGGTGACCCCGCCCCCGCGGACGATGAGCGGCTGGCAGGCCGCCCACCACCGGGCCGCGATCGACTCGGCGTCCACCCCGGAAAGGTCGTCCAGGGTCGGAATCCACCCCCACGCCAGACGACCGCCATCGGCCAGGAACCGGTGCGTGTGCGGATCGGCGGCGAGGATCTCGCCGCCGTGGAAGGCGTCGAACGAGTAGATATCCGGTCCGACCGCGGTGAGTGTCTCCGGCGGGATCTCGTCGCAACAGTGGATGCCGATCAGAACGCCCGGCCGCCGCAGCCGAAGCACGACCGAGCGGAGCAGTTGCGTCATCGCTTCGAAGCGTTCCGGCTCCCGGCGAAGCGTCACACCGAGATACGCCTCGTCGAGCACCAGGAGCACCACACGCGACCGCGTCTGCAGCTCGTCGATTTGCCAGCGCGCGAGCCGCACGACATGGTTGGCAAGCAGTTCGCGCAATTCGGCGACCTCGATGAACGGCTGCCCGTCGACAAGGAGCGAACACGCCAGCGTGACCGGGCCCATGCACTGCCCTTTGACCGCGCGCGCGTCGGGGAAATCGCCGGCGTCGAATGCCGCGAGGAAGGCCGCCAGGCCGGCGGCATTGGTGACTTCGATCCGCCCGGCGTCGCGCTCGAGGGATGCCGCGAAACGCTCGACGTCGGCCGAGGCGATGGCATACGCGTGTTCGCCGGGCACGAGTGTCAGGTGGCGAATGGCCGGGCCGAATGTCTGCGGGATCATCGATTCGCGCGGAGAGCGCCGGCGCAACTGCGGCCAGAACGGAACCTCCGGAGCGCGGCGCCCGATGAATTCAACGGCCCCGGTCGCCGCGGCGTGCGGCAGGCTTCCGACGCCGGTCACGGCGCCGAATGCCAGAAAGAACGCGCGTGCACCGTCGGTGCTTTCCTGGGTCGGCTGAATCATGAGTTCCGAACCATGAACGGTTCAAAAAGGAAATGGCGGAGAGAGAGGGATTCGAACCCTCGGAACGCTTTCGCGCTCACACGATTTCCAATCGTGCCGATTAAACCACTCTCGCATCTCTCCGACCGATGTTTTCCGGCGCAACCGGCGTCACGTCGACTGCCCGCGCTTCTCGACAAAAAAACGCTGCATCAGTTCTCGGCAGCGCGCCTCCTCGACGCCGCCGATCACCACCGGGCGGTGCAGGAGTCGGGGTTCATTCTGGATCGCGAAAACACTTTCGCAGGCGCCGGTCCGCGGCTCGCGAGCGCCGAAGACGACGCGCGGCACCCGGGACAGGATCGCCGCTCCGATACACATGACGCACGGCTCGATCGTCGAATAGAGCGCACTCTCTTCCAGCGCGTGCGCCCCGACCTCGTCCACCGCGTCCCAGAGTGCCACGATCTCCGCGTGTTCGAACGGCTGGCCACTTTTCGCCGTGCGATTGTGCCCGCGTCCGACAACCTTGCCGGATCGCACGACGACCGCACCGATCGGCACCTCGCCATCCGCGGCCGCCGCTTCGGCCTCCGCAATGGCTTCCCGCATCCACCGTGTGTCCTGATCCATCGTGCAGCCGGCCCGGGGTGGAGCCGTCTTAGCGCGGGGGCAGGCTCGACGCCAGGGCCTTTGCCACCTTCACCGCGACGTCCTCGAATGGCGGCGCCCGGTGCGTCTTGGCGCCGAGATCCGCGTACACCGCCCCCGACGCGCTGGTCACGATCTGCCGGTCGCTGGTCTCCGAGCGCGCCCCTTCCTCGTAGTTTTCGTCCGTCGCCCGAAACAGAACCGAACCGTCGCTGGCGGCAATGACCGTGATCGTCGCGCCGACGTACGTCGCGGGCGTCGCGTTCTCGGTGATATCGACCTCGTCCTTCTGCCACAGATCGACGACGGGAATCAGAAAGGCGTCGCACTGCAACTGGGTCGAGAGGTCTTTGACAAACGCCATGTCGGGCTTACCGCTGATCGCGAACGAACGCAGGAATTTCGCGTACCGATCTTCCCATCCATTCTGCGAGATCGCGTAGTCGATGGTGTTGGGCGCGATGAACTTGTAATCCGTGCGCGCGTCCAGCGCCGGAATCAGGAATTTCTCGACCGTCGCCGGCGCGACGTTGTCCGGGTCGTCGGTTTCGTGAAGCGAACTGGCCACGGTGGTGACGGCGATCTTGGCCACCGTCGTCGCGCTCTTCGTGTCCGTGAACGTCGGGTTGATGTACACCTTGATCGGGTGTTCCTGCCGACACGCCGGGACCGTCGCGAGCACCAGGATCGCAACCAGGCCGAGGGTCTTCATGATGAACTCCTTGAGAGTCGAAACGCGGGGTTCCGCGGTCCGATTCAATGGAGCGTAGCCGCTGGGTGCTGGCCTGTCAACTGTGCCGACGGCTTTGACACGCGTGTCGGGGCGCGCGTACACTCGCCCGCGTGATCTCGCCGACGCCGCCCGACCGTCCCCGGATGCTCCTGCTCGGAGACGCGCGCCAGGTGCACCTGCGCCGCTGGGCGTCGTATTTTGCCGGCGCCGGCTACGACGTTCTGGCCGTGTCGCTGGAGCCCGGCGATGCGTTTCCCGCGCCGTTCAGACGCATACGCGTTTCCCGGCTGCTCCCGGACGCGTTGCGCTATCCGCTCGCCGCGCTCGCGGTCCGGCGAATCGCGCGCGAATTCGATCCGCGCGTGGTCAGCGCGCACTTCGTCCCCAACTATGGAATGATCGCCGCGCTGGTCGTTCGAAGCCGCTGGGTGCTGAGCACCTGGGGCAGCGACGTGATGACCGACCCGGACAAGAGTCCGTTCCACCGGTGGCGAACCCGGTTCGTGCTGCGCCGCGCCGCGTTCGTCACCTCGGATGCCCGCGTGCTGTCCGAGCGCATCCGCTCGTTCGGTGTGCCCGACGAACGGGTTCGCGAATTTCCCTACGGCGTCGATACCGCGGTTTTCCCACCCGGACCGGAGCGGTCGGGGCCGGGACCGCGTGTCCTGACCAACCGCAAACTCGAGTCGCTCTATTCGGTCGAGACTGCGATCGACGCGTTTGCCGCCGTCCGCGAGGCGCTGCCGGACGCGACCCTCACGGTGGCCGGCGACGGCGGCGAGCGCGACGCGCTCGCGAACCGCGCGGCGGCGTCCCCCGCGGCGCCTTCCATTTCTCTGGTCGGGGGAATCGATCACGAACGCATGGCCGCCCTCCTCCACCAGCACGACATCTACGTCTCGACGTCTCCGCACGACACGACGTCCGTGTCGCTGCTGGAGGCGATGGCGTGCGGCCTGTTCCCCATTGTGACCGACATTCCGGCCAACCGCGAGTGGATCGTCGACGGCGAGAACGGGCGGCTGGTCCCGCCACGCGAGCCCGCGCGGCTCGCGGTCGCCGTCATCGATTCGTGGCGCGACGCGGAACTCCGGCACCGAGCCCGCAGTATCAATATCGACATGATCGAGAAGCGGGCGCGCTGGGAGGACAGCATGCGGCCCGCGCGGGAGTTGTTCGACGCCCTCGCGACTCCACCCGCGACAACGTCTTGACAGGTACCCCGGACTCCGAAACAATCGCCCACCATGAACGGTCGACGCCTGCTATCCATCGTTTTCGTGATCGCCGCCGTGGCGAGCGCCGCCTGGAGCGGGATCTCCTGGCGACGCGCCGGGGTGTCGCTCCGGGACGTCGACGGCAAGCGCGCCGCGGCGGTCGCCGAGCGGGACACGACGCACACGGCGCTCGTGCAGACCAGCCTTCGCTATCAGGGATTCCTGAACAGCATGTCCGACGTTCCGGACTCGGTCCGGACGTTCGGGGGCGGCATCATCATGCAGCAGCAGAAAATCTACCAGAAGCAACTCAACGGATACGAGGTCGCAGAGCGGGAGCTCAAGATCAAGATCGAGCGACTGGACCGCGAACGGGCGGAAGTCGTCGCGGCGCGGCGCCAGTCCGCCCTCCCCGGCATGATCGGGGCGGTGCTGTTTCTCGGCGCGGCGGGCACCGTCGCACGACGGAAGGGCTCCCGGTCGGTTGCGACTTGACGCCGCCTAACGAGGCCTCTATGATTTTTCGGCCGCACTCGATTCGAATCTCAGCAAGGAGTCACGAATGACGTACGTGGTCACGGGCAATTGCCAGAAATGCCGCTACACGGATTGCGTCGTCGTCTGTCCCGTGGATTGCTTTCACGCCGACGACGAGATGCTCTACATCGATCCCGACTCGTGTATCGATTGCGACGCGTGCGCGCCTGAATGCCCCGTCGAAGCCATCTATCCCGAAGAGGATGTCCCGGACGATCAGAAGCAGTGGACGCAGATCAACGCCGAACGCGCGGGCAAGCTTGCGCTGATTACGGACAAGCAGCCGGCGCTGCCCACGGCCGAGGCGCGGAAAAAAGAACTCGGTTTCTAGGACGAACCGCGCAATCGAAACAGGAAAGGCTCCGGTCTTACGACCGGAGCCTTTTTTCTGGCCCGTGCGCGGTCCTTCGCCGCTAGCTCTTCTTGGGCTTGTCCCGAAGCAAATCGGCGCGCTTGAGGTGGAGCTTGTCGAAGCTGTCGCCGGAGATCACGTAGTACCATTTCGCGAAACGATCGTTCAAATCGTCGGCGCGTTTCTTTCCGGCATCGACCTGCTGCTGCCAGCGGTCGTGGGTGGCCTGGATCTCCTTCTGCTTGCGCTCGTCCAGCGTCAACGTGCTGTCCGGTTTCTGCTTGAACGCCATGTCCGTCGGTCTGGCCGGCTCGGGGAACAGTGCCGGATTGAACGACGCGGTGATCATCACGTAGCGATTCTCGCCCTTCGGCGTCTGACCGGCGCCGCCGTTCGGATCGGCGCTCGGCTGCGCGCCGTCGGCCCCGACGGCGACCTCGCCGAAACGCAGTGTGTAGGTGACCCCGTCCGATGTGCGCGCCTGCAGTTCGCCTTCGTTCGACACCAGCCGTCCGTCGCGGGCGAAATAGAACCCGTGCTCCTGCAGCGAAATCATATCCGACTGCGATATCGAAATCTGTCCGGACGCCCGCGACAACGACGCCGTGACGCCGTCCGGCTTCGGACGAACACCCTCGATCGAAAGGCCGTCGATCGCGCTCACGAGGTTGTTCACCTTGTACGTGTCGACGTCCTTGGCGGCGGGCTTCTTCTCCATATTCCACGCCGTGCCGTCCTTCGACAACGTCACTTCGTCGCGCACGTTCAGACGACCGGATGACTCGTCGATCGAGTAGTCCTTGAGCACGACCTGATCGATCTCATCCTTGTCGATCATCATCAGGTCCGACTCGATCCAGTCCTTGAACTTGGTGGACACGTCGACGTTGATCTTGGCGCCGTAGACGCGTTTCTCCCCGGGCACCCGCACCAGGCGGAATCCCTCGCGTCCCTCGAACGACTTGCCGATGATCAGGTCCGCCAGCACGACGCCGTTATCTCCCTTGATCGTGATGCGTTTCCCGCGCCCCTTGGTGCTCGTATTCGTGGCATCGAGGGGATCGATCACGCCGCAGGCTTCGTAGTCGGCGACGTTGTCGGTGCGAAAATCGTCCTTGGTAATGCCGATCAGGCTCGCGGCGGTCTTGGCCAGGCGGTCTTTGCCGTCGGCGGGATAGTCGTAGTGCGACGGAATCGTCCAGCGGCCGTTCTCGAACGTCACCTTGAACGGCACCGCCGTGCCCGTCTCTTCGTTCCAGTCCACGACCTCGAGCGTCTTGGCCTTGTTGGGATCGGTGAAATCCGGGAAGAAGGGCTGTCCCTGGTCGAAAAACGCCTTCGGGAGCTTCTGGTGCGGCGCCGTGAATATCGCCAGCGCCGCGAGCAGCACGGCCGCGGCCGCGAAATAGATCGTCTTGCGCATCTCACCCATTGTCGACCTCCGGTCCACTATCCGCGCAGGCGGCGGACCGCCGCCGCGCCCTCGTTCTCGCGGCGACGCCGGCGCACGAAAATGAAAATACCCATCACGAAGACCGGAATCGGCGGCAGGAGCCCGGCGAGGGTCTTGATGCCGCTCTGAATGCGGCGGACCTGCGATTCCATGTCCTCCTTGCTGCGCTCGATCTTGAGATCGCGCTCTGACTCGATGTTCGCCTTTTCCGCGTCGAAGCGCCGCGACTCCGCCTCCTGGAGGTTGCGCGCCATGATCTGCTTGGTGGTCGCGTCGAGATCGGTCCGCTGCCGGACTTCGCCCACCTTCTGGTCGAGGCGCTGCTGCGCCTGCGCCAGCGCCTGCTGCGCCTCGGCCTGGGCCTGCTGCTCTTCCTGCGCGCGGCGATCGGCGTAGGCGCGCGTGCGTGCCTCGACCGTCGTCAGCGTGCGATGCTGCACCCGGCGGCGGCGCAACTGGATAAAGGACTCGTCTCCCGCCAGCACGTCGATGCAGTTGAGAAAGAACGAGACGTTGTCGAAGTCCATATTCTCGAACCCGCGACGACGGATCTCGAAAAACTGGTCCGAGATGAAATCGAGGTCCGCGATGAAGATGACGTTGACCCGCGTGGTATCGCCGTCCACCGCGTGCTCGCCGCTTACGTGCGCCGCAATCGCGTAGTCGGTGTTCGTCGCGTACCGTGGACCCGCGTACGGAACCAGGCCCATGCCGAAGAAACTCTTCTGAATCACCTGGTCATACGCCGTCGTGCCGGACTCGAGACTCGACTTGACGATGGGCTCGAAGTTGTAGGGCGAGTCCGAGGTCTTGGTCACCGAACCCGGAAACAGGAACACGAGTTCCTGCAGACCCTTCGTCGCCGGGAACGTGTCGTTGAACGATTCCGGATCACCGTTGCCGCGGCCGACGAACACGACTTCGGGCGGCAGATTGGCGAGTTCCGGATGCGGGTTGTAGCGGTCCCAGATGATCTGCTGTTTGTTCCACAGAATCCCCATGCTCGAGAGAAACGCATTGATGCCGCCCTTGGGCTTGGGTTGCGGTCCCCGGTTGCGCATGAACGGATTGACGTTGGCGCCGCTCTCCTCCGACGGCGAGAGACCGACGTCGAAAACGGGCACGGGGTCGTCGATCAGCAGCGCCGGCGTCCCGTGGGTGATGGCCGTCTGGACGTGGTTCATCTCCTCCTGCGACAGCGACGACGGCATCGCGATCACCAGCGCGTCGACTTTCTCCGCGATCGAATCCTGCGCCGAGATCTGGACCACGTCGTACTGCTTCTGCAACTCGGCGACCACCGGCCACGCCGGCGTCGACTGGAACGTATTGAAGTCGAGTCCGCCGAACAGCCGCACCTGCGAGTTGACCACGCCGATCTTCTTGCGCTGGGTGCGGGCTACCACGCGAATACTGCGCGCGATCTCGTACTCGGTCGGCAGTCCGCGGTCAAAAAATGGCACGACGTCCTCGGAACCGCCGCAGGTGAAGGCAACGCCCATGAACACCTTGTGGACGTTGGCCTGCGATCCTTCGACTTCCGGGACATCGACGGGCTGGATGCCGAACTTCTCCCGCGCGTCCCGCGCGTTGCTGGTATACACATCGGTGTCGTGAATAACCACGTGGATGCGGTTGCCGCCCACCGCGTCGAACTCGCGGAGGAACGACAGCAGGTTCTCGCGTGCCTGGACGTACGAACGCGGCACGTCCTTGGACACATAGGCCTGAACGAACACCGGTCGGTCGGGGGAGATCTCTTTGATGAGTTTCTTGCTCTCGCCCGACAACGAATGCAGGCGCTGTGCGGTCACATCGAGGCGCAGACCGGCGCGCGCGATGATCGTAAACGCGCTGACCAGTGCCACGGCCAGGGTGACCGTACGAATCGAATAGTGGAAACTCATCCGGTGCCCGTCCGCGGCCGGCGGCCAGTGGCGCCGTCCCACCAGGATCACGTTGAGATAGAGCATCACCGCCGACAGGCCGAGGAAATAGAGCACGCCGGACAGCGTCACCGCGCCGCGCGCGTAATCGTTGAAGTGGTCCCACACCGATAGCGAGCGTCCGAAGTCGGCCGCCGCGGAACCGAACACGCCGAAGATGTGCTCGGTGAAGACGAAGAACGCGCAGAACAGCGAGCCCAGGATGAACGCCACGGTGATGTTGGCGCCCAGTCGCGACGCCAGCATGCCCACCGAGATGAACGCCGCGCCGATCAGCCAGTAGCCGAGGTAGTTGCCGAGCATCAGGCCGATGTCCGGATGCCCCAGCCAGAACAGGACGATCAGGTTGCACAGCGACAGCAGGACCGCCGCCGTGTAGATGCCCAGGGTTGCAAAGTATTTTCCCAGAACGACTTCCAGATCCGTCGCGGGAAGCGTGAGCAGCAGTTCCTCGGTTCCCTGTTCGCGTTCTTCCGACCAGACGCCCATTGTCGTTGCCGGAATGAAGAACAGGAGCAGGTACGGGAAGACGTCGTTGAGCTGCGTCAGGTTGGCCAGGTTGTTGAGAAAGAAGCGGTCCTGCCAGAACGCCGCCACCGCGCTCAGAAAGATGAACAGCGTGATGAAGACGTAACCCGTCGGATTGGAGAAATACAGGCGCAGATCGCGACGCACGATCGCACGCACCACGTTCCAGTTGATTCGTCTCACGTCGACCTCCCCGACCCGGACGCCGACGGCTTGCCGGTAAGGCGATAAAATGTCTGCTCCAGCGAACCGCCTTCGCGAAGTTTCGCCGGCTCTCCGTCGAAAACGATCGAGCCCTCATTGATGAGGATCACGCGATGCGCCACGGCTTCGACCTCCTGCAGGATGTGCGTGGAAATCAAAACCGTCTTCGTGCGCCCGAGCACCTTGATGTTCTCCCGGAAGTCGCGAATCTGATTGGGATCGAGACCGGCGGTGGGTTCGTCCATGATGAGAACCGCCGGGTCGTGCAAGAGGGCCTGCGCGAGCCCGACTCGCTGCCGATAGCCGCGCGAGAGTTTCCCGATCGGCTTTTCGAGTACCTCGCCGAGGGCGCACTGCGCCACGACCACCTCGATCCGCTCGACCAACCGCGACGGCGACAGTTCGCGCGCCTGCCCGAAGAAATTGAGCAGCTCGAGCGGAGTCATGTCATTGTACAGGGGTCCATTCTCGGGCAGGTAGCCCAGGTGACGGGCGCCTTCGAGCCGGTCGACCGTCAGTCGAACCCGGCGATCCGCGCCCGGCCCGCCGTGGCGGCGAGATAGCCGGACAGGATCTTCATCGTCGTCGACTTTCCGGCGCCGTTGGGGCCGAGGAAGGACACGATCTGGCCTTCGGGAATGGAAAATGAGACGTCTCGTATCGCGACGAACGGACCGTAGAACTTCGACAGCCCGTCCGCCTCAATCATGACGCGGCGCGTCGCTTCCGCCATAGCGTAACTCCTCTAGAAAAACGACGATCCGACATTTCGGGATTGGAGATTTCCCGCTTATACAAACGCCACCCCGGGAAGTTCGCAACGAAATTGCGGATCGAGGTGGCGTCCCGCGAACAGACGCGGATGGTAGCGACGGGCGGGCGGGGTTGCAACCCCCTTTCCGGGTTCACCCTGGCGGCGGGGCCTGCCGCGGGACCATTCCCACGCCCGGCTGGCGCCACACGCGCAGGACCGGCCCGT
>CAVXFV010000010.1:0-539457 GCA_963761125.1 Candidatus Latescibacterota bacterium
CGTAGGCGTATCCGCCCTCGAACGGGTCGGCTGCGAGCAGCAGCGGTGTGTCCAGGTCCAGGTGACCGATCCCGCCCGTGCCCAGCGCGACGGCGAAAGACACCGCCATGCCGAGCCGGGTTTCCATCATGCCGCCGATCATCAGGCCGAGTCCGGCGGCGCGCACGCGCGCCGCGATCGCCAGGGTCTCCGAGAGCCCGCACTTCATGATCTTCAGGTTCACGATATCGGCGGCTCCGGCGTCAATCACCCGGCGGGCGTCCGCCTCGGTGAACACCGCTTCATCGGCCGCGATGGCAACCCCGCCGTCCGCGCGCAGCGCGGCCATGCCGTCCAGGTCGGCGCGGTCGAGCGGCTGCTCCACCATGGCGATGCGCTCATGCCACGGCTGGAGCCGCGCAATGAACGACCGTGCGGCGTCGCGCGAGAACCCCTGGTTGGCGTCCAGGACGAAGGCGACGTCCGGAAAGCGACCGGCGAGCCGTTCCACGCGGGCTGCGTCCGCGCCCGGGTGGGCGCCCACCTTGAGCTTGAAGGTCCGGAACCCGCGGGCGTGCCAGTGCGCCGCGAGTTCGTCGATCCGAGACTCCTGGAGAATCGGGAGCGTGATGTCGGTGGTGCGGTCACGCACGTCGGCGCCGCCGAACGTCTGGTAGAGCGGCGTCCCCTGCGAGCGGGACCAGGCGTCGGCGGCGGCGCACTCGATCGCGGCGCGGGCGGCGGGCGCCGTCGACTCCGCCTGTCGGAGCGCGGCGCCCAATGTCGGCCACGCCGATGCAGGGGTTCCCTCCACGACCGTCGCGAGACGGTGACACGCGGCGAGCGTGCCGTCACGGGTCTCACCGGTCAGGGGCGGAAACGGCGACGCTTCGCCGTAGCCTTCGGTCCCGTCGGCGAGGCGCAGACGCACGACGACGATTTCGGCGACCGCCAGCGCCCCGCGTGAAATCACAAACGGATCGACGAGCGGGACGTGGACGGGCCAGGCGTCGAATTGAACGATGCGGTCGGGATTCAAGACTTGCGAAAAATACGGCCGAACTCTTCCGCCAGTTCAAACGAGGCATCGACCGAGCGCGGATTACGCGAGTCGAGGTACTCGACGTTGACGCCGAGCCGTTCCTCGGGGAAACCGATCTGGCTCGCGAACGACGCCAGCCGCTCCCACACACCGATCAGGCAGGAGATCGACGCCTCGCGCATACTGCGCGCACCCTTGAGCATCCGTTCGACGTCGCGCGGGATGAACACGCCGAGCGTCTTCTTGGCGAAATGGATGTCCTCGGGAACGACGAAAGGCGAGAACGTCAGGAAGATTTCGGCAGCTTGTCCGCGTCGAGGCGCCGCACGAGATCGAGGAGCAGGCAGCACATCCACTCGCTCTCGTAGAGGATCTGCGTGCTGAAAAACCGAAAATCGTGCGCGTTGATCTTGTCGAGCACGCGGTCAACTTCGTCCTCCGACGCCGGCCGCGCCATGAACTGCGTCCGCCGGGTCGGAATGATGATACCGCCACAGTTGAACCCGCGCGCAGACGCCATGTCGGCCGCGGTCGCGAGCGAAAGCCCGTCGCCGCGATATTGCTTGTGCCGGGAGTCTCCACCGACCACGAAAATGTCGCGACACCCGAGCCCCTCCGCGCGCGCGAGCCAGCGATCGAGTTCGTCGCCCGAGCAGGCGACGACGACCTTGTAGAGGCTCAGCGGCTTCTCGGTGAGTTCGCGGAGCCAGTGCGCGAATTCGTCGTTGGGGACGCGCTCCCGTTCGCGCTGGAACTCTCCTTCGTCCTGGAGATCGGGCACGCTCACCGCATGGAATGAGTTGTAGCACGCGAAACTCTGGCGAAGCACCGCGTAGGCCTTGTCGCGGTCGGCGAGCGGCGGCGGGCACGCCTCGAGAATGACCCGGATATCGGAAATGCCCGGGCGATGCGTTTGGGGCTGGCTCTTCGAGTCGGTCATCGGCGTCGATCCGCTAAAGAAGACGCCGCGGCGTCGCCAGACGAGCGACCGGCCGCGGCGCGAGTCATGCAGATAGTATGACACACCCCGAACACGCGCAACGCCCAACCCTGGAAAAAGAAATGGTGCGAAGGGACGGAATTGAACCGCCGACACAGGGATTTTCAGTCCCTTGCTCTACCAACTGAGCTACCTTCGCACCGGAGTGTAAGCCGCTGGGGATACACATCCTACGGGAGGCGATCCGCTCCCGTCAACTTGGATTTCCCAACGCGCGCGGACCCAAAAAAAAGAACGCGAGGGGGCCAAAGAGGCCCCCTCGCGCGGGAATCCACGAGATTCTTTCAGTCGTTCGAACTTACTTCGATCCGCCGATGGCCGGCCGCGTACGCGCCTGTGTCGCCACCGGTGCCGGCAGGGCCACGCCCAGCGAGTCCAGGCTCGCTTCGAGCAACGCTCTCGCGTAGTCCACGTTGTGCACACCCATGCTCTTATCCTCGCGCCCCACGTAGATGTAGTTCCAGAGCGCAAAGGCTTCGCCCGTCGGGGCCTGGGTGACTGCCGGAGTCGGGTCGCCATCCCCGGATCGGGGGCGCCAGAACGCCCCGGTTGATGAGTTCGGCTTCGACCGCGTCCAGCAAGCCCGCGATTTCGGTCTGCACGCCATCGACGTCGAAGTTCGTGGCGGTCGGGTGACACTTCTGACAGGTCGCCACGGCCGGATCGAAGTGGTGGTCGCGACCGTCGCCCATGTGACACTGCACACAGGTATTCCCCACGGCGCCGTAGTGACCGCTCGCCTTACCCGTGACACCGGCACCACCGACGCCCAGGATCATCGCACTCTGCGGGCCATGGTGCGGCCCCCAGTGCGAGTTGATTCCCTTCACGACACCATTGACCGGTACCGGGGCGTCCGTGCGCGGCTGGTGGCAGTTGGCGCACAGATTTCCCATCCCGCCGTCGAAGGTCGCACTCTTGGTGATGGCATAGAGCTTCACCGGTTTCGTGGTCTGGAGCGCGAAGTCGGCCTCGGTATACGTTTGATGAATCTGGTGACATGCACGGCAATCCTGGCGCGTCGGGTCCGGATCGCCCGCCGTCACCTCGGTCGGATCCAGACCGGCCTTGACGCGCTGCGCGAACGCGTGGCCGGAATGACACCCGGCGCAATCCTTACTCGTTCCCCGCAGGTACGCGACACCGGTGCCGTGCACCGATTCCGCCCACTCGGTCTCTTTCCCGGTAATCAGGTTGCTCGGGTCGTGGCACTGCGCGCATGTCGTCGGACCGGGATCAACCGACTCGACAACGGTGTTGGTGCGATCGCACGCATAGAAGAGCGCCGCAAGGCCGACGCACAACAATAGATATCTCGTTCTCATCGTGGATTCCTCCTGCAGTGGACCGGTCGTGCCGGCCCGTCCCGTTCTACTGGCTACTCCCTTTCGAAAACGCGTAGCCGACGTTGAACCACACCACGTTCGCGGTGTAGTAGCGACTGAAAATCAGATAGTCGTCAAAGTTATAGACGTTGTACTGGACGTCCGCCAGCAATCCGTTGGCGAACCGATAGCCGGCGCCGAACGACAGGATCGACTTCTCGATATCGAGGTCTTCGGTCATCTTGAGGAACGTGACAGCGGCGTTGAGATCGACGCGCTCGTACGCGGTCACCGCGACACGCCCGGTGACGCTGTTGGTGATCACGTGCTGGCGACCCCAGATATCGTCGTAGTCGTCGTCCGCGTACGAATAGTCCGCGCCGATGTCGCTGGTCAGGAGCTTCGCGTCGCCCGTCGGCGCGCCCCGCCAGGTGGCGTAGCCGCTCGCCATGAAACCGTCCGCCTGGCTGCCGATGTCGGGCATCTCACGCTTGCGATCGGCGACGCGCCCACCCACCGTGAGAATCCTTGACCGGCCGCGTATCGAGACGCCCTTCCCAGCGGTCGTATTCCGTGTCCTTGAGCAGCGTGCGCGACTCTTCGTCGTCCTTGTTGCGCGTCGCGTACGACGCGCGTGCCGTCACCTTGTTCTTCGGATCGTGAAGCATGAGGTTGCCGTGGAACGTGTTGGTCGTCGTGATGGACCGATCGTCGTCCAGTGCCTCCCACCCGTAACCGAACGTCAGGTAGGCGACCCGGCATCGCAGGGTGGCATCGACGTCGTGGATAAGATTGTCTGTGCGCATCGTCGTAGACTCGTCGTCGATCCAGCTGCCGTAGAACTGATAACGCAGACTCGCCCAGCGGGCGGCGTCGACCAGACCCGTGTACTGCACGGTCTTCAGGTCGAATCCCAGGTTGCCGACGTTCGGGAGTTCGCTGCGCCCGATGGCGCCGCGCGCCACGTTCGTCAGTCGATGGAAGAACAGCCGTGGCACGTGCACGATCGCCGAGACGACGTAGCCGTTTCGTTCGCGCCGGGAGTCGATGGCATCCGTCTGCATGACGCCGTCGTACGTGACCGTCCCGCCGATACCCGTCGAGGATTCGGTGGCCTGCGCGCGAAGCTGCCAGCGATGCAGGTCGGAGTCGTAGGCGGTCCCCAGCCAACCGACCGGCTCGCCGGTGAGTCCGATCCGGTCGCCGCGCCGCGTCTGGAGGTCGTAGTCGCCCGATACCTGGAGGTACTTCGTGGGCGTCACCGACAGCGACGAAAACCAGTCACGGCGTCGCGCATCCACGGTGCCCGCCGGATCGAACACGAAGCGGCTCTCGTCGTAGCGCGAACGGAAGTGAAGCAGTCCCGACTGGCGATAATCGAAGTTCCCGCGCCGGTCCCCCAGGTTGATGTCCGTGAGGTCAAGCAGCAAATGGGTTTTGGGGTCCTTATGTCCGTTGAGATAGATGGATGAAACGGAGAAACCGTCATATATATTGAAGGTCTCCTCCATCGTCGTGCGGTCGCCGGTCTGGTCGAGATAGATTCCGCCGAGGCGAACCTTCCCGTCCCAACCCCACGAGTCCGCGCGAGCCGCACCGGCCGCGCTCGCGGCAATCAGCGCTCCCGCGATGACCATCACCAGCTGACGCGTCGTCGGTCTCACTTGTGACACCCGGCTTTCAGGCATCCCTGCGCCTCGAGGGACGGAATCCAGCAGATTACGATGCGTGTAGGAGCCGTGAATATCGGAATGGCATTCGTTGCACGGGACGCCGGCCCAGCGCGTTCCGTGTTTCAGATTGTTCAGATGCTTCGGAATCGAATGGCACTGCGAGCACAGCGAGTAGTGCGGCGATTCGTAACTCTGCCTGAGCAACCGCGGGAACTGTGAGCCGTGCGGCGCGTGGCAATTCAGGCACCCGCCCTCTTCGGTCGAATACTCCACCGCGGCCGGATGCTCGTAGGGGAACGGCCCCTGGAATTCCGCGTGACAGTTTACGCAGGTCGCGCCGGGTCCGGCCTGGGTGTGCTGTTTCTTGCTCTGGAACACGTCGACGTGACAGTCGGAGCAGGCGACGACGTTCTCCATCACCGGGTGGTGTGACGTCAGCGCGAGTTGTCCGCGCACATCCTGGTGACACGAGAGGCACAGGTCGGGCTGCTTATCCTTGAGCAACGACGCGTGCTTGTTGTCGTGAATCTGGTGACAGTTGGTGCACGCGAGTCCGGCCTCGCCGTGCGGATCCCGTTCGTACAAATTCAGCGCGTGCGGGTGTGCGTGACACGTCGTGCATACGGCTTTCAACGAATCCGCGGACAGCTTGCCCGGATTGACCGGCTTGTTGGAGTCGGGGTCGTCGACGTGGGCGATCGTCGCGGCGCCGGCGTGGCAACCCAGGCAGTCCACCTTGTTGCCGACCGGGTCGTGCGCCGAACCCTTCATGCCGTGGGCGACGTCCTCGTGGCAATCGAGACAGGCGTCAGAGGTCAGCTTTTCGGGTTCCGATGATCTTGCGGATGCAAATACGAAGAACGCCGACACCGCAACGATGCCGACGAGCACTGCGAGAAAGCTTATGTGGCGAGCACGTCCCATGAGATTTCATTCACGAGTATATCGACATCGAAAGCCCCGTCAATCGCAACTATGTCTCGTAGCACAGTTTTGCATAGACTTTGCGAAAGAATCTTTATATCCGACATCCGCATGCGATTTGCTATGTCCGTTTCATTAACGCATGTGCAGGTGCACTGTCCGAAATCGTCCAGTGAACGGGCGATCACTTCGACTCCATCTGGCGAATCCAGAGAAACAGTGCGAACGCGAGTATCGTGGTGAACAGGGTTGCAAGGCCGAATCCGCGACGGCGAACGTGATAGTCCTTCACCTGCGCGGCGGCCGCCTCGACGGCTTCGGTCGCCTTCTGCGTTCCTTCGTCCGTCATCGTCTTGACGCGATCGGGATCGAACGTATGCACGAGTGTCCGCGCCTGAATGAGATTCTGGTGCGCGTCCTGCAGCATGAAGCCGATGTCGACGTCGTCCATGCCGATTCGCTGCACTTCTTCCTGCGCGGTGACCGCTTCGGCGTATTTCGCGCGCAACCCGATCAGGTCGGCGTGGATCTTCTTCGCCGCTTCGAAACCCTTCTCGCCGTCCGAATGACACGTGATGCACACGGCACCCTCTTCCGTGCCCACCATCTCATCCGACGTCTTGTGGATACCATGGTTGCCGTGACACTCTTCGCACCCGTGGTATCCCTGTTCCACGAACGCATGTCCCATGCGCGACTCGGTGAAGAACTGCATGTTGTTGACGTGGCAATGACCGCATACCTGCGTGATGGAGGACAACCCCGGCGGCGTGGCGCCGTGGTTTCCGTGGCAGTCGTTGCACGCGGGTGCACCGGTATCCTGGTTCTCGAGCAATGCGACTCCGTGCACGCTCTTGGTGAACTTCTCGAGCTGGTCGGTGGGAATGCCGTAACCGGCCATGTAGTTGGCGTCGCCATGACACTTGCCGCAGGTTCCCGGGACGTTCAGCGCATACACGGTCGATCGACTGTCGCTTGCCGGCAGAATGCCATGCGCCGTGTGACAACTGGTGCAGTCCGCGACCTTCTTGTCCCCCTGCTTGAGCCGGTGTCCGTGAACGCTGGTGAAGTACTGACTGACCTGATCGGTGGCGATACGGGGCTGATAACGCCGCATGAACTCGATATCGGAGTGGCAGCGGCCGCAGAATGCCGGGATATCGGCCTTGTTGGGCACGCCGATGAAGCCCGCCGCCTTGGACATGGCGCGGTCCTCGTCGTCCGAGGTCGGATCGCCGCCGTGACAGCCCGCGCACGACAGCCCCGGCTGCATGTGAATGTCGGCGTCGAGGTGGCCGTCCGGCATGACGTCCTCTTCCGTGTGACACTTGACGCAATGATCGACAGGCTTGCCGGTATCGGAGGCCGCGGGGGCGGCCGCCTTCTCCTCGGCGTGCCCGTCGTCCGCTGTCGTCTTCTCTTCGGCATGTTCCTTGTCCGCGGCGTAGGTTAGTGCCGCGAGCGTCGCGCCCGAGAGGATGAGCGACAATGCGATCGCGAAGAAAATGCGTGTCCGTCGGTTGCTCATACCAGGTAACCCCAGATCGTCATCACGATGATGTAGATGATCGCGGCCACGCCGATGATCGTGATCGGACGTGCCCGGCCGTCGGGACGCCGTTTCATCTCCCAGAACGGCACCAGCAGCCACGCAACCCCCACCACCAGGAACCCCATGATCCCGAGCACCTCGCCTTCCATGAACCAGACGTGCCCTGGAATCAGCTTGAGGGTCTGGAACATGAACATGAAATACCACTCGGGCCGGATGCCCTTGGGCGCGGAAGCGAACGGATCCGCCTTGACGCCTACGCCCCACGGGAAGAAGACCGCGAGGAACAGCACCAGATTGAGAACCATCAGCCACAGCAGCGTGTCGCGCAGCAGAAAGTTCGGGAAGAACGGAATCATCTTCTTCTTCTCGGGCGGCAGGTGCTCCATGAACTCGGGCTCGTGCATGCCCTGCCGCTGCACGAAGACCAGGTGGATCATCAGGATCGCGGTGAAGATCGCCGGTAGCAACGCGATATGGATCGCGTAGAAGCGCGTCAGTGTCGCGCCGGTGACATCGTCACCGCCGCGGAGGAGGATCCTGGCCGCGTGGCCGATCACGGGAACCGCCGCCGCGATGTCCGTACCCACCTTGGTAGCGAAGAAGGCCAGTTGGTTCCACGGCAACAGATACCCCGTGAAGCCGAATCCGAGCGCCAGCGCCAGCAGCAAGAATCCGGTCATCCACGTGAGCTCGCGCGGCTTCTTATAGGCCCGGGTGAAGAACGTGCTGAACATGTGAATGAACACGAAGAACACCATGAGATTCGCCGACCAGCTGTGCACCGATCGAATCAACCAGCCGAACGATACCTTGGTGGTAATGAAGCGAACGCTCTCGAAGGCGCTGTTCTCGTCGGGCTTGTAATAGAGGACGAGGAGAATCCCCGAGACGACCTGAACGATGAACAGGAACAGCGCCACGCCGCCCATGTAGTACCAGACCGTGTGGCGATGAACCGGCACCTTCTTGTGCCGCATGAAGTCAATCAACGGCGTGATATGGAAGCGGTCGTCGATCCAGCCGTAGAGCTTCTGGCCCGCGCCGGAGCGCGGCTTCGTGTTGGTTCTATCGACGCCGGTCGCCATCGGGTTCAGGCCGTCCTCGATACGACGATGTCGTCGTTGACCACGTTGACCGCATATTCTTCCAGAGGCTTCGGCGGCGGACCGGAGATGTTGCGTCCATGGAGGTCATAGAGGCCGTTGTGGCAGGCGCACCAGATCTCTTTGAGATCCCCGCGGTACTGCACGATGCAACCCAGGTGTGTGCACGTCGCGCCGAACGCCCGGAACTCCCCCGTCTCCATTTTGACGACGATGACCGGCTTGCGTCCGAACTTGACGATCTGTGCGGTGTTCGCCGCGAACGCGGACGCGGAGCCGGCCTTGACCGACTGCACATTCGCTTCCGGAATCTTGGGGGGTTTCAGATAAGAGACGATGGGATAGATGGCACTGCCCAACCAGCCGAGCAGTCCCCCACCGAGCAGAAGTTTGGTAAACGCTCTACGGCTGATCGCCATAGGGGATACTTGTAGCACCCATGGTCACCGAGGAAAAGAGCGAAAATGCATGCAGTCAAAAAAAGTTTGTCGACGTTTCATTGACAAGCGGGCGGGCCGGTCGTAGCCTCTATGTGTTGGCGCCGTATGATTTCGTAATTCTTTCATGACGCCCTTGTTCGCGAAACGCCCGCACCGCACCCGACGCCTCTCAATCTGGCTGCTCGCCGCTGCATTCGCGCTCCTCGTCGCCTCTCCCGTATTCGCGCAAACGGACAATAGCGCCTGTCTGGACTGCCACGACGACGCTTCCATGAAATCCGACAATGGCCGCGCCATCGGCATCGTGGCGGCAAAATTCGCCGCGGGTGTGCACGCGGATCTGTCGTGCACCGACTGCCACAGCGCGCCGGGCAACTACGATGATACCCCGCACTACAAGAAGTACACGCCGGTCGACTGCACGCAGTGTCACGACGACGTGCGGGCCGAGTTCAAGGGATCAACACATGAGGATGTCTTCAAGGATGGGGACATGGCGTGCACGACGTGCCACACCATTCACGATCGCGGCAAGACGCCCGCGCAGCCGCTGGACGCGTGCGGCGGGTGCCACGAAAGCGCCGCGAGCGACTATGCGACCAGCGTTCACCGCGCCGGGCGCAAGGGTAGCGGCGCCGCGACATGCCTGAGTTGTCACGGGAGCCACCACATCGTCGCCGTGTCCGATTCCACGTCGCCGGTGAATCCCCGAAACGTGCCGACGCTCTGCGGCGGCTGTCACGCGCGCGAAGCCCCGCTGACGGCGGACTACGTGCGCCTGCCCGTCGTCGTTCCGGCGTATCTCGCATCTGTGCACGGCGAGGGGTGGCGCGAAGGCAAGAAGACGGCCGTCTGCACCGACTGCCACGGCAGCCACGACTCGCGGGCCGCCAACGACCCGAGATCGCACATCAACCGCGCGAACGTCGCGGAGACGTGTTCGAAATGCCACGCGGATATCGCGCACGAATACGAGGGATCGATCCACGGTCGAGCGGTCGCGCTGGGGATCATGGATTCTCCGACCTGCATCGACTGCCACAACGAGCACCTGATCCAGGGCCACCTCGACCCGAGCGCACGCATCAGTCCCGAGCACCGTGCAAAGGAGCTCTGCGGCGATTGCCACACCAACCCGGAGATCATCTCGAAGTACGGCATCAACCCGGGCGTCGTGAAGTCGTATCTGGACAGCTATCACGGATGGGCCGTATCGAGGGGAAGCGACCTCGTGGCCACGTGTACCGACTGCCACCGCGTCCACGACATCCGCAGCCCGCTCGACCCGCAGTCCTCGGTCTATCCGGCCAACGTCGCGAGCACGTGTTCCCGGTGCCACGTCGGCGCGACGGAGCGCTTCGGACAGAGCTACACGCATCTGGGCGCTCTGCAGGCTCGGGGTCCGCACGGGTGGGTTCGCTACATTTATCTGTGGTTGATCGGCATCGTGCTGGGCGGCATGGCGCTCCATAACGCCGTGATCGTGCGGTACGAAACCAAACGTCATTTCGCGCACGTTCGGCACGAACCGACGATTGCGCGCTGGAAGAACGCCGAGCGCGTTCAGCACATGGTGTTGTTCCTGAGCTTCGCCGCGCTGGCGCTGACCGGTTTCGCACTACGCTTCCCCACCGCGTGGTGGGTAAAACTGATCGGACTCGGCGGTCACGAGTCGTTGCGGGCCGGGCTGCACCGCGGGTTCGCCGTCATCATGGTCGTTACCGCCGTGTACCATACCGTCTGGCTGCTCGTGACGCGGCGCGGGAGACGGTCGCTGCGCGAGATGGCGCCGGGTGTGCACGACGCACGTCAGTTTTTCGAGAACATGGCGTTCCACCTGGGCCGCCGCAAGAAGCGGCCGGCATTCCGCACCTTCGATTACACGCAGAAGGCGGAGTACTGGGCACTGGTCTGGGGTACCCTGGTCATGGCGCTGACCGGGTTCGTCCTCTGGTATCCCACGATCGCGACCGGCTGGCTCCCCGCCTGGACGGTACGCGTGGCGGAAGTCATCCACTTCTACGAAGCGATTCTCGCCGTATCCGCGATCGTCATCTGGCACTTCTTCTTCGTGATCTTCCTGCCGTCGGTGTATCCGATGAGCACCACATGGATCGACGGCCGCATGCCGGCCGACGAATGGCGCGAGTTCCACGCGGCCGAACACGCCGAACTCGGCGACGGCGTCATCGAGCCCCCCGTTTCCGACCCGGATAAAAACTAGCCGGTCGTCCCGCGACGGTCGGAACATGAGTCAGATTTCGGTGTTGATCCATCCGGGAATGCGTATAATAGGTGTGGGACGCCGCAACGAGGAAAGGAGACGCACATGAATCGATCTGGGCTGGGGATGACCGGGCTCTTTGCCGCTTCCATGATGTTCATGGTGGGGTCGGCGAATGCGGCCGGTCATATGTTCATGGGGGCGACCAAGTGCGCGATCTGTCACAAGACGGAGGCGCAGGGCGAGCAATATCCGAAATGGCAGGCCAGTAAGCACGCGCAGGCTTACGCCACGCTCGCGACCCCCGCAGCGAAGGAAATCGGTAAGAAGCTGGGTATCGAGGATCCGCAGAAGGACGAGAAGTGTCTCGGATGCCACGTGACCGGGCACGGCGCGGACGCCGCGCTCCTGAGTCCGAAGTACGATCCGACCGAAGGCGTGACGTGCGAGTCCTGCCACGGCGCCGGCGGCGACTACAGCAAGAAGTCGACGATGGAAGGGATCATGTCGGGAACGATCGAAGCGGCCTCCGTGGGACTGACCATGCCGGATGAAAAGACGTGCGTGCAGTGCCACAACGACAAGAGCCCGTCATTCACCGGATTCGATTTCGACAAGATGAAAGCGAAGATCGCGCACCCGATGCCGGCCGAACGTAAGGCCAAATACCAGGCAGCGGGCAAATAACGACGCGGAATTCAGATAGAACGAAGAACGGGCGGGTTCGCGCAACGAACCCGCCCGCTCTTTTGATACGCCCCGGCTATTTGTAGAGTTGTGGCCTTGAGATTGTCCCTGCGGAGGATGGAGATCGGCGGAGCGAAGGGGCCGGCCGCCCGCGGGCGCCGGATCAATAGGCGTACGTCAGGCAGTGCCGACGATTGACGGCGAGCGGTACCGTTTCCACCTTTCGATCGTAATAGAGTGCCCATCGCCGCGGTAGCGAGAGTCTCGTTCGAAACAGTCGCCGCGACAGCACGTCGCGCGTTCGCAGCAATCTCCCCGAGAGACCGGCGAGCATCGCCGAACTCACGGGCGCGCCCTTTTCCCATCGTCGCTTGATGTAGTTGCGCCACACCTGGAAGATCGCAAGCTTCTCGGCGGAGGCCTGCCGCCGCTTCGCCCACGCGATCGTCTCCCGCTTGTGCGCCGATGTCGAGTGACGGATCATCAGGTCGAGCAGATTCACCTCCCACAGGGGATTCTTCCGGTCGCGGCGATCTTTCGACGACGTGATCTGGTGCGAGACAGACAGCCCCCGCATCGAGCGTGGATACGCGCGGTGGTCGTCGCTGCGAATGACGGCGACCTTCCCTCCCACCAGGGTCTCCACCAGTTCCCGCACCCCGACTTCGACGGCCTTCGCATCGGCCCGGCCATGCGTCGCTTCGAGTTGTGCCCGACGCCGCTTCTGATGCGCCGTCATGCGCCCCTTGCGCCGTAACGGACTATCGGTGTGGAAGAGAAAGTACCCCGTCTGTGTGCCCACCGCGACGTTGTGGTGGAACGGATAATACTGACTCCATTCGAAACTCTCGAACCCGTCGATGGCGACGGGCCCCACGGTCGTGAACTTCTTCAACTCCCGCGCCTGGTACAGAAGACAGTGCCGACCCAGCCTTGCGATCTGATGGGCAACGGTCGAATGGGAACATCGCAGCGCCCGGGCGATCTGCCGATTCGCCATGCAACCAACCGTCATCGCGAAGATCGACGGAATCAGCAAGGGTCTCTTTTGCCAGTACGTCGTCGAGAAGGTCTGGGTACTGAAATGTCGACCACAGTGACAACACGTAAACCGCTGGATACGCTGAGGACAGGTGTCGCGCAGTGTAGAAGCCCTTATGCTTCCAGCGCCAGGACCCGGAAGATCCCTTGTGATACCGACAGTTGGGGTTGGGACAGTGGGGAGGATGCCATCCCGGGCGACGGCGTTCCATACGCCCCGCTCTGCACTCCCCGTGCCAGGAACATTCTCTCGTCCACAACCTATTTGTAGCCGAAGATCATCGCGTAGATGATCAGGGTGATGAGCACCAGTCCGATGCCGAGGAACGTCCCGCCGACGATACGGACCCCGATCTCCTGCCGGTGCGAGATCGTCGTTTTGACGATACGCTTCTTGAGCTCGCCGCGCCGCTTCATGTCCTCGTACTCTTCCGGACGGTCCTTCTTGTACTCCTCGAGCGGAGCGAGGCCGGTAAAGACGACCGTGTCCATCGGGAACGCCTCGGGGCGCAGGTGCGTGTTGAAGAAGTGGATGGTGAAGATGAATCCCACCGCCAGCAACGCCTCGTCGCTGTGAATGATGGTGGCGACGTTGATCAGCACGCCGGGCAGGAATCGCGTGAACAGGACCGGCAGCCACAGCATCAAACCGGACACGCCGATGATCGCCACTCCCCAGAACACCGCGAGGTAATCGAACTTCTCCCAGTAGGTCCAGCGCCCGTAGCGCGGCCGCGGGCCCCGGCCGAAGAACCACTTGATGGTGCCGAAGAAGTCGGAGATGTCCTTGCGATTGAACATCAGCGAATCGGGTCCGAACACGAGTTCGCGCCATTTTAGCCGCCGGTGGCGCTTGTGCCGAATCAGCGAGAACACGTGGAACGAGAAGTAGCCGAAGGTCGTGACGGCCGCCACGCGGTGGATGCCGCCCGCGACGCGGACGCCGCCGAGCATGTTGGCGATGAACCTCGCCCACGACATCGACGAGAACTTGAGCATCATGCCCGTCAGCGCCAGGCACAGGAAGCTGGTAACAACGAACAGGTGCGTGATCCGCTGTGACAGCGTGAACCGGCGGACGTAGTACCGGGGCTCCTTCGAACCCGCCGCTTTCTTGCGCTCGACCATGTGACGGAACGACCGCGGCAGCCACATCAGGGTGTGGAGCCCGAAGAAGCTGAACACCCCCACCAGCAGCAGCGTCATCGCCCAGTACGTGTAGAACAGGAACGGATACTTCTTCGGATCGTGGTGCGTGGCGTGCGTGAGATATCCGGTGAAGCGTGCGTTGGCGTCTTCGTGGCACTTGCGGCAGGTGCCGACGATGTTCTTGTGCCCGACCGACGAATCGGGATCGTTGACGGCCAGGATCTTGTGAGCGCCGTGGCAGTCGGAGCACTTGGCCGCCCCGAGATAGCCCAGGTGATACGCCTTGCCGTGCATGGTCTCGAGGTAGGTCTTCGCCAGTTCCTTGTGGCACGACCCGCACTGCTGCGTCACCTCGGAGCACGAATGCGTCGCCCTGCACTTCCCCGATGGTGTGAGAGGAGTGACAGGTCGCGCAGTTGGGGTAGTCCTTCGCGATCCTTCCCTTCCGGCGCGAAGTGGACGCTCTTGATGAAATCCTTGTAGATGCCCCGGTGGCAGGTGGCGCACGTCGCCGGCAGGTTCTCCCGCGACACCGTCGAGCGCTCATCGGTATGCTTGAGCACCATGTGAGACGAGTGACAGTCGATGCACACGGCGCTGGGCAAGAGCCCCTTTTCCGTCAGAGCGCGGCCATGCACGCTGTGCGAGTAGTCGGCGAACGCCGACACCTGCGAGAGGTTCGCCACCCGCGGTGCCTTGCCCTCCTCGCGGTGGCAGTCTCCGCACAGCGCCGGGATCGACGCCCGGTAGGTGGGCGCGTTCTCGTCGGTGTGCGGAAGCACGCCGTGGGTGCCGTGGCAGGTCGTACAGTACGGCGCCTCGCTGATTCCTTTTGCGTGGGCCTGCCCGTGGCCGCTGATCGCGTACTCCTCGGAGATCTTTGCGTGGCAGGCGGAACAATCCACCTTCCCCGCCGGCGTGCAGGGTCGTTTCAGATGGGGATCGACGTCATAGTGGCATTTGACGCATGGAATGTTCTTGTGCGCCGACCCGCCGAGTTCCTCGCGATTCACGTTCATGGACAGTGTGTCGCTGCCGGTCACCTTGAACAGGTCGTGGCGCTCGTGGCATTTCATGCACTCGCGATCGGAGATCGTCAGACTGACCGCTTCGCGACGGGCCTTGTGCGGCAGGTGGCAGTCCGTGCACGCCGGGATCGCGCCCGGCGCCTTCTCCCAGAGCGCGCCCTGAATCACCTTGGTGTGGACCTCTTCGATACGCGCGTGGCACTTCATACAGGTCCCGGCCACGTTGCGCGGCGAGATCGATGCGCGCGGCTCGGTGTGCGGGAGGATCAGATGTGCCCGGTGGCAGTCCGAGCACGTCGCCGTCACGATCAGGCCCTTCTTGAACAACCCCTCGCCGTGAATGCTTTCGCTGTAGTTCTCGAGGATATTGTGCTCGGAGATCTTGTAGGTATTCGCGACCGGTGCGCCTTCACGGTGACATTTCCCGCACAGGAACGGGACCTTCATCTTGAACACCGACGAGCGCGGATCGCCGGGAGCGAAGATGTCGTGCATGCCGTGGCAGCTCTTGCACGCGGGGGCGTACGGTTCCCGGCGGTTCAGCGCCTGCCCGTGGATACTGGCGTCGAAGTCGAGCTGCTCGTCGTCGTGGCAGGTTCCACAGAAGACCGGCTTGAGCTTCTCGGCGTGAGGAAGGTCGTCGGGGTCGACGTCGGTGTGACAGCCGGTGCAGGCGAGTTTGCCGTGCGCCGACGCTCCGAACACCGTCGCGTCGACGAACGGAACCTCCGGATCGCTGCGGTCGCCGTGGCAGTCGTAACAGGTGTCGTTGGCGGGGTTCTCGGCGCGCGCGGAACCCGGTACCAGAAGAGATCCGAAAACGGCGAGGACAAAGAAATAGCGAACGGCGCGGCCTAACCGATCAATGGGACCCGGTGTCGGGTCAGGGCTGTGTGCCCGAGTGGCACTCATTGCAGTTCGTGTCTCGCCAGTCATCGCCGCCGTCCGGGTGGTTGAATTCCAGGCCGCTTTCGGTGACGGCCATCTGCATGTTGTCCTTCGTACCCTGACGCAGGATGGCATGACAGGCCGTACAGTCACGCGTGATCGTCCAGCCTTCCGGGCTCACCTTCTTGCCGTCGTGGCAACGCATGCAACCCGGGAAGATCATGTGACCGATATTGTCGGGGTAGTCCTCCCAGCGCACCTTCATCTCGGGGAAGATATTCTGAGAAAACTGGTGCTGCACGGCCAGGACTGCCTGGTCGATCGCGACCTGGCGTTCCTTGAACACTTCGGGATATTTTTTCTGATAGAAATCGGGAATGGCGACCGCGATAGCCTGGAAGGCCTGCTCTCTGGTCTCGTATGTCTTCGCCATGGCCTCCACGGCGACGCGCTTGATATCCGGCAGCGTCTGGTCGATCGCGCCGGTAAGAATCGCCATGTCTACCGCCGCATCCGGCGAGTTGAACTTGTGGCTGGGCCGGTTGTGACAATCGATGCAGTCCATGCGTCGCGGCGTCGCGGCGGCGATTTCATCCGCGGTGAGCGGGTTGTCTTCGTCCTGGTACGTCGTCACCCGACCGGTGAGCCGGTCGGTGATGCGGATCCACGGAATGTCCTGACGGCGCTCGTCGCGCGCGATGTATTCCACCTTCACGCCGATGTTCATGTGCCAGTGGATGCCCGCTGTCTGGCCGGTCTTGGGATCGCCACCCCCCGTCTTGATGAGAAGGTTCACCGTCCAGTGGGTGTTGGCGTCGTCGTACATATAGTGATTGTGCTGGGCCTGCTGGGCGCCGAAGAACTTCTCCGGCCAGTGGCACTGCTCGCACGTTTCCTGGGCCGGACGCAGGTTCCGGATCGGCGTCGGAATCGGACGCGGATACTTGTCGAACGCAGCCGCGTAGACCTGGTACGCGCCGGACAGCTTCGACTTGGCGTACCAGCCTGCCCCGGCGCCGACGTGGCAGGCCGCGCAGGCAACCCGCGCGTGCGGAGAATTCGCGTAGGCCGTGTGCTCCGGCTCCATCACCGTATGACAGGTGGTCCCGCAGAACTGCACCGACTCGGTGTAGTGATACGCCTGGTAGCCGCCCACCACGCTGATCAAAGTCAGCAATCCAAGGCCGAAAATGAGCATGAGGAACGCGTTGCGATACGTGGGTCTGTTGAGATCGACGACGGGCCAGCGCATCGCCGCGTCTTCGATGTGCCTCTGAATCCGACGGCGCTTGCGAATCACTCCGATCGGAATCAACAGAACGCCCACCGCGAGAACCGGCGGCAGGATCAGGTACACGAATACGCCGATATAGGGATTCGATTCCCCGATCGTGGCGATCAGGACGAGGAAGAACGCCAGCGTGACGCCGGCGACCAGCGTGATCACGGCCCCGACGATGCTGAGCGTGTTGTAGAGCGATTTCGGGAGCTGAATTTTCTTCATCGAATACTGTGGAGATTTGACCGGGTGCGGCGTGCCGGACCCGTCCTTTTTCCCATCAAAACACTTGGTCTGTCAAGCGGAATCAAGATTTCGAAACGTCGCACGCCGGCGAGATATGCAAACATTCGGCGCGCGACGTACGCAAACCGGTATCGCACCGGTTCGTGCACACGCGTCGTGACGCGACGCGAAATCGGACTATCACATGTGATTGAAAGGCGACGCCGCGGTCTGAGACGCGGCGGGGACGGCGGGGTCGACCGGCCGGCTCCACGCCGGGAGGCGGCCCCGCAGCCCCGCAAGAACGATCAGCCGGCGACCGGAACGAGCAGCGCGGTCAGGCGGTCCATCAGCCCTTCGAGATCGAACGGCTTATACAGGCACGCATCCGCCTTGGACCAGGTCGAAACGAATTCCTCGCGCAAGACGTTGTCGAGTTTGCGCGCGGTGATGAGGAGGATCTTGAACGCGGAGATTTCGCCGCGCGACATCTCGTCTTTCAACAGGCGCGACACCTCGTAGCCGTTCTTCGCCGGGAGCATGACGTCGAGCACCATCACGGCATAACCGCCGGTCCGCGCCATCGAGAGCGCGGTGTTGCCGTCGTAGGCGACGTCGACGGAGAATCCGCGCAGTTCGAGACTGTACTTCACCGTTTCAACGATATCGCGCTCGTCGTCGACGAGCAGCACCCGCAATCCGTCCATGGCTTCTCTCCTGGTTCAGGCGTCGGCAACCGACCCGCCGGCTTCGACCGACTCCGCGACGGCGCCCGCCGTCGCCGCTTCCGCGCGTCCGGCACCGCCGAGCGCGCGACTCATCCTCGACGCGGCGCGATGAAACGCCTGCGCGAAGGAAACTCGTTCCCGGTCCCCGCACCATCCCGTCACGAAGCCATCCATGACCCACGCGCCGTCGTCGATCACCGACACCGGCATTCCCAGCGCACTGGCGACGTCGCCGTCCGCGTCGCTGAGCGGAAGCAGCGCGACCGCGATCGCATCGGACAGAGACCACACCGCCGCCTCGCGCGGCAACGTCGCATCGCGCGGATCGAGTCGCACCGGCACCGGCCAGGCCGACAGCACGTTTCCCCACGCCGCGCTACGCGTCTTTTGAATCACGGCCACCGCCGTCGGACGATGCGCCAGCAGGCGCCGCTGCGCGTCGCGTTCGGCACGGCGCACGCGCGACAACACGGCGGCCGACTGCGCATCCACGGGCAGGAAGGCGCTCACCAGTGTGCCCTCGCCCAGTCGGCTCTCCACCGTCAACCAGCCGTCGTGTGCGTCCACGAGCGCGCGCGTAATATTGAGACCGAGGTGCGCGCCACCCGGATTCGCGCCGGGGTCGTGGTGCCGTTCGAAGAGGTGGTCGAGCGTGTCCGACGTCATGCCCAGGCCCGAATCCTCGACGTCGATCCGCAGCAGTCGCGGGCGACCGATCACGTCCCAGGGGACCAACCGCAGCCCGTCGTCCATGGACTCGACGCCTGCGGTCGATACGTGCACGCGAACGGTACCCGTGCGCGGCGTGAAGCGAATCGCATTCGACAGCAGATTCCACAACGACTGTTCGACGCGGTCGGGATCGATGAACGCCATCGCCACCCCGTCCTGAATCGAGCACTCGATCCGGTCGCTCGCGTCCGGATGGAGCGAGCGAAAATCATTGACGACGCGGCGCACGAATTCCGGCGCGGCGGTCGGCGTGCGGTCGAGGCTCATCGTCCCCTCGCGCATGCGCGACAGATCCAGCAGTCCGTTGACCAGGCGCGCCAGTCGGCGCACGCTGCGCTCGAACACCCCGCGCGCGGCGCGGCCCGCGTTGGCCGCCGGCGACACCTCTTCGCGCGCCGGCAACGGCAGAGCGCCGAGTGCGTTGAGCATCGCGGTAATCGGATTCTTGATTTCGTGCGCGACGTCCGCGATCGCGCGGTCGGCGACGATCTCGTTGGAGAGAACCTCGGGGGCGCGCACCCGCATCAGCCAGCGGCGCTCGCCATTGTGTTCGATGATCGGTTCGACGTCGATGGCGACCCCGCCGTGTTCCGGCGAGTTCTCCGTCACCGGTCCGCCGACGCGTTCGGCGCGGCGCACGAGTTCCATGACGGCGCCGGCGTTCAGCCCCGATCCGGTCGCGGTCGCGCCGCCGCGCGTGAGTTCCAGAAGGCGGATCGCCGCCGGGTTGGCGAGCAGCACCTCGCCGGTCGCGTCGACCACGAGGATCGGGTCGCGAATGGCGTCGATGACCAGGGCATGAAGATTGGATTCGTTCATATCGGATGGGCGGAGGCCGCGGCGCGGGTCCCGCCTCTCGCCGTTGAGCGCAAGGCGTGTGCCACGGTGCGCGCGGCAGCCGTCACCATCCCGCCCATGACATTACGTGGCAACGCGTTACGGTGCGCACGGGGAGTAAAGCGTGAACGCGGAGGTGGTCAGGATCGGGCCGTTGCGGCAGCCGCGATGGTCGCCGACTAGTCGCTCAGGCGGCGGTCGTCGGACCGGCGCCGGCGATCCCGGCGTTTGCGCCGGCGGTCGGAATTGGCCGCGGAGGCGAAGGAGATCCCGAGAATCGTCTTCCACGACGGCGACGACTTGATGGTGATTTCCCCGGCGTGGCGCTGGAGGATATCGCCCGCGACCGACATCGCAGACTGCGGATTGTCGACGTCACCGCGCGTGAACGGCATAAACAGCCGCGAGAGCAGCGTGCCGTCCACGTTGCCCGCCGTGTCCGCGACCAGGATCACGGCACGGCCCGACGACGCCGAGCATTCGATGAGCACGCGGTCTCCCCTGGTCACGTGCTCTGCAAGGACGCCGAGGATGTTGCGCAGTGCCGTGGCGATGCTCTCGCGATCCATCAGCAGCACCGGGCCGTTGTCGGGGATTCGAATGGTCACTTCGACCTCGCGCGCGCGCACGTCGGTCACCCACTCCGTCACGACCTCGCGGGTGAGGGCGAAGAGGTCTACCAGATGGAGCGACGACGTCATCGTCGCCAGTTCCTCGTGGAAGTCCGCGGTCTCGGACTCGATGCGGTCGAGGGTCTCGCGCGCGTGCTCGATGACGCGCTCCTGGGGCTGACGGGCGTCGATGGTCTCCCGCAACGATTGAACGTGTCCGACGAGCGCCTCGTACTGTTCCTGCGCGCGCAGGCCGACGCGCGAGGTCGTGCGTTCCCGGATCAGGTGCGACTGAACCTCGTCGAGCATGCGCTCGGAGCGACGCAACTGGTCGGCCTTGTACAGCGAGTCCAGCCGTTCGGCCAGCATGCCGGCGCACAACTCCAGGAAGAGGCGGTCCCGCGCCGAGAACTCCTCGGACTCGCCGGTCGCCATTCGGATGTCCGAGTACACCACCAGGCCGCCGAGGCATTCGCCGCCCGCGACCAGCGGCAGGGCGAGGAAATGATGGACCGCCCCGGCGGCAGCATCCGACAGGAGCGCGTGACCCGAGTCACCGCGCACGGGTTTCATCGTGCCGGCGACACGGTCGAGCATGTCGTCGAAGCACTCGGTGAGCGCCACGTCCGCCTCGCGGTCGCCCGCCTCGACGTCGTCGATGGACTTCACGTGCGTGGTCTTGTTGCGAACGAGGTCCTTCAAGAGCGCTCCGTTCGCGCCCATCGCCCGCGAGACCATCGAGAGCATCGCCGACAGAGAATCGCCGAAGCGCCGGCTGTTCTCGGCGGACGCGAGGACGTCCTGGAGCTTGCGCAGCACGCGAAACTTCCGTGAATTGTCCCCGGTGTCGTGGAGCCGTTCGATCGCTGTCGCCGCCTGCTGCGCCATGCTGTAGACGAGCGAGATGTCTTCGACGCCGATCGGGTCGGCTGCGTCGCCGTGGTCCGCCGCCAGCACCGCGGTGACACTGCCGCGCACGCGCAGCGGGATCGCCACGTAGCTCGAGGTGTCGAAGAAGTCGAAGAACGGATCGCTGGCGAATTCGCTCGCTCGCCGGTCGGCGAGAACCGGGACGCCGTTGGTCGCGGCCTTCACCGCGGCGCAGCGCAGCCAGTCGAGCGGCACGCTGAACGTGCGCGTCTTGAGGGTCAGGTCGCTGGTCTCGATCCGGTGCGTACAATCGACCACGCGCCGGGCGAGGATCTCGAACGTCGGCGGCGGGTCGCCCTCGGAGGGCAGCTGTTCGGAGGCCAGGTGCCCGCGGACCATTCGCCCCCGGTCGTCGACGAGCAGGAGGAAGGCGCGGCGCACGCCGATCGTCTGCCAGGCCGTGCAGAAGGCCAGCAGCACCTCGTGGATACGGCCCACACTCCCCGAATCCGGAATTACGGGGATCATGCGGAGCAGGGACGAGAGCTCCGTGACGGCTAGCTGGCTTTTCTCCATGGTACGTGGCGACCGGGCGAAGGCGATAGAACCTTCCCCGGATTCGCAAGCTTCGTGCCACGGGTCGACCGCGGCCATGGTGGGATTCAGGCGCGGACGGCCCGCTGGCGGAAACGCTGGTAGAGGACATGCACCATGCCGTCGGAGAGGCCGACCTGCGGCACGATGATCTTGCGAATCTTGCCCCAGCGCATCGCCGCCAGCGTGACCTCGGTGGCGAACACGATCACGTCCGCGCGGTCCGGGCGGAGCCCCAGCGTGACGATGCGTTCTTCGAGTGTCATCGATTTCAACAGGCGGTGGATCGCGCGAACGGTTTCGATCGTCAGGGGCCGGTCCTGCTTGACGCGCGCGAGTTTGAACACGGAGTTGATGCTCCCGCCGCTGCCGATCGCGGTCATCGAACCATATTCCTTTCGATAGCGCTTGATCCACGCGCGCAACTGCGTCAGCGCGCGTTTGGTCGGGCGTCCCTGCAGCATGCGCACGGCTCCCACCGGGAACGATGCGCTCCCCACCATCTCCCCGTGCGCGATGCACGTCACCTCGGTGCTGCCGCCGCCGACGTCGACATACAGATAGTTGCGGCGCGAATCGAGCCGGTGTTCGATATGATTGGCGTAGATGACCTCTGCTTCGCGCGGACCGTCGATGACCTCGATGGCGATGCCGCAGGCCTGGCGCACCCGGGAGACCACGGCCCGCGCGTTGCGGGCCTCGCGGAGCGCGCTGGTCGCGTAGGCCGCAAAATCGAGCGCGGGGTAGGCCGCGATCAGGTGCTTGAATCCGACCATGGTCTCGGTCAACCGCGCCGACTTGTCGTCGGTGATGACGCCGCCCCGAAACGCGTCGTCGCCCAGACGAAGCGGCATGCGCACCAGGACTTCTTTCTTGAGGACGGGCTCCTCGGATTCCTCGATCACGCGCGCGAGCAAGAGGCGCACCGCGTTGCTCCCGATATCGATCGCCGCGAATTTCACGACCGGCCCCCGGGCTTCGTCTTTCGCGTCGCTGTCCGCGGGGAGCGCTTTGCCGTTGCCCGGCGAGCCGGCTTCGCGGTTGAGGTCCGCGCGGACCCGCGGGAACGCCCCGTCGTCGTCGCGAAGGGACGCACCGTCTTGGCGACGCGCGTGGCCGCCCGGGCCACCGACTTGACGACCTCCCGATCCTCGGCAATCCCGAACATCGCCAGCGCGGAGAACATCGCGCCGCGCAGTTCGCGCGCGATCCCTTCCACGAGAATCTTCCTCGATGCGCCGTTGCAACTCGGGCGCCGGCGGCCGTTCGAATGCCACCAGCTGACCGTCGCCCGCGCGCACGCGCTTCCACGACTTGCGGTCCACGTCGATCACCACCACGCCGGCCTTGGGCACCAAATCCGAGAACCCGTGCACGAGAAACGCCGCGAATTCGGAGAACGATGGATCGTGCCCGAAGATCATGACGCTCGCGTAAGCATCGTCGAGGTCGTTGACGATGCGCAGGAAGTCCTCGGCAAGCAGCCCGCCGTAGAGGTGCTCGCGGACCACCACGCGTTCGACCGGATACCCCAGACGATCGGCGAAGGCCCTCGCCGTGTCCGCCGCACGGTCCGCCGGACTCGTCACCATCAGGTCGGGCGCACCGGTAATCGCCGCGGCGCGGTCGGCCATAATGGCGGCCTCGCGACGACCGCGCTTCTTGAGACGGCGGTGAAAGTCCGAGCCCTGCGGCCCGGTTTCGACCGCGGTGGCGTGACGAACGAGCACGATGCGCTTCATGGCGATTCCTCCGAGGTTCTATCCGGTGCGCGTCCCGGCCTCCGCGACCTTTCGGTGCGACGCGCCGCGGGAAAGCCAGCGGTAGATGTCCACCTGGGCCCGATGATTGCGAGTCCCGCGCCGGTACTGATTGTCCTGGGACTCGTTGATGACGCGCGCCTTGCACGTGTCGCGCAGTTGCAGGTTGAAGTAGTAGCGCAACTCGGCGCGGACGGCGGCGTCGTAGATCGGCGCCGTCACTTCCACCCGGTAGTCGAGATTTCGGGTCATCCAGTCGGCCGAACTGATGAAGCAGCGCTCGTCGCCCCCGTTGCCGAAGAAGAAAATGCGCGAATGCTCCAGATACCGGTCGACGATACTGAACACTTCGATGTTCTCGCTCGTCCCCGCGACGCCCGGCACGAGCGAACAGACGCCGCGCACGATCAGGCGCACTTTGACGCCCGCGCGGCTGGCGTCGTACAGCAATTCGATCATTTCGAGATCGACCAGCGAATTGAGCTTGGCGTCGATATAAGCCGGCTTTCCCGCCCGAGCCGCCTTGATTTCCTTGCGCACCAGTTTGTCGACCGTCTGCCGCATCGCGAAGGGCGCCAGAATCAGCCGCCGGTAGCGGTGCGTCCGATAGTTGGTTTCCAGGAAGTCGAAGACCTTGCGCATCTCTTCGGTGATCCGGCGATCGCTGGTCATCAGGATGTGATCGGCGTAGACGCGTGCCGTCTCTTCGTTGAAGTTGCCGGTCCCGATGATGCCGTAGTCGACCGTGCGCCCTTCCTCCTTGCGCGTGATCAGCGCCAGCTTGGCGTGAACCTTGAGCCCGGGAACCCCGCCGACCATGCGCGCGCCCTCCTCTTCCAGCGTGCGCGTCCAGTGGATATTCGCCTCTTCGTCGAACCGCGCCTGCAACTCGAGCAGCACCGTCACCTTCTTGCCGTTACGAATGGCGTTGATGAGCGCGTTGACCACGCGCGAATCGTGCCCCACGCGATAGAGCGTCATGCTGATCGCGCGCACGCGCGGGTCGATCGCCGCCTCGCGCAGCAGGTCGATGACGTGGTCGAACGACTGGTACGGCAGGTGGAGCAGGACGTCCTTGCGCCGAACCACCGACATCACGCTGCGCTCCCCCGCCAGATCCGGATGCCGGAGCGGCGGCTGCGGTTCATATTCGAGCGCGGGGCTACCGACGTTGGGAAAGGAGACGAAGTCGCGCGCGTTGTGGTACCGCCCGCCCCCGATGACGTTATCCAGCTTGCGGAGGTTGGCCCGCTTGATGATGTAGCCGAGGAAATCCTTGGGAATGTCGCGGTCGTAGACGAACCGCACGGGCAAGCCCTCGATCCGCTTCTTGAGCGACCTCGAAATCTTCTCGATCATGCTCATGGTGATGTCGTCGTCGATGTCGAGTTCGGCGTCGCGGGTGAGCTTGATGGTGTAGGCGCTCGCCTTCTCGATGTCGAAGATCGAAAAGATATCCTTGAGCCCGAAGCGAATGACGTCGTCCAGCATGATGACGAACCGACGGTCGTCCACGGACGGGAGCACCAGGAATCGAGGCAGTGATGCCGTGTTGACCTCGATCAGCGCGTGACGGGGCTTGCCCGGCTCCCTCTTGTGCGTGAGCCGGATGGCGAGGTAGACGATGCCGTTACGCAGGTACGGGAACTCGGGGAGCGAATCCAGGATCACCGGCACGAGCGTGGGCCGCACGGACTCGTCGAAGTAGCTCTGAACAAACGCACGCTGAGGGGCGGACAGCTTGTTCTCGTCGATGATGAAGACGTTCTCGCGCTCGAGTTCGGCGCGTACGTCCGCGAAGACCCGGTCGAATCGCTCGCGCTGCGCGATCACCATATCGTGAATCTCGCGCAGGACCTTTTTCGGCTGGCCGTAGACCATCCGGTTGGCGCCGATGCCCGCGTCGACCATGCGCTGCAGCGTCGCCACGCGGACGCGGAAGAACTCCTCCAGATTCGCGGAAACGATCCCGATGAACTTCAGGCGCTCGACGAGCGGGACCGACGGGTCGGCGGCTTCCTGCAGCACGCGCTCGTTGAACGAGAGCCAGCTAATCTCACGGTTGACGACGAGGGGTCGGGGCATGGTGACGTCTCGCGAAATCCCGCCCGAAACCCGGGCGGACGCCCGTCGGGGGGGGAGTGAATGTCATATCGAGTGCGGAGGGTCGGGCCGGTCGGGCCCTCTCACAGGATGTACCCGGCCGGCCGGGCACAGTCCGGCACCCCGTCCGCGCGGAATGCGCGGACGCCTGTGACCGAACTCCGCCAGACTACGCCAGATGGACGACCGGAGTCAAGGCGGGTCAGGCGCCGTAGCCGCCCGGATGCGCGCACCGCCAGGCGTGCGCGGAGCGGACGATTTCCGAGAGTGCGCTCGAACGCCGGGTCCATCCCAGGATGGATTCGGCGCGCGCCGACGAGGCCACCAGAGCCGGCGGGTCTCCGGGCCGGCGCGGCCCGATCTCGTGCGCGATCTTGCGACCGGTGACGCGCTCGCACTCCCGGATGACGTCCATCACGGTGAACCCGGTGGCGCTCCCCAGATTGAGGCTGCCGCAGAAGCCCCGTTCCATCGCGTCCAGCGCGCGCACGTGTGCGTCCGCGAGGTCGACCACGTGCACATAGTCGCGAAGACAGGTTCCGTCGGGCGTGTCGTAGTCGTCGCCGAACACGGTGACACGATCGCGAACACCGATCGCGGTGTCGAGCACAATAGGAATCAAGTGGGACTCCGGCCGGTGATCTTCGCCCAGCACGTCGCTCGCACCCGCGGCGTTGAAATAGCGGAGCGCCACGTAACCCAGGCCGGTGGCGACGCGCGACGCATCGAGGATTCGCTCCACGGCGAGCTTCGACCACCCGTACGGATTCTCCGGCGCGCACGGCGCCGTTTCTTCGATGGGAAGCATCGGCGGCGCGCCGTAGACCGCCGCCGTCGACGAGAACACGATGCGTCCGACGCCCGCCGCGCCCATCGCGCGCAACAGCGAGATCGTTCCGCCCACGTTGTTGTCGAAGTAGTCGAGTGGCCGCTTCACGGAATCGGCGACGAGACTGAAGGCCGCGAAGTGGAGTACCGCGTCGGTCGACGATCCCAGCGCGCGCTCGACCGCCGCGGCGTCGCGCACGTCGGCCTCTACCAGCCGGCATCCCGCCGGAACAGCGGCGCGGTGGCCGGTGGAGAGGTTGTCCACGACCGTCACCTCGTGCCCGTCGGCAACGAGGCGTTCCGCCACGACGGACCCGACGTATCCGGCGCCGCCGGTGACACACAACTTCACGAGGCCCTCCTCTTCTGCGCGCGTACCATCTTCTTCAGGAACTCGCCGGTGTGCGATTCCGCCGCGCCGGCCACGTCGTCCGGCGTGCCGGCGGCGACCACGCGCCCGCCCGCATCGCCGCCTTCCGGTCCCATGTCGATCACCCAGTCCGACTGCGCGACGACCTGCAGGTTGTGTTCGATCACGATGACCGTATTTCCCTTCGCCTGGAGTTCGCGCAGGACGTCGATTAACGTTTCGACGTCGTCGACGTGCAGCCCCGTCGTGGGCTCGTCGAGGATGTAGACGAATCCGCCTTCTGCGTTCTCCGATAGTTCGCGCGCGATCTTGATGCGCTGCGACTCGCCGCCCGACAGCGTCGTCGACGGCTGACCGAGACGGAGATACCCGAGCCCGACCTTCTTCAATACGCGGAGCCGACCGACGAGGTCGGCGTGTCCATCGAAATGCACGATGGCTTCGTCGATCGTCAGCGCGAGAACGTCGGCCAGATTGAGTCCATTGTACGTGATCTCGAGCGTTTCGGCATTGAACCGCTTGCCGTCGCACTCACTGCACTGCACGAACATGTCCGCCATGAAGTGCATCTCGATCCGCTCGTAGCCCATCCCCTGGCACCGCGCGCAGCGGCCGCCGGCCACGTTGAAACTGAATCGCCCCGACTTGTATCCGCGACGAACCGCCTTCTTCTGTGCCGCGAACACGTCGCGGATGGCGGCGAACGCCTTCACGTAGGTCACCGGATTGGAACGCGGCGTCTTGCCGATCGGCGCCTGGTCGACCATCAGCACGCCGCGCACGCCGGCGGCGCCGTCGAGCGACCGGTAGCGCGGCGACGCGCCTCGCCCGGTAGCGCGTAACGCGTCGTAAAGGACGTCGCAGACCAGTGTACTCTTGCCCGACCCCGACACGCCGGTCACGCTGGTGAACGCGCGCAACGGAAAGGCGACGTCGACGCCCCGAATGTTGTTCGCGCGGACCCCGCGCAATGTCACGAAATCCGTCGGCCTCTCCGCGGCCGCGACGATCGCCCGCGACGGCGGCCCGCTCTTGACGTAGCGCAGCGTCGTGGACGCGCCATTCGCGCCCGCGACCGGTCCCTGATACACGACGTTGCCTCCCGACTCGCCGGCGCCGGGCCCGAGGTCGACGATATAGTCGGCGTGGCGAATGATATCGAGATCGTGTTCGACGACGACCACGGTGTTGCCCCGCGACCGCAGGTCGGCCAGCACCTGGACGAGCTGGTCGGTGTCGCGCGGATGCAGACCGATGCTGGGCTCATCGAGCACGTAGAGAACGTCCAGAAGACTCGACCCGAGCGAATTGGCGAGCGAGATTCGCTGCGACTCCCCGCCCGACAGCGTCTTGGCGAGCCGGTCGAGCGTGAGATAGTGGAGACCCACCGCGAGCAGAAACCCGAGACGCGACTCGAGTTCGATCAATATGTCTTTGGCCACCGTCGCGTCCCGCGGCGAGAGCGCGAGCCCGCGCACGAACGCCAGCGCATCACTCGGCGTCATCGACGCCACGTCGCGGATGGTGTGGCCGCCTAGTCTGACGAAATAGGCCTCGTCGCGCAGGCGCCCGCCGCCACACGCACGGCACAGACGAAAGGCGAGATACCGGCGCGTGAAGAAGCGCGCGTACTTCTTGTACGTCTTCTCACGCATGTTTTCGAGAAACGGCAGAACCCCGACGAACTCGCCGCTTCCGTCCATCACGAGCCTGCGTTGCGCTTCCGTCAGCTTCGACCACGGCGAATCCATCGAAATCTTGTGTTTGCGGCACGCGCGCACCAGCTGGTCGAAGAAGTATTCGAACTTCTCGCTCGCCCACGGCTCGATGGCGTGACCGCGCAGCGAGCGCGACGGATCGGGCACGATCAACTCTTCGTCGAATTCCATGCGGTTACCGAATCCGCGGCACTGCGGACAGGCGCCGTACGGCGTGTTGAACGAAAACAGGATCGGGCGCGGCTCTTCAAATGTGCGCCCGCACGACGTGCACACCAGGTGACTCGTGAACGCGATGGATTCCCCGGTTTCGGTGTCGTCAAAGCGCACGTGCCCGTCCGACATGCGGTACGCAGCTTCGATGGCTTCGAGGAGACGCGGCCGGCGGCTCTCGTCCACCTCGATACGATCCAGGACCAGGTCGAGCGACGACAGCCGTCCGACCTTCTTCACCGGGCTCTCGAGCCGCACCACCTCGCCGCGGATCAAAAAGCGCGTGTAGCCCTCGCGGACCAGCTCTTCGGCGTGTTTGGCTGCGCCACCCTTCTCCACCCTGCGCGTGGCGATCACGAGGTAGCTCTTGCCCGCGTGGTTCGCCAGCAGCGCGTCGATCACCTCGTCGGGCGTGTGGCGCCGCACCTCCAGCCCGCATTTCGGGCACATCGTGGTCCCCAGCCGCGCGAACAGGAGCCGCAGATAGTCGTAAATTTCGGTCGCCGTACCGACCGTCGAGCGCGAGCTGCGCGTGGTGTTGCGTTGTTCGATCGCGATGGCCGGCGAGAGCCCCGTGACGTCGTCGACATCGGGGCGTCCGATCCGCTCGAGAAATTGTTTGGCGTAGGTGGAGAGCGATTCGATGTAGCGGCGCTGGCCTTCGGCGTAGAGCGTGTCGAACGCCAGGGACGACTTGCCCGAGCCGGACACCCCCGTGATCACGGTCAGGCTGCCGCGCGGGATATCGACGTCGATGTTTTTGAGGTTGTGCTGACGTGCTCCGCGCACGAGAATTCGGTCGGTCATGGTATTCGCATCCCGCCCGGCGGCGGTTGGAGAGACCTCCGCGGGGAAACCCTGAATGTAGGACGCGCGGCGGCGGAGAGCAAGCCGGAACTTTGGCTTGAAGCACGGCGCAACCGCCCCCTATCATCGCCCGATGGCCGATACCGACGCCGATTCTGTGGCCCGCGTGTTCGCACTCATCGCCCGTCTCCGCGGCGAGAACGGCTGTCCGTGGGACCGGGAGCAGACGCTCGACGACGTTCTCTCCGACCTCATCGAGGAGGCCTACGAACTCGAATGGGCCGGCGCGCACACCGGCGACGACGAGATCCTCGACGAAATGGGCGACGTGCTCTTCGTCCTGTGCTTCGCGATCTCGATCAAGCGCGAGACCTCGCCCGATTTCACCATCGACCGCATCGCCGCTCACGCCCACGACAAGATCAAGTCCCGCCATCCGCACGTGTTCGGCGACGCACGCGCCGACTCGCCCGAAGAAAGTCTCGTCCACTGGGAGCGCATGAAGGCGGCGGAACGCGCGAACAAGAACCAGCGCACACTGGACGGGATCGCCGGCAACCTGCCCCCGCTGCGCCACGCGGTCAAGATTCAGGAGCGCGCCGCGTCGGTGGGCTTCGACTGGGACGACGTCTCCGGCGTGATCGCAAAACTTCGCGAAGAGATCGACGAGCTCGAGGCCGCTCTCGCGTCCGGCGACCGCGAGGCCATCGAACACGAGATGGGCGACGTGATCTTCTCATCCGCCAACGTGAGCCGCTTCATCAAAATTGACGCGGACGAAGCGCTGCAGAAATCGATATCCAAGTTCATCCGGCGGTTTCAATGGATGGAAGACGCAATCCAGCGCGACGGCGTGCGCTTCGAAGACATGACGCTCGACCAGATGGACGTCTACTGGAATCGCGCGAAGGCGGAGTAGCGGCGCCACGGGCGGCCCGCGGGTCCTGTCGGCCGCGAGCGGGTGGCGGCCGGCGGGCGCCCACAAGTCGCGGGACGACTAGTGCGGAGGCGCGGTCGGCCCGTGCGCAGTGGGCTGACGGCCGACAGGACCCGCGAAGCTTCACGAAAAGAAAAGGGGCCCGTCGTGTGACGGGCCCCTTCGTTCGTCGGGCCGTTTGAGAGCGGCGACTAGTTCAATCGCCGGAACTCGATGCGCCGGTTCTGCGCGCGCCCGTCGGGCGTCGCATTGGACGCGATCGGCTCCTCCTCGCCGACACCGATCGCGGTGAGCCGCGCCGGGTCGATACCGCCCTTGATCAGGTACTGCCGCACCGACTCGGCACGCCGCTGCGACAGCTCGAGGTTGAAGTTCGCCGGTCCCTGGCTGTCCGTGTGACCGCGAATCTCGAGTCTCGCCTCCGGGTACGCCGTCATCGACGCGACCACCTGGTCGAGCACCGTGTAGGAGTCGGGCGTCAGCGCAGCACTTCCGCTTTCGAAGCTGATACCGCGGAGCACGAACTGCTTGCCGATCTCCTTGGCATCCGGACATCCGTCCTCGTCGTCGACACCGTTGAACGTCTCCGGCTGATTCGGACACTTGTCGACCGCGTCGGGAATCCCGTCGAGGTCGTTGTCGAGGTCCGGGCACCCGTCGTCGTCCTGATAGCCGTCGAAGTCTTCCGCCTGAAGCGGGCAGCGGTCGAGTTCGTCGGGGACGCCATCGTTGTCGCTGTCCTTCACCAGGTCGGGACATCCGTCGTCGTCCTGATCGCCGTCGAAGTCTTCCGGCTCGTTCGGGCACTTGTCCTTGATGTCGGGGATCCCGTCCTGATCGTTGTCGAGGTCCGGGCACCCGTCGCCGTCCTGGTAGCTGTCGTAGTCTTCGGCCAGGTCGGGGCACATGTCGGACTTGTCCGGCAGGCCGTCGCCGTCGTTATCGAGGTCCGGACAGCCGTCCTGGTCCTGATAGCCGTCGAGATCCTCGGGCTGATCCGGGCAGCCGTCGTTGGGATCGGCGATACCGTCGTGGTCGCTGTCGCGCGCGATGACCTCGGCGACGTAGTTGAACGCCATCCACAGGCCCCAGTCGGGCGCGTTGATCGCCGACGGCGTGCTGCCGGAATTGAGATTGATATCCGCGCCCAGCTCGAGCGACGAGCCCTTGCCGCCCTTGAACTCGATGCCGGGTGTCAGCGTGTACGTGCTGGCGTTGACGTTTGCGCCCGCCGGAATTTCAACGTTCAGGAGCTTCTCCCAGTCGAACTCGACGAACAGCGTCACTTGCGGCGCGGGAAATTCGATCGCGCCGTTGAACAGGAAGTTGTCGTTGTACGACGCGTTCTTGCCCGCCGGCGTCGCCGGATAGCCCGGCGGACTGAATCCCGACGAGTCGGGAAATTGGGGATCGAAGATGCCGTAGCCCTTGTCTTCGTTCTTGTTGAAGCGGTAGCCGGCATTCACATGCATGCGCGTCGGCACGAACTTATCCATGTCGGTCAGGTCGAGCGTCGCCAGACCGAGCACGGTGATGTCGTTGGAATCCGTCGTGAAGCCGCGATCCTTGTTGCCGGTCTTGAGCGTCACGTCGCCGTACGCACCAACTTTGAAGCGCTTGCTCGGGAGCGGAATGTTCAGCTTGGCGGCAACGTCCGCGTCGCCGAGTCCACCGCGCGTTTCCGTGCCCATGTCGTGGCCGTTCTTGGTCTGCGGCGTACGGATCCAGTTACGAACGTCGAGGTTGCCGGCGATTTCGAAGAAGTCGCTCAGCGAATACGTCAGTGACGCGCGCGTGATGAACGTGTGGTAATCGACGACGGCGTCGGTCGAATCCGAGGCCGGAAAGAATCCGCCCGGAGTGAGCAGCATATCGTTGTGCTTTCCATAGTTCGTGGAAAGCTGAAAGCTCAACGTTCCCTTCTGGAACGTGTCGGCCGACTTCGTCCGGATGAGCCCTCGCGTCCCGTTGTAGGACGCGCTGGCGTGCGCCGCCTGCGGAAGCCATGCGGCACACGCGGCGGCGATGAGGAACGAAGCGGTGCGAGTCGCACGAGTACATCCGTGCATAAGCGGACCGTCTCCTTTCTGGCCAATCGCCGGGGTAATCCGTGGCGTCAAAGCAAGAAAAGCTCCAAACGCCCGGGGGCCCCGCTAGTTTTCCTCTGAGGGCGGTTCGTTCCCCGCGGTTTCCGGCGACGGTCCGGACTCCCCTCGCTTGACTTCGTCCACGTAGTTCATTTGCAACTCGAAGACGACCTTGTCGAGAAAGTCGGATTCCGCCCGGGACCGACCGGTTTCGGTCCGCCGCTGCAGCATCTGGATCATGTCGATGGACATACGGGCCTGTTCGAGATCGCGCTCGATCTTGCCGCTGACGGGGCTGGCAATCTTCCCCATCTGCTGCATCGCGGCGTACTGAAACATCGCCACGAGTTGCATGAACAGGACTTCGTCCCGGGTTGGTTCAGCCATGGACTGTGATTCATCCCCCTCGTCGGTACGACGACCCGAGAATAGGAACGGACTTGCAACCGTGTCAAAACAAAAAGTTTGGGGCGTTGGGACGACTAGACAACGTCGCGTCGGGACGCGACCCAGATAACGACGGCGTCGCCGTCGACCGACCCGTTGGTGTACGCGTGCAGCTCCGACGCCGCAAAATGGATGGCGTCGCCCGCGCGGAGATCGACCGCCTGCGTCCCGACCTCGACCCGAACGCGACCGTCCATCACCAGCAGAACCTCGGTACCGTCGTGCGTGTGGCGTTCGCGGCGATGGCCCTGACCGGGTGCCAGCCGGATGCGCAGCACCTGAACGCACCCGCCGGGAATGGCCGACGTCAGGCGCTCGACCGTCGTCCCGCCGGACACCGTCTCGCGCACGCGACCGGCGCGGGTCACCAGAGACACATCGCCGATCTCGTTTTCCTCCAGGAAGTACGCCGTGCGTTTGCCAAGCGCCCCCGCGATGCGCGCGAGCGCGCCGATCGTCGGCGACGTGGCGCCGCGTTCGATCTCCGAAACGTGTGTGGCGGAAACGCCGCACGCCGCCTCGACCGCCTTGAGCGTGAGTCCACGCTCCTGGCGGATCCGTTTGATCCTGCGTCCGATTTCCTGGGCGTCCATCGTGTTCACCTACAGAACCGCCGGCGGCGACGTCACCCACAGCAGCCGCGCGACCGTCGACCCGCCGTTGCGGATGCGATGCGGACGTGAGGCGGCGTAGTGGATCGCGTCGCCTTCACCGAGCAGGTGGCGTTCGTCGTCCAGCGTCAGCTCGACGCCGCCCTCGAGGACGAGGATGAACTCCTCGCCGCGGTCGGCCTGACGCGGCGAAACGCCGCCCGCGGGAATGTCGATCTCGGCGACCGTGAGGTCGCAGGGGTCGATCGACGCCGAAAAGGAATGCAGCGCGCCGCCCCCGTCCAGAGAGAGAATGCGCTCGGACCGGCGCGTCACCACGACCGTCGGTCCCGAGCCGGACTCGATCAGCCGCGAGGTGTCCTCGCCGAGAGCGCGCGCGATTCGCGCGAGCGCGCCGACGGTGGGCGACGTCTTGCCGCGCTCGATCTCGGAGAGGTGCGTGGGCGAGACACCCGCCCGCTCTCCGACCTGGCGCAGCGTGAGATCGCGGGCGAGGCGCAACCGTCGGATGCGTTCGCCGAGCGCGTCGTTCGAGATTCCGCTGTTGGATTCCGTCATGTCCCGTCTTCTCGTCGCCCGCCGCGCGCCCGAAAACGCCACGACGACGCGACCGTGCCTTTTGCGGTATAGTGGCGCCAGTGTCCCCGCCGGGTTCACGCGATGTCAAGCGCGAAGGCGACCTTCATTCTGCATGAGACTTTTCGTCATTCGTTTCAGCTCTCTCGGTGACTGCGTACTGCTGTGCCCGCTACTGGCGCACGCCCGGCGTTCGGGCACGGATTCCGTCGTCGTGATGACCAAGCGTGCGTACGCGGAGTTGTTCGCCGCGGCCGACGGCGTCGATCGCGTCATCGCCATCGATTCCGGCACGTCGCCGGCGGCGCTGTCGAGAATCGCGCGCGAGTTCCGCGAGCCCGAGGACATCGTGATCGACGCGCACGCGAGTCTCCGCAGCCGCTTCGTCACGTGGTCCGCAGGTGGCGCGACGGCACGCATCGACAAACACACGCGCGAACGCCTGGGGTTGATCGTATTCAAGCGGCCGGCGTCGCTTCCCTCGATGCTCGAGCGCTACGCGTCACTCCTCGAACCCGCCGGTCTGCCACCGGCGACGCTCTCACCGGGCGGGCTCCGGCTTCCCGACGCCGTCATCGAACACGCCGCACGCGCCGTCGCCGGCGACGACGCGATCGCGGTCGCCCCCGGAAGCCGGTGGCCCGCGAAACGCTGGACCGGGTTCACGGCGTTGTGCACCGAACTCGCCGCGCGCGGTCATCGTGTCGTGCTCGTCGGCGACGCCGCCGATCGCGCCGCGACCGAGCCGATCGCGCGCGCTCTCGGCCCGGCCGCACTGGACCTCGCCGGCCGCGTGCCACTCCTCGAGACCGCCGCGCACATCGCGCGCTGCCGACTCTTCGTCGGCAACGACTCCGGGCTGATGCACCTCGCCGAAGCCGTCGGCGTTCCCGTCGTGGCGCTGTTCGGTCCGACGGTCGAAGCCTTCGGTTACTTTCCCGCCCGGCCCGACAGCCGCACGATCGAACGCACGCTCGCGTGCCGGCCGTGCTCGCGCAACGGATCGACACCGTGTCCGCGACGGACCAATGAGTGTCTGGAAGGGATCGCCCCGGACGATGTCCTCGAGGTGGTTTCCGCGGCGCTCAACGGCGGCGGCCCGCGCCGCGTGGTGCTCCGGTGAAGTCTCCCGCGCGCCTTTGCTACAACGCGCTCGTGCCCCTCGCGACGGCGGGGGCGTACGCGTCCACGCTGTTCCTTCCCAAAATGCGGGAGGCGGTCGACGGGCGAAAAGGATTTCGGGAGCGCTGGCGCGACTTGCCGTCGCGCCTGGGTGCCCCGCCGGTCTGGTTCCATGTCTCCAGCGTGGGCGAGTTCGAACAGGCACGCCCGGTCATCTCGGCGATCGAGCGCTCGCACCCGGGCATCCCGATCATGATCACGTTTTCGTCGCCGTCGGGATATTCGTTCGCGATGCGGCGGGAGACGATCGGCGCGGGTGCGATCCGCTTCATCGACTACCTGCCCTTCGACACCGCGCACCGCATGCGCGTATGTCTGGACCAGGCCCGGCCGCGGCTGCTCGTGTTCGTCAAATTCGACCTGTGGCCGAACCTCGCGTGGGAAGCGGCCGACGCCGGCGTTCCGATGATCCTGATCGATGCAACACTGAGCGCGACGTCGAAACGCCTGCGGTTTCCGGCGCGCCACCTCTACGCCGATATCTACCGCCGTCTCGACGCGATCCTCGCGATCAGCGAGGACGACGCGGCGCGTTTTGCCGCGTCGGTCCCGGAGCATCGCGACATCACCGTCGTCGGCGACACGCGCTTCGACCGCGTGATGGAGCGATGGAACAACCGCTCGAGCGTCGCGCTCGACCTCCCGAAGGACGGCGCGCGCATATTGATCGCCGGAAGCACGTGGCCCGCGGACGAGGCGCGCCTCCTGCCCGCGCTCGAACGTTTGCTGCGCGACGACCCGCACCTGCGCGTCATCATCGTACCGCACGAACCAACGCCCGAGCACGTCGCCCCGCTGCGCGACTGGGCGAAAGGCGCCGGCTTGAGCGCACGCGCGATGGGCAACGGCGACGGACCGTCCGACGCCCGTGTCGTGATCGTCGATACGGTGGGCGTGCTCGCCGAGGCATACCGGGTCGCCGACGTCGCCTACGTCGGCGGCGCATTTTCGACCGGCGTCCACAGCGTGATCGAGCCCGCCATCGCCGGGATTCCGGTCGTCTTCGGACCGCGCCATCGGAATTCGTTCGAGGCGTTGCGGCTGGTGGCAACCGGCGGTGGCATGGCCGTCCAGACGGCCGACGAGGCGCACGCGGCGTTGCATCGCTATCTCTCCGACGACGCCGCGCGCACGGCCGCCGGCGCCGCGGCGCGCGCTTACGTGGAGTCCCAGCTCGGCGCGACGCAGAAATGCATGGCGGTCATCGAACGCTATCTATAATATTGTCGCCGTGCGCCCATTCCGCGCGCGTCGAACCATGACTCAACTCGCACCTCCGAAATTCGTCCAGATCGAGACCACGCTCGCGTGCAACGCCGAGTGCCCGTTCTGCTCGCACGCGACCCTCACGCGACGTCCCCGCCGCATGGAGGACTGGCTGTGGAAGAAGATCATCGACGAGACCCGCGGCCTCGGCATCACGTATCGCCCGTTTCTGATCAACGAACCGCTGGCGGACCACCGCCTGGGCGAGATCATGCGCTACATTCGCCAGGACGAGACGGCGATCATCGAGCTCAACACCAACGGCGAACTCATGCGCGAGGAAAAGGCGCGGGAGATTCTCGACGCCGGCATCGACATCATCCGCTTCTCGATCGACGGATTCAGCGAGGAGACGTTCTCGAAATCGCGGGTGGGACTCGACTACAACGTGACCGTCGAGCGCACGCGGCGCTTCATCGAACTATGGCGCGAGCGCGGCGGCAAGGGCCACGTCGAAGTCAGAATGATCGCGATGGACTACAATACCCACGAGCACGAAGCCTTCGTCGACTTCTGGACGAAGGCGGGCGCGGTCGCGATCATCACCGACCTGTATCTATGGCCGTGGGAACCGGGCGTGCAGCCGGTTCAGCTCCCCTGCAAGAAGGTGCTCAAGGAGATGTTCTTCTACGTGAACGGAAAGGCGACGCTGTGCTGCTGGGATTCCCACGAGCGCGGTGTGGTCGGCGACGCCACGCGCGAGCACGTTCTCGACATCTGGAACGGCGAACTCAACCGCCGCTACCGGGCGCTGCTCGCCCAGGGCCGCCGACGTGACATTCTCCTGTGCTCGAACTGCGAGGCCTACAAGGGGCACTACTTCGAAGGCTTCCCGTCCGCCGCCGCATCCCACGCGTAGCTCCCGCGCCGCACCAGGCGCGGCGCCTTTCCCGAAAAATCGACGATCGTCGACGCGACGTGATCGCGCGTGAGTCCCGTCAGGATCAGATCCACTTCTCCCGCCAGTTCGGCGCGGATGTCGTGCGCGTCGTCCATCGGCGACTCGCCGGTGCGATTGACCGACGTCGACACGATGGGCTCGCCGATGCGCTCGATCAAGGCGCGCAGGGGCTCCAGATCGGGCACGCGAATCGCGACCGTCGGCCCGACCCACGCCGGACACGCCGGCCCCGCGGGCAGAATGACCGACAGCGGCGCGGGCCACATCGACGCCAGCCGGTCACGCGAGGAACACCCGTAGGACTGCACGAACCGGTCGACCATGTCGATCGACGACGCCAGCAACACGTAGCGGCGATCGTTGGGCGCGCGCTTGATCGCCGAGATGCGACGAATACCGTCCTCGGACGAGAGGACCGCGCTCAGTCCATAGAGCGTGTCGGTCGGCAGAACGGTAACACCGCCGCGCTGGAGCGTCTCGCACGCCAGTTCCGCGGCGCGGGAATCGTCGATCCCGCCGGCAATCGATGCATCGTGAATCATGCCCGTCCTACCCGGCGCGCAGTTCGTCGCGGTATGCCTTGAGTTTTTCGGCGACCGCCGTGTCGGAAAGGGCCAGGATCTGCGCGGCCAGGATCGCGGCGTTCTTCGATCCGTTGGATCCCACGCCCACCGTCGCCACGGGAATCCCGCCGGGCATCTGCACCATCGACAGCATCGCGTCGATCCCGTGCAACGCGCCGCCGGGAATCGGGAGGCCGATGACGGGCTTGCTGGAGATCGAACCGATCACGCCCGGGAGCGCGGCGCTGAGCCCGGCGGCGGCGATAAATACCTGCGTGCCTCCCGCGTCGACCGCGCGCACGTATTCGTGCAGCGCTTCGGGTTGACGGTGCGCGGAGATCACCTTGAGTTCCCAGGTGATTCCGAACCGATCGAGCAGCGCGGTGGTCGCCTTGAGGTTTTCTTCGTCGCTCTTGCTTCCGAGCAGAATCGCAACACGTGGAGTCTTTCCCATCTATCCCCGGGTCCTTTCTTTCGAATGAGTGATGTGTCTTCGTCCAATATCGTGCCGGTAGAACGCGCCGTCGAAGCGCACCGCACCGGCCACCGCGTAGGCGCCGCGAATGGCGTCGGCGAGGCGGTCCGCCCACGCGGTCGCCGCGAGCACGCGCCCACCCGCCGTCACGACGCGATCGCCGTCGCGACGCGTGCCCGCGTGGAACATGATCGCCGAGTCCCCCGCGACCGAGTCGAGCCCCTCGATCGGAACGCCGCTGGCACAGGCGCCCGGGTAACCGGCCGACGCCAGCACCACGGTGACCGCCGCACCCGCGTGCACGTCCAGATGGTCGGGTAACCGCCCGGCGGCCGCTGCCGCGAACAACGCCGCCACGTCGCCGGAAAGTAACGGCATCAGCACTTCGGTCTCGGGATCGCCGAAGCGCACGTTGAACTCGAGGACCTTCGGCCCGTCGGCGGTCCACATGAGTCCGGCGTACAGCGTACCCGTGAACGGCGATCCGTCGGCGATCATCCCGCGCAGCACCGGTTCGATGACCACGCGCCGCACGCGATCCAGGTCGGCGCCGGACATCCATGGCACCGGCGCAATCGCGCCCATGCCGCCGGTATTCGGACCTTCGTCCCCGTCAAACGCGCGCTTGTGGTCCTGCGACGTCGGCAGGATCAACGCCCGATCGCCCGCGCACATCGCGTGCACCGAGACTTCTTCGCCTTCGAGAAACTCTTCGACGACCACGCGTCCACCGGAATCGCCGAAGCGTTTTTCGACGATCATCTCGTCGATGGCGCGCGCCGCCTCGTCGTGCGTCGAGGCGATCACGACACCTTTGCCGGCCGCGAGCCCGTCCGCCTTCACGACGACCGGCGGGCGCAGCGTCCGCGCAAACGCGGTCGCGCGTGCGGCGTCGTCGAAGACCGCGAAGGCCGCCGTCGGCACACCGTGCCGCCGCATGAATTCCTTCGCGAACGCCTTGCTTCCCTCGAGGCGCGCGGCGGCGGCGGTGGGTCCGTAGCACGCGAACCCTTCGGCACGAAAACGATCGACGATACCGGCCATCAGCGGCCCTTCCGGGCCGACGACGGTGAGATCGATCGCGTGTTCGCCGGCGAACGCGACGAGCGCCTCCACGTCCGTGGCCGCGATGTCGGCGTTTCGCCCCACCGATGCGGTGCCCGCGTTTCCAGGCGCCACCCACACGGCGTCGGCCTGCGGGGAACGCCGGAGCGCCCACGCGAGCGCGTGTTCGCGCCCGCCCGAACCGACGACCAGAATGTTCACCGCGTATCTCCTGCTAGAGCGATCCGGCGATGTTCGCGAGTGCTTTCTTGATGTTCGCCTGCGAGTTCGCGTACGAGAGCCGGATGTAGCCCTCGCCGTGCGAACCGAAAGCCGTCCCGCACAGCACCGCGACGCCGGCCTTGTCCATCAGGTGGTCTTCCATCTGCTTGGAGGTCTTCCCGGTTCCGGTGATGTTGGGAAACACGTAGAACGCGCCCGAAGGCTGGTGACACCGGAAGCCGGGGATGCGATTGAGGCCGTCCACGATCAGATCGCGGCGCGCCCGGAACTCCTTGAGCATCGCGTCCACGGAGGTCTGCGAACCCGTGAGCGCTTCCTTGCCCGCCATCTGCGTGAAACTGCACGTGCAGCTGTTCGAATTCGTCTGCAGCTTCGCCACCTTCAGCGCCATTTCCTTCGGGAAAATCCCGTAACCCAGCCGCCACCCCGTCATCGCGTAGGTTTTCGAATGACCGTCGAGGATGATGGTGCGCTCGGGCATGCCGGCGAACGAATACGGAGTCACGTGCACGCCGTCATAGATAATGCGCGAATAGATCTCGTCGGACAGGACGTAGAAATCGTGTTTCACCGCGAGTTCGCACAGACGCGCGATGGTCTCCTTCGGGAGGATGCCGCCGGTCGGGTTGTGGGGCGAATTGATCACGACGAGTTTCGTGCGCGGCGTCACCAGAGAAGACAGTTGATCGGGATCGAACGCGAACCCGTTCTTCTCGAGCAGTGGCAGCGGAACGCGCTTCGCGCCGACGTAGTCGATCATGCTCTCGTAGATCGGAAACCCGGGGTTGGGATAGATCACTTCGTCACCCGGGTCGAGCAGCGCCAGCGCCGTAAAGAAGATGATGGGCTTCGCGCCCGGCGTCACCACGACCTGCGCGGCGTCGACGTCGATCTTGCGATCGGCGCGGATGTATGCCGCGATCGCCTCGCGCACATCCGGCAATCCCGCCGACGGGCCGTAGTGCGTGAACCCGTCGCGCAACGCCTGGATGGCGGCATCCTTGATATTCGCCGGGGTGTCGAAGTCAGGTTCGCCGATCTCGAGGTGGACGATTTCCCGCCCCTTGGCCTCGAGGGCACGCGCGCGCGCCAGCACTTCGAAGGCCGTCTCCGTCCCCAGATGATTCATTCGCTCCGCGAATCGCATAGCTGCTCTCCGTCCGTATAAGCCGTTGAAACGATGACATTAGCAGCCACCGGCGCGCGTGTCAAACGGAGTCTCGGTCACCAGGCCACGCCGAGCTGGATGCGCATCTGCGTGTCACCGGGGGCGCCGGCGACCATCTGGACGCCGAGCGTGAAGGGTCCGGGGCCGGTCACGCGAACCGCCGCCGCCACGTCGGCGCCTCGATGCGAGACGGTGGCGAACGAGGCCGCGCCCGGCAACGCCGGTCGGCCGATGGTCGCGAGCTGCCCGGTCGCGAGATCGTGCGCGCTCGCCTGCACGCGCGCGTCGATCGGGCCGCGGCGCATCCGTCCCTGCCACGCGATCACCAGGCCCGGACGGCCGCCCGTTCCGGTCGAGACGGCGTCGACCCGGTACGCGAATTCGATCCGGGTCGCATCGGACGTGACATCGACCGTGCGCAGCACGACGCGCGCGCGCACGTCGTCGTGGATGTCCGGCGCCGACGCTTCCTCGAGAAGTGCCGTCGCCCGCAACGACGCATCGCGTGTGGCGCGAACGCCGAATTCCAGGCGAACGCCGTCGGCCACGCGCACCTCGCCGGCCCATTCCGCGCGGCGCCGGCGGTCGTCGCCGTCGGGCGTGCGACGCGTACGCGAGGACAGGGTGCTGCGACTGGAGAGGGCGCGCCACGTGTCGCGGCGCTCGACGGCGGCGCCCCAGCGGTTTCGTGCCAGGGCATCCGGCGAATCGGTGGGTGCCCGCACCGGACCCGCGGCGACCGCACCCCGCCACTCTCCGCGCTCGCCGGCGACGACCCGTAGCGACGCACCGACGCCGTCGCGGCCCACGGCGACTTCGCCGGCCGTGAGCACCGAAGCGCGGACGCGCGCCGCGTAGCACGACACCGTCTCCGGGCGTCCACGGTTTCCTCCGGCGGCGACGCCAGCCACGGTCGTGCGCGACCGCCAGTCGACCGACGCCCACGCGGACGGAATCGCGCGGTCGTCACGGAGTTCCCACGCGGCCGCCGCCATCCGCAACGGTCCGACGAGCGCAGCGAGCCCGGCTCCCTCCACCGATCCCCACGTCGACGACGATGGCGACACACGCAGCCCCGAAATCGTTCGCGACCCGCGCGCAATAACCACCCCGGCATCGCGCGCGTCGGCGAGCACGCACCTGTCGGCGAGTGTCGGGCGAATCGATCCGGCGACGGCGTGCACGCGGGCGCTTCTCCATTCGACCGCGCCCGCACGAGCGTCCGGCGTTGCGCGCAGCCGCGCCGCCAGCGGGCCGGCCGCCATGCGCGCGCTGGCCACGTCGGTTGCACCCGTGGTCGCGTCGGCCGCGAACGACGCGGGCGGTGCCGCATCGAATTCGCGATCGATGTCGAGCGCGACGCCGTCGTATTCGTCGCCCCACACCACCGGCGTCGCGTCGTCCTTGTCGGGATCGACCGGCACCGAGGGCGGCCGGGATGCACATCCCGCGACCGCGGCGATGCACAGCACGGTCACGAGCCGCCGCATCATCGCGACCACACCAGCGAGATGCCCTGCGACATCCCGAGAACCGCGTGGCGATACACGCCGGCGCAGACCTCGCACCCGCGAACGCGCACCGCCACCGCGCCGCTGATCGTTTCGGTGCCGTCGTCGAAACCCGCAAGCAGCGCAAACGCCGGGTGTAGCGTCACCGATGCCGACACGCCGATCGCCATCGCGCCGGGCCCGTCGGCGCGAACGGTCGAGACCACCGTGCCCGACGACACGCGCGCGGCCACCGCGACGCACATCGTCATCACACGGGCGGCGTCGAGTCCCTCGGTCTCCACGTCGACGCGCGTCGTCACGGCGCCGACGACGACCTGCGATACCAGACCAACGATGGGCCGGCTTTCCGACGTCGCCTCCGCGATGGCCAGTCGCGCGAGTCCGGCGCGACCGCCGAACGTCCAGCGGGCGTGTGACCCGACTGCGACGTCGATCGCGCCACGGGATTCCGCGCCCACCGGCGATCCGATCTGCGCGACTTCGCCGCGGAGCACACATGCGCCCAGCACACCGGACGCGCGCACGCCGCTGACGCGCAGCCCCGCGATACCGTAGAGTTGTGCGTCGGCGACTTCGATGCGCGTGCCGTCGACTGCGAGCGGCGACATGGCCGCGCCGCTCGTCCGGATGCCGAGCACGCGATCGACGACCGACGGAAACCCGACGTGCGCCGCGCACGCGCCGGCGTCGATCGTACACACCAGCAACGCGAACGCAACGCTACGGAATCCGACTCGCACACCCCACCACCGTCTTCAGCACCGCCCCGCGAGTTCCGTCCGCCCGAAATTCTTCGCACGCCACGACGTAAATGCCGGCGCGCACGACCGCACCGCCCGTATCCGATCCGTCCCAGAGGAACACCGCCGGCAGTGCAGTCGCCGATCCGATCTCGGCGACCCGGCGTCCGGACGCGTCAAACACGTGCACGGCGACGCGCGCCACCGACTCGTCGCCGTCGAGCGACACGCGGAGCACATCTCCGCGCGCCGGTGAGAATGGATTCGGGCTCACCTCCAGTCGTCCCGCGACCGGCGGATCGTACAGCGAAGCGCCGTTGGGCAAGCCCGGCGTGCATCCGGACGGCGCGGGCGACAGTCGCCACACCGCACCGCGCGTGCCTTCATACAGGTCGACGCGTTCGAGGCTCCGGCCCGACGCGCCGCTGGCAACGGGCGGGTAGCCGACGGCGTCGACGCGAATCCCGAGCGCGTCGAAGACGACGACGCTGTCGGCGATCGACGTGCCCGAGCGGTTGAACGACGGCCACGACCCGTCGACGCCGATAGTCGCCGGTGCCGGCGTCTCCGGCACGCAGGCGACGAGCGCGGACGGGCTCGGCGTCACGGCGAGAAACGCACGGGGCGCCAGTACGAGCGAATCGGACGCGAGCGGAACCGGTGTGGCGCGCGTATCGCGCAACGACCAGCCGCCGACGTCGATTTCGGATGCCCCGGCGTTGAACAATTCGACGAACTGCGGGCAGCCGTCGCGCGGCGCGCTCCATACCTCGGAGACGAGCACCGCAATGCGTCCCGCGCGGCGCACGAGCGCGACCCGGTCGTTCCCCGCGCGTTCGTCGGGCGCATAGCGCGCGACGACGTCGATCCAGTGGTAGCCCGCGGTGAGCGAGAGCGTCAGCGCGACGCGCTCGGTTGTGCCCGGCGCGATGGTCGTCGCATTGGTGGCGGTGACGACGTCGGCGACCGCGTCGCGCGTCGAATCGCGCGCGGAAATCGCAACCGACGCCGCGGGAATGTCGACGAGGCCGCGGTTCTCGAGTTGCACGGCGATGCGCTCGATGCCGGCCTCGTCACGGCCCGCGTGCGACGGCGTGTCGGGCGCGAGGCCGACCGCGACGTCGTGGCGCGCGACATTGAAGCGCCCGGGCGTCGGCGATGCCGCGACGAAATCGGCGGCGTTGTCGTCGGTGTCCGCCCCGTCGGGGATGCGCGCGATCGACATGCCGGCGACGATGGCCGCGACACCCAGGGTTTCGACGTATGCCGGGTCGTCGAGGCCGCCATAGCCGACGACGTCGAGTACGGTACCGTCCGCCGCAACGATGCGAATCGCATCCGGACCGTTCTGGAGCGCGAGATCGACGAGGTCGTCGGGCAACGGAAGGACGGCCGACGCGCCGATCACGTAGAGCGTTCCCGCCTCCAGCACGGTGCCGGCGGGAACGCGCGTGACCACGCTCCAGCCCGTCCCCGAGCCGTTATGAAATTCCAGCGAGAGATCGCCGATCGCGACCGCGTCCGCGCCGGTGTTGAGCAGCTCGACGAATTCGAACCCGGCGTCGGCACCGGGATGATCGTAGTAGAGCTCGTTGACGACAATCGCCGCCCGGCCCGGGGAACAGAATGTAAGGAGGACGAAAACGGAGAGGAGAACACGACCACCCGTCATCACCACACCACCACCTCGCACGGCAGTGTAGCGCGGCGGGCACCGGCGCGCAACCGCTATCTCTTGATCAAATCATGCCCGCGCGCTTGCGCGCGAGCCACTCGACGGAGAGGAGCAACAAGACGAGCAGGAACAGGGGTGTCGTCGCGCGCAGCACCGATTCGGACACCGCGGGGATCGAGCGCGGCGAAAGGTCCATGCGCGCGACCGCCGCGGCCACGTCCGCGGGGGACGTGTACGCCCCGCCCGTCCGCCGCGCGATCCGAACCAGCGCGTCGCGATCCTGGGGCGTGCGCTGGAATTCGACCGACGTCGTCGACACACGAAACTCGAGCGGGTGCGATTGCAGCGTCCGGTCGCCCAGATCGGCCGACCCGCGAACCACATACCGCCCCGCCGGCAACGGGTCGAGCGTGGCGGACATCCGCGGTTCTTCCGGCGATTCGCGGTGCATCGCGACCTGGTCGAGCGGCGTCTCCGTGCCCGTCGTGTCGACGCGCGCGATCTCCACGCGTACGGGAACGCCGGTGACCGGCTGCAGTCGTTCGTTCATGATCTCCGCGTGGAGCACCGGGCTCTCGCCCGCTTCGAACACGTTGCGCGACGCGACCAGGACGAACCGACCGGACTCTTCGCCGCGCGTGAGCACGTCGATCGTGCGCGACATCAGTTCGTCGTAGACGCCGTTGCTCTCGGCGAGGAATTTCCACCGCCACAACGGGCCGGCCGACACGGTCACGATGCGGCCCTTCCCCGCCGTTGCGAACACGAGTGCGGGCACCGCGCGACCGCGCACGCCGAGCAGCATCTCGCCTGCGGGCGTCGCGGCGAGGCCCGTGTAGAAACCGAGCAGCGGCGCGCGTTCCTGCCATTCGGTCTGCGACAGGAGCGGCACCAGCGGCTCGGTGATCGGACTCGACGCCGCGCGTGCGCCCGGGCCCACCGCGGTGTATTGCAGCGTGAACGTGAAGGGCGCGGTGCCGCGGAGCGGAAGGATGTCAGCCAGCCGGTTCCACGCCGCCGCCGATTCGTAGAGCGAATGCGATCCCGGCAGCACCAGCAGCCCGCCACCGCGATCGGTGACGAAGCGCTTGATCGCGTCGGCCACCGGCTGCGTCATGAACGCGTCGTCCACCGAGGCCAGGACGATCGCGTCGGCGCCGGTCAGCGCGGGGATGAAGTCGGCGGGGCGCTTGAGCTTGCCGAGCGGCGCAGCGGGTCGCTGTCCCGAAACCACGACTTCGCAGTCGTACGCCGGATCGTGCGCGATCAACGCTGTCAGAAACGTCAGTTCCCACGTGGGCATGAGATCGACGATCACGATCTTCGTGCGCGCCTTCTCCACGTCGATCACGACGTCGCGGCGGTTGTTCTCGGGTTCGCTGTCGGCGTCGGATGACACCGAGAGCACGAATTCCCGCCGCCCCGGTTCAGTGACACGGACCGCGGCGCGCAGATCCGCCGACGACGAACCCGCGGCGAGCGTCGTATCCGCCTGAAAGACGACCTTGCCGCCTTCCGAGAGTTGGAGGTGGACGTGTTTGGCCTTCCCACCGGTCGACGCGACCGTCGCCTTGATGATCGCGCGCGACGGCGCGCGCACCACCGGGCTGTAGTCGACGCCGGCGATGCGGACGTCGTCGGGTGCCAGCGTGTCTCCCGTTCCCACCGTCCACACGGGCACGTCGGGCAGCGGCGGCCGAACGATGGAGGCGTCGGTATCGACGCCGTCGCCGAAGAGCACCACCGCCGCGAGGTGTTCGCCTTCGAACCGGCGCGCGACGTCACCGAGGGCGGCGCTGGCATCGGTCCCCTGGCCGTCGGCGTGCACGCTGTCCGCGCGCTCGAATTCGGCGCGGCTGGAAAAATAGACCGTCGAAGGTTTGCCGCCCCGCGACGCCACCGCGCGCGAGGCATCGGCAGCCGCGCGGGTCGCGGCGTCGAAGCGGCTTTCGCCACCCTGCCAGCCCGCGGCCGGGAGCGACATGCTTTCCGACCGATCCACGAGCAACACGACCTCGGGGGCTTCGACGCGTTCGCCGCGCCAGATCGACCGCGGGTCGAGGAGAATCAGCGCGAGCAAGAGAAAAACGGTGAGGCGCGCCGCGGAAAGCGCCCAGCGTGCCCGGGTTCCCGTCGCGGGTACGGTACGCCAGTATGCGAAGATCGCCACCGCGGCGAGTAGCGCCGCCAGTGCGATCACCCACGCGTGGAACGAGAATCCGATGCTGGTCGAGGCGAATGCCATGCGGTTGGTTCACGGCCCGGGGAGCACGATGCACCCCTGGCGTGACGACAATATATACACCGGCGTCCCGCTGGCTACGCCGAATTGACGGAAGATCGGAGGACGGAGACGGGGACGCTAGTTCGCGCTCTTGGCCTTGAACGCCTCAATCGCTTCCTGCGTCGTCTGATAGGCCTCGAGAATCGAGTGGAACTCGAGGAGTTGAAAGACTTCGTGGACGTCTCCCACCATGCCGGAAAGCTTGAGATCGCCGCCGTGATTGCGGATGCGTTTGATCTCCCCGATGAAGATACCCCAGCCGGCGGAGCTGATGTAGTTCACGCCCGAAAGGTCGACAACGATCTTGTAGGACTCGCGTTCGAGCAGGCCGTACAACGCCGCTTCCAATTCGCTGGCGGTCGTCGTATCGAGATAACCGCTGACCTTCAGCACGGAAACCCCCGCGCCGTTGTTGCCCGAAATGACACTTACCACGATACCGTCTACAGCCATGGTCGTCCCTCGTCTTGGATGCTCTGCTCGTTGTCTACCCGTGGCGACCGTTGGGGCCGCCGTGGGCGCCCGAGTCCGTCGCCACTTCGAAATCGCGGATCGCATCCGCGCTCTTCGAAAACGGTTTTAGAATATTGCCGAACTCGAGGAGATCGAACACCTCGCGAACCTCGCGCGTCATCGCGGCCAGCTTGATATCGCCGCCGTTGCGGCGAATCCGCTTGATCTCGCTGATGAAGATGCCCCATCCCGCCGAGCTGATGTACGTGACTCCGCCCAGGTCGACGACGATGCGATAGCAGCTTTCGTCGACGATCCTCCCCAGTGTCTCTTCAAGCCCCGACGCGTTCGTCGTCTCGATCGTTCCGCGCAGTGTGAGCACGGATACAGGATTGGCGGACCCCGTTCGTTCTTCCGAGATAATCAGCTTTTCCATAGGTGGACCCTTCGGTGCCCTCGCCCTTGCAAGAGCTAGTCCAACAGGGCCTTCAGCAGGAAGTGTATGCCCTGCCTATCGTTACCAGACAGCTTCAGGTTCTTTTCGGCCTTCTTGAAGGTCGGATTGCGTGTCAGCGACTGCCGGAATGCCTCGTGGGCCTTGTCGATGAACATCTTGCATTTTGCAGCGTACAGGACCCCCAGGTCGTTGTGAATATCCGCGAATCCGGGATTGGCTTCAAGTGCGACGCGAAGCCGCTCGATCAGCCCGTCGATCTCCTCCTCGGTCAGGTCGTCCGACCGGAATTTCAGGATCAGATCAGATCTCCAGCGACAGGTCGGTGGCCGACGCGGTGTCCAGGTCCGTCTTGAGCCGGGACAGCCGCTCGTAGACGACGTCATAGCGTTCGGTTTCCAGCGCCCGCACCGCCTCGCGAAAGTCCTCGGTTTCGAGCTGAGGCTTGAGCTGGATATTGAGATCCAGGATGCGCCGCAGCCGCCCGCGCAGGTCGCGGGAAAGTTCATAGTCCTGCTTGAGCACCACGTTGCGAGTCAGCGCCAGCGCCTGATTGAGGAGCGCCGTCTGGTAGTAGCGGTTGAACTCGAGCGCTTTTTCGAACGACAGGATGGCATCTCGGCACCGGTCCGCCTTGAGATACGCGACCCCGAGATCGTTGTGCAGGTCCGCGTACGACGGAGCCAGCTCGAGCCCCTTCTGAAACGACCGGATGGCCTTGTCGTTGTCGCCCAGCGCGAGCAGGCAATTCCCCAGAATGGAGTAGCCGCCGGCGTCTTCGAGGCCGAGCTTGATCGAGCGGATGGTCTCGGCCATGGCCTCGCGAAACAGGCGCTCGCGGTAGAGCGCCTCGCCGAGCTTGAGGTGCGCCCGGCCGTCGACGTCGCGCTTGAGGCGGTCGCGAAGGCCGAGAAGCGACGAAAGTCGCTGCCGGTATTCATCGTGCGCCCGTCGGACCCGCGCCCGCAGCTCGTCGGGCGAGAGGTCGGCGGCGTAGCGCTCCGAGTGGCGCGACAGGAGGACGCCCTCGTGGAACAACGACGTCACCACGGACTGTTGCGCAGACACCAGGCTCGACTGGATGAGATAACTCGTTCCACTCGACTGGAGTTCGCTACGGTGATCGTAGCTTTCCATCGTCGATACCTCTTTCATGCTCCTTCACAATCCGGCGCGGCGTCGCGAATGCGCGCGGGCCTAGGTTACATCCTCGGCGGCCAGAAGCGCGATCGCGATGCGGATCAGCTCGTCGCGCGACATCTGGCGTCCCCGCGCGGCGAGCCGCTCCCGGATCTGGTCGATGTGCTTGAGGTTTGCCGGCGTCAGCCGCACCATCACATCGACTTCGCGGGGGTCCGGCGCCAGCGGCGACCGCCCCCGAATGAGCTTGCGAACCGTTCCCGACTCCGACGGGGCTTTTACATCCTCGAACGGATCGCGTCCCAGAGATTTTCGGCGTCGGTCAGGCACGGGTCAACACTTCCTCGGTTAACTGATAATAGTCGAACGCGCCGCGCGACATCGGCGAATACTCGAAGATCGTCTGGTTGAAACTCGGCGCTTCGCGCAGGGATGTATTCACGCGAATCACCGACTTGAACACCTGATCCTGGAAGCGTTCGCGCAGCGAATCCAGCACGTCGGCGGACAGCCGCGTGCGCGCGTCGTAGAACGTCGGGAGGATGCCCATGATTCCCGTCTTGCTAATCGCGTTCTCGTTGATCTCCTCGACGATCTGCATCGTCTGCTTTGCGCCCGCCTGCGCCAGAAAGTCCATGCTCACCGGAATGATAACCTGATCCGCATAGACGATGGCATTGATATTGATCAGATTCACCGTCGGCGAACAGTCGCAGATGACCACGTCGCAGCCGCGCAGGTTCTTCAGCGCCATCTCCAGCCGGCGTTCGCGGCTGGACTGCGACGCCAGCAACATCTCGATCTCGGCGAGCTCGCGTCCGCCGGAATCCACCACGAACAGGTTCTGCCGGGCTTCGATCACGTCCACTTCCCCGGTCTGGAGCAACGTACACAACGAGCGTTCGCCCCTGATATCGAATGAAATCGCGACGTTGCGCTGCGGGTCGCAATCGACGATCAGCACCTTCTTGCCGCACAATGCCAGGCCGTGGCCCAGGTTGATCGCGGTGGTGGTTTTGCCCGTCCCGCCCTTGGACGTGATGATCGCGATCTTCCTCATGCGTCACCATCGCCATCGGGATCCTCGGCTGCATCGGGAGCGTCCGCGTGGGGGTCGGCCGCGTCCGGGTCGTCTGTCGGCCGCACGTGTCGCCGAAGCTTCTCCCCGTAACCCTTCCAGCCGATCGAACGCAGCTTTTCGTCCCGGTCCACCCGGGAATCCGCCTGCGCCGAGTCGACATCCAGGTCGCCGCTGGGGGCCTCCCGGCCGCTCCAGGTTCGGTTCCCCCAGATCGGGGGCTCCGCCGGGCGCTCCGGGGTGTCCCTGCGGGAAGCGGGCCAATCCGTCGGTTTGGGGTCGGCCGGCGACGGCGGGACCGGGTCCACCGGCGCGTCGTCGAGCAGGCCGTCGAGGCCTTCGGCCGGGGGGGCCGCGTCGGCGTCCAGCACCTCCGCAGCATCGTCCGGGAGCGTCGGGCGCGAATCCGGCCGCCGGGACGGTCGGGTCTCTGGCGGCAAAGGCGCGGACGGTGCCGCTCCCGCCGATCCGCCGACGGCCCCGATTGCCTCGGCCTCGGTCGCGAAGGCGCGGATGAACGATCGGAATTCGAGGCACTCGTACACGTCGAAGAGGTCGGGCTGCATCCCGGCGAGCGCCACCGCCCCGACGGCTTCGTGTGCGCGCGCGAACTGTCCCCACCCGCTGCTCGAGATGTACTCGACACCGGAGAGGTCGAACACGATGGCGCGGGGCGCGGCCGCGGTCTCGCGCGCGATCTCGTCGGACAGGAGCGACACCGCGGTGGTCTCGATCACGCCCGACAGGTGCGCCACGCGCACGCCGTCGGCGCCGCCTTCCCAGACGATGTCCATGCCGGGAACGCTGGCCCCGACGCGTCCCGGCGACGGAACCACCGGTGTCTCCGGTTCGGATATCGAGAAATCCGGCTCCTCGCCCATGGCGGGTGCGGGGCGGCGAAAATCTTCGATCGCCTCGCCGAGGATGTCGAACGACGAAAGCACGATGTTGAACCCGAGCATGGTGAACACGTAGTAGACGTCGGGATCCATGCCGAAGAGTTTGATGTCGCCGCCGCCGCGGCGCACCTCGCGCAGGCGTTCGGTGAAGACGCCCCAGCCGCCGCTGGACACGTACTCGACCTGCGACATGTCCACGACCACGTTGAGGCGCCCGCCCGCGATGACCTGGTCCAGCGCGGAGCGCAGTTTCTCCGCGCTCACCGTGTCGATGATACCGCCGAGCGACAGCACCGCGATCTCGCCGCGTTCGCCGACGGTGGTGGCTTCCACGCGCAGACTCTGCCACTCGCGCGGCGCATCGGTGGCGCCGCCGTCGATGGTGATCCCGTGGGCAGACGCGACCTCGTCGGGATCGAGCTCGCGCGAGACCGGAAGCGCTTTCGCCGCCCGCTGGTCCGAGGGAAGCGAGAGGAACGTCCGCGCTTCCGCAACCGTCGTGAACGCACGGAGCACGTCCGCAAAACCCAGCAGTTCGTACACGTCGAAGACCTCGCTGGTCATGCCGGTGAGGACGATATCGCCGCCGCGATTGCGAAGCGCGTTCACTTCGCCGACGAAGATACCCCACCCACCGCTCGACACGTACGAGACGTCGCTCAGATCGACGATGACGCGCGTGGCGCCGGCGGTGACCATGTCGTGCAACCGGCGTTCGAGGCCGGCCGACGACGCGGAGTCCAGGTGACCGCTCAACCGCAGTTCGGTAATACCTTCCGACGAGGACGCAGCGAGACCCATTCCCGCCGAGGAAAGGCTCCCCGGCCGTTTCGCGGGCTCGGGGACTTGAACGGGCCGCCCCGATTCGTCGTCGTCGCCGCCCGGCATCGACGATGCCGGGGATGCCGCGCAGCAGGTCGTCGACGGCGGCTCGCTTCTCCCGATCCACCGGGCGGGACGTCGCGGGCGTATCGGTGTCGTCCTTGATGAGCCGATTGCGGCGCAGATAATCCAGACGCAGGTCGCGCGTGTTGAGATTGAGCCGTTTGAGTTCCTCGTACACCATCCGTTCGGAAACGTGGAGCGCTTCGCCGCGACCCGCGTTGTACTCTTCCGCGATACGCTTCGCGCCGAACTCCGGGTTAGCGGCGATGATCCGGATGATCTCCTTGCGCGCCTCGAGGCTCACGCGTTTGAGACTGACCTCGTCGCGCAACACGTCGTTGCGCAGGCCGCGTTCGCCCATGACGTCGAGCCGCTTCTTGTAGCGATAGTACGTCGCCGGCGAGACACGCATCTGCTGGCAGGCGTCCTTGACGCTCATACCCTGCAGGTCGACCAGGTCGAGGAGTTTCTTGCGGATACCGTAGAGCACGTCGTCGGCCGTCATCTTCTCCTTCACGGCCACGACGGTGATGTCGTCGCTCTGCGGGTAGCTCGCCGTGAAATGCTTGATATCCTCGTCCAGGCGCTCGATGAACTGCTCCGGCGAAAGGTGGCCGTATTCGCGTACCATCTGCAGCAGGCGCTCTTCCCGTACTGTTCACGACGCTCGTTCATCGCCTCGGTGACGCCGTCCGTATAGATGACGAGCATGTCGTCCTTTTTCAGGCGGATCTTCTCGAGGCTGATGGAACGCCGGAAGAGCGATTCATCCGGAAGACTGATACCCACCGGGAAACCGCGCGGGATTCAGGAAGAACGTCTCGCGCGTCTCGTGCCGGTAGAGAATCATCGGATTGTGGCCGGCGCTCGCGTAGCTAATGACGCGATTCTTGGAATCAAGAATCACGTAGAACATCGTGACGAACATCCCCTTCTTCATGTCGTCGGTCACGAACGCGTTCATCTTGGACATCACGTCGGACGCGTTGCGGTTCCCGCGCGCTTCCATGCGAAGCGCCGTGCGGATCATCGTCATGACCAGCGACCCGGGCACGCCCTTGCCGGACACGTCGGCCACGACCACGCCGATGGTGTCGTCGTCCACCTGAACGAAGTCGTAGTAGTCGCCACCCACTTCCGCCGCCGCCTGGTAGAGCGGTGCGATGTCGTAGCCGCTGATCTGCGGGCGGTTCCGCGGCAGAAGCGACTGCTGGATCTGCTTGGCGACCTCGATCTCCTTCTGCATCTTCTCCTGCTCGAGGATCGAGTTCTGCGCCTTCTTGAACTTCTCGGTGATCTCGTTGAAGACGCCCGCGATGGCGCCGATCTCGGCGGGCCCGTGGACGTCCAGCTTGCCCTCGAGGTTGCCGTCGCCGATCGCGCGCACGCCGTCGGTGAGAATCTGAATCGGGCGAACGAACACCTGCACGAGCCCGATGATCAGGAGCATTCCCACGCCGAAGATCGCGAGCAACAACAGCGACGTCTGCAGGCGCGTGTCGTCGATCGATGCATCGACCGCGTGCTCGAGGACGCCGAGGTGCAGCACGCCGATGTCGAAGGGTTTTCCGTCGGTGCCCTGCACCGACACCGGTGTCGCGATATCGCGGATGTCGTCCTTACCCAGCTTCAGGCGCGTCCACACCACGCGGCCGTCGTCGCTGATCACCTCGCCGCGCGGCGCCACGTAGGGCTGGAAGACTTCGCTGATCAACCCGGACGCGCGGATGGCGCCCGTGGCATCGACGACGCGCGCATACGCGATCTCGTCGTTCGCATTGACCAGCTTGGCGAAGATCCGCGCTCAGGTTGGTCTGCTCGATCGAGTATTCGCTGGGGTCCATCAGCGCGGGTACGCTGCGGCTGGACATGCTCTGAGCGAGGCGGCGCTCTTCGAGCCAGTTCGACGCACGCTGGTTGTCGATGTCGTGCGTCTGCCGGAAGAACACGAACACCCACAGCACCGCCATCAGCGCAAAGAGGCCGCTGCCCGCACGCACCATGAACTTGAAACGGAGCGTGCCGCGAATCGGCATCCGCTCGGGGAGCATCGTGGCGGCGAACGTCGCCTGGCTGCGCTTGGTCAGCACCAGCTCGTTGCCTGTTTCGGTGGCGTGGTATTCGACGCCGTCCATCAGGCGGTTGATCAGGAAGACGCCCAGACCGCCCTTGCGACCCGTTTCGACGTACTGGTCGAGGTCGGGCTCCTTGACGCTGGAGAAGTCGAAGTGTTTGCCGTGGTCCTGGAGGTGGATCTTCACCTTACCGGCGTCGATCTCCGCCAGCACGACGATATCCCCGTGGTCGGGGCGGCCCTCGTAGGCGTGCTTGATGATGTTGGTGCAGGCCTCGTCGACGGCGAGCTTGGTGTTGGAGATTTCGCGCGAACTGAATCCCGCGTCCTCGCACACCTGGACGATGAAATCACGAACGCGCCCGAGTTGCCCGTCCTCGGCCGTGACGGTCAGCTCGCGCACCTGCTTGTGCTCGACGGCGGCCGAACGATCCATGACTACTTGTGCCCCTGCACCTTATTGAGACGCTCACGCGCCTCGTCGATACTCTTCTGGACGCTCTCGTTGGTGGGATCGAGTTCCAGAATTTTCTCCCATTCGGTGATGGCCTGCGCGTACTCGTCCTTCGAGAAGTGCTGCATGCCGGCGAGGTAGAGTTCCCGGATCTTCGCCTTCTCGGCGTCGGTCAGCGGCGTCGTCCGGCGCTTGGCCAGCGCCAGCAGCTTCTTCGCGTCTGCGTGGTCCGGCTGCAGCGTGAGCAATTCGTTCAGGTCCTTCATGGCATCCTGATACTGTCCCGCGTTGTACTTCTGCAGTGCGTCGTTGTAGAGCGTGACGGTACGCAGCCGGCGCTGCGTCGCGGCATAGTCCTGGCTCACCGACTCGATCTTCCCGCGGATGCGCTCGATGGCGGCCTTCGCCTGCGCGTTGTTCTTGTCGTACTGCTGCACGTTGTTCCATTCGGCGATCGATTCGGTCAGGCGGTTCTGGTTCTCCAGCGTGCGCGCGCGCTCGATGTGTCCGGACACCAGGTCGTCGATCCGCGTCTGCGTCCGTCTCATGTAGTCCCTCGCGGCCGCATTGCTCGAGTCGGCGTCGAGTACCGCGCGCCACTCGGTTCGAGCGCCCAGGAAATCGTTCTGATTGAAGAGGTCGAGGCCGCGCGCGAAACGCGTGCGCACGATGGCCTGCGCCTCGGCGTCGTGCACGGTCGCCGCCTGCTGCTGAATGACCTGATCGCGCGCCGCGGCCGAACGGGCGAGCGCTTCCGAATCGTCGGGCGCGTAGCCTAAAACGATCTGCCACTCCGTGAGCGCGCCGGCGTAGTCTCCGGACGCCTCCAGTTGCTGCGCCTGGGTGCGGTGGGCCGCGATCCGCGATTCGAACGCCTTCTGGATCAGGAGCTTCTCTTCGGCGGTGCGCTCCTGCGCGATCTCTTCGCGCTTCTCATCCAGCGACTTGCCGATATTCGCCGTGAAGGTAACCGCCTGGTTGGTTCCCGGGTCGTTCCGCGAGTAGAATGCATAGTCCAGGCCATAGTTGAATGCGCCGACGCCCAGGCCGAACGTCACCGTGTCCTTGTCGTAGCCGAGGCGCAGCGACACGAAGCGCGAGAACGCGTACTCGGCGCCGGCGTGGACGCTCGGGTCGGCGCGCTCGGGCCGGTCGTACTGCAACATGAAGCGCAGCGCCGCTCCACTCTCGAACTTCTTCGTGTATCCCAGCCCCGCCATGATGGTCCGATCGATCGAGTCCGACTCCAGGTCCAGCTTGTACTGCGACCCGGCGAGATCCTGCAGGTTGAGCCCGAGTGCGATCGACTGCGCCCAGTCCGGCGTGTAACGGAAGCCCAGGTCGACGCCGGGCGCGTTGCTGCTGAACGGGTCGATCGTCTGCCGGCTGATCTTGAACGTCCCGCCGGTCGCCAGGGTTCCGCCGAGCCAGCCCAGGTGCCTTTCGAACGCGTACGAGAACATCAACTGACTCTCGGAGTAGTTTCCTTCGCCGAGCGGCACGCTGGATTCGTCGTAGCGGTCGAACGTGCTCCCCACGCGCGTGTAGCCGACGCCGAACGCGCCGGCCGACAGCGTCGGGTAGACGAATCCGAAGTACGTATAGTCCGCACCGGTGAAGTCGCCGTAGAGCGGCATGTACATCGCCATGAACTGCGTCGAACCGACGTTCTTGAGCGCGCCCGGGTTCCAGTAGACCGCACTGGCGTCGTCGGCTTCGGAAACGAACGCGCGACCCAGCGAGATGGCGCGCGATCCCGCGCCCAGAACGAAGATGCTCTGCGTGCCGCCGTCTTGTGAAAATGCCGGCGCAACGCCACCGAGAACACCGATCAGCGCCGCCGCCAGCGTCAGCATGCGCGGAATCACAAGTTGCCCGCGATGTATCATCATTTGGCCACCGCGATTCGGAACTTGGTCGACTTCGACCCCGCGTTCAGCACGCATATGTAGAGACCGTTTCGCACCACGTCACCGTTTCCGTTGCGACCGTTCCATTTCGTTTCCTGCGGTCCCGCCTGCGCGCGCGCGTCGCCGTTCGGAATCGTCTCCTCCCACACCAGGTCGCCTGCCATCGAGTAGATCTTGACGTTGACCGTCGTCGGCTTATCGAGGACATACGCGATGCGTGTGTCCTCCGAACCGGCACGGAACGGGTTGGGATAGTTGTGCGCATACTCCGCAAAATTCGAACTCAGCACGACGAGTTGCTTCGACGTGATCTGGCCGTCAAGGAGACGCCCCTGCGTGTCGGTCACCGACAGCGGCTGCCCGGACTGCGGGTCGCGCACGACGAGTCCACCGCTCCGCAGTCCGACTTTGAACTGTGTCGCCTTCGGGTTCGCCTTCAGGTCGACGCCGACGATCGCCGTCGCAAACGTGTTGGGCGGGATGGTCCGGTCGGAACCGCCCGCGAGCACGGAGAGAACGACCGGGTTGGTCGACGGGTTCACGACCTCGTACGGCTGTGCACCGCCGAGGTCGACGGTCACACGCGCGAGCGTCTGCGCCACCGTGCCCGGACCCAGCGGTTTGCCGTCCTTGTCGACGACGGTGACCGCGATGGTGTCGATCTCGGCCGCGGGCACATTGGAATCGGTCGCGTTGTAGGCGATGCGGAACGCGAGCAGATTGAGGCCGGTCGCACCCGCCGGGGCAACGTCTTCGGCGAGGTTCGCGCTGCTCGAGACATCGCTCACCGCGACGGCCGAACCTTCGGTGACCATCGCGATGGTCGCCGTACCGGTCGTCACGACCGCCGGCAGGCCGCTGTTCTCGTCGGGCGGAACGCCGGTGATGTCGATCCTGATCTGCTCGGGCCCGGTCGGTTGCGGCGCGGCGTTGACCTGCCACGTAACCGGCGTGGCCGTCGTGAACGATTTTGCGGCTGTCTGGCCGCTTGCGAATGTGTACCCGGCCGGCAGCGTCATGGTCAGCGTACCGGCGGTAGCGAGACCCGCGGCGCCGGCGACGTTGGTCACGGACGCGGACACGGTGAACGGCGTGCCGACGCTGACGGTATTGTCGGTGGCGTCGGGCGGAGCCGTCACCAGCGCGGACACCGAGAGATTCGCGCGCGCGACCGTGGTCACCATCACGGTGTCGGTGGACGACGGCACGGGCAGCCCCGAGTTCTTATCGGTGCCGGTGAAGGTCACAAAGATGGGCGCCGCGGTCGAAGGCAGACTCGGTGCATTCACCGTGTAGTCGTGGCTCTTCTGCGCGCCGGTTCCGTTCCCCATATTGAAGACCGACGATCCCACGATCTGGAAGCCGCTCGCGGTCAACGTCGCCACGATGTTCTGCGTATCTGAGGAAGGGGTCACGGTCGCGTGGACGACGAACTGCTGCGTCGCACTGACCGTTCCGTCGACCGCACCCGCGGGCGACGTGATTGCGATGCCCGGACTCGCGAGCGCACCGCCCGCACTGACGGTGACGCCGACCTGCGCGGTCCCGGTCTGCACATTCGCCGGGGCGCCGGTGTTGCGGTCGTTGGGCGTTGTGGTGATCGCGACGACGAAATTCTGAGATGCCTGTTGAGTCGACGGTGCCGTGACCGTCCACTTGACCGAATCGCCGGGCGCGGCGGTGCGGACAAGCGGCGGCGTCACCACGAATCCGCCCGGCGGCGTTAGCGTCACACCGATCGTCGATGCGAGACCCGCGTCGCCCGTGTTGGTCACTTTCCCTGCGATCGTGAACACCTGGCTCGGGCTCACAAACCCACCCTTCGCACCGGGCGGCGCCGAAATCCCCAGCGTCGCGACCAGATTCGCCGGGCCTTCGGTGACGACGACGTGCAGATTGTCGACCGGCGGCTGCGGCGTCACCGGCTGACCGGAGTTGTGCGACTTCACACCCGGCAGGATCGATGCGGTGAAGGTCTCCAGGGCATCCGGGGTCCCCGGTGCGGTGATACGAAACACAAACTCGTGACTCGCGTTCGCGTCAATCGACTGGCGAATGTCGCTCGCGCGCTGAATGCTCGATGCATGATCGTCGCTCTGCAGATCCACGAGCACGCTGTCCACGGTTTCGCCCGTGTTCTGCACGGTCACGTCGATCTCGTAGGCAAAGTTCGTGTTCACGGTATCGCGATTAGCATTGGCGTGGTTGACCGTGCCGACGCCGACCGTACTCGCGATCGAGAGCCCCGCGACCGGCTGCACGCTGACCGACGTGGTGCCGGTGTCGCTGACCGGGAGCGTCGGCTGGTTGCGATCCGTGCCCGCTTCGGACGCGTCGATGTTCAGCGTCCCGACCTCGCTGCCGGTCGACGCGATCGTATAGACGAGCGAGTCCACCGCACCGCCGGCGAGTCGCCAGCCGGGTGCGCCCGATCCGAACGTGGTCGGCGGCTGCACGACATAGTCGATCTGCGTCCCGCCCCCGGCGATCATGAACGACAGATTCGACGCCGCGGGCGGCGTGAGATCGACGTCCGCGCCGCCGGTGTTGTGCAGCGCGACCGTCACACTCCACGCATTCGACTGGCCCTGCGTCACCGATGCCTGCGACGCGCGCACGGTCGTAATATCGAGACCGGCCGGCGTCTGGATCACCGCGGTGGTCGTCGAGTCGAGCGCGGTCGCGAGCGTCGCCAGGTCGTTCTGGCCCGAGTTGACGTCGGTCGCCCCGTTGAGTCTCGTCGTGAATAGCTCCGATGCAGCGGTGCCCGACGCGGTCACCGGCAACGACACCGGTACCGTCTGACCGCCGGGGATGCTCGGGATCGACGGGATCACCGGAATCGCGCTCGACCCGTTCGAGGTCATTCCGAGTGCCACATCACGCGCGTCGGCCTGGCCGGTGTTCTGCACCTGCACGGCCACGCTGAAATTCTGATTCGTATTCACGTTGGGCGTGTTGGCCGCCACCGTGGACGTCGTCGTAATGCGCAGCACCGGCGGCGTCTGCACGGTCACGTGACCGAAGCCGGACACCGTCGTCCGGCTCGAGTCGACGTGCGACGTGTTGGGCTCGATCCACGGAACCGTGGCGTCGATACGCGGCGATCCGGCGACGCCGGTCTGCGTGACCTGGAACAGGAGACTGTCGGTGGCGCCGCCCGAGAGCGTGCTTCCGCCGCCGACAAGGGTGGCACCGGCCATCTTCAGACCGTTGAAATCGATATGCGACGCGGCGAGGTCCACATTGACGCCGGCGGTTCCCGAATTATGGAGCACGGCCCGCACATCCCATGGCGCGGTCTGCCCGGCCGTCACTTTTGGCTGCGAGGTGTGGATCGCCGTCACGGCAACGGCTGCGGCCGATTGCACCGTGATGCTGCCACGGCCGCCGTCGAAGGTGTCGTCGAAGACGATCTGCGACAGATTGAGATCGCGTCCCTCGACCCGACCGTTGATCACGATGTCGCCGGGCGTGGTTCCCGTCTGATTCACCTTGAAGTCGATCGTGCCCGACGTGTTGGGGGCAAGAATAGTGTCGCCGTTGGCCAGTGCCGTCGGCCGTTGCACGAGGTACGTCGTGTCTTCACCGCCACCCGGCTTGACGAACGTCAGCTTCGTCTTGTTGGATGCGAAGTCGAGATCGATCGCGGCAGCACCGTTGTTCGCGATCGCCATGGTCACGGTCCACGGCGTGGTCTGGCCCGCCGTCACGGTGCCTTGCGACGTCGCAATTCCGTTGATGGCGAGCTGAGGCGCCGACTGGATCGTGAGGCCGTTCACCAGCGTCTCGGTCTCCGTAGACGGCACCGCGTTCGCGGTATATGCGAGATCGGTGATGAAATCATGCTGTCCGACCACGATCGCGGGATCAATCGGCTTGTCCTCGAAAATGAGTGTCTTCGTCCCGCCGCCGGCGATCGTCGCCGGACTCGCGAGATCAAGGAACGCGCCGTAGCTGTCGAAGTGCACGCGCGTCGACCCGCGGTCGAGGGTGACCGTCGCTGCGTTCGCGCCCGGATTGGTGACGTTGATCCGGAACATTGCCATCGCGCCACTCGTCACCGTATCCGGCTCGAGCGTCGCGACCGTCAGATTCGGTGCATTCTGAATGGTGATCGCACCCGTCGCGTCGGTGCTCACCGTGCGTCCGCTGTTGATTTCGGTCCACGGCACGGACACGCCGACCGTCTTGAGACCAGGGCTCATGAACGTCCCGGTTGCCGTCGTGTGCAGCAAGAGCGTACCCGTGGAGCCGGCGTCGAGTTGGACGCCACCTTCCAGCAGCCCGTTGGCCGGCGCAAACACCGTTTGCACCGAGGCGTTGTCGATGGAGATGTTGAGCGTCGACGGCAACACCAGCTGGATCGCCGAACCGCCGCCGTTTCGGACCGCCACCGTCACGTCCCACGGCACCGACGTTCCCTGCGTGACGGTCGTGCGCGAGGGTGTGACCGAATCGATGACGAGGGCCGCCGGCGTCTGCAATGTGATCGTACCCGTACCGCCGTCCGACGTATCGTCGAAGCGTGTCTGCTGCGAATTCGTCTCCGTCCCCGTCACCTGGCCCATGATCGTCGCGTCGCCCGGTGTCGACCCGGTCGTCGTCACCGTGAACGTCACGCTGTCGGTTTCCCCGCCAGAAAGCGTGGTCCCTCCGCCCGACAGAGTCGGCGACGTGCTGTAGCTCCATCCCGTCGGCGGACCAAACGACAGCACGACGTTGGTATTGATCGGCGCGAGGTCGATCGCAGACCCGCCGGTGTTCTTGATCGCCATCCGGATTCTTGTAGGTCGCCGTCTGTCCGGTGGTCGCGGTGAGCTTCGCAGGCGTCGTGCTCACGATCTGCAGCACACCCGGCGTCTGCAGCGCGAAGCTTCCCGCGCCGCCGGCGTCGGTGTTCCCGGTCACCGTCTGCATCGAGTTGACGTCCGTACCCGCGATGAATCCCGAGATCACGATCGTGCCGGTGGTGACACCGCTGCCGGCGTTGACGTCGAACACGAGCGAATCAGTGGCGCCGGCGCCGAGGCGGATTCCACCACCCTGCAGCGCCGCCGGCTGCTGCAGCGAATATTCCGATGTCACGAGTGCGCCCGATCCCAGCACGTTCATCGCGAGCCGCGTGGACGCGGGGCTCAAATCGACATCCACCGGCGCGCCGCCGCTGTTGCGGACGACCATCGTGACCGACCACGGCTGGTTCTGTTGCCGGGTCACTGTCGGCTGACTCGAATGGACGCGAAGGATGCTCAGAACCGGCGCGTTCTGCACAGTAATGTCGGTGGACGGAATCGCACGCGTCACCGAGCCGGCGTTTCCGTTCTGCGTCCAGTGCAGGTCGACCTGCGCGTCGGACTGCGGGCCGGTCGGGACGCCGGCGCCGATCGGTGCCGAGTTGAATTCGAGCGTCACCGTGGCGCCCGCCGGAATGTCCACCGGACTCGTGGGCTTCAATCCGACGTCGAAGTTACCGGACGCGAAGCGCAGCCGCGTCGTCGCCGGATCGAGCGTCACCGTCGCACTGTTGACCGTCGGGTTGGTCACATTGAGCTGAAAGCCCACCGTCGTCCCCTTGGAGACGATGGCCGGCACCAGTGACGCGTTCACATAGGTGGCGGTCGGCGACGCCTGGACCGTGACATTCGTCGCGTTGGACCCGGTCGTCGAATCGTTCGTGTTGATTTCAATGCCGCCGACCTGGACCCCCATGGCATTGACGCCGGGAGCGGGATAGGTTCCCGAACCCGAAACCGAGATCACGAGTGAGTCGGTCTCGCCGCCCGACAGCAACGTACCGCCCCCGGCGAGTGCCGCCGGCTTCACGGGCGCGGGCGGAGCGGTCGCCGATCCGAACGTCACGCCGATCGCGCTTCCGAGTGAGAGAACGACATCCGCCTGCCCGGGGTTGTGCAAGACCGCCGTCAGTATCCATGGCGCAGACGCACCGTTGGTGATGGTACCGCGCGACGACGTGACCTTCGTGACGTCGATTGTTCCCGGCGACTGTACGGTGACCGACCCGCTACTCGGAGACGTGTACAGACGCGGTTGCCCGCTGTTGATCTCGGTTCCCTTCACCGTTGCCGAGATGTTGGTAGACCCGGTCGTGTTCCCCGCGCGTGTGACATCGAAGATCACCGTATCGACGGCGCCTCCGCCGAGGACGGTTCCCCCCTTGCCCAGCGACGAATGCACGGCTCGCAGCCACAGCCCGATCGGGGAAAAGTCCAGATGCGTGTCCGTATCGTTAAGCAACATCGACAGGTCGCTGCCGCCCGTGTTCTGGACGACGACACCAATCTTCATCGGGTGCGTCGAATTCTGCGTCACCTTCGCCTGCGACGGCAGGATCGAGAGCACCGTGATCTGGCCCGTCGTCTGAACGAGCAATCCGCCCTTGCCGCCCTGGTCGGTGTTCGCGGTGATCGGCTGGTTGGTATTGACGTCTTCAACCTGGAGTGCGCCTTCGATCGTCAGGTTACCCGCCGACATCGAATTGCCAGTGTTGTCCGACACGTTGAACAGCACGGTGTCCACGGACGCGCCGCCGTTGAGCGTCGTGCCACCCTGGAACACCGACGGCGTCGAGATCGCGAACTGGTTCGTCCGGTTCGTACTGGTGTCGAAGAAGCGAATCGTCGCGGACGTGAACAACACCGCGGCGCCGCCGTTGTTCCGGACGACCATGCGCACCTTGATGGGCTTGGTCTGGTCGGTCGTGAAGCTGGGCTGCGACGTTTTGATATCCACGATCGCGACCGCGGGGGCGTCGTCGACGATCACGTTGTCGGACATCGTCACGTTCGTCGCGTACGGGAGACCGTTTTCGGTGCCATCGACGTGAACGGTCGGCGTATACGGCCCGGACGTGATCGACCCGCTCACCGCCGTCGCGACGAATTTGAGCTGCGTCGTCCCCGGGGGGAGCGTCTTGGGGCCCGTAGCGTCCAGCGCCGCCGTGAACTGACCACTCGCGAACGACAGCGTCGTCGTCGCCGGCGTCAATACCACCGTGGCGCCACCGGAGTTGACGATCTGTGCAAAGAATGTCGCCGTCGAGCCCTTGCTTACGCGGTCGGGCAGGACGGCTGTCGCGCCCGCCGCCGACGCCAGCAAGGCCGGCGTCACGACGGTCACCTGGTCGCCGGAGCCGTTGGTCGACACCGTCGCGGTGAAGGGCGCGCCGTTCTCGGTTCCGGCGAGATCGAGTGTCGCGTCGTAGGCGCCAAGGTCAAACGCAGCCGGCACCGCGCGCGGCTTGAACGTAAGCGCCTGGGTCGCACCCGATGCGATCGCGAACGGCTGACTGGGCGCGACGCTGAACGTGTGTGTTCCGTCGGTAAACATCAGGTGCGTCTGCGACGTATCGATGGCAACCACGCCACCGCCGTTGTTCCGGATCGACATCTGGAACGCGTAGGTCTTGCCGCGCGTCACGACTTTCGGGGACAGCGTCGTCGCGATGTACGACAGATTCCGCGCTGGCCTGAACATCCCATGAAGGCGGCGTCAGCGGCGCGATCGAGTTGTCCATCACGGTCTTGCCGCTCACGGTTCCGGTCACGATCGCGTCGATCTGATCGGTTCCCAGCGGCGACGACGCGTCGACGATCACGGGCACCCTGGCGATTGCAATATTTCCCGGCGCAATCGGGAGCGGGAGCCCCGAAGCCGTTCCCACGTTATAGATGCCGGTCCCGGGGATGAACACGAGTTGAACGTCGGTGATGCTCGCCGGCTGCGCACCGTTGTTGCGAATGGTCACCTCGACATAGGTGCTCTGGCTGCGATGAACCACCGGGAATTCGGGGGTGATGGCTGTGATCTCGATGCTCGTGACCAGCAACGACTTCGCCGGCAGCGGGCACGGCAGATTGATCGGCTCGTCGTACTCGTCTGTCCCGACCAGCTCGACGACCGGCGGGTATTCTGCGGGTACGAAGGCGGGATCGAGAGCGGTGGGGGCGAAATTCAGCGTGGTCGTATCGTGCGCGGCGATCGCCTGCGGAGCGATCAGGCCCGCGGTGTAGGTGCGAACGCCGTCGGTGAACGAGATCGTCGTGGACCCCGTCAGGTGGGCGTCGGTGTCGGACGTATTGTGGACCAGGACGTGGAACGCAATCGACGCGCCCGGCACGACGACATTCGGCACCGGGGGATCGGTGCACGCGAATGTCGGCGGCGGCGCGAATACGATGTCGATGTTGCCAACCGCCGACCCCGACTGGCTGGTCATCGTCACCGTCGACGTTCCCGGCGTCGACGACGAGCGCAGGTCGAACTGGACCTTGCCCAGTATGTCGATCGTGCGCGTGGCGCTGCCGACGATTGACCCGATATTCGCACTGACCCCCACGCCGAGCCCGGCCTGGACCTGGTTTCCGAATTGATCCCGAATCACACCGCTCGTGATCGTGGTGGTCGACGCCCCGTTGGCGGTGATCGTGTCCCTGATGGCCGTCGCCGTGATCGTCCCGGCGGGCGCTGCCGGGTTCACAGTCACGCTGGGGCCGTCGCCGAAGACGCCGGTGTTGCCCTGCGTGTTCGCGTGAACCGTATACGGCGCCGCCAGATTCTTGGTGACCGTCGTGCTCGCAACACCGTTGGTCAGCGTCACCGGATTGGTCCCGAATACGAGACCCGTACCGGATAGCGCGACCAGCGTCACGCTGTCGTCGACCAGGTTGTTGCTGCCGTCGTATGCGCGAATCGTCGTCGTCAGCGGGTTGCCCGCGACCACCGTCGCGCCGCTCATCTGGACGGTGTAGTAGGCGATTCCGCCGGCCACCGTCGTTACGGTAAAGGTGACGCGCTCACGGCCCGGCGGTGTTCCATCGAGAATCGTCGCTGTGACCGTGTTGGGGCCGGCGGTGAGCGCGGTGGTCAGCATGACCTGCGCCCGCCCGTTGACGTCGGTCGTGGTGATGCCATCGTTGGGATCGCCGACGGTGTCGGCGAGCGTGCCCTGCAGGACGCTCGTGATCGCGAAGGTCACCAGCGCGTTCGGGACGGGATTGCTGTACGGGTCGCGCACCTCGACGGTGAGCGGACGCGGGCTCCCCACCGTGACACCGCTGGCGTCGCCGCTGATCTTGACCACCCGGTAGGCCGCTGCGTTGCTCACGTTGATCGGTCCGCTCGTGCCGTTCTGCCCGCCCGATTTCTGCGCTGTGACCGTGAACGACTGCACGACGGTATCGAATACGGTGGTCGAGAACGCGCCCGCCGTCAGCGTACCCGCCGTCGCGCCGAGCTGCGCCGCGCCGGTCGCGGAGAGCGTGATCGGCGTCGCGTTGTCCAGCACCACCGGGTTGGCGTGCACGTCGAACGCGTGGACGTCGACCGCTGTCACCTCACCGGCGACGAGCGACGTCTTCGCCGGCGTCACCGTGAAGTTCGCAATCGGCCCGGCGACCGTCGACACCGAGTAGTCGACGCGCTCGAGCGCGGGCGGATTCTCGTCGAGAATCGTCGCCTTGACGGCGTTGACGCCGACCGCGTTGCCCGTGGTCAGCGTCGAGGTGGCAAGCCCGTTCGCGTCGGTGTCGACCGACGGCGGTGCGACGGAGCCGCCTCCACCCTGCACGGCGAACGCGACCGACTGCGCGGCAACCGGGTTGTCGTAGGCGTCGAATACCTGCGTGGTCAAGAGCTGCGTGTTGCCGGCGACGACGCCGGTCGCGTCGCCGGAAACCTTGGCGATGCGTTTGGCGGGGGCGGCGGAGACCGTGAGGACATTACTGATCCCCTGATGGCCCGACGCGTCCACCTGGACGCGTATCGGCTCGGCCTTCGTGTACGACTCCGACTTCACCACGGTCCCGTTCGCGAGCGTCGCCGTACCCGACGACAAGGTCGACTGCGCGGGTCCGGGATTGATGTCGTCGATCGCGGTAAGATTCACCGCGTTGGACGCGAGGATGACAACGTTCTCGTACACGTCGCGCGCTTCGATACTGACGTCGAAGGACGTACCGGCCGCCACGGACGCCGCCGTCGACACCGCATAATGATCGATCGTGCCGGTGTCGGTGACGTTCACGGTCTTCGTATCCGGCCCCAGACCGCCACCGCCCGCGGTGATGTCCCAGTCGCCGGTCTTCGTGCCGCGGGCGTAGACCGTGGCGGTTCCGCCGGCGAGCGTCACCTGGGTCACCGTTGCCCCGAAATCCGAGAGGCTGAACTGGAGCGTACTGCCCGCCTCGGGTGTGAGATCGACGGTCGCCGTGCTGGTCCCGTCGGGATTCCCAAGGCCGTCGACCGCCTCGATGGTCAACTGGAACGACTGCCCGGCGGGTCTCGACGTAAACCCGACGAGCGTGATGCGCGCGTTGGTGCCGCCGCTCGCCGTCGACGTGTAGACGACGTTCGCCACCGACGACTGCGGGATCAACGACGTCGACGCATCGACCACGTCCGCCAGACCCGCGGTCCCCGGCGCGACATAACGCACCGTCGTCTTGCCGGCGGCATCCGTGTTTCCCCATCGCGCCGTCTGGCTGAGACCCGTCGTCGTGTGTCCCGGGTCGGACGTCAGCGTGCCGTCGGCGGCATCGGTGATGGCGATATCGACGCGCTCATTGGGCGCCGCGTTCCCGAACTGGTCGGTCAACGTCGCCGTAACCACTTCGAACGCATTCACGGTGACGCTTTTGCTTCCGGGTGACAGCACGAGATTCGCGCCCGGGCCCGCCGTGGCCGTCGCCGTCAGGTCGACGCTCGGCACAGACCCGATCCCGATAGACGCACGCAGGCTGTTCGGGTTGGCCGACACCAGCGTTCCGAGTTTCCAGACATCGCACGAAAGTCGTCCGTCGGGCGCCGTCGTTCCGGTGGCGTCGAGACCGCCGCCCGCAATCACGTCCACGCTGCCGCCGCCGCTGGTCGCCGTGAACGTGACCGTCTGTCCGCCGACCGGATTTCCGAACGCATCGACCACACGAACTCGCGGTTTGGTCGACACCGCCGTATTCACCGTCGCCGTCTGTCCGTCGCCCGCCTCGAGCAGCACCTCGTCGGCGGACGCGTGCGTGACGACGATCGACGCCGAATTCCCGACGGCCGCGCCGGCCTGGGCGTGGAGCGTGTACGTCTCGGCGAATGTGTCGATGACACGCAGCGCGGCGACGCCGCTGTCGCCCGCGACGAATGTGTACGTCGCGGTGTCACCGGAACCGTTCGTGAGTGTGCCCAATGCGCTGTTATTCGCCCACTCGATCACCGTGTCGCCGGAGCCGGCGCTCGTGGTGGAGAGGTCGACCGTGCCGGTGTAGTTGCTGACGACGTTTCCCTGCGCGTCGCGCGCGGTGAGCGTCACGATATCAATCGCGCCCGCCACCGCGCTGGTGTTGACATCCCAGGAGAAGCTCGCGACGGCTCCTGCGTTGAACTGCACCACGGCATCATCGGTCACCGGTGTCGATCCGATGACGGCGGTGACCGTGCGCGGGCCCACCACGGTGCTCGACAGCGTGCCGGTGATCTGGCCGAGGGCGTCGGTCACACCGCCGGGCTGGGTGAGCACGGCGTTCGCCGGCGGCGTCACCGAGAGCGTCACCGATTTCCCGGAGACGGGGTTGCCGTGCGCATCCTTTGCAGTCACCGTGATGGTGCTCGTCGCAATGCCGTCCGCCACCACCGGCGTCGTCGCATCGACGACACTCTGACCGGCGTCTTCGTTGCCCGCCGTGAACTGTACGATCGGATTCCCCGACGTCACCGATTGTCCGTTGATCGTCGCCGACACGGTGACGAACTCGGCCTTGGTGTCGGTGACCACGCCACCCGCCTGACCCTGCGCATTTGTGTTTCCGGTCGGGTCCGTCTTGACCGCGCTGCCGTTGACGCCGAGCACGACCGCGTCGCCCGGGCGCGGGTTGTTCAGCGCGTCACGCGACGTCACGGTGACGATGCTCTGCGTGACACCGTCTGCAGGTTTTGGACTCGTCGCGGCGATGGTCGAGTTCGACGGGCTCAATGGGCCCGGCACGACGTTCACCTGATCGAATGCTCCGAGTGGCGGCTGCTGTCCATCAGTGGTAATCGCGTTCAGCGCGAACGGCGATCCCGATGTCATCGTCGGCTTGTAGTCCACGCGCACGGTGCTCTGCCCGGTCGGCAAGAGAACGCTCGTGACGGGAGTGAGGTGGTCCGCCGGCAGGAAGAACTGACCGTGCACCGCGAACAATCCGATCGTGCGATTCATGCCGACCGGCGATCGATTGCCGTACGCGTCGTAGACGAACAGGCGGTATGGCGCGAACGTTCCCGCTGTAACCGTCGTGTCGCTCGGAGAGATCACGAGTACCGACGGCGTTGCGGGGTTGACCAGGATCGACGGCGACGTTCCGATCGCGGAGGGCGACGCGCCTGCGGGATCCGACGCGACCTGGAACGTGTACGTTCCCTTCGTCGTCGCGGCCGTCGCGCGGGCAGTCGCACCCGCGCCGGCGTCGCCGTACTTGAGCGTGACCGTGTTCCCGACCGACAGCGTGTCGACCGTGATCGTCACGATCTGTCCCGCGACGGAAAGCGAGGGACTCGCGACGGGCTGATTGGTGGAAACGGTGGTATATCCGGGAGACGTCGAGACCGTCGACTGCGGCGCCGTCCACGCGACGGGGATCGTGACGCGCACGGTTCCGTTGTGGATCACTTCTGCGGCCGTGTACGTGACCGACCAGGTACCGGCGGTGCCCGCTTCGACCGCACCCGGCGGCGTGATGGATGCGGTTCCGCTGCCCGGTCCGGCCCACACGGCTCCGGCCAGCAAAAGAAACAGAAGGCCGGCGACGGCCGATACTCGTCTGGGGTTAATGCGCGTCATCCCTTATGCAAGAAACTGTGCGGATTCGTCCGGTGCATGGCGACCGAACAGGGCACCCGTACTCTGTAATTGCAACTCCCGTGCCCTGGCCGATCGGCGTCTGCGGTGGCGGACGACACACGCCAGAAACCGTGGAACCGGCCGACGTTCAGCGGTCCCTCTATGCTACCAGCCCGGGGCGGGCAGGCGCAACGGCAACAAGGAATTAGAGGAAATCCCGCCGGATCGGCGGGCCGCATGGGGAATATCCCCCGATCACGGGTTGGCGGATGGGACGACCACGACGGAATTGCGACCGTCGAAGCCGTCGGGCTCGCTTTCCGGATTAACGGGGTCGGCAACCCAGTTCTTCCCATCGACCACGAACTTGTAGGCGTAGCGCCCCGGGGCCAGCGGATAGAACAGCGTCCACTGCCCGTCCCCGTTGTCATCCGTCATCGGATCGGAGGTCGGGGACCAGTCGTTGAAGTCACCGACGACGTAAACCTTTTTGGCGTCACCATTTCGGTAGCGGAACATGACGCCGCCCTTGAGCACCTCCGGCTCCCCGCCGCCCGGAGGCGGGGGCGGCGACCCGCAGGCGGCCAGAATCGCCAGCAGCAGAACCACGGGAATCAGGAACCGTCTCATCGAATCTCCAGTCGGTCGCCCCGGGCGGTCACGACGAGTTCGGAGGCGCGTCCGGCCGGCCCGCCCTCGACTTCCTCCGGGTTCCCCGGGTCGAGCCGCCAGGACACCTCATCCACCCAGAAGAGATATTGATGCCGTCCCGCGGGCAGCGCCACCACGATCTCCCAGATCCCGTCATTGTCGTCGTCCGACATCAGTCCGATGTCCGCCTCCCCCACGCTGCCGTCGCCGTGCGCCCAGTTGTTCTCCGGCCAACTGCCCGCCAGCTGAACCCGGTGGGCCGTCGGCGCGAAAAACCGAAAGCGCACGCCGTCGTCGGTCATGACCGGTCCGGTCGCGCGCGAGCGTGGCGCGAGCGAGGCGCACGCGGAAAGCGCGCACACGAGAACCGCCGTCACCATCACGCGAGCAGTCATTCGCATCTTCTTAAGGCAGGCGCACGATGAATTCAACCTTGATCATGCCGGCGTCCGACAGCGACCGCTCGTGCGCGATCAGCGATCGCTGGATCTCGGTCGCACGGCTCCGGGCGAATCCGTTGTCGAGCGCGCCGCGCACCGTCTGCGTCCACCCGATGTCGGCGTAGTCGTTGATCACCGGATCGAAGACGACCGGATCGAATCCGAACCCGAGACTCGCCTCGATCCACCGTCGGCGGTACCCGGCCTCGACGTACCCGGACCAGAAATCTCCGCCGCCGCCTACGGCCGCGTCGTACCACGACCAGCGACCATCCGCGGCGGCGTACCACGGTCCTGTCACCACGCCGGTCGCACGCGCCGAAACGTCGGCGTGCAGCATCGTTCCCGCGGCGTCGCGCGTCTCCACGCGTGCGCGTCCGTCGAGGTCGATTCGCCGACCGGAGGTCTTCGCGCCCAACATGACGACGGTGTACGCCGTCTCGCCGATTCCCACCAGCTCGACGCCGTTGAATGCGTCCCAGCGCGACAGCCACGGATTGCGTGCCGGCCAGTCGATGTGCAGATCGTCCGGCGTATCGCCATAGCGCGCGTCGGTGTGGACCACGCTCGCGTCCATCGACCACGCCGCGCGCGCCAGATCGCCCGAGATCGATACGCGGTTCACGTGCGCGTGCGCCACGCCCGCGACACCATCGTAGTCGAAGCCGGTGTAGTCCCAGCTGATGGCGGCGTGCGTCGCGGCCGGCCCGATGTCGATTGTCGCCACGACGCGGTCGGTGGAGGCGACGGCGTGATCCGCCGCGGACGGCGTCGTCGCGACGTTCGGACTCACGGGCGCCGGCACCGAATCGGCGACGGCTCCGATCGCAAACGCCCGGGCGGTCGTGCCACCCCATCCGTATGCCGCCGTCACGGTGATCGCGTGGGGCGCGTCGTAGGACGCCCACAGTGTCGACACGCTCCGGTCCTCACGCGTCGCCTCGATCGAGGTGTCGAATCCGCCCGGCGTTCGCGTGACCTCGGCGAGCGCGCCGGGGTTGACGCCGCGCTCGTCGCGGCGCGTGAACCCGATCGCGGTGCCGCCGAAGGTCGCGGTCAGTTCGGCCGCCACAACGTCCGAGCCGTCGAACGAAGACCCGGGCGCATACGCGGTGGTGTCGGGCGACGTCCCGGCCGCGAATCCCGAGACATCCACCGCGGGCGCGGGACCGTCGGTCGCGCGCACGACATCGTCCGCCAGGAACGCGCGTGCGGCAACGTGCGACGACGCGGCGACGGCGGACACGCCATGGCGCCGAAATCCGGCGTCGTAGCCGAAGACGCCCGCGTCGCCGACCACGTGCATCGGGTCCGACGACGCCCAGCACGAGTCGTTTTCGAGTCCGCGGAACGTGAGCTTGTTCATGATCACGTCGAAGCGTCCGCGATCGAAGAAGGCACCGATCGAAAACGGGTCGCCGCTCCACGTGGAATCGGCGGCCGCAACCACGGCGCGCGCGTAGAGGTGATCGATGGTCGCTTCCACGTGTCCGTCGATGCGTTGCGAATAGTCCGTGTCGTCATTGTCGGATGTCAGCCGGCCGATGTAGCGGACGCCGAAATGCGCGGCCGACACCGGCGCGCTTTCGTCCGGGAGTTCCGTGCTGAGAATGAGCCCGCCGCTGCGCTCGACCAGCACGATCGGCGACCCCTTGGCCGGCGACGCCCCCGGGTTGTCGGGGTCGATGATCCACTTGCCATCCACGACGAATTTGTAGCGGTACGAGCCGGCCACCAGGAACAGGCCGACCGAGAACGTGTCGCCGTCGCGTTCCATCGGTTCCACGGTCGGGTTCCACTGGTTGAAATCGCCGACGAGGAACACGTCGGTCGCCGCCGGCGCGCGGAAAGAAAAGATCACTTCGTCCTGATCCACATGCACGGCAGCGCGCGACGCCGTTGCCGCGAGCATCAACACCGCAACGACAACCGGCGCGGCTATTCCGAACGCACCCGGGCGCATCAGAAATCACCCCGCACGGTGAGCGTCACGACGCGGCCCGCGTCGGTACGCGTGGCGATCGTCGGGTCGTCGAGCACGTAGGGCGTGTCGCCGATGTCGGCCCATCCGTAGGCGAGCGTCACCCACGTTCGACGCGACGGCCGAAACTCCAGCCGCGCGAATGCCACGCCGTTGCTCGCCGACGCGTCGTCCACGATCCATCGCAGCGTGAGCGCGCTCGACGGGTTCCAGTTGATCCGCGACTCCACCGCCGCGCGAACCACGACGTCCTCGCCAATCCCGTCGAGTCGCACGTGCAGCCCGCCCATGAACCGCTGGAGTTCGCGCCGGTAACTTCCCTGTGCAAACCCGGCGTTGCTCTCTTTCTGGCCGCGGTACTCGAGGCGCTCGGTTCCGACGGCGATACGCGCCTCCGCGTTGTTGCGGAAGAAACCGCGCGCGGCCGCTTCGATCGTGCGCAGCGACGAGTTCACCGCGTCGAAACGTTGTTGGTCTCGCACCACGACGCTGCCGTCCAGCGCGTAGCGCCGGTGCAGCGCGTAGAGACCGAAGGAATTCAATACCGTCCCGCGACGAGCGGTGGCGAGGTCGTTGACGTACTGCGCACCGACGCCCTGGTACCGGTACACCGCGTCGATCTGGGCCGACGACGTCAACGCCACGCGCCGAAGCCGGGCTTCTCCGAACGTCGCCGAATTCTCGGGCGCCGCGGCGAGATAGTGTCCGCCGTGGAAGGCGCCGCCGTCGAACGAACCCGAGGGAAAGAACATCCCGTTTCCGAAGCCCGACTGTGCGTACGAAACGATCGCGGTCGCGCGCCGGTAGTAGGCCGCCAGCTCGCCCTGCGCGACGGCGTGGTCGTCGCCGGTCGCGACGTCGGTGGACTGATACGCGAGTCCCGCGTGCACGCCGGGCGCCGACACGCGCACGCTGGCACGCTGGAGCAGCCGCGACTGCTCGCCTTCGTCGAGGCCGGATACGAGGTAGCCGGCGCCGAACGGTCCGTGCGACCCGTCGATCGCGACGCCGAGACGGTGTTGGAAGCGCGCGACGGTGTCGTCATCGAGCAGTTGCGTGCCGAGTTCGCCGGTGAAGTAACGCCGTTCGTCGCCGAACGCGCGCGCCGAGAAATACGGCCGTGTATCGCCCAGACGAATCAGGTAGTCGCCCTGCTCCACGCGAAAATCGACGCGTCCCGGCACGTCGCCGGGATCGTTCCACACCGACGCCCCCTTGACGTAGGCGATGCCCGTGCCTCGGTCTCCCGCGGTGAGATCCACCATGAAGCGCGATCCGTCCAGCGGCGAACGCGACTGGACGTCCCACGACCACGGCGCGGTGGCGTCCGACGTGACGACCTGGAGATCGAGCCGTGCGCTGGTCGACAACGGTATCGGCGACCGAACGCCGGTGGCGCCGGCGCTGGATGCGGCGACGATTGCCATCGCGACGATGGCGAACGCGAGGTCACGGGGTCGCGCCATACGGCACCTCCGGTCGCAGCCTCGCGTAGCGAAGCGTGATCAGATAACTCGCGCCCAGCGAATCGTGCGTCGACATGCCCAGATCGAGCGTCCAGCCGCGCGTCGTAACTCCCGCGCCGACCGTGGGGTGCGTGCCGTCCAATCCGGCCCGCAGCGAGAGCACCGGTCCTGCGATCAGCTCCACGCCGCCGTGAGCGCGCCAGACGCCGTCGGCATCCTCGCGCGTTTCCGCGGTCAGCACGATTCGCTGCTGCCAGTAGTACGCCAGCCCCGCCGCCTGCGACCGCCGGAGCGGCGTCGACGCACCGCCGGGGACCAGATCGAATTCGGGACGGTTGATGGCGCGGATGGAGTATCCCAGCCCGATGAACGCAAACGGGCGGAGCAGCACGCCTGCGCCGACCGCAACCGCGGTGGCCGCGTCGCCTCCGGTCACCGATACGCGCGCAAGATCGACGTTGGCGCCGACCGACAGCGACGCGTCCTCGGACGTGCGTTTGAGATCGCGCGCGGCCGCCACCGTCATCATGTCTTCGGACAGCGCGCCGTCGAGCCCGCGATGGAACCACGACACGCCAAGCGACACCGGGCCCGCGGGAATCGCCGCCGCGATTACCCCTTCGTTCAGTCCACCCACGCCGTACGGCCGCTGGTAGGTAGCCATCGCCGATAGCGTCGGGATCCCGCAGAGACCCGCGGGATTGTCGGCCGTCGCCGACGGGTCGTCCGCGATAGCGACGAACGCACCGCCGAGCGAAACCGTGCGCGTCGACAGCAGCATGTGTTCGAAGTGTGCGTGAGCGATGGTGGGCGCGATCACGATCGTCGCCAGGATGAGTCGGCGCAGGTTCGAGCGACCCATCGCGCGTTACCTCACGACCGCGACGCCGATGTTCGTGTGCACGTGCTGGCGCCGGCCGTCGCTGGAGAACTCGACGTCGAACGCCGCGACGTAGATGCCGCCGTCGACCACGCGCCCCGTGTTGTCGCGACCGTCCCAGACGGTCTCGACGCTGGACGCCGCGCCCGGCGGTAGACGAAGCGAACGAAGCGCCCGGCCGTCCATCGCGTAGACGGTGCAGGTCCCGTCGAATTCGTCGAATCCGGCGGTGCCCGCGGTCAGGCCGAACGTGGCCGACTCACCGATGTCGGGGGCGAAGGATTTGCGATCGACCGTGACGGAGAGATCCGCGTTGCCGGCGTCCGCGGCGGCGAGCGTCGTCGGCTGAACGGACGCGACCGCGCGCGGCGACACGCCGACGTCGGGGCGTCCGTCGCCGTCGGCATCGGCATCGATCTCGAGCCAGCGATCGAGCACGGCGCGCGCGACCGGATCGGTCGAGAGCGACGTTCTCGGATCGGGCGCGGCGTCGCCGGTGCCGGTGCCGACGTCACCCGTCATCGCCACCGCGATACGCAGCGGACGATCGAGCGCGAGCATCGACCACGGAATCGAGATCTCGAACGCGGCGTTGCCGTCGGTCGTCGCGCGCGTTTCGGCGGGCACCGCGGAGCGATCCACACCGCCGAACGCGTGCGTCCCGTCGACGCGCGCGACCTGCGGTTCGTCGCCGGGCGTGGCGAGTGCCACGATGTTCGTCGCGAAGGGAAGCGTGATCGCGCGACGAAATTCCCCGGCGGCGTCGAGGGTCAGGAGACCGCCGGACCCGCCGCCGATCATCACGAGCGCCGACGAGCCCACGGCGCGGAACTCCACCGCCACGAACAGACGAGTCGCATCCCAGGTGACGGCGAGTCGCGAGATGTCCGCGTCGCGTCCCCAGCGCGAATCGTCCGCGCGTTCGGGGAACGCCGTCGTGGCGTCGAGGACCCACTCGTCGGATGCGAAGTCGTCCGTCGACCCGTCGATGACGATGCGACTGGAAAGCGACACCGCCGTCGTGGCGATGGCGGCGTTCGGAAGCGTGAGGAGCAGGGCGAGGAGGCTGGCAGCCGTCCGTCGAACCATTACCGCCGGACTCCCTCTTCGTCGAGACGTTTGAGACCCTCGAGAATCAGGTGGTCGAGAGGAATGTCGATGAAGACGTCCTGGCTGTTGGGCTTGCGCCCGCTGGCAAACCGAAACCGCCCGACCCGCCACCGGACGACCTCATAGACGACTTCCTTGATCTGTTCTTCGATGGCCCCGCGGAGGGTGTCGGCGTCGATCTCGCCCATTTCCACCAGGACCGTTCCCAGGCGCCGGCGAAGGCCCTGGGCGTCGAGCGCCCGGTCGAGGGCGTCCTGCGAGATCAGCCGCTGGTCCAGCAGATATTCTCCGAGTTTCATCTTCCGGTCGGCGATTTCGGCATAGGTCACGCTGCCCTGTTCGAAGTAAAGGCGTGCGGTATTGCCTCCGCTTTCGAACGTGAGCTCGCCCGTCGTCTGCTCGAGATTGATGAGCTGAAGAACGGAAATAGGGCCGAAAACCGCCAGATTACCGCGAAGATCCACGTCGAATCGCCCTTCCGCGCCCTGCGCTACGGGTGTGCCGCCAACCGATCAGAAGCTGTGAAATGACTATAGAAGCAAAACCGAGGCCGAGAAAAGCAAATAGCGGTTCGCGGACCGGATCGGGCAGGCCACCGCGCGCGGCCCCCCAGAATATAGCCATCGCGCCCGTCGCCTGAACCACCCCCACCACCTTCCCGGGGATCGTGGCCTGGAAGTCGATGGGGCCGACCGCCAGAAACAGGACAAAGGATCCGATGAAGAGGATTCCGTAACGGATTATCAAAATTGCATATAGCCAACCAGGTACGAGCCCGAGGGAGTGAAAAGCGGTAAACAGGGCGAAGGTCGAGAACACGTCGGCCAGCGGATCCATGACCACCCCGAACCGGCTCATCGGGCCGCGCGACCGGGCCACGATCCCGTCGGCGATGTCGGTCGAAACGAGAATAGCGTATCCGAGGGCCGCCCCCGCCACCTGCCCGTTGAGGAGCAGAACGACCGTCGGGGCGATCAGAACGAATCGGAGCAGCGTGAGTGTATTGGGTAGACCGGGAGCCGGCAGGTCCGATCCGTCTGGCCGACGCAGGAGCCCGGCCGTCAGCACCACCAGAGCGGCCGTACCCGCGGCGCCGACGAACGACCACAGCACCAGCTCCACGACCGCCGCGCGATTGCCCGCGATCGCCAGCGCCAGTCCCGCCAGGACCGTCGCACCCGTCGCCATCACGAAGACTTCCCGGATGCACGCGCGGGCGGTGTCTCGCGCTCGACCGGACGGCATGCGGTTCGCGGCTAGAGAGCCGCGTGCGCCGCCGCGAGGCGGGCCACCGGAACGCGATACGGAGAACAACTGACGTAGTCCAGTCCGATGTCGTGCATGAACTTCACCGACGCCGGGTCACCGCCGTGCTCACCGCACACGCCGACTTTCAGGTTCGGCCGCGCCGCACGACCCTCCTCGGTGGCGAGTCGAACCAGCCGTCCGACACCAACCGTATCGATGGTTTCGAACGGATCGCGGGTGAGAATACCGGCCTCGACGTACGCGCGCAGGAACTTGGGAGAATCGTCGCGGCTGAACCCGAACGTCATCTGAGTCAGATCGTTCGTCCCGAAGCTGAAGAAGTCAGAGACCTCGGCGATTTCTCCCGCCGTGAGCGCGGCGCGCGGAACCTCGATCATGGTTCCGACCGTGTAGTGAATCTTCATCGACTCGCGCTCGAGAACCGAGTCCGCGACGCGAACGATGCGCTCGCGCAACAGCGCGAGTTCGGCGCGCAGTCCGACCAGCGGAACCATGATCTCCGGATGCACGTCGACGCCGTCGCGGCGCACCTCGCACGCCGCTTCCATGATCGCGCGCACCTGCATTTCATAGATCTCCGGAAACGTAATGCCCAGCCGGCAGCCGCGGTGACCGAGCATCGGATTGAACTCGTGGAGCGAGTGGATCGTCGCCGCCAGACGCTCCTCGTCGACGCCGATGCGGCGCGACAGGGCGGAGATCTCCTCGGGTTGGTTGGGAACGAACTCGTGGAGAGGCGGGTCCAGCAGTCGGACGGTGACCGGATACCCGTCCATCGCGCGAAACACGCCGACGAAATCACCGCGTTGCATCGGCAGCAATCGGTCGAGCGCCGCGAGGCGTTCCTCGAGCGACGTCGCGATAATCATGCGGCGAACCCAGTCGATTCGATCCTCCTGGAAGAACATGTGCTCCGTCCGGCACAGCCCGATGCCTTCGGCCCCAAAGCGGCGCGCGTGCATCGCGTCCTCCGGCGTATCCGCGTTGGCTCGGACGCCGAGCCGGCGGACCTCGTCAACCCAGGTCATGAAACGATCGAAGGTCTCGTCGAGTTCGACGCGGACCGTGGGAATCACGCCGGCGAACACGCGTCCCGACGTCCCCTCTACGGTAATGGAATCCCCTTCGTGCACGACCGTACCGTTCGCCCGGAATTCGCGCGCCCCGTAATCGATATCGATATCGTTGCAGCCGACCACGCAGCACTTGCCCATCCCGCGCGCGACCACCGCGGCGTGCGACGTCATTCCGCCCGTGCTGGTGAGAATCGCGCGAGCGACGCGCATCCCGTCGATATCCTCCGGCGACGTTTCCGACCGGACCAGGATAACGGCCTCGCCCGCTTCCGCCATTTCGACCGCCCGGTCGACTGCGAACACCACGCGGCCCGACGCGGCACCCGGCGACGCGGGAAGCCCGGTCGCGATGGGTTCCGGCGCCGACGCGGCGTCGATGGCCGGGTGGAGCAACTGTTCGATCTGCTCGGGTTTCACGCGGGTGACCGCCGTGCGCGTATCGATCAGCTCCTCGTCGACCATCTCGACGGCGATGCGAACCGCCGCGGGTCCGGTGCGCTTGCCGTTACGCGTCTGAAGCATCCATAGCTGTCCCGCTTCGACGGTGAATTCAATGTCCTGCATGTCGCGGTAGTGGCGCTCGAGTCGCCGGTAGATTTCCTCGAGCTGGCCGTACACCGCCGGCATGCGCGCCTCGAGACTGCCCGCGCCGCCCGAGATCGGGACCGGCGTCCGGATTCCCGCGACGACGTCTTCGCCCTGCGCGTTGATCAGGTACTCGCCGAAGAAGCGCTTTTCTCCGGTCGATGGATCGCGCGTGAACGCGACGCCGGTGGCGCCATCCTCGCCCATGTTCCCGAACACCATCGCCTGGATGTTGACCGCCGTCCCCCAGTGGTCGGGGTAACCGCTCATGCGGCGATACGAGATCGCGCGCGGCGAATTCCACGACCGGAACACGGCCGCGATCGCCCCCCACAACTGCTCGCGCGGATCCAGCGGGAAGTCCTTTCCGGCCGCCGAACGAACGATGCCACGGAACTCATCGACGAGCGCGCGCAATGCTTCCACCGGGAGCTTGTAGTCCTCGCGCACACCCGCCACCCGCCGCTGTTCGGTGATGGCCGCCTCGAAGCCGCCGGCGTCGACGCCCATCACGACGTTCGCGTACATCTGAATGAATCTGCGGTAGCTGTCGAACGCGAAGCGCGGGTTGGACGTGCGCGCCGCCAGAGCCTGAACGGTGTCGTCGTTGAGACCGAGATTGAGAACCGTATCCATCATCCCGGGCATGGACACCCGGGCGCCGGAGCGCACGGAAACGAGGAGCGGGTTCTCCCCGTGGCCGAACGTCTTTCCGGTCTCCGTCTCGATGCGATGGAGGTGTTCGTTGACTTCGTCTTCCAGGGTCGCCGGGAACTTCCCGTCACGCTCCATGAAGAACGTACAGACCTCGGTCGTGATCGTGAACCCCGGGGGAACGGGAATCCCGAGCGTGGTCATCTCGGCGATGTTGGCCCCCTTACCGCCGAGCAAATCTTTGCGATCCGATCCCCCTTCGGCACCGGTGGCGCCGAAGTGATACACGTACTTTTCCTGGCGGCCGGACGTCGTTTTTGTCACGTTGTTACTCCGCTGCGTCCGTGTCGATCTGAGCGCGCTGAAGCTTGCCGCTGTAGTCGACGTAGACTGACTTCCATTCCGTGAACACGTCTAGTACGGTGTGCGACGCCTCGCGGTGACCGTTGCCCGTGTCCTTGACTCCGCCAAACGGAAGCTGGACTTCGGCGCCGATCGTCGGCCCGTTGACGTAAGTAATTCCCGCTTCGATGTCCCGGATGGCGCGGAAGGCGCCGTTGATGTCGCGCGTGTAGATCGAACTCGACAGGCCGTAGTCGGTGTCGTTGAGCGTCTCGATCGCGTCGCCGAGGTCCTTGACTTCGATCACTGAAAGGACGGGTCCGAAGATTTCCTCGCGGGCGATGCGCATCGAGCGCGTCACGTTGTCGAAAATCGTCGGTGCGTAGAACCATCCCTTCTCGCACTCTCCGCGGGTGTAGAACTCGCCCCCGCAGACGAGACGGGCTCCGTCCTCTTTTTTACCGATCTCGACGTAGCGATGAACGCTCTCGCGCTGCGACTTGCTCACCGCGGGGCCGACATCCACCGTCTCATCCAGACCATTCCCGAGTTTGAGCGTCTTGACGCGTTCGGCAAGCATCTCGACGAAGCGCTTCTTGATCGGCGCGTGGAGAATGAGGCGGCTGGTCGCCGTGCAGCGCTGACCGGTGGTCCCGAACGCTCCCCACAGGACGCCTTCGAGGGCGAGTTCGAGATCGGCGTCCTCCATCACGATCTGCGCGTTCTTGCCGCCCAGCTCGAGCGACAGCCGCTTGAGCGACTGACCACACGCCTGCCCGATGCGGCGTCCGACTTCCGAGGATCCGGTGAACGAAATCACGCGAACGTCCGGATGGTCCACGATCCGATTGCCGACGGAGCGGCCATCGCCGGTGACCAGGTTGACGACGCCTTTGGGAATGCCCGCCGCTTCGCAGGCCCGGACGAGATTCACGACCGAAAGCGGCGTATCGCTCGCCGGTTTGATCACTGCGGTGTTCCCGCAGATGAGCGCCGGGAACAGTTTCCATGTAGGAATCGCCATGGGAAAATTCCACGGCGTGATGAGCCCGCATACTCCGACCGGATGGCGCTCCGACCACCCGGCCTTGTTCGGCAATTCGCACGGAACGGTGTCCCCGAACAACCGGCGCCCTTCGCCGGCGGCCAGGAACGCAGTGTCGATACCTTCCTGGACGTCGCCGCGCGTCTCCGCGAGGACCTTACCCATCTCGCGCGTCATGTCGCTGGCATACTCTTCCTTGCGTTCCTTGAGAATCGCGCCGACGGCGTAGAGGTACTCCGCCCGTTTGGGAGCCGGAACGAGTCGCCAGGACTGGTAGGCTTTCTTCGCCGCGGCGACGGCATCGTCGACATCCTCGGCCGACGACGCCTGGAACGTGCATACGACCTCGTCGTTGTCGGCCGGGTTGCGGTTCTCTTCGTGCGTCCCGTGCGGGACGGCACCCATTTTCCATTGATGTAGTTCATCATTTCGAGCATGACGGTGTGTCCTTTCGCCTGCCGGCGACGGTCGAGATAAGTCGGATTCAAAAACGCGGTGAGGACAGCCGGAGCGACAGCCGGCGCCCGATGCGGCGCCCGCGTTCAAGTGATGTTTTCTTCGAGAGCCTACTGTAACAAAGCGTTCCCGGGTCGTCAATCGGCGGGCGGAAACGCAAACGGCCGCACCCGGGAGAGGGCGCGGCCGCATGCAGAAGACATGTCGCTGGGGATGGCGCGGTCAGCGGATGACCGCGAGTCGGCCGTAGACGGCTCCGCCGTCCGCGGCCTCCACCCGGAATATGTAGACGCCCGACGTCACCGGCTGCGCATCGCGGTTGGTCACGTCCCACACGATGTCTCCGCCGGGCCCATCGTGTTCGGCCTCCCAGACCAGATCGCCGGCGACCGTGTACACCTTGATCTTGCACTTGGGTGGCACGTTCACGAAGCGCACGAAGTTGTCGGGATAGTTGTGGTAATTGTCCGCCGTGAGTCGACTGCTACCCGACCGGTATGGATTCGGAACGGCATACACGCGATAAAGATCGTTCTGGGCGTCGACCTGAACCGCGAGGGGAACGAGTTGATCCCGGCACGGGTACAGGGTCCCTTCCTGAACCGTGCAGTTGTCGAACTTGACCAGCCCCTGCGCTCCGGAGGACGGCGTGTATCCGCGATCGAACGTGGTCACGGCGTAGTAGTAGGTGACGCCGTTGACAGCGTTGCAGTCGTACCAGAAAAGTTGATCGCTCTCGAGCGGCAGATCGATACGAGTCCCGAGACAGTCGACCGAGCCCACGGGGAAAACCACGGCATCGATTGCCGCAATTTAGGGATCACATCGTAGAAGTACAACGAGTCCGCAAGACTGCCGCCGGTGCGACTCCCTTTGAAGGCTTCTTCCTTGGAAATCTCGCCGATGACGGTCAGGTCGCTGCCGTCCGGCTTGATTCCCCTCCAGATGTGAAAGCCTTCGAAGTCTTCGGCGCCCAGTGTGAACTGCCCCTGTGCGTCGATACGCCCGGGCGAAAACCGGACCTGAAGTCCGTAGTCGACATTCTTGTTGCTACGTTGGTCGCGAAACTTAATGGGAATCCACGTATTCGGGACGTACGACGGTACCAGCATGATCGATCCCGCGACGTACTCTTCCCGACGGATTTCGTAGGAGATCGGAATCGAGTCCAGTCCGACCACGCCGCCGCGCGTCGCTCGAAACGAAATGGTACGGTCGATGTCGCCGGTGTAGGGACCGCGCGAGGCGGGCAGCGAAAGCTGATTCGCCGGAGTCGTCAGGCGCCAGCCGGTCGTGTCCGGCGGGTGAACGTAGGTAGCAACGCTGTCCGGGTTGTCGCGCCACGTCAGCCACACGACGAAATGGCGCCCCACGGAGTTGTAGACACTCCGCGCCTTGAGTTCTCTGGGCGCTTGCAGCGCCAGCGAGTCGGGCGCTGCCGCGTGCGCCACCGAACCGCTTAGCGAACCCAGTGCGACCGTTGCGACAAGTGCCGCGCGAATCCAGGGGCCGGATGAACTCAAGAGACGTCCTCCTCGAATCGAACCAAACAGACCCTTATTTCGACGCCGGCGACGTCACACTCGCCTTGCGCGGCAATTGCCACTCGTCGAACATGACATGCTCCATCGCTGGACGGAATTCGTCGGGATTAATGAAGACCGGCGGGAAGCCGAACACGCAGCTTCGAGCCGCGATGGCACCCGGGACCTCGGCCACGACGTTTGCGTACACCGACGTCCAGAACGCGATCGGCTGATGATATGTCTTCTCCAGCGTATCGAAGCACTCCAGCCCGTAGATCGGCGTAAAACACGGCCGCGGATTCTTCGGAGCCTGCGCGCAGTAGTCGCCGAAATACTGCGGGTTGTACACCTCGGCGGCCAGCCCCTGCTCCGACGGTTCGTAGTACTTCCCGGGACCCGCCGCCTCGGGGCGCAGCGTCAGCGTCGGGAATCCGAGGTCGATCGGCGTGGCACCCCGCATCGTATCTTCCTGCGGCGACGTCACAGGGTTGAACCGTCGCAGATTGTTGATGTTGCAGTACGACTGGTTGTTCCGCGCCTTGTTGCTGGGCAAGAGCGCCAGGTCGAGCGTTTCGAGGCACAGGTCCTTGTACGCGAACGTCTGGTCCCCGATGGTCGACGACGCGGCCGGCGGCGTCTGACTCTGCCCCGCCATGTCATACAGGAAGATCACCGGGAAGCGGAGGTTGCTCGGAACCGGATGCGGCAGCACATTCTGCACCGGCTGACGCCCGGTCACCATGACGTGCGCGCCCGCTGCCATCGCCAGCGAGAGCAGGTTCGGCGAGACCTTGGTTCCGCCGTTTCCCGACTGCGTCTTGGGGCGATAGATGATGTACTTAAGGAGCGCGGGATACACCGACGAGTTGTTGGCGCCGATGTCGGAGTATGCGTTCCACACGATCGACTTGTATGATGCCAGCTTGCTCAGCGGCACATCCGTGCTGTACGACGCAGTAATCACGTCGCGGGCGGGATCGAACCCGTCCAGGTTCTTTACCATGTCGAGCCAGAATGCGTCGTGCTCGGCGTCGCTGGGCTGAACGCCGCGGCCGACAGGATCGTTCCAGCCCGCAAACTGCTTTTCGTCGTAGTCGTCGACGATCAGCAGATTCCGCTCGAGCGTGAACTGCACGATGTTCACCTTGACCTCGATGCGCGAGCAGAATCCGGAGTTGTCGATTACCTCGGCGCTGAACGTGTGCGTGCCGAAGAAAAACGCGCGCTGCGGCGTCGTCTGGAACTTGGTCAAAAACGGCGTGTAGTCGATCTCCCACTGATCCGGGTCGTTGAGATCGGCGATATCCCATCCGTATCGATATCCGGCCACCGTTCCCCCGTAGCTCGACGCATCCGCGCTCAGTGTAAACGTCATCGGAACGCCCGCCGGTATGTCGATGATCGACACGGGCGTCTTGCATGACGTCGTTTGGAGGCTGCCCAGGTAGTCATTGCTGAGCGTGAAGTTCGGGCCGACGGTACGCTTGCTCACTCGGATGCGGCGGACGTTCTTGTCCTCGTCCAGCACCGGCGTCACCGCGCCGGCCTCGTCTTTGGCGCGGATCGCGAAGATGTAATTGCCGTATTCCTGCGGAGGCGTCGTCCATGACTTTCCACTGTCGCCCGGCGCGCGATAGAACGACCACGGGTGCCAGTCCTTCGCGGACGCCTTGGTCCGCAGGTAGGCGATCGTCTGTTCATAGCTGTTGCCGTACGGAGTGGTCGAAACCAGCGCCCATTGCACGGAATCGGGCTCCTGGATCGAGTTCTTGTCGTCGACGTAGTCGGTTGCCAGCCACCTGTACGTGGCGATCGGCGGGAGATCCGCCGGGTTCAGCTGGTTCTTGATCGGAGTCGTGACGTTGACCTCGGGCGAAAGTGTGCGCGACGTGAACGACCGATACGCCGGCTTGGCCGACTTGAGACCCTGGTTGTCGACGGCCCGCACGAAGAACGTGTGGGAGCGCGTGAACACGCTGACCTGTTGCGTCGTCAGCGTGTCCTGCAGTTCGTCGGCGCTGAAGGTGAAGGTCGAATCGTTACCGACGACCGGATACCACGTCCCGTTCGCGAGGTCGGCGGGGTCGTAGACCCCGGTCTTGTTGTCGGTGATCAGATATTCGTAGTGGGAGATCTGTCCGTCCGGATCCCACCCGCCCCAGAACAGTTTGACGGTATAAGTCCCCGTCGAGCCCTCCGGCGGTGCGGCCGATAGCCACACCGACGGCGGATCGTTCACGCGGTTGTCCACGGTAACGCCGTCGGTCGAACACGAATTCACCAGGGCAACAGCGATAATACCCAGAACGATGAATCCGCAGACTCGCTTCATGCATGCGCGGTCCATGGTCTCGCCCCCTTAGTAGCGATCGAATTTCAGGTAGAAGGTGATCACCTTGCGCGGCGTCCATCTACCCAGGCTGCCGGTGGGGAACTGGTTGACCAGATTCTTCTTGCTGACGCCGGTTCCGGCCGCGGCCCCGGAGGGAACTTCGTCCCAGAATACGTACTGCTGGAAGTCCCCCGCGAGCGACTGCGTATCCCGCCCGTAGAGAACAATCGTGACCTTATTATTGAAATAAGCCGGAAGATTCGCGAACACGTCCGAGCCATCAGCCTGGTTGTACCGGATCAGGATCTCGACGCGGTCGTTGAGCAGGTTGACTGTCGCCGCCGGGAACCACGAATCTCCCGCGCGTCCCAGCGGCCAGAACGTCCCCGTGTTCGTCACCGGGTTGTAATTCGTATAGACATAGTAACGCCATGACTGGATCGACGAGTTGTCAGGATCGCGGGGGTCGTCGTGCCCGCTTGCCGACAGGGTCCACGCGAACTTTTTATAGTAGCGACCGTCGGTCTGCACCGTGTCCGAAAGCTGCGTGTAGGGCCAGCCCGCGCCCTTGTAGAAATGCCAGCGGAGCGTGTCCACCGTGGCGATGTTCACGGGATTTCCGAAATGATCGACCATCGCCGTCGTGTTGAGAATCGGGTCGAAGTTCCCCACGATCTTGAACGACGGCGGCGTGCCGTCCGGCGTCCCGTTTTCGTCGACCGACCGAACGAACCACTCGTACTCCAGCGAACCGATGTTCACCGAGTTGGAGTCCGTCGCAGAGTTCGGGTCCGAGTCGTGCACACCGCTTCGGGGCAGCCACTGACTGTCCTCGTACGCGCCGTTGACCCGCGACGAATTGCGAATGTAGCGCACCTGGAAATCGAGGCACTTGTCCGGATCGGTCACCGAGCACACCTTGACATCCCGGGGATCGTCGAGCGCACTGTACCGGTAGTACACCCAGCTCTTGAACGGCACCGTATCCGGAATGGCGTCGGTGAAATTGATCGGATTGACGGTCGGGGTTGTGATCCCGCCGACGTTGCGGAAGAACGTGTTCTTGACCTCGGTAATCCAGGTGTCGGGATTGAAATTCACGACCACCTGACACACCCCGCGCTTGAAGCTGGCCGCGTCCACGGCCGACTGCGCGTTCGCGTCATCGATGCACTTGGCGGCGAACCGGAACGTCCCGGCGGGCAGCGCGTCGACCCCCGTGTTCGGGAAACTCCGCAACGTGTCGCCCAGATCCTCGGTCCACACATGCGAGCCGGGCAGCGTCACATTGGAGTTCAACGGGAAGAATTGATAGGCGTTGACGCGACCGTTCGTCGTGACACCGTGGTAGCTGATCTGGAACGGCTTGAACATCCCCACGGTGTCGGCGGGAGGCGTCTGGTCCCTGTAGTTGTGCGTCGTGCCGTTAATATAAGTAACGAAGCGCATCTCAGGCAGCTTGCCGATCGTGGCGATGAATTCAACGGCCGCTGGAGACGGATCGATGACGCCGTTGTCGTCGATCGACGCGACGTAAAACGCCTGGCGGTTGCGACGAACCCCGACCCCGGAAACATCCTTGTACGCCGTGAATGCGAACACCGAGTCGGTTCGCGTGGTGATGTGCCCGTCTCTGAAATCGCGCAGCTTTGTCGCCGGGCTCCAGCGGAACGCGTCGGTCGCGAGCGTGTCCTTGATCGTCCAGATGAAGCGGGTGGTCGTACCGTCCTGGTCGACCCCGCGCCAGTACATATGAACCAGATACTGATAGTCAGTGGAGTCTGGCGGCGCGTACCAGAGCTGGGTGTCGGGCGGCTGGTTCCGATCCACGAGCGTCGGGCCGTTGCGCCGACAGGAAACGGAAAACGCCGCGAGGCAGAGCGCGAGTATAAGCAGACCCTGGACGCATCTTCTCATTCGAAGAACGGCTCCTTCGTGCGTGGGGCAATCTGGAACATTGGGGACGAACGCTGAAGCGCTTGCAATATAAGGGAATTGAGAAAATCGTGTCAAACCAAATCTCCCAGGCACACCGGGGCCATCCCCCGCCATTCCATGGGTGTTAGAGTCGGAACGAACGCCCCGATTCCTACCCCACCTCCCCCCTTTCTGCCGGCAACTCCCCCATGCGGCGCCCCCCGGAGTCCAACGCCCGACGGCGGGGCTCCCCCCGCACCCCGGGACAAAAAGAAGCGGGGGCTGCACCTTTCGATGCAGCCCCCGCGGACTACGAAAACCGGACTGAAAAACTTCTTACTTCAGAAGAACCATCTTCTTCGTCTGCGTGAAGTTGTTCGAGACCAGCTTGTAGAAGTACACACCGCTCGAGACCGGCTGACCGGCGTCGTTGCGACCGTCCCACACCTTCGTGTGAGCGCCCGCAGCGAACGACTCGTCCGCCAGGGTCCGGACCAGCTGGCCCGCGACGTTGTAAACCTTGAGGCTTACGCGAGCGCGATCCTTGACGGAGAACGCGATCGTCGTCTGCGGGTTGAACGGGTTCGGATAGTTCTGCGAGAGGCTGTTGGCCAGCGCCGGGCCCGCGCCCGTGGGCTGGTTCGGCTGGTTGCCCAGCCACACCAACGTGTCATAGAGGAACTTCGCCCGATCAGAGATCCCATCCGTGTCGTTGTCGCGGATGTAGATGAAGCTGAAGCCCGACAGAACGACGCCGATGGCGGCGTTGTTGCCGTTGGTCCCAGCCTGAGCGATAACCGCACCATTCGTCGTCCCCGGCGTGCCGTAACCAACTTCGATCGTCGCCGAACCCGTGGGCCCGAACTCGTCGAAGTCATTGATCAGCGGGCAACCGCCAAAGATGATGAAGCTGTCCGTGTAGCAACCACCGTTCCGCGGCACACCCGTATCCGAGATCTTGCCGCTCGACTGCTTGTAGTTGCCAGACGTCAGGTTGTAGGTGAGGTAGTTCGTCCGGAACGTGACCGCCCCGTTGCCATTGTAACCCGCCAGCACCTGACCGGTGTCGTCACCGCTGAGGTAGACACCGCCCGCGTTCTGGAGGTTCGACAGGAAGTCGTCGAGGAGCTGGTAGTCATCGGTCTTTTCCGGAGTGCCGCTGCCATCGCCGAGACCCACATCGAGGTCGCCGCAATCCCAAATGATCTTGCGGTAGCAATTGAGCAACTGCACCTGCGTGTTCTTCACGCGACCCGCGAGACGGTTCGACACGCCCGAAGACGGACCGCGTACATCGTAGCGGTCAACCTTGTCGAGCATACCGAGCGACTGGAAGGCCGTGTCAAAGAACGGCTGAGCACCACGGCCGTCCATACCATCGACGTACAGAACGTCGCCGCCGCGCTTCCAACCGCCTGCCGGCAAGCACGTGAACTCGGACGGCGCAGCCGCCGCGGCGTTCACATCGCTGGTCTGGGCAGTGAGGGCGGAACCATAGGCGTAGGTCGTGATGTTCGCGGCGTTCTTCGCCGCATAGAAGAAGCACACCGTATCGCACGGGTTGAACAGGTTGTCGTTCAGGTCGACGCAGTAGAAATCAGGCTGCGCCACGCCGTTCACAATCGACGAGTCGCACTGGACGCACGTCCAGGTGACGCCACCGGCGACGATCGAGCCGACGACCGGCCAGCGCGCCGGATTCTGCGTCAGCGCAGCGCCCGACTTGCCAGCCTGGCCCTGCGGCCAAACGGCGACGTAGCAGTACACGGCCGCACGACCGTTGCCCGCATCGAGACCCAGACCGGACGTCGGGTCGGCCACTTTGACGACCGCCGAGTCACCCGGAATGATGCTGCCCGTGTTGGCACCCGGAGCGACATCGTTCGCCATGTCGGCGCGGACGGTTCCGGTCAACGTGCCATCGGTGGCGAAGTTGTCCTGGAACTGATCGATGTCACGGATGCTCCACTGCGGACCCGCCGTGTTGACCCGGTACACTTTGACCTGGTCGAGCAGCGGGGCGTGACCATGGCAGGCGCCGGAGCCGTACAGACCGCACCAGGCACCGCACATGTCGACAACACCAATACCAACCTGGATCGCCGAGCCACCGGCCAGGTCGATCAGGTCGCCCATCGGCTGCAGGTTAACCAACCAGTCCTTCTGTCCACCGTAGTAGACGAAGTTCCGGTCCGTCCAGTTGGACGGGCAGGTTCCCACACCGTACTTGGTGCGAACGTGCCACACATAGAAAATCAGGTTGTCGAGCAGCTCGTCGCGGTAGACCGTGAACTGGTAGTCCACGACCGAACCGGCGCCCACCAACGGGATGTCCGGCGACCAGATCTCGTTGTTGAGATACTGACCGTCGGCGTTGCCGTAGGGAACCGCCGTCTGCGCGGGGAAACCGCCGCAAGCGTAGTTGTACGGCGAACCGTTGATCGACGCCCAGAGGCAGCTCAGGTCACGGGCGCACGGATCTTCCTGGACCTGGTTGATGCCCGGGAAAAGAGCCAGGTAGACGCCGTAACCCGGAGGCGTGCAGTTCTGCCAGTCATTCGACGACAGGGCACCTTCGGCCTCGCCTTCGAAGTCTTCGACTGCGCCGCCCTCGAGCTGCAGGTTGTCAAAGTGGGCACCACCGTTGGTGTTCCACAGCGCGTCCTCGTCGGACCACGCACCGTCGGACTGGAAGTGCAGACGGACCTTCACCGGATTGGTGCCGACCGCGTACGAACCGCCGTACGCCGCACCGTTGATCCAGTTGGTCGCCGGAATCTTGCCCGTCCAAACGGTCTTACCACCGTCGATGAGCGTCCAGCCGGTTACGCCCGAGCAGTCAGTCGTGTACTCGAGAGACGAGTAGTCGTAACTGGGCTCGGAGTCGAAACGCGCGAGGAACGCGACATCGAGCATGCCATCACCGGAAACGGCGATGCAGGTCTTCGTGCACCACGCCTGGTTCCATCCGTTGCCGTAACCCGGCAGCGCCAGGTACGAGCAGAGCACACCACTCGGATCCACCTTCGAACCGACCCACAGCGAATGCGCGCCCGCGAGGGGAGCGAAGTTCGCCGCGTTCATGCCGATGTAATCTTCGACATGGAAGAAGGAACCGAGCTGGGCGGTCAGATCGACCTTGGTCCAGCTGGCTTCGTTACAGGTAGCACCAACGTCAAACGTTTGACAATAGAGGCTGGTTGTTCCCGGCCCCATAGGGTCGCACAACCCAGCGCTCACATTGCCAATCGCGGGCGACAGACCGTTCATCGCGTCGTCCGACATAGCCTTTGTCGTCGACATCGTACGGTCATAATTCGATAGGGCTCCGGGTCCGGTGTGACGAGCGTACGCCGCCGACGCGACAAGCGCTACGCCCAACGCCAGGACGAGAGACCTACTGAAAACTTTCTTCATACGTATTCCCCCATCGTTGCTGAGAAGGAATCTGAATACGCGAAACCCAATTTATTTGGTAAAGCATCGCCCCGCTGGGGCGCAGCGGCGCGGGACTTCGTGGCCAGGGAAATCGGTACTGAAACGACTCCCACTCCACCTCCTTCGTCCGTCTCAGGAACAGGCCATGTACTACCGTCGGTCGGTCAGGTGTCGGGTACTACACCAACGGTGGTCGGCGAACCTGGGCGCCCCAAAAAAGCGCGCCCGAAGAGATGAAGTCATGCAAGGGGTCGAGTGGTTTCCCACCCCGATATAACCCTATGCCCCTAGTCCAACGGAAAGGCTACCATACGCGACGATTCGCTGTCAACTTGTATGTAGGATCAAGATTTCCGTCCATTCGAACGTATGGGGTCGGCGGGCCGGGACGAGGTCCGGGCGGAGGGGCTAACGCTGCTCGACAATCGCCTGGAAGTCCGCGAATCGTCCGAAAAGCCCGTAAACGGCGGCCAGGAACCCGTGGCGGTTGTCACGAACCAATGCGTCGTCAACGTTTACGAGTACTTTGTCGAAGTACGCGTCGATCGGGTCGGCCAGGCGGGACAGCACGGTCAACACTTCACCGAAGTTGCCGGACGCCTCCTGGGACTCGATGCGGCCGAGTGTTCCGACCACCGCATCGAGGAGACCGCGCTCGGCGGGGTCCTGGAATCGGGCCGGGTCGAACGGGCGCACGCCGTCTCCGGCGAGCGCCCCGGAGACATCCGGCCACGCGGCGCCAACGCGACGCCGGTCTTTCGCCAGGATGTTTCCGACTCGCTTGACACCGGTGATGAGTCGCTCGAACCGGGCGTCTCCGCGCAGCCGCGCAATGTCGCGCGCGCGCGCGAGCGCGGTGCCCGGGTCGGTCCACGACACGGGCAGCACCGCATCGGCGACGTCGTACGGAACGCCGTTATCCTTGAGGAACGCCTCGACGCGTCCCCGCATGAACTCGTGGAGATCCGCGCCGGCGCGACGGCCGCCCCATCGCGTCTCGATCTCCTCCTGCGAAAGCACGGCGCCGTAGCTCGACGCCGCACATTCGATGAGTTCGTCCAGGCGGACGCCGGGAAGTTCGCAGGCGAGTCGAACCACGCCGTTGCCGCCGCGGCGCAACGCATAGGGGTCCTGTGACCCGGTGGGTTTCAATCCGGCGAGGAAACATCCGACCAATGTGTCGACGCGGTCGGCGAACGCGAGAATCCGTCCCAGCGCCGTCTCGGGTAACGGGTCCCCCGCGGCGCGCGGAAGATACTGCTCGCGGATCGCATCCACCACCGCGGGGTCTTCCCCGCACGCGGCGGCGTAGTGCGCGCCGATGACGCCCTGCAGCGCGGTGAACTCCTTGCCGTCGCGGATCATCGCGCCCGCGAGGTCCGCCTTGGAGAGCCTGGCGGCGCGGGCGAGCATCTCGTCGCGAACGCGCAGGGGCGGCGCGAGACGTTCGTTCACCGCGCGTCCCACATCCAGGATCCGGCGCCACTTGGCGCCCACACTTCCCAGCCCTTCGATGAACACGATACGATCGAGTTCGTCCGCGAGTCCGTCGACGCCGTGCTTGAGATCCTCGCGCCAGTAGAACTCCGCGTCCTCGAGACGCGCGCGCAACACGCGCTCGTTACCGAGCACCACGTCCTTCGGTCCCTTCACGGGGCCGTCGGTGAACGTGATGAAGGCGGGCATGAGCCGCGACTGGCGATCGGTGAGCGCGATATAGCGCTGGTGCGACCGCATCGCGGTCACGACGACTTCCGAGGGAAGGTCGAGATACTTGCGATCGAACCCGCCCACCAGAATGCGCGGGTTCTCGGTCATGAACGCGAGTTCGGTGATCAGGTCCTCGTCGGAAACGATACGGGCCCGTGCCGCCGTCGCGGCTTTTTCCGCGAGCGCGCGAATCCGGGCGCGCCGCTCGTCCTGGTCCAGCACGACGCCGAACGCACGAACCTGGGCGGCGTAAGCCCCGGCGTTGGCGATCGACCGCCGTTCGTCGCGCATCCACGGCCGCCCGCAGGTGACGCGTCCGCTCTCGATGTCGGCAAAGCGCACGGGGATGACGTCGCGGCCGTACAACGCGACGATCCATCGTACCGGGCGCGCGAAACGCGCACCGCTCGCTTCCCACTTCATCGTCTTCGGAAACTTGAGACCCGCGATCAACGCCGGGAGTTCTTCTCGCAGGACCACTTTGGTCGCGAGCCGAGGCAATCGCTTTCGCATCGCGAGGTACTCGCCGCGCGGCGTCTCCACGCGGTCAAGATCGGAAACCGACACGCCCTGCGACCGCGCGAAGCCTTCCGCCGCCGGAGTCGCGCGACCGTCTTCGCCGAACGCCTTCGAAACCGGCGGCCCGGTGACGACTTCGTCGCCCTCCGCCTGCCGGTCGGCCAGCCCGCGGATCGAGAGCACCAGCCGGCGCGGCGTTCCCGTGGTGTACACGTCTTCGTAAACGACACGGCATCGCGCCAGCATCGCGCGCGCGTCTTCGCCGAGTTGCGCGACGGCCGGCGGCACATAGGACGCGGGGATGTTCTCCGCGCCGATCTCCAGAACGAAATCGCTCATGCGCGTTTCTTCTTTCCGACTCGTGTGACGCGCGGGCGTGCGCCACCGGCCTTGCGACTGAGCAGCGGGAATCCCAGCGCTTCGCGCTTTTCGATGTATGCGAGCGCGGCCTTGCGCGCCAGCGTGCGGATACGCCCGATGTAGGCGGTGCGTTCGGTGACGCTGATCGCGCCGCGCGAGTCGAGCAGGTTGAAGACGTGCGACAGCTTGACCGCGTAGTCATACGCCGGAAGCACGAGCCCCGAGGCGAGCATAGACGCCGCTTCGCGTTCGTAGTCCTGGAACAGACGGAAGTACATCTCGGTGTTCGCGTGCTCGAAGTGAAACGCGGAGAATTCCTGTTCGGCCTGCAGGTTCATCTCGCCCCACGACACGCCCGGCGCCCATTCGACGTCGAGCACGGAGTCGACCTTCTGCAGGTACAGGCACAGGCGCAGCAGTCCGTAGGTGATCTCGGCGCTGATCGGCTCCAGTTCGAGCGACCCCGCCTGCTGGAAGTACGTGAACTGCGTGATCTCCATGCCGTCGAGCCACACCTCCCAGCCCAGGCCCGCCGCGCCGAGCGTCGGCGCTTCCCAGTCGTCTTCGACCAGCCGGATGTCGTGACGGTCGGGATCGATACCGATGGTGCGCAGGCTCTCGATGTAGAGCGCGAGGACATCGTCCGGTGGTGGCTTCAGGATCACCTGATACTGGAGGAACTGCTGCACGCGATTCGGATTCTCTCCGTAGCGGCCGTCGCGCGGACGCTTGGACGGTTCGACGTACGCGGCGCGCCACGGCTCCGGACCCAGCGCGCGCAGGAACGTCGCGGGGTTTAGCGTTCCGGCGCCCACCTCCGAGTTGTACGGCTGCACCAGCACGCACCCCTGCCGCGCCCAGAAGTCATGCAGACGCATGATGATCTCCTGCTTGGTGGGCGCGGACGTTGATTTCGAAATCGCGCGTCGTTTCGTACGCGTTGCCAACTCGTTTCCTTTCGGGGTTGCGTCTCGACGCGCGGACGCGCGTCACGTCACCGTCATATGAGGCTCAACGATCGAGGCAGATGGTAACCCTGAACGTGGTAAGTATAGGTCCAGTGCACCAGCCGCCCCAACTCCTTTCTGACCGCGCGCGGCACCTCGTTACCGGAGAGGGTTTCGAAGCTTTCCGACGCGCACCGCGACGCAATCCGGAGCACGTCCGGCGATAACACGACCGCTTCCGGGAACGGCTGCCGGTGTTCCGCGCACACGCTGACGCCATCGCGCGGGCTGTACACGCCGTCGTCGGGAGAGGCGCCGCAGCGTACGCAGCTCATCGTGTCCGGCGCGACGCCGAGTGCCGCGAGCAGCTTGATCTCGAAGGCGAGGAACAGGAGCAACGGGTCGGCGCCGCGCGGCGCGCGCAGAAACGCCGCCGCCGTGTCGACGATGTCCTCGTCCAGACTCGCACCCGGTACGCACACGTGGTTCAGGAGTTCGAGCGCCGCCAGACTCGCGGCCAAATGCGGCAGGGATTCGCGCCCCGATTCCGGCGACGCGATGAGCGACGCCTCTTTCAAGTAGGACGTCGCATATCCGTCGCGGTGATAATAGACGACTTCGACCACGTTGCCCGGTTCGAGTGCGCCGCGCGACGGATGTTTGGGGCCCAGCGCACCCTTGGAGATCAGGCGAACCTTGCCGCTCCGGCGCCCGAGCAGCAGGAACGAAATGCTGCTCTCACCGCTGCGCTCGACTGCGAGTACGACTCCCGTATCCTTGATCAGCATGGTGGTCGCCGGGGCGAACGCCCGGTCAGTGGCTCTTAAGGTACGCCGTCGCGAGGGCCAGGTAAATCGCCATTCCGATGATGTCGTTGGATACCGTCACGAAGGGCCCGGTGGCGAGGGCCGGGTCGACCCGCAACCGGTGCAGGAAGAGCGGAACCGCCGACCCCATGATGGCGGCGACGAAGATCACCAGCAGCAGCGTGAACCACAGGAGGCCGCCCAGGGCGGCGTCGTGACGCCAAGTCACCACCACCAGAAACAGCAGCGCGCCAAGCACCATGCCGTTCAAGAACGCCACCTGGATCTCCTTGAAGACCCGGCGGCCCGTGCGCACCACGTCGACCTGCCCGAGCGCGAGCTCGCGCACGACGATGACGGCCGCCTGCACCCCGATGTTCCCCGCCGTCGCCACGATCAGCGGGATGAAGAACGCCAGCACGACGTAGGTCGCGAGCGACGCTTCGTACCGGCTCATCAGGGCCGCCCCGACGACCTCGCCGAAGAACCCGACGAGCAGCCACGGGAGCCGGCTGCGCGAAATGAGCAGGATCGACGTCTCGCCGAGTTCCTCGTCGGTCGTTCCCGCGATGGCGGTGATGTCTTCGGTCGCTTCTTCTTCCATGACGTCGATGATGTCGTCCATGGTGATGCGCCCCACCAGGCGACCGGCGCCGTCGACGACGGGCATCGTGAACTCGTCGTAACGGGAGAACATCACGGCGACCTTTTCCTGGTCCATGCCGACCGGGACCGCGGGAACGTTGCGTTCCATCACGTCTCGCACGCGAGCGGTCGCCGGCTTGAGTACGAGGTCGGTGATGGAGAGCACGCCCACCAGGCGCCCGGCCTCGTCGACGACGTACACGCGCTGCGGGCTTTCCACGTCGTGCGCCACCTCGCGCACGTAGTCGATCGCGTCCTGAATCGTCGCCGCGTCGCGGACCCAGACGCGCTCGACCTGCATGAGTCCGCCCGCGGTGTCCGGACCGAACTCCAGGAGTTCCTGGATCTCCTCGCGGTCTTCGATCGGGAGCAGGGCCTCGACGCGCTCGGTCTTTTCGCGCGGGAGGGTCGAGATCAGGTCGGCGGCGTCGTCCGACGGCAGTTCTTCGAGGATGTCGACGACTTCGCGATCGGACAACAGTTGCAGCAGGCTCTGGCCGGACTTGGAATCGAGTTCGGTGAGCACCTCCGCCGCACGTTCGGTGTCGAGTCGCTTGAGACACACGATCTGCTGATCGGTGTCGAGTTGCTCGAGAATATCGGCGACGTCGGCGGAATGGAGCGGCATCAGGAACTCGTCGAGGGCGGCGAGCCCGCCGCGCCGGATGAGTTCACGGACGTGTTCGATGTCTTCGCCACGGTTTCGCTCCATCGTGGCGCATCCTAGGGGAGTGTCAGAGACAATGGCAAGCGCGAGTTCGGCGCGCGTCGATCAGGCGTCGCCGGTGGCAAGCGGTTCCACCGACGTGAGGCCACGCAGGAGCACGCGCACCACGCGTTGCCGCTCGACCGACTGGATTCTCGAATTCGAGTTTGCCGTGGACCCAGCGATCGCCGACGTGCGGAACGCGTCCGATCACGTGGTAAAGGAGTCCGCCGAGGGTGTCGGCGACGTCATCGGGCAGCGAGATCCCGAGGGTCTCGTTGAGTTCTTCGACGTGGATGCGCGCACTCACGAGAGCCGTGTCGCGATCGAGCCGGCGCACGAGGTCTTCCTCGGAGTCGAATTCATCGCGGATGTCGCCGACAAGTTCCTCGATTACGTCCTCGAGCGTCACGATTCCCGCCGTGCCGCCGTACTCGTCGACCACGATGGCCATGTGCTGGCGGCGCACCTTGAACTGGCTCAACAGTTCAGTGATGCGTTTGCTTTCCGGGACGAAGAACGCGTCGCGCGCGAGCGTGCGAATCGAAAACTCCTCTTCTGCGAGTACCTTGACCAGCAGGTCCTGCGTGTGTAGCACTCCGATCACGCGGTCGATTGTCCGTTCGTAAACGGGGATGCGCGAGTGCCCCGCCTCGACGATCGCGGCCATCGCCTCTTCGCGGGGCATCGACACGTCGGCGGCCACGATGTCGATGCGCGGCACCATGACGTCGCGCGCGCGCGTCTCGCCGAAATCGGCGATGCTCGACATGATGCGCCGCTCCTCGGCTTCCGCGGGGCCGCCGTCGCCGCCGCCGACGAGATCGATCTTCTCGGCGAGCGGAACGACGTCGAATGCGAAGAGCCGCGGGAGCGCGGGCGACGCGCGACCCAGCACGCGGCTCGCGAGCACGGCCGCGGGGCGCATGAAGTACACGGTCGGCACGACGACAGGACGGACGATGCGTAGGAGCGTCTCGGCGCCTTCCAGCGCCAGCGCGCGTGATGCGAACGCGGGGAGCAGGATCGACGCGGCCGCAAAGACGCCCGAGCCCAGGGCACCCGCTCCGTGCACCAGCGCCACGGCGAATACAACGACGGCAACAATCGTCGCCGCGCGCGCGAGTCCCAGGGCGAGCCCGGTATGCACCGGGTCGTCGACCGCACGGCGGCTGAGCCAATCGCTGGTGCCGTCCTCCGGAGGTTCCAACCCCTGGAGGGAGAGCAGCCCAAGCGCGTTCAACGCCGCGGAGTACGCCGACAACAGCGCCACCGACAACACATATGCCGCTGCAACGATTCCAGTGCTCATGGTTGACCGCCGGCGCTAGAACAACCCGCGCACGATTCCCGCCGGCAGAACGCGTTTGAGAACGGCACGTTCACGCCGCTCCATGCGCGCGGCGTCGGCGTCGCTCTCGTGGTCGTAGCCGATGATATGCAGCAACCCGTGCACGACGATGCGCGTCGAGAGATCGCGCGCCGCGACACCGAGTCGCCGGGCATCCCGGGCGAGCGTCTGGTGCGACACGTACAAGTCGCCGGCGACGCCGTCGTTGCCGATCTCGCCGTCCTCGATATAGGAGAAGCTCAGCACGTCGGTCGCCTTGTCCTTCCCCCGAAACGTACGGTTGAGACGACGGATTTCTGCATCGTCGACGATGACGACGTTGACCGTCGCCGCCTTCGGAGCGAGCAACGCGCCGGCACGCGCGATCCGCCGCGACCAGGCCGCGTCGAGCCAGCGGGGACGTCCGCGACTAGCCCGATTCAGCGACACTTTCACCGGCGGCCTTCCAGTCCTCCGGCGCGAGCGTGGTCTCCTGCCCGGGATACGCGACGCGCTTGTTGTAGATGGTGGTCAGCATGGCGACGAGCTTCTCCTTGATCACGGTAAGATCATGGAGCGTGATGCCGCTCTCGTCGAGTTCGCCCTCCTGCGCGCGCGAGTCGACGAGGCGCGTCACCATGGCGCGGATTTGCGACGGCGTCGCTTCCTTGAGCGAACGCACCGCCGCCTCCACCGAATCGGCGCACATCAGGATGGCGGCTTCGCGCGATCGCGGCCGCGGTCCCGGGTAGCGGAAGTCGTCGCGATTGACACTGGCGTGCGAGTCGGTCTCGAGGGCTTTCTGATAGAAGAACGCCATGACGGTCGTGCCGTGATGCTCGCGGATTCCGTCGACGATGACCTCCGGGAGCTTTTCCTGCCTCGCCAGTTCGACACCGTCCTTGACGTGCGCGACCAGGATCAACGCGCTCATCTGCGGCGTGATCTTCTCGTGTTTGTTGAACCCGCCCTCCTGGTTCTCGGCGAAATACTCCGGTTTGAACACCTTCCCGATGTCGTGGTAGTACGCCATTACGCGGGCGCGCAACGGATCCGCGCCGATCTCGCTCGCGATCGCATCGACGAGATTGCCGAGCAGCATCGAATGGTGATACGTGCCGGCCGCTTCGAGGGCGAGCCGCTTGAGGATCGGCTTGTTGAGGTCGGTCAGTTCGAGCAGCGTGAAGCGCGACGCGCGATTGAACGCCTGTTCGAACACCGGCAGCAGAAACACCGTGGCCGCGCCGGTTGCGAGACCGTTGACGCCGCCCCAGAGAACGTGGCGCCCGATTGCGTGCCACCCGCCGGCCGCGTGCGGTTCGACGGCCAGGACACCGACCGCGTAGGCGACCGCGACGAACGCGGACACCGAGTAGCCGCGGCTGCGCTCGCGCATCCGTTCGATGCCCGCCACGCCCGCCGCGCCCGCAAGCCACGCGACGAACGCGGGCCCGGCGCCGATCGATGTCACCAGGGGAAGCAGCGCGGCACCGAACGCGCCGGCGATCAGCCCCAGCCGGTAGTCGAACAGCGCGGCGAGCATCACCGATACGAACGCCACGGGCGCCAGGTACGGACTCCACCCCAGCCGCGCGATCATCGCGACCACGACGACGTTGACGAGCATGACGACGAACACCGCGCTCAAACGCGACATACTGGAAAACACCCGCCGCTGGAACACGGCGAGGTACACGCCGAACATCGCGCAGAAAAGAATGACCCGCAGCGCTTCGGCGGCGTACGCGCGCGCGACCAGCCACGGCGAGCGTTCCGGGGTCCGCGCCACGCGGGCCTCCTCGAGCGCGCGAAGCGCGGTCTCTTCTTCCCGGGTCACGCGCTCGTTGCGCGCGACGACTCGTTCCCCTTTGGCGACGTCGAAATAGTCGCGGACCGACGCCGCGGCGGAATCGCGCCTCCGGCTGGTCTCGTCGGCGTCGAACGCGAGGCTCGGCAACGCATGACCGCGAACGAGGTCGTAGAACACCTGCGCGCGCGCGCGATCGTCGCCGAATCGCGCCTGCGCTTCCGAGCGAACGACGTCTTCGATGCGCGTCGGGTCCACCAGGCCCGAGACCGGGCGGCGCTCCTCGGTGCCGTCATCGATGACTACGATCTCGCGGTAATTGTTGCGGCGCAGGACGGCGGCGTTGTCCACCAGCCCGCTGGCGACAAGATCGCGGTGATAGTCGCGCACCGCCGCGCGCAACTCGGAGAACTTCGACGGCGCCAGCGCCGCGCGCAGCACGTCGCGCGAGATGCCCGGAAGCCACTGGGACGCGCGGGCGACGCGATCGTCCTCGGAGAGATGCGTGTCGTAGACGATGGCGCTGACCGAATCAAGGAGCGCCGACAGGTCGCGCGACAGGTCGCGCTCCACCGAAGGCTGGCGGCGGTATACCGGCAACACCGCGAGCGAGGCACGGGCGCGCGCCACGCGCAATTCGTCGTTCGCCAGCGGCACGCGGAATCCGTAGGGCGCGACGACGTCGTGATCCGCAATCTCGCCCGCCCGGAACGTCGGCTCGATGCGCGCCTTCACCGGCGGCAGTAGCGCGAGCACGGCGACGACGAACGCCGCCGCCAGCGCCGCCCGGGGCAGCACCCCGCGCAGTTCGATCCGCCGGCCCGCCGGACGCGGCGCGCGTTCCGGACGACCACGCGGGCGCCCGAGCAATTCTCTCCACCGAAGTCGAATCATCGCGTCGTATCGTCGTCCTGGCGGTCCCGCGCGTCGAAGGCGTTGATGATGCGCTGCACGAGCCGGTGACGAACCACGTCGTCCTGGGTCAGATACACGAAGGAAATGCCTTCCACATCCTTGAGGATGCGCTGCGCCGCCAGCAGACCGGAGCGCGACGGCGGGTCGAGATCGATCTGCGTGACGTCTCCGTTCACGATCGCCTTGGCGTTTCGGCCGAGGCGCGTGAGGAACATCTTCATCTGCATCTCGGTCGTGTTCTGCGCCTCGTCGAGGATCACGTACGCGTCGTTGAGCGTCCGCCCGCGCATGTAGGCGAGCGGCGCGATCTCGATGGTCCCGTTCTCCATTAGCTTGCCGGTGCGATCGTGTCCGAGCATCTCGCTGAGCGCGTCGACGACCGGACGCACGTACGGATCGAGCTTGGCCTGAAAGTCCCCGGGGAGGAAGCCGAGGCTCTCTCCCGCTTCAACAACGGGCCGAACGAGGAATACCCGTTCGATGGCGCCGATGCGCAGTGCGGCCACCGCCGACGCGACGGCCAGGAAGGTTTTTCCCGTGCCGGCAGGCCCGATGCCGAACACGATATCGTGCATGCGCATGGCATCGACGTAACGCTTCTGGCCCGGCGTGCGCGGCGTGATCGACGCTCCGCGCCGCGTGGACACGACGACGTCGCGTTCCAGCGTCCCGTATTCCTTCGACGCCAGTCCCTCGCCACCGCCGTTGCGTTTGGTCAGAATGTAGTTGAAGTCCTGATCCGTGAGCACGCGCCCGTTGCGCGCGATGTCGATGATCTCGCGAAAGAACTCGGTCAGCCGGTCGATCTGTTCGTCGGTACCGTTCAGGATGATGTCGTCGCCACGAACGATGACGACGCCGGGATACTGGCGGTCGATGATTTCGAGGTGGCTGTCACGCGCCCCGAAGAGCTTGAGAGGGTCGACGCCGCTGAACGACAACACCCTCCGCTTGGTCTTCAATACTCACGCACCTCCTGATAGAACATCACGGTCCCGCACGGCGGCGGGTCCTGTCATCTCGCCACCCCGCCGGCTCCGCGCGGCGGGGGCACCGTCTCGATGCCGCCCGCCCGGAAACACGGACATCGCTCAGAGGCCGCCACGCGCCTGCGCGTACGCGGCCGGCTCAGAGCGTCTCAAAATATGGGCCGGGAGGGAAGCAGCAACCGATGCTAACGAGGGATCACGAGGACCGTATTCGGCTCCAAGTTGTTGGGATCGTGGACCTTATCCTTATTGGCCTCGAGCAGACGGACCCACTGGGACGGGTCGCCGTAAATCTCCCAGTAGCCCGCGATGATCTCGAGAGTCTCGTACGGGGCCACGATGTGCCGGGTGGGAAGGTCCCGGGGGATGACCAGGGTCGTGTCGGGATAGATCCACACCGGGTCCTCGATCTTGTCGAGGTTGGCGCGGTAGAGTCGCGGCCACTTGGTCCAGTCCGCGTAGATCTCGTCCTTTTCCGCGATGATCGAAAGGCAATCCCCCGCCTGGATCTTGTACTTACGAGGAAGGGCTTCGAACTGGGCCACCTGGGCGGACAGGGTCCGGATGTCGGATTCGACGCGGAGGATTTCCTTCTCGACCGGGCCGATCTGGTTGCGCAACGAGTCGATCCGTTTCTTGGTAGATGCGACGTCCTGCTGCTTGGTGTCGAGGTCGGTCTGGAGCGCGTTGCGCTTGTCTTCGAGCGCCTTGCAGTACGCCGTCTTGTCCTTGTTCGACAGCGCGGCGAACTCGTCCTCGGAGTAGTACTCTCCGGCGTCGATGTTCACGGTGCGTTTTTGAGTGCCGCTGCACCCCACCGCGGCGAGCGCGGCCACCACGCTCACCAGTCCAACCACGATTGCGCGCCGCACGTTACGACGACCCCTTCTGGCTCTGTGCCCCCGCAGGCTTCTTGGCGTCCTTCTTGGCGTCTTTCTTGTCGGTCGTCTTCTTCTCGAAGCGACCGCTCCCGCGCTTGAGCAACTCGAGTTGACGGCGCAGTTCTTCCGGCTTGTCCTGCTTCGACGCGAGATCCGCCTGCTTCGCCGCAAGTTCGTCCGAGAGCGCCTTCTCGCGCTCCTGCACACCGGCAAGATCCTTGTCGATGATCGAGACATCCTCACGGAGTTCCTCGATATCGACCGGCGACACCCCGCACGACGTCACCTTCGAACACCCGATGGACGCAACCGTCGCGACGCACACGGCCCCGACGAGCCACGCGCGAAATACCTGCCGCACGCCAGACTCCTCTCAAGATGTGGGGGTTACAAAGGAAAAAAGATAACCCCGATACCGTATCAACCGTTGCGCGGCACTGTCAAGACCCGATCTCCCGGCGCCGCCAGCCGACAGGAGTCGGACCCCGCCGGCCCGTTCCGCGGTCGGCCCTGCGCTACGGCTCGACGCCCGGTACAGGCCGGATCTCGATGTGCAGATCGCGCAGCTGCTCCGGGTCAACCGGGGACGGCGCGTCGTCCATCAGGGACGTGGCCTTCTGGGTCTTCGGGAACGCGATGACGTCCCGGATCGACGGTGCCCCCACCATCGTCATGATCAGCCGGTCGACTCCGGGCGCGATACCGCCGTGCGGCGGCGCGCCGAACTCGAACGCTTTGAGCAGAAAACCGAAGCGCCGGTCGGCGTCCTCGCGCGTGATCCCCGTGACCGCCATCACCCGCTCCTGCAGGTCGCGATTGTGAATGCGGATGCTGCCCGACGCCAGTTCCATTCCGTTGCAGACCAGATCGTACAGGTGTGCGCGCACGCGCAGCGGATCGGACGCGAGATACTCGATATCTTCTTCGAACGGCATCGAGAACAGATGATGACACGGCACGTAGCCGCCGGTCTCTTCGTCGCGCTCGAACAGCGGGAATTCGTTCACCCAGAGGAACCGGAACCGTTCGTCGTGCACGACCCCGAGTCGCTCCCCCACCGCAAGGCGGAGTTTTCCCAGAATCAACGAGATGTCGGGAACGGCCCCGACCAACGCCAGGAGCAGATCGCCTTCCTCGAGCCCGCACCCGTCGATGATGCGCGCTTCCACCGGCTCGCCCAGAAACTTCGCGGCCATGCCGGACAGCCGCCCGTCTTTGCGCCGGAGACTGATCAGTCCGCCGGCGCCGTTCGATTTCGCGAGCGACTCGAGCTCGTCGACGTCGCGCTTGACCAGCCGTGCGCCGTCCTTCACGACGAAGCCGCGCACCTGCCCGCCGGCGTCCAGCGCCTGGCGCACGACCCGAAACTCCGTGCCCTCAAAGAACGCCGACAACGGCCGGATTTCCATTCCGAGTCGCAGGTCGGGCTTGTCCGACCCGTAGGTGTCGATCGCCTCGCGGTAGGGCATTACCTGGAACGGCGCGGCGAGGTCGACGCCCAGCACCGACCGGAACACGTCCTTCAGCATCGATTCGACCAGTTCGAACACGTCGCGCTCCTCGATGAAGCTCATCTCGATGTCGATCTGCGTGTGCTCGGGCTGGCGGTCCGCCCGGAGATCCTCGTCGCGCATACAGCGAGCGATCTGGAAATACCGGTCGAACCCGGACACCATCAGGATCTGCTTGTAGAGTTGCGGGCTCTGCGGTAGCGCATAGAACTTCCCGGGGTGGAGTCGGCTCGGTACGAGATAGTCGCGCGCGCCCTCGGGCGTCGCCCGGACGAGCATCGGCGTCTCGATTTCCAGAAACCCGCGTGACGAGAGAAAATTGCGAACCGCGAGCAGGACACGATGCCGGGTTTCGATGTTCTCCTTGAGCGGACGCCGGCGCAGATCCAGGTATCGGTACTTGAGACGCAATTCTTCGCTCGCCTTGACCTCGTCGGTAATCGTGAACGGAAGCACGTCGGACTTGTTGAGCACGAAGACGCGGCTGGCAGCCACTTCGATCGCCCCCGCCGCGGTGTCGTCGCGCACCATTTCTTTCGGACGCGCCCGCACCGTGCCTTCGATGGCCACGACGTCCTCCATGCGCAGCGCCGCCGTGGTCTCGCCCAGCGTCGAATCGCCGGAATCGACGACGACCTGCACGCGCCCGTAGCGGTCGCGCAGCTCGATGAAGCGAACGCCGCCGAGGTCGCGCAGCCGAGCAACCCAGCCCATCAACCGCACGGTTTCTCCAACCTGCGCCTCTCCCAGATCCCCGCACCGGTGCGACCGGCGGAACGGGAGCCAGTAACCCGACGTGCTCACGATTTTCCTCCTGATTGGGACGCCGCACGCGCGCGCGCGGAGAGTTCGCTTTCGGGGACCCGCGTTTCCGCGTGCATCGAGAGATCGTGCCACTCGACATCGCCGGATGCGTCGGCGTCCACCACGATCGCGACGCGCGCACCGCTCTTCTTCGCCGCCTCGAGCTGCGTCTTGCGCGACCGGCCCGACAGATCGACCTGCGTGGCGTCGGTCTCGCGGAGCGCGCGCGCCACGCGGAGCGCGCGCGTTTCCGCGCCGTCACCCGCGCACACCACATAGTAGATCACGTGCCCGCCGCCGGAGTCCGTTTGTTCAGCGGGCGGCAGCGCGGCGACGATGCGCTCGAGGCCCGCGCTGAATCCGATGGCCGGCGTCTCCGGGCCGCCGCACTGGCCGATGAGGTCGTCATAGCGACCGCCGCCGCACAGCGCGCTCTGAGCGCCGTGTTCCCCGCAGTAGATCTCGAACACCGTGCGTGTGTAGTAATCGAGCCCCCGCACCAGGTAAGGATCCTCGTGAAACGGAACGTCGAGCGCACCGAGCATCTCTTTGACGCGCGCGAAGTGCGCGGCGTCGTCGTCCACGAGATAGTCCGATATCGACGGAAGGCGTCGCTTGAGCTTGTCGCCGTATTCCTTGGAATCGAAGATCCGCAACGGATTCTGTGTGTAGCGCGCGAGCGCGTCAGCATCGATTTCGTCGCCGAGTCCGCGGATCGCGTCGAGCAAGACGCCACGGTAGCGCGCACGCGACGCTTCCGTTCCGACCGAATTGAGACGGACGTCGAGACCGCGGAATCCGAGCGCGTCCAGCGCGTCGACGACCAGTTCGATAATTTCGGCGTCGATCGCCGGGCTTCCACTTCCGATCGCTTCGGCGCCGACCTGGTGGAACTGCCGGTACCGTCCCGCCTGCGGCCGGTCGTAGCGAAACATCGGACCGCAATACCACAGTCGCTGGACGCCGCCCCACCGGTGCATCCCGTTTTCGAGATACGCGCGTATCACCGAGGCCGTGTTCTCCGGCCGCAGCGTGAGACTCCGCCCGCCGCGGTCGTTGAACGTGTACATCTCCTTGGTGACGATGTCCGACTGCTCGCCCACCGCGCGCACGAACAGGTCGGTCGATTCGAAGACGGGCGTGCGAATGCCGCGGTATCCGTATCGGTCGAAGGCGCGTTCGAAAGCACCTTCGACGGCGCGCCAGCTGTCGATTTCGACGGGCGTGACGTCGTGCGTTCCGCGCGGACGCGTGTACTTCACGGCATCATCGACCGGCCTCTCGCCGCGCCCCCCAGCGCCGCGTTGCGATTACAAGACCCGCCGCAAGGCAAAGCCCGATGACGTCCGCCATCCAGTCATGGATATCCATCTGCCGTCCGGGAATGGTGCCCTGGAATAATTCGTCGCAAGCCGCAACGGTGGCACCGGTCGCCATCGCCAGAAAGAACCCGACCCAGCGGCTGCGCGTGGTCTGCGAGCCGATCAGAAAACCGAGGAGAATTCCCAGCGTACCGTATTCCATCGTGTGCGCGACCTTGTCCTTCATCGGGAATTCGGGACCGGGCGGCTGCAGGTAGGGTCGCGACGACACGAAGAATATCAGGGCGACATAGACGATGGTAATCGCGGTCAGCGAACGGCGGCCGATCTGAGCACTCATGGATAGTCCTGTGGAGAAAGTAGCAACGCCGGAACCGATCAGCGTTCGCCGAAACGTCGAAAGACGGACATGACCGCTTCCGAGTCGGCCGCGTGTCGGAGTTCCTGGCGAAATTCTGTATGACTCAAAAGCCGCGAGACCTTCGCGAGCACGCGGATGTGATCGCGCCGGCTCTCGGGCGGCCCGAGAATGATGAACACGAGGTCGACGTCGAGCCCGTCTACCGCCCCGAAGTCGATCGGCTCCCGCGTCCGGTAGCACCCGGCCACGAGATTCGCGACCCCAGCCGTGTACGCGTGCGGAATCGCCACGCCGTTCCCGACACCCGTCGTCATCACGCGCTCGCGCGCGATGACGTCGAGAACGGTCCGGGCCCGGTCGGCGATCAACCCCTTGGCGTCCAGGTCGAGGACAATCGCCTCCAGCAACGCCTCCTTGGGCTGCGGAGGCATGTCCGTCACGACGGTCTCGGGCACGAATAATTCGGTCAGTCGCATGATGGTTTCCGGGGCCGGGACAGTTCGAAAACGGGATCGAGCGCTCAACGATAGGTTGGCCCCGAGGAGGGTGTCAAGCGCGGTCGCCGCCCGGGTCAGTCTGATGCCGGCACGACGCGGACCTCAAACGTGTCCGCGCTCATCGCCGTCAGGTGGATTCCAGGCGGCAGAATGACGTCCGGGACCATGCGATAGGTCGCGCGCGCACGACCGCTCACGCTCAGGAGGACCGAGACATCTCCCGACGACAGCGTGTCGAGCACCGACGACGGCCCTTCGAGCGTCAGCGACACCGCATTGGGTTCGACGCGCGCGTCGAGGTCCTCGGAATCGAGGAGGACCGTCGGCGGGACGTTGGCGAGCACACGCTCGCCCCGGGGACTGACCCGGATCGTGACCGAGACACGCCTGGGTTCGCACACGACCGACGGCTCGTCGATCGCGAGGGCGAGGTCGCGGGTACTGGATTCGCGGACCCGGCTCAGGTCCAGCACCTCGGTGGGAACGTGCTGAAACCGGTCCACTTCGGACTCCGGACCCCGCACGGTCACCCACGCGGGATCGATCGTGACGCCGTCCGCGAGCATCAGCAGATTTCCGGTGAGCGCCCCGGTCGTTTCCAGCGCTACCTGCAGGCGGCGGCTCGCCATGGGTTCGAGGTCGACGTCCAGCACGGACGGCGACACGACCTGCACGTGTCCCGGCTCGAGCCCGCCGATCCCGCGAACGTCGTCGCCGGACAGAAGGACGCGCTGGCGCCCCGGCCCCAGGGCCGAGAGGTCGACCGCGACCACGAGTCGCTGGAATCCGAGAGCGACGATCTGCCGTCGCGTCGCGGTAATCCGAATGTCGGCCGCCGTGGGAAGCGAACTCGCGAGCGCCAGCGAGTCCGCGACACCTTCGACGACCAGCGGGGCGCGACGCACGCGCACGACCTGATCCTGGCCGCTGGCGTTGAACCACACCAGCAGTGCCACCACGAGCGCCAGAACCTTGGCGCCGAAATTGTGTGTGATTGCTCGCGCGACGTTCATCGGGGTCGCGTCGTGCCCGGCAGCTCAGCGTCCGGGTCGAACGACGATCTCCTGACCGACCCGCAGCCCTTCGGAGCCGCGAAGTCCGTTGAGTTCGCGCAGACGCTCCACGGTGGTCTCATAACGACGCGAGATCTCCCACAACGTATCGCCGCGCTGAACGCGGTGGACCACGGCGCGTCCGGCCTCGTCGGTGGTGCGGACCGGCGGATGCGTACGATTGAACTCCACGATTCCATCGGCGACCGCGTGCGCGATCCGGTCGCGTCCGCCGGGGTCGCGAAGGAGCTTCGCGTCGGACGAATTGGTGAGGAATCCGGCTTCCACGAGAACCGACGGCATCGAAATGGTACGAAGCACGGAGAACGACTTTTGCTTCACCGCACGCGTCGGCATCAGCCGGCGATCGCGAACCGACTCGAGAATCGACTCCGCGAGCTGCTCGCTGCGCGCGAGCACCGACTGCTGGTTGACGTCGAGCAACATGCGCACGATATCGTCGTCGCCGCGTCGAAGACCGAATTCCTCCGCGGCCTCGCCCGACGACAGCGCCTGGCTGGCCGCGCGCTCGGCGCCGGCCGGCGCGACGAAATATATCTCGGCGCCGCGCGCCGAGGAGTTGGGCGCGGAGTTGAGATGGATGCTCACGAACACGTCCGCGTGTTTCTTCTCCGCCTCGTCGTTGCGTCCCGGGAGCGTCAGGTATTCGTCGCCGTCGCGCGTGAGGACTGCGCGGACACTGCCCTCTCGATCGAGAATCTCGGCGATCCGGCGCGCGAGATCGAGCGTTAGCTTCTTCTCGACGAGACCGTAACGTCCGCTGGCCCCCGCGTCCTTGCCGCCGTGACCCGCATCGATTGCGACCACGAGCGTGCGTCGCGACGGTAGCGGCGTATCTTTCGGCGCGGGCGGCGAGCTGTCGGTCGTGGCAACCACACGCGTATCGGGCGCGCCGGTGTCCGCGCTCGGCGACGTGGCGAGATCGACAACGATTCGGTAGGGGTGTCCCGGACCGGCGGGAATCGCGAAGTCCTTCCAGTGGAGCGGCGTTTCCAGGTCGACCACGACCTCGACCCCGTTCGCGGCATCGAACGCGTTGATGGAACGCACGTGGTTCTGCTCGACGACGGTCGCCCCGACCGATTCCCGCCGAGTCGCCCCCGCGATCCGGACGACCAGACCCGACGAGTCGGGCAGAAGTGCCACGGTGTGACGGCACGCGGCCGTCACGTCCATGACCAGCCGCGTCCGATCGGGGGTCACGGAGTACCGGACGGCAAGCAGGACCGGCGTACCCGCCTCAACGGCCGGAATGGCGAGACCAGCCATCACCACGGTGGCGGCGACAACCGACATGAAACGACTATGGTAACTCATTTTGAAAAACTGAGATAGATGGCACAACCAACGGGGTGACGTTAGCGAGCCTGAGCGCGGCTGGCAAGGGAAAATCCGAGGAGGTTAGTTGGCCAGCACGAACCGCATCGGATCGATGCGCTCGCCGCCCTTTTCGATCTCGTAGTGAAGGTGGGAGAAGGTGGAACGTCCGGTGGACCCCACACGCCCGATCACGTCGCCGCGGGTCACGCGCTGGCCCTTGGCCACCAGCCGGCGCTGCAGGTGGCAGTACCGGGTGACAAACCCGTTTCCGTGGGAAATCTCGACGACGTTGCCGTAGCCCTGCCAGACCCCCGAATAGGTGATCACGCCGTCGGCCGTCGCCACGACCGGTGTCCCCAGTCTCGCGGAGAAGTCGACACCCCGGTGCATGGTCCGGCGACCGCTGATCGGGTCCATCCGCCATCCAAAACGGCTCGACACGAATCCGACGTTGACCGGCCGGAGCGATGGCGTCGTCCGGATCTGTTCGTTGGCGTCCTCGAGGCGCGAAACGATGTCCTCGTACTCGGTCTTCTGGAGCCGGGCCTGACGGAGCAGCTTCTCGATATCGTTACGGGTCGCGATGACGCGGAACCGGGTCGACGGGTCGACCGCAAGGAGCGCCGGCGCGTTGCCGAGTTCCGGTCCGCCGACGCCGACCTGGGCGACGTCGTCGTCCAGTTCGTCGAGGTTGGCAAGGATCCGTGCTTTCTTCTGGAAGTCGAAGTTCTGCGCGACCTGCCGTCGCAGGACGTCGACCTCGCCGCCCATCGCATCGATCTGCGCGCGCAGCTCGCTGTTCTGAGCTTCGAGATTCTCGACCGTGTACGCATCGCGGAGCCGGCTCGAATAATGGAGGACGACCGCCCCGGACACCCCGAGCGCAACCAGAACGGTAATGATCAACGACCCGAGGAGGTTCCGACTCACTTGAAACGACCGCGGTTCGCTGCTCCCTTCGGGCAGGTACAGGAATGTCAGGAGCTTGTCTTTGATCATGGAACTCGTCTCCGAACGCCGAGCCGCGAGGCTACGCAACGGCCGCGAGACCCGTCAAGGCGATTCATGGAAGGGGCGCAAGGTTCGTACCAACCCCGGGCACGACAAGGGCCGGGCCCTTTCGAGCCCGGCCCTCACAATTCGCGAATGGTCGATCGGGTGCCGCTATCCCTCGATGTACCCCTGGAGGAATTTCGCCCTCGTGGAATGACGCAACCGCTGAATCGCCTTTTCCTTGATCTGCCGGATTCGTTCCCGCGTCAGCTTGAGGCGTTTCCCGATGTCCTCGAGCGTCATGGGTTCGTCGCCACCGAGTCCGAAGTACAGCGACAGGATCAATCGCTCGCGCTCGGTCAGCGTCCCGAGTGCGCGCTCCAGGTCGTCGCTCAGTGCCGATACGTATGTATCCTCGTCGGGCGACGCCTGCAGATCGTCCGTCAGGTAGTCGACGAGTGCCGTGTCGTCCTTCTCGCTCGAATACGGATCGTCGAGCGACACGTGCGTGTTCGCGATCGTCATCGTGTCCTCGACCTCTTCGGGCGAGATGTTGAGGCGCGCGGCGATTTCGTCGGCGCTCGGCGTCCGACCCAGCTCCTGGTCGAGTTGACGGGACACCTTGCCGATTCGATACAACGTCCCGGCGCGGTTCAACGGAAGACGCACGATGCGGGAGTGCTCGGCGAGCGACTGCAGCATCGCCTGGCGAATCCACCACACGGCGTACGAGATGAACTTGAAGCCGCGTTCCTCGTCGAAGCGATGCGCGGCCTTGATCAAACCGAGGTTACCCTCGTTGATGAGGTCCTCGAGTGAGAGCCCCTGGTTGGCGTACTGCTTGGCGATCGACACCACGAAGCGCAGATTGGCCTGCACCAGCTGGTCGAGGGCCTTCTTATCGCCTCCACGAATGCGCCGGGCGAGCTCGCGCTCTTCCTCGCGTTTCAGGAGCGGCGTCCGGTTGATCTCGTGCAGGTAAAGATCCAGACTTCGGATCCCTGCTCCCGTATCGGCCGAACGCTTCACCTTCGCGGTGTCCTCGCGCTCGTTACGCGCGTCACGCTCATTGCGATCGTCGACTTCGCGTTCCACCATGGTCGTTACCCTCCTGGCTCGAGCCATCGTCCCTACTTTCGCTCCGGGAAGACCGTCACGAATGTCGTGTTTTTCCCTCTCTTCACCAGGAAAGCGATGGGGTCTTTCCGCTCTTTCAACTTCTTCGATACCGCTACAAACTCATCCACGTTTCGAACCTCATGCGAATACACTTCTGTAATGACGTCACCCTCCTGCAATGCGGCATCCTCGGCCGGGCTGCCCTCTTCGATTTCCGTCACCACGACCCCTTCCTGCCCACGGTCCAGCCGGTACATCCGCCTCATATCGCTCTTCTGCGCATCCTCGACGTGGAGGCCGAGCCACGTCTGGCTTTTCGTCGCCGGCGCGGCAGCCACCGCTTCGTCGTCCATCCGCTCGCCCACCGTGACGCTCATCTGCGTCTCCTTGCCGTCGCGTACGACCACCACCGGGACCGTCTTCCCGGGCGCAGTCTCTGCGACCAGTAGACGGAATTTTCCGTCGTCCCTTACATCCTCTCCGTTGTAGCGCACGATGACGTCTCCGGTCTTCAGACCCGCCGCGGAGGCCGCGGTGTTGGGCTGGACCTCGCGCACGACGATCCCGTGCTTCACGTCGATCCCCATCCCCTGCGCCAGGGCTTCGTCGAGCTGCTGCAGCACGATGCCGAGGTAGCCGTACTTCACGTGGCCACTGGCGATCAGCTCTCCCATGATCGAGCGCGCCATATTGATCGGGATTGCGAACCCGATTCCCTGCCCGGACGGGTTGATCGCGGTATTGATGCCGATGGCCTCACCGTTGAGGTTCACCAGTGGCCCGCCGCTGTTGCCGAAATTGATCGAGGCGTCGGTCTGGATATAGTTCTGATACGTTGCCTCACCGCCGATGATATTGAGATCGCTACGGCCCTTGGCGCTGACGATTCCAACCGTTACCGTGCCCTGCAACTGACCGAACGGTGTTCCAATCGCCATCACCCAGTCGCCCACACGCATCGCATCCGAATCTCCCAGCTTCACCTTGGGCAGATTCTTGGCGTCGATCTGAATGATCGCAATGTCCGTGTGCCGGTCGAAGCCGACGACGCGAGCGTCGAATTCTTCCTCGTCGGCGTCGCTTTCCGAATGGTCGAGCACGACGGTGATCTTATCCGCGTCCTTGATGACGTGATAGTTGGTCATGATGCGACCCTGGTCATCGATGATGAATCCGGAGCCGCCGCCGGGGATGCGATGCCCGTGCTGCCGGGAGTCCCCGTCGGGAAAGAACTCGCGGAAGAAATCGAACGGCGTGCTGTCGCCCTTGTCGGCCGCGTAGTCACGCTCGGTCCGAATGAAGACGACCGCGGGCCGGACCTTCTCGGCCACGTCGGCAAATACCGAACTCCCGTCGGCCCGCACCGTCGCGGTGCGATCCGCGGCGTGCGACGGCGACGAAGCCACCGCGAGCGTCAGCAATCCGGCGATCACGCCGGTCCGTGCGAATGAACTCAGGGTCATCGAGCGTCCTTTTCCTGTTTTCCAACCGGTGTCCCGGGAAGCGATTTCTCCCGGCTCCCGCGGACGTGTCCAGCCGTTTGAATTTCAACCGGTCCGGCGACCCGCGCGCGGGCACCTCGGACCAAGATCCTGGTAAGGGGGTTCTTGCAGATAGCAGCGAAAGATGTGGGTGCACTCTCGACCAGTGCACAGGGAGTGTACCCCAGCTTTTCGCGACTGTCAATCATTCCGTTTCCATCGCTCTCCCGGAACCCGCGTCTTTCCAATGCGTTCCGACCTGGGACCCCTCGAACGGCACGTCCGATGACACCCTTTGTACGCTGAAACCGGCACCCGGGTTCCGCCGCGCAACAGGCGGCGGGCAAAAGGGTTGCATGCATCCTGCCAATACGCCATCATCTCCCGCCACGGGCTCCGAGGCGCGGACCAGCGCACCCGGCAACGGCTCTGAGGGCGACATGCGTTCGAACCACCCCGGATTTCTCTCAATCGACGCCACGGACATCCGCGTGGTTGCCGATACCCACTTCCGCGACCGCACCCTTCCCGGGGAGGCCGCCCGACGCGACCGATTCATCGCGTACCTCGATTCGCTCCCGTCCTCGACGTTCCTCATCCTTCTTGGTGACATTTTCGATTTCTATTTCGAATACCGCTCGGTCGTGCACAAGGCCTACCTCGAGATCTACGACGCCATCGCCCGTTGCCACCGCCGCGGTGTTCCCGTCCACTTTCTCGGGGGCAATCACGACCACTGGGTCGGCCGGTTCTTCTCCGAAGACCTGGGCGTCGTCGTGCACGACCGGGAGATTCTGATTCAGGCCCAGGGCCGGCGGGTCGTCTTCGCTCACGGGGACCTCGTGATGCCGCGTGACTACGGATACAAGGTGCTCAAGGGAATCATTCGAAATCGGGCCGTGGTCGGCGCCGCCCGATGGATTCATCCCGACCTGATGGACGCGATCGCGCGCGGCGTCGCGCATGGGAGCCGGCAGTACTTCGGCGCGCCCCAGGAGAAGCGGGCGCGCGCCGTCCTCGAGTACGGCTGGGACCATTTCTATGCCAGGGGTAACGACGCGTTCGTGATGGGACACGTGCATTATCCGCTGCACGAGACACGAGACGGCCGCGAGTTCATGATCCTGGGAGACTGGATCGAGCACTTCACATGCGGAAGGCTCTCGAACGGACGGCTCCGGCTGGAGACGATCAGAAGCTGAACCCGAGTCCGAAGCGATGGTTGTCGCCGATTTCGTTCTTGGTCGGCAAGAACGCGTAGTCGAGCGTCATGTCGCGGTAGCGGACACCGAATCCGAACGTCGCGCCCTGCAGGTCGTAGCCACCCTTGTACCCCGCGCGCAACGCGACCATGCGACGGTACGAGTACTCGCCGCCGATGAGCGTGCGCGCGTCGCCGTCATTCGGGAACATCGCGTCGAGCGTGAACAACAACCGCCCTTCGATGGCCGGCACCTCGCGCTCATAACTGCCGCCCACCTTGAAATACCGCGGCAGGGCGAATTCCTCGACGTCGAACTTCATCGGGGTCCCGAGATTGCCAACGACCGCTGCCAGCTTCAGCCCCTTCACCTTCGACACGTGATAGATGCCCGCGTCGAACGCGATCCCCGATGCCGAAAGTTCGTCGATGCGTTCGTAGACCGGTTTCACCGACAACCCCACCGAGACGTTGGGCACGATGTAGCGCGCGAATGCAACCGCGAATGAAACATCGTATACACCGAACGTGCCGAGCGGCGTCGAGGACGGTACGTCGTCGTAGCGATCGAGGTCGTTCATGAACATGCCGCTGAACATCAGGCCGAGTGTTCCCCAGGCGGTTTCGTGGGTCACCGCCGCCTGTTCGAAATGAATCGTCTGGAAGTACTCCACGTGCGACAGCGTGACGTTGGTTCCCTGGACGGCGGCCATGGCTCCGGGATTCCAGAACACCGTGGACGCATCCTCGGCGACCGCCGTGTAGGCTTCGCCCATCGCCGAAGCTCGTGCGCCGACTCCGATGCGCAGCGACGTCGCACCGGCGGAACCGGGATCGCCCGCTCGGGCGACGCCCGCCGCCAGGACGAGAAGAATGCAGACTATCGTGTGTTGCCAGCGCATACCGACTCCTTGGTTCTCCGCTATATCAGCGTCGAATTGCAAACGGCTTGACGACGCTCCCGCTGCCGCGGCTGCTGTCGATGTGCAATCGCAGCAGGTAGAGACCGCTCTTCAGCGCGTGGACGTCGATCGCTTCGTCAAAGGGTGTGTTCACCAGGCCGTTCGGATTGACATCGAATGTCCGCGAGACCGCTTCCTGCCCCTCCACCGTGTAGATCGACAATTGAATTCGTGCCGCGGCGTTGGTCGCGATGCGCGCGTGCACCTCGTCCGCCATCACCGGGTTGGGATAGATGATAAACGATCCGGTGTCGAATGCGCTCGAACTGGCCTTGAGGGGCCGCGACAATGTGACCCGCCCCGTTCGCGCCAGATCGACGCGCGCCATCGGCCAGTACGTCGAGGCAGGTCCGCGTGCCAGCGATTGCACCGACAGGGTCGTCTGGTTCGACGTGAGCAGGCTGTCGACAACGGCGTCGACGCCGTTCACCCCCACGTGCGATCCCAGCGACACCAGGTCCCAGGACCCGGACGTCAGCTCCGCGAACGACGGGGCGGCGCCCATTTCCGAGGGACCGACCCGCGGGAACCCGGAAACCGCAAGCCCGTTGAGCTGGATGCCCGTCAGCGTGCCGTCGTCCAGCGGAAACAGCACGTCGCTGGAACCGTCGCCGTCGATGTCGGCGATGAGCGCGCTCTCGATACCGCGGCGCGGCTTGATCTCCGGCGCCTCGCCCGCCGACTCGGGGCGGATCGCGCGCGGCCACTCCACCATCAGGCGGGCGTTCGACTTGAGCAGGTACATGTAGTCTTCGTCCCAGATCGCGATTTCGAGGGTGCCGTCGCCGTCGACATCGCCGAGCGCCGGCGCAGATGGATGCGCCGATCGGAGTTGCCCGGTCGCCTGCGTGACGGTCGGCGAAAACGCCGTGGCCGCGTCGAGTACGTGCACCGACCCGTCCTCGAGCGCGACGACGATTTCGTCGTCGCCGTCGCCGTCCATGTCACCCACCGCGGGCGCCGAGGGCGCCACCTGAGAGGCATTCAGCCCCGCGGACGAAAACAGCGTCCGCGTCCACGGCTCGGGCGCGGTGGACGGCGTCGTGCCCGACATGGCAACGGGCGTCCAGGTGACAAACACACGACCCGCGATCGTGTCGACGCAGGCCGCCGCTACGCCGAACGTCTGCGTGGAGCCGTCGGTGATTCGAGCCAGCGCCAGCGGCGACGCCATCTGTGCGTCCAGCGACACCGGCCACAGCGGGGCAACCAACGGGGACGCCGGACTCACGACCGCACCCGCGGCGTTGACAAAACGAATGCGAAGCGACGAGCCGTCGTGTTCGGTGACGGCGATCTCCGGAACGCCGTCGTTGTCGATATCGACCAGCATCGGGGGCGCGGCCATCGGCTCGCCGTGAAACAGAATGCCCTGCGTGCCCGGATTGGAGAATCCGTCCACGAGTTCCGCGCCGGTGGATTTCCACGCGTAGACGTCGCCTTCCCTGGACGCGGCGATGATCTCGGTATCCGCGCCGCCGTCGAGATTGGCGAAGGCGGGCGGACCCGCCCAGGTGACGCCGGGGACGGAAATGAACGGCGCGATCGTCGACGGATTGGCGTCACCGTCGACCCACTCGCGCCCCTGCGCATTGAACACGTACACACCCGCGTTGTCGGACAGGACCACGATCTCCGCGTCGCCGGCGCCGTCGAGGTTCACCGCGGTCGCCGGTTGCGACGGCGAAGCGGCCGACCAGCGGGCGCGGGTCTCGGAGTACGGGATCTGTCTCCGGATCGCCACGCGCATCGTCGGGCCGGGCGGCGAGAGTGTCTCGATCTCGATGCCGGTCGCCACCCCGGAATTGGAATTCGATGCCGGCTTCGTCTTCGGTCCGAAGTCGCTCGCGTTGCCGTCTCCCAGCCGGTACGAATCGAAGAAACTTCCCAGGGAGAACGCCGCGTTTCCCGCGCGGTCCATGTCCTGCACGCCGTCGGCCTCCTCGAGGTCGACACCCTTGCGTGCCACGAAGTCGTCGGGCAGATAGCCGCGCTGGATCGCGTCGGCGACGACGCGCTCGTCCACGTGCCAGATGTAGACGCCACTTCCCGTCTTGCGATACAGCACGTCGAAACCATAGTGCGGATCGTACCGACGCACGGCGGGGTTGGTGAGATCCGTGAGGAAGAAATCGAACTCCGCGCCCTCGAGCGAATCGGTGTTGTTCGGAATCAAATTGCTGTCGACGTCGACGAACGTGAACAAACTGTCGAAGTTGGTGTCGTGAACCCGATTGACGACGAGGTAGTACTCGCTCTCGGTGATCGGTACCTTCACGCACAACGTGTCGGCGTCCGAGCCCGTGTTGACGTCCGCGAGACGCGCGTCGATCTCCGACGCGCCGGCGTCGATCACCACGGGGTCGAGCCAGCCAGCCAGCACGCGGTTGAACGCGCACGGGAAGCCGGGGATGAATCCGTTTACGTTGAACAGGCCGTATCCCATCAGGTCGAATGCGCCCACGCCCTGGGAATCGGGCACGTTCTGCGGCGTGGAATCGAAGAGCGGAACCAGACCGATGCGGCTTCCGACCTGGAACGCCCAGATGCCAGTGTCCCCACCGTCGCAAAGTCCTGGGACGCGTGCGACGGGACGATCGAGAAGTTATCAACGAAGAACGGTTCCCCGTTGAGCGAGTCGGTCGTCGCCAGCCCGCGCAGAGACGGATCGTGTTTCACGGAACGAATGTCGGACAGGTCGTAGAAACTCGACCAGAGCTGGATCGGCGAATCGCCGGCCACGTCTGTCTCCTGACCCGCGCCGGCGTGGATCACGATCACGTGGTCGTACTTCGAAAAGTCATCTTTCGCGTTCGCCATCTGGATGACCGTCTCGACGAGTCTCTACCACGCGTTCTTCTTCGTGCGCGTCGGACCCGTAATAGATCATCTTCTTCGGCAGCGAATACAGCGTCCCGTCGACCGTCCACTGAATCTGCAGATGCTGTCGCGACGCGCCCCGGAAGTACTGGGCCATGTGCTCGAGCTCGTTGCCGAACCAGGTGGAATCGCGGACCTGTGGACGGTTGCTGCCGGCTGCCCGCCCATCAGGCTATCCGCAAACTGAACCTGGAGCGCCAGCACACGCAGCGTATCGTCGGCCGCGGCGATCCTTCCGGCGGCGAGGGCGTTGAGACGCTCGAGTTGATAACGGTTGAGGCCGTGAACCGCGGGGGACCGGAAAACGGAACGGGCGGCGGTGTGGTCGCGGCTCTGGAACGCGGGGGCCGGGCCCGCGCCGAAACACGGCTCCCGCCGATACAATGCCCGCAATGCCGAACATGAAGATGCCGGCGGCACGCTGGAAGTTACGGCGGGTGCGGAGATTCAAAACCGTCGAACGTTTCTGGAATAGATGCGAATGAACACGTGCCGGGGCCTCAAAAACAAGGGCGTGGGTGACGAAGACTGTATCGCGCACAACGGTAGTGGGTCAACAGTAAAGGGGAGTTGACGCCCGTAATTCGCCGCCCCTGATCGACGCTTACTCCGGCGCAACTCCCCCCTACTTGGTCGGCTTCCTAACCAGCCTACTCGAAGCTACCAGCCAACCAATCTCGAAGGCGCTATTTTGCCTGGCGGACTTGCTTCGTCGCCCCCTTCTTTTCGCCCGCGGTCGCAACCGCCCGCTTCGACGGCGCGGGCCGCGCTTTCATCTTGGTCGTGCGGGCGACATCGGTCCGGGTCGCCGGCGCGGACGTTCTCTTGGTCACCGTGACCGGAACGAGTCCTTTCGACCGGCTCGTCGACACCACGCGCGCGTTGTCGACGTGAGCCGTCGGAAGCGTGGCCTGGCGAACGATCGCCGGGGTTCCCGAGCCGGCGTTACGATCGGCGCCCTCGGCACCGAGGCGGACTTGAACGCCACGGTGCGAGGAGCAACGCGCTCGACGCGACCCGGAGCGGTCGCCACGGCGACGTGGTCGCCCGAATAGACCTGTTTGAACCTGGCCGCCGGCCGCATCACGTCGTATGGATTGGCGGAGTTGTGCCGGTACGAAGCATAGAGATTCGCGCATCCCGGCAGTTGTCGCCCACGCGCACGTGGACGCCGTCGCCGTAGCACAGATACGCGGGATAACGCACCCACTGGTGGACGTAGAACCGCGCGCAACTGACGCCGACGAAGTCCCACCGGCACTGAGCCGGGAGCAGCGAGACATAGAAATCGCGGCAGGCGACGAACGGATCGCCGACGATGCGGAACCCGAATGACGCGGTGAACAGAGCTGGCCCGTAGTACGAAAAGTCGAACGGCACCGGGCTCCCGACCGCGAACAGGTGCGCGACGCCGACGCCGTCGAACCGGTCCAGGCCGACGTCGCAGGCGGAGTACTGATAGGTACGTCCCGCGCAGACCCAGGCCGCGTCGGTCGGCGACGACGGATAGAGAACGTGCAGGTAGCCGGACGTATCGACCAGAAAGAGCGTGGCATAGCAATCGCGCTCGGCGCGAAGCGAAATGGTCACGTCTCGGTACGACGGGAATACATCGCCGCCGTCCACCCAGACGCGCACTGCGGCAGGTCCGGCAACTTCATATCCATGAGCGCCCGCAATCGGAGCCGTCGCGGCGACCATCGTCGCGGCGATCACCCATGCGCGCGCAGCGGTGAAGGTTGAGTTCTTCATGGCATCGCACCTCCTACAGGGGAGAGCTCGGGGTTGTTCTGAACCGCCTGATACGCCCAGTCCATCGTGACCGATGCCGACGAGACCTCTGTCACCTGGACTTTCGCCATGTTGAAATCACCCTGACTATTCCGGATCCGAACGATATAGCTGTGGCCGACGATCGCCTCCGCCCGCTTCGACGGGGCCCAGCCCGTCGACGGCGCCCAGTCCACTCCCACCAGATCGATCAGCCCGTAGTCCTGGATATCTACTTTGACTGCGTTCGCGCAAACGATGTAATTCACGCCGCCCGAAGCTTCAAAGTAGATATCCGTCGTGGTCAGCGCCGCGTCCTGGGATACGCCCGACAGACTCGAGAAGTCGTATCCCGCATGCGACGGATCTTGCCCCAGATCGACCAGCACCAAATCAAATCCTTCCGGCCGGGGAGTGTCGAACACCGTGTCCCCGCTCAAGCCGCTTTCGTGGCCCGCACGATCGAATGCGGTAACCGCGTAGTACCATGTCTCACCGTTGACGACGGATGTGTCGTCATAATATGTCTGACTCGCGGACACATCGGCCAGGTGGTAGTACGGTCCCGGATCTGATGTCCCGCGATACACCGCATACCCCGCCAGGTCCTTCTCCTGATTCGCGTTCCAATAAATGCTGACGACGCCATCGCCAGTGACGCTAAAGACCCCGTTGGGTGGAAACGGAGGATCGTCCGCCACCGCAACGGGGTCTTCATGACTAGAGCAACCAGCAACGAGCGGAAGCATCACTGCAGCGACCGCGGCCACGGCACCCGACATGCGCGCGACGCGATCAATTGGGTTTCGCATATGCAGATGGTGCGTCATCGTAAACACGCTTAGCGCAAGCGACATGCCACGATTGGCACTGCGTCTTCGGAAAGGACAGGTTAATCACCCTAAGAGGCTTTGAGAAATGCCGTTACACGAGTAAACGCGCACAAAGATGGTCGATTTTTCGAGGCGAGAGGCCTCGATTCAGCCCCCGGAAGCGTTGTCTTGGAGTTACATGGGTGTTCCTAAACGAGGACATATCTCGGGTCGTGGGGAGAGGCTGGATCGCCGTCGGCAGGAAGAGGAAAAACACCGACGCCCCGATCCGTTCCTTCGTCAATGTTCGAGACCCCACCTCTCGAAAATCAACTTGCTCCGCAAAGCCAGCAGCTTGCTTAGGAACGTATACAGGGCGTCGGTTAACTCGGGTGGCCCGAAGGCTCCGAATTCTTGGGTCGAGAGTCGAAACTCCTTCGCTTCAGATTCTTCTCTTTAGTTCGGGACTCTTGGGGAACTGTCGTTCCCCAAGAATCCCTCCCCCACCAGATGGAAGTTCATTTACGCACGGGATGACTTCCGAGAGGGGTATAAGGCAACCGGTGTGCCAAGAGTCCTCTTCGTCCCCCGATGTTCCGAACGGAACCTTAACTCGCTATTTTTTAATATGTTATGCACCTCATCGCCGCGTCCTCCGCCGTGGACGGCGTGAGCCCAAACACACGAGTATTAAAAACATTTGTATGCGATATCCCCCATACCCGTATAACGAGTTCCATATGAATGGGTTAACCGCTATCAAGGCGGGCTATTAAAACTTTTAATAGTTGGGAGCAACCCCAACGAATGGGGGCGAGACGGGGGGCGGGCTACTGAATATTGTAGCGTTTGATCTTCGAGAGGAGGTTCGGGTAGCTGATCCCGAGGTGCATGGCCACCTGGGACTTGTTCCCCGAGTGACGCCGCATGGCGTCAAGGATCATCGTCTGCTCGATCTGTTCAATGCGCTCGCGCAGCGTTGCCGTCTCCTGGGCGGACGTGTCGACTGCTTCAGGCGTCCCACGAAGCACCTCGGGTGCGAGGTGGCGAACGTCGAGCACTTCCCCGTCGTCGGCCAGAATGATCGCGCGCTTGATGACCTTTTCGAGTTCGCGGACGTTGCCGGGCCAGCGATAGTCGGTCAACCGGGCCAGAAATTCCGCCGTCGTCCCATCGATCGTCTTCTCAAGATCACGCGACAGCTTGTCGATGTAGTGGTGCATCAGGAGCGCGACGTCTTCGCGGCGTTCGCGTAGCGGCGGCACTGTGAGCGGGAAATCGTTGATCCGGTAGAAGAAGTCCTCCAGGAACCGGCCTTCGTCGACCAGCTTGAGGAGGTTGGATTTTGAAGCACACACGACACGAACATTGACGCTGAGCAGGTCGTTGGAGCCGACTTTGCGCACCTTCCCGGAATCAAGAAAGTGAAGGAGCTTACCCTGCATGGCGAGCGACGTCTTCCCGATCTCGTCTAGGAAGATCGTCCCGCCGTTCGCTTCGGTCAGCAGTCCGTCTTTGTCGAAGTAGGCGTTCGTGAACGCACCGCGGACGTGACCGAAGAGCTCCGACTCGAGCAGGTGTTCGGGAAGTGCCGCGCAGTTGACGTGGACGAACGGACGGTCGCGCCGTTCGCTGAGCAGGTGGATCGCATACGCGATCAAGCCCTTGCCCGTTCCCGTCTCGCCCTGCAACAGCACCGTCGCATCCGAATGCGCGACGCGTTCGGCGAGATTCAACAGGTGGATCATGTCCTTGTTGTCGGTGACGATGCTTTCGAAGCCCTTGCTGGCATTCGTCCGCGGCCGCGACGAGCGCCCCTTACGCTCCGAACGCACCAGTTCGTATACCGACAGCGAAATCAGATTCGAGTAGGCCGCCACGAAGTGCAGATCTTCCTGTCCCAGCGGTCCGCGATTCGGGTCGGCGTCCTTCGTCACACAGAGAATACCGAGCGCTTCCCTCTCGAAGCCAAGATCCTGAACGAGAAGCGTTCCGTTCATCGCCAGGCGTGACCGCATCGATTCGAACGACGGCTCGGTCTCGAGGCTCGTGATCACCATGGGTCCGCGACCGTGCTCGCGATGCGAGGCATACCAGGTTTCGAGTGCATGCGCGTCCTTGGCCGAAACGCCGACGCGCGCGATCACATGAAGGTTCTTCCCGGCCGCCGCGGGTATCGCGATGAAGCCGGCCGACGCACCGAGTTTCTCGATAATTAGATGGAGCGTGGAATCGAGTCCTTTCGCGAGCTGATCCCGCGACCGGGCGCCGCTCTGCATCTCTCCGAGCACCGAGAACTGGTCGAGCACGCGACGGGTCGCGTTGGACATCTGAGCTTCGACGCGCCGCCGCAGCGCACCCAGCGCGCGACGGAAGCGAACGCAGTCCTCGTCGGACGCGATTCGATCCGCCTCGTAGACGGCGAGCAGGGCGTCGTCGAGGTTGCCCAGGCGTCGGTCGACCCCGCACAGGATGACGTGCGAGATAATCAGCGCGCGGGGCTCTTCGAGCTTACCAAGCTCGACGATGCTGTCGGACAACGCGGCTTTCGCCTTGAGCAGCGCGCCCTCAGTCCGCATGCGCGCGCACAGACGCGCCAGCAATTGCTGGCTGACCGCTTTCTCGTACGGATTCCCGTGCTCGTCGAACGCGCTGACGCTCTCGGTCATGGCGTCGATCGCCGCCGGGAGTTCACCCAGCCGCGCATGGCACAGGCTACGGGTGCGGTGAAAGAATCCGACTTCGTACAATTCGCCGCAGGCCACCGAGATCCGCAACCCTTCCCCGATGGACTCGAGTGCGTCGCGAGGGGAGCCGGTGACGTACTGGACATCGGCGATCCGTCTCAGGCATTCGGCCACGACGTCGCCTTCGGGCGCGAGTTCGCGGCCCTTCTTGATGGCAGCGGACAGGTTCGCCCGCGCACCGTCCATGTCGTGGCGCGCGATCATCAATTCTCCGATATATTCGTCGGCCAGCGCGCACTCACGGTGATACCCAAGATCCGCGGCCATGGCCTGCGCCCTCAGGAGCGCCTTTTCGCCGCGACCCAGTGCACCCCGAGCAACCTGCGTCCGGCCGAGCATCAGGAGAGCGCGCGTGAGACTCGCCTGGTCGCCGAACCGCTCCGCGCTGGATGCCGCGGAGTCGAAGGCGCTGATTGCGTCTTCGAAGCGACGCAGCTTCGCGTAGACGACGCCCATATTGAGCTGCACCACGATCAGGTGCTGCGAAAGACCGAGCGTCTGCGCCAGGTCCAGCGACTTGGACAGCGACGCCAGCGCGCGCGTCCAGCGGCAGGCGTTCTTGTGCAGAAGTCCGAGGCTGTTATAGACGTACGCGATGCCGACGCGATCCTCGGCCCGCCGGTACGACGACAGCGAATCCATGAAGAACTCCTCCGCCTCGGTCGTCAGACCGAGTCGCTGGTAGCAGTTCGCGATGAGGAGTTGAATGTAGGCGACTTCGCCGTGCGATTGCGATCGCTTCAGGCGGCGGTACGCGCCAAATGCGGTCTTGAGGGCCGCGTCATACGCTCCCTGCCACAGGAGCACGTAACCCTCGCGATACTCGATCGCGCCCAGCACATCGTCCGGCAGATTCACCGGCAGCGCGCGAGCTCGATTCAGGCACTCTTTTGCAGCCGTGTAGTCACCGCGCTTGCGGTGGCAATCACTGACGCGCATGAGCAGTCGGAACCGGTCCGGATATTCCGGAACGTCCGGCTGCTCAAGCGCGCCGCGGAAGTATTCCAGCGCCGTGGAGAAATTCTCGGTCGCGAAGTGCATCTCCCCGATCTCTTCGTCAGACGAAATGATCGGTTCGCGCGTCTGTTCGCGCCGCGCCTTCTCCAGCCACTCTCTCTCGTCCCGTGCGTCGGACATTTGATCCTCGAGCCAGTGGTTGACGGTCAGTTAAGCGAACGATTCAACCGCTTCCAATGTCGAATCTCGCTTACCGAATCCACAGCATGAACTTCCACCAATTTTCCAGATACACCGCTACCCTCGAAACTGGCGAACCCACCGTGGTCGATACCACGGGCGGCCGCCCCTTCAGACCCGACAGCCCGTCTGCATCGCCCTGATTCGACCCATCACCGTTTCCGATAGGTCCCCCACCCGTGAGTGAGCCGCCTCCCGGCATCGCCGCGACGACACCCGGACCGGACTTTGTAGGAATGGAGTTCGATGAATCGGCGAAGACGTGGGCGGACGGGAAGCCGACAAGGACGAGAGTGGCGATTGCTAGTATAAGAATCGCCGTCCGTTTCATACCAGGACCATCTCCTTCCTCGACATGAGAATACATCCGCTGGGGCTGCTGATACCCTATAAATATAGCCGCGTCGTTTCTTGAGCGTCAATCAGTTTTCGGGCTCTTCCGCATCGTCCTCACGTGAACTCTTGTATGGTATCCCGTATTTTTCCAGCTTCTTATAGAGGTTGCTCCGTTGCATCCCGAGCCGCCGGGCGGTCTTGCTGACGTTGTGGTTGTAAACTCTAAGCTTACGCTCGAAGAACTCCTTCTCGACCACGTCCTTGAACTCCGCATAAGCCTCGATGTCGAAGTACCGGCCTTCCGCTCGTTCAACGGGCGCCAACGCCGGCAGGTCCTTCACTTCGATCGACCGCCCGGGTGACAGGATCACAAGCCGCTCGACTAAATTCTTGAGTTCGCGTACGTTACCCGGCCATGCGTACTCGCGTAGCGCATCCAGGGCGCCCCGTGACATCTTTTTCGGGGCCTGCCCCAACTCCCGCGCAGTCTGCTGCAAAAAGTGCTCCACGAGGAGCGGGATGTCCGATGCCCGCTCCCGGAGCGGAGGCACGGTGATCGGCACCACGTTGAGCCGGTAGAACAAATCTTCCCGGAACGACCCCTCCCGGCTGGCCTTGAGCAGGTCCTTGTTGGTGGCGGCCACGACGCGGACGTCGACCCGCATCGTCTCCGTTCCGCCGACGCGCTCGAAGACCGACTCCTGGAGCACCCGGAGGACCTTGGCCTGGGCGCTCAGGCTCATGTCGCCCACCTCGTCCAGGAACAGTGTGCCGCCGTCCGCCATTTCGAACTTGCCCATCCGGCGGGCGACCGCCCCGGTGAAGGACCCGCGTTCGTGCCCGAACAGCTCGCTCTCGATCAGTTCCTCGGGGATGGCCGCACAGTTGACCTCGACGAACGGCTCGTCGGCACGCGGACTCAACTCGTGAATCGTCCGGGCGACCATCTCCTTGCCCGTTCCATTCTCTCCCATGATGAGCACGCGAGCATTGGCCGGCGCCACCTTACGGACGGTTTCCAGTATCTTCTGAATTTCCGTGTGTTCACCGACCAGTTCCGTGCGCTGCCGGACCTCGGCGCGCAGCGAGACGTTCTCCCTTAGCAGGCGCCGCTGGGCGAGCCCGTTGCGGATCACGAGCAAGAGGCGGTCGGCGTCGATCGGTTTTTCGACGAAATCGAAGGCGCCGAGGCGCGTGGCCTCGACGGCGGTCTGGATGGTCCCGTGCCCGGAGATGATCACAACGGGCAGCTGCGGATACTCCCCGTGGATCTGCGAGAGCACCTCGAGACCGTCCATGCCGGGCATCTTGATGTCGAGCAGGACCAGGTCGACGTTCCGCTCGCGGACGGCCGACAGCGCGGCGGGTCCGTCGGAGGCCATGGACACGCGGTACGACTCGAATTCAAGCAGGCGCTGCAGCGAGTTGCGGATTCCCTGCTCGTCGTCGGCAATCAGAATGGTCTTGGGCATGGGCGCAATCTGCGGAAGGGCAACGACATTGGGGTTCTGTTACGGATAGCATATTGCCTATAATTTAGGCCACGGTTAATTATGACACGTTCGACCCCCGAATCCACGACTCCCGTTCATCTTCGGGATCTCCCTCTGGCCGATCTCCGCGATCGACTCCTGTGTGCGGGCGAGCCGGAATACCGGTTCCGGCAGCTGGCGACCTGGATCTACGCGCGCCTGGAGGACAACTTCGCCGCCATGTCGGACCTGCCGCTGGAGCTCCGTGAGTCGCTGGCATCGACCACCATGGTGCGCAGCGCGCGCATCGTCGCCGTGCAACAGTCGGCGGTCGACGGCACGCGCAAATTCCTCTTCGAGTTTCCCGACGGCGTGCGCGTCGAATCAGTGCTCATGCGCTACGACCGGCGAAACACCGTGTGCATCTCGTCGCAGGTCGGATGCCCGCTTGACTGCGTGTTCTGCGAGACCGCCAAGGGGCGCTTCAAGCGCAATCTGACGGCCGGCGAGATCCTCGATCAGATTTGCGTCCTCAAAAAGGAAGCGGGCCCGCCGTCGGAGAAGATCAACATCGTGTTCATGGGAATGGGTGAACCGCTGCTCAATCTCGAGGCGGTGATCGACGCCGTCAAGGTCCTCAACGATCCCCGGGGGCTCAACCTCGGCGAAAAGCGCATTACCGTATCGACGTCGAGTTTTCCCGAGCGCATCCGCGAACTCGCCGACTCCGACGCGGCGTGTTCGCTGGCGTTGTCGCTCAACGCGCCCAACGACGCCACGCGCCAGCGTCTGATGCCCAAAGCCTCGCGGTTCTCCATCGAGGAGCTGCTCGACGCCGCGCGTTATTTTGCGGGCACCGGCCGGCGACGCGTCACGCTCGAATACGTCCTGATTCCGGGTCTCACGATGGGCGACGACGACGCCGACGAACTCGGCCGGTTGGTGCGCGGACAGCCGTTCAAAGTGAACCTGATTCCCTACAACCCCGGCCGTGTGGATCCGTTCGAGCGCCCGACCGAAGCCGACATCGATCGCTTCGCGTCGCGACTGCTGCCCGTTGCTCCCGCCGTGACCGTGCGGCGAAGCCGTGGCGTCGACATCGACGCGGCGTGCGGACAGTTGTGGAATCTTTCGCTGGAGAGAAAAGAACCCGCGGAAGGGGCCGCCGGATAGTCGGGGAGGAGAATCGACACGGACCCCCTCCACGGGTTCGTTTGCGAGGCCTTACTTGAGCAGCAGGAGTTTCACCGTCTCCCGCGCACTTCCCACCTGGACCGCCGCGTAGTACGTCGAACTCGCCACGGGATTGCCATTGCGATCCCTGCCGTCCCAGCGAGCCACGAAATCGCCGACCGCCGACCCGGAGTAGAGATCCTTCACGAGTGCACCGGTCACCGAGAAGATACGGATCGATACCGGCGCACTCTGCTGCACCAGTTCCTGCGGGACGACGACGCGAATCTCGGTCGACGGGTTGAACGGATTCGGATAGCTGCTCGCCACGATCGCGGGCGTCTTCGACGCAGCGCCGGACGCGACACTCCCGTAGAACGCGCCGAGGCCGTTCACCGACGCCGGAAGCGCGATCTCCGGATTCTCCACGCGCCCGTCCATACGCCCCTGCGGTGCACCGAACAGCACGCGAAAGTCTTCCGCGAAGATCTCCTTCGGACGATAGGCATGGCTCGCGGTGTCGAAGAATCGGTTGGGGTCGTCGATGCCGCGAAGCCGCTCGTAGCTCGTCCACGCCGCTCCGCCATCGGGCATGAAGCGGTTGTGAAACACGTGCCCCATCTCGTGCGACACGATGTACGCCGTCACCACCGGGTCGACGTCGAGGACCTGCGGACTCAGGAACATGTCGGCGCCGCTGGTTGAACTCACCAGGATGTTCTGCCGCGGGAACGGAAGTTCGTAGATGCGAACGGTGATGCGATCCGCCGGATTCGAAATCGCCTGCAGCGTGGTCACCACGTCCTGCGTCGTGAAGGCGTGAAAGCGACCATCGCCCTTGTTCGCGATCGCGGGGTTGGCGATATCGGTGATGACGGGCACGTAGCGGCCGTCGTCGAGCTGGATCGCGGGCGCGCCGCCGAGCGTTGTCAGCCGGGCGGCGAGATAGTCGGCGTCGTAGATCGTCGCGTGGATTCCGTTGCGCAGGTCGATCCGCTCGGGGGCTGCGGCCGGCGAGGGCGCGACCCACGCGCCGACGGACGCCGCGATGAGGAGTCCCAGGAGACCAAATTTTCCTATACCGAACTTCATCCGCTAAACTCCCTATTCCACCCGAAGTGGTTATTCTGCAACGCACATACCCCGGCGAAGGAACGCACGCGCCGGCGCGACCCGGGCGGCCGGACAAGGGAGTCAACGTGAGCATAACGTGTTTATTTACATCGTAGTAAAAACCTCAAAGAATCGAGAGGTTGAGGCGGATCGGGACCGGGACCGGGGGCCGAGACCCGTCCGAGCGCACTCAAGTTGGGAGGTTTTCCACAGACGAGCCGCAGCCTAACGAAAAGGCACCCAATCCATGCCGGTTCCGGAGGGCGTTCCGGCGCGTGCGGGCGGACCCGGGTGGCCTGGGGTCAGAAGTTCGCCCCGGTGGAGAAATAGGCGCGGATCCTCCCCGCCGCGCTGTACGCGAAGTCGACGCGGAGGACATCCTGGATCGGCGAGAAGAGGCGGATGCCCGCGCCGAACCCGCTGTGGAAATTGTCGTAGCGGAACTCGACGGGCTGCGACCAGCCGATGCCGGTGTCGACGAACGCCACCAGCCCGAACTGGAAGTCGGTGATCCCGATCCACGGGACGCGATACAGCAGTTTCGGCCACGGAAGCAAGCGCAGTTCGACGGTCTGAATCCAACGGTGCGCGGAGCGGAAATCGCTGCGTTCGTACCCGCGGATCGTTCCCGGTCCGCCAAGCCCGAAACGAATGTAGTCCGGGTAGTCGCCCAGCTGGATCGAGGCGTTCGACCGCATCGCAAGGACCGTGGTGGGATCCAGCGGAATGAAATAGCGGATGTCGTTGTCGAGGCGATAGTACGTGCTCCCGGGGCCGTCCAGTCGCGTGTTGGAAACGGTGTTGATGTAAAAATATCCGCCGCTGGTCGGCTTGATGCCCGCATCGCGATTGTCGTACCGAAAACCGACCGCCGGGCTCAGCAAGTTTTCCACCTCGGCGCTGGCATTCCGGACGCCGATCCGATTGTGCGCGTATGCGAGTCCCGTCAACAGCTGTGCGAATTTGATGCGGCTCTCGGTCAGCGGCACCGCGACATTCACCTGCCCGAGCGTCTGTTCCACGATCGTCGGCGTCGACGACGCCTCGCGCCGATTGAAATACGATATGCGACCGCCGGTACCGATGTGCTTCCATCCGATCCACGACGACGACCACGCCGCCGACGCGTTGTCGTTTCCGCGGTTGTCGCGCAACGCCTCGAGCGAAAAGTCCTGGAGACGCCTGCGGAAATTCCGGTCGTACCACTTCACGCCATAGACGAGCCGCTCGGTATTGATGTCGTAGTCCAGCACCGGATAGATGAGTTTCAGCAGCAGCGTCGGTCGTTCGGTGACGACGACGTGAATGGCGCACCGGTCGGTGCCAATCGGCTCGACGTGCACGGCCACCGTGGCGAACGGACTCAGGTCGCCGATGTATCGCTGGTCGCGCTCGACCGACCGCGGATCGAGCCGGTCGCCCTCGCGGGACTGCATCTCGCGGACGATGGCGAACGTCTTCACCCGAGTATTGCCGTGGACGTAGACCGTGTCGATCACACGGCCATTGGCCCACTGATAGGCTTCGCTTTCAAAGCCCGGAGAGGACGCCCGCGATTCCGGGGAGAGGAGAGCAGCCAACAGGGGCGCGAGGAGGAGAACCGCCCCTCTCGAAAGGTACTTCCGCATACTGATTAAGGATACGTCCCGCGCGCAGCCGGACGGAAGCCAAAATACGCGGGCCGGGGTGACCCGATCAGGTCGTGGGACTGGGAACGAACTCCGTTTGCACGGGCTGTGCGGGTGGCTCGCTTCCACCGGCGGTACCGTGCCGAAGCGGCTCAGCACGATTGCGCCGAGACCGACCACGTACGCGAACAGCCAGATCACCGCGCTGACCACCTGCAGGAACACGTAGAAGCTCATCGGCCCATTCGCCACGCTGTCGACAACGAACGCGGCGAACTCGGGAATCACCAGCACGGCGAATCCGATTACCAGCCGCGCGAACGGGCCGCCGCCCATGCCGGTCCGCAGCGAGATCGCGCGACCCACCGAGTGGACGAACACGGTGCACCCGATGACGAACACACCGACGTAGCTCAGCACGAGGATCACGGCGAGCGGAATGCCCACCACCGTGATAATCAGGGGAATCGTAATGATCGCAATACCGAAGTCGAGCACGATCGACGCCAGGATGCCGGCGCCGAAGCTTCGAAGCAGGCTTCCGGAGAGGTAGTCGCTGGTGCGTTCGACGCGGCCGCGCAGGAACAGCAACGTGATGAAGAAGAGGACAATGCTGACGAACAGCACCATCGCGGCAAAGATGGCCCGCAGCGCTCGCCCCCCGAGATCGAGCGAATCTCCCACGCGCGTTGCAATCCCGCCGACGACGATCTTCTCGCCGCGAATCACGACGTCTTCGTCTTCGGTGATCTTGCCGCCGATCGCAACGATGTCGCCTTTGACTTCGGATCCGCTGCGCGCGCGGATCTCGCCGCCCAGCACGACGACCGAACCGGTGACTGTTCCTTCGATCACCGCGTTGCCGCCGAACACGACGACGTCGCCGGGTACCACTTCGCCGGGCGCCACGTAGACGCTCTCGCCCACGCGGACGATGTTGTCGCTCGAGCGCTCCTCGCGCGTCGTGTTGACGTCCACATGGAAGGAACCGTCCGAGGAGTCGCTGTCCGCGTCTTCGTCGACGATGCGAACGCCACTTCCGCCGATGATGATTCGCTTGCGACCCGCAGCCGACGGCGGCATGGGCGGCACCGGCGGAACGGGCACGTCGATGTGGATCGTATCCACCGGCGCGGGCGTCGCGGCGTGCGGCGCCTTCGCGCGCGCAAAGCCGGGATCGGCGAACGCGCACAGGGTGAGCGCGATCAACGCGAAACGAATCAACGACGCGCGGCTAGAAAGTGAACATCGCATGTCCGGATGGTCTCTTCCTGCGACCGAGTCGTGTGGTCAGAATGACGATCATGGCGGCGACCAGCCCGGCCGCGAGCAGCATGAGGGGCGACACGAGCACGGACGCAGCATGGAACAAGGTGCGTGCGGTTCGAACATACGGTTCGATTTCCGCGGTGGAAAGCAGCGACGTCGCGGTATTCTGCACCCAGAGGACGCCGCGGGCAACTGTTTCCGCCGAACCCGCGATCCAGTCATGACCGCCGGAGAGCGCGAGTGCGACCGGCACATAGAGAAGGATGATCACCGCGAGCGCGCTCAAGGGGTAACGAACGCGCGCCGGCGTCGCGAGGAATCCGTCCAGCACCCGCCGGAACACCGGGAACCGGGGTTCGTGAATCAGTCCTTCGGCGCGCAGGTGCGCTAGCACGCCGACGCTCAGACGAGACGGCGCTTCCAGCCGCCCGAGGTCGCGGAGCGAACGGAAGACTTCGCGATACGCGATCACTTCCGTCTCGCACGCCGCGCACTCGGTCACGTGGTACACGAACTCGTTGCGTTCCAGCGTGGCCAGCCGCCCTTCGAGGTACGGCTGCATCAACGTCTTTGCAATCTGACAATTCATCGTTCTGTTGTCCCGCGTTACTTCCTCGCGGACTCTCCCTGTTCCATTATAGACACATCGCCACTCGCCGTCTCGATGTCGACGCGCGCCGCGCCCGATCCGACGATTCCCTGCAGCCGGCGGCGGTCCACGCGGCTCACCTTGATCGGCAGGTCGCCTTCGATCGAACCGCTGCTGGTACGCACTTCCAGATTGAACCCGAAGTCCTTGATCGGGACATAGTACACAGTGATATCGCCGCTCGACGAGCTGAAGTTGAACGCGCGGTCTTTCGCCGGGACGATCTGCACTTCGATGTCGCCGCTCGACGAGCTCGCGTCGATGCTGCCCTGCACTTCGTTGAGCCGCGCGTCGCCGCTGGCGGTGCGCACCGACGCGTCGCCCGAGCAGCCTTCCAGCACGACGTTGCCGCTCGCCAGACGGATCTCCGCGTCCTTGCCCACGCGGGAGGCCCGCAAGTCGCCGCTGGTGGCGTCGCCCTTGAGCTTGCCTTTGACGTTGTCGATGGTCACGTCTCCGCTGGTCGCGACGGCCGACAGGTCGCCGCCGATGTCGATGGCTTCGAGATCGCCGCTGGTCACATGGACGACGGCGTCGCCGTCGACCGCGCGCACACTGACGTCGCCGCTCGTCGAGGACACGTTGCCGTTACCGCCGATGTTCGAGACGCGCACGTCGCCGCTGGTCGAGGTCGCCGTGACGCCGAACGCGAACGGCACTTCGATGGTGTAGTCGATCCAGGCCGACCGTCGTCCGCCCTTGACCAACGACCAGATGCTCGAGCCGTCGCTCCAGGAGTTGTCGTCCTGCGTCTCCACCTGGACCTGATCGCCGTGCTCGCTGATGTTGATGGCGAGCTTGTCGAGCATCTGACCGGCCTCGGTGTCGTCCTTACCCTGGGCGTTCTTGACGGCGATCACCGTCACCGCCGAGATGCCCGGCTTACCGACCACGACGGTCCGCCCGCGCGGGTTCTTAATCGTGATCGACGTCTTTCCCGTCGCCTCGACGACCTTCTTCTCTTCGCGGTTCATCCGGCTGCCAGGAACGGCGAGGACCGGGGACGTCGCCATCAACGCGGCAACGACGGCCACACTCCCCACGAAACTCAAGCGATGGATTCTCATGCGTTTTCTCCTCACGGCCGGGTCACGGACCCATGATGACAATCGACTGGAAACTACGGATTCGCGCCACAAAAGTTCGCTCCTGGACGGGTCTTTCACGAGCCGGCGGGGACGCGACGCTGTCTTTGCAATGCAACCATATATTTTGCATAGCCTTACCATGAATTCTTCACTGGAGAAAATCCGGGTCTCCGAGCAGCCCTTTGAGCATCTCGCGGGCCCGGTGAATCCGGGCCTTCACCGTCCCCAGGGGGATCGACAGGTTGTCGGCGATCTCCTCGTAGGAGAGGTCCTCCTGGTGCCGGAGAATCAGCATGATCCGGTAGTGCTCGGGGAGTGCGGCGATCGCCGCCTCCACCCGCCCCATCTTCTCCTGGCTGATGAAGACGTCCTCCGGGTTGGGGTCCGGGGCGGCGTACTGCCGCTGGATCTCGCCCTGTTCGCCGTCGACCGGCTCGTCCATCGCGAACGTGTCGATGCGCCGCTTGCGCAGGTGATCGATGCAGAGGTTGGACGTGATCTTGAACAGCCAGCTTGAGAAGGCATACGCCGAGTTGTAGCGGTCGAGCGACGCGAACACCTTGATGAAGGCCTCCTGGGCCATATCCGTGGCCTCGTCGCGATTACGGACCATCCGCAGGCAGATGCTGAATACGGCGCGCTCGTACTTCTCCAACAGCGCGCGATACGCGCGCTCGTCGCCCCCGCGGGCTCGTGCGACCAGCTGGATGTCCTCTTCTCTCACGTCGTGTAGTCGAGCAGACGCACCCTGCCGTGCCGCGCCCGTTACGGGCGTGCCGACCGATCGCACGCGATGCCCGCCCAGTGCGGCGGCACCGTATCGGTCGATTGAGGTCCGGGCGATGCGTGCGCCGCGGCATGGCAACACGTTGGCCCGAGACATGTGGAGGCCGTTCGGATGGGTCGCATGGAGCCGAAGCTCCAAGCGCTGAAAGTGATTTATGTTGACACATTTTGGAAGCGGTTTCTACAGTCAGGTCTCACTTCCCGGTACCGATCACATGACGATCATCGAATACGTCCATTCCCGCGAGATCATGGATTCGCGGGGCAACCCCACCCTCGAGGTCGACGTCGGCCTGGACGGCGGGGCGCTCGGGCGTGCGGCGGTTCCCTCCGGGGCGTCGACCGGGCGGCACGAGGCCCTCGAACTCCGGGACGGCGAAATCACCCGCTACCAGGGCAAGGGGGTCCAGAAGGCCGTTTCCCACGTGAACGACCTGATCGGCCCCGAGATCATCGATCTCGACGCCATTGACCAGACCTATATCGATCAGTTGATGATCGAGCTGGACGGGACGCCCAACAAGTCGCGGCTGGGCGCCAACGCGATCCTCGGCGTATCGCTCGCGGTGGCGCGGGCGGCGGCGGAGGCGATGAACCTCCCGCTCTACCAGCACATCGGCGGCGTGTTCGCGCGCGCACTCCCGGTGCCACAGATGAATGTGATCAACGGCGGTGCGCACGCCGACAACAACGTCGACATCCAGGAATTCATGCTGGTGCCGGTCGGCGCGCCGAATTTTTCCGAGGCCCTGCGCATGGGCTCGGAGACGTTCCACGCCATGAAGAAGTACCTCAAGGACAAGGGCCACTCGACCGGCGTGGGTGACGAAGGCGGGTTTGCGCCGAATCTGCGTTCCAACGAAGAAGCGGTCGAAGTGCTGCTCGAAGGGATCACCCGTGCGCGCTACACGCCGGGCAAGGACATCTGCATCGCCATCGACGCGGCGGCAACGGAGTTCTACGAGAACGGCCGCTATGTTTTGAAGGGCGACAACAAGACGCTCTCGTCGGATCAGATGACGGAGTACTGGGCGGCGTGGCTGCGCAAGTACCCCATCGTCTCGATCGAAGACGGACTCTCCGAAGACGACTGGGACGGCTGGGCGCAGCTCACGAGCGCGCTCGGCGACCGCGTGCAACTGGTGGGCGACGACCTGTTCGTCACCGACGAAGACCGGTTGCGCCGCGGCGTGGACGCCGGCGTGGCGAATTCGATTCTGATCAAGCTCAACCAGATCGGAACGTTGAGCGAGACTTTGCAGACCATCGAGACCGCGAAGTCGGCCGGTTATTCGTGCGTGATCTCGCACCGAAGCGGCGAGACCGAAGACACCACGATCTCGCATCTCGCGGTCGCGACCAACGCCGGCCAGATCAAAACCGGCAGCCTGTGTCGCAGCGAGCGGATTTCGAAGTACAACGAGTTGTTGCGCATCGACGAGGAACTCGGATCGGTTGCGATTTATCCGGGTGCGTCGGTGTTTCCGTCCCTCGGCTGATTCGTCAGGAGACGCGCATGCAGTTGTGGGATTTCGATCGCGAAGACACTGTCGAGAAGCGCGGGACGTTCCGCGATTTCCGGTCGCGGCCGAGAAACGCGACGAGCAAGTCGTCCGTCGTCAGCAACGGCGGCAGCGTCGGGCCGTTTCTGCGGAACTTCTACCGGCACCGCGTGGCCGTCAGCGCCCCGGTGCAGCGCTTCTTCCTGTTCCTGCTGCTCGCATGCGTGATCTACGCGTTCGTGCTGGGCGACGGGGGTGCCATCCGGATCGTCATGCTCCGCCACGAGCGGTCGCAGATGGACAAGCGGATCGCGGACCTGCAGGGCAACGCGGACTATCTCCAGGCCGAGATCACGCGGCTCGAAAGCGATCCGTTCTACATCGAGAAGACGGGCCGCGAGCGCTACGGCTACATCCGCCCCGGCGAGAAGGTCTACAAACTCGTTCCCGCCAAAGAGAAGTCGAAGTAGTCGTCCAAAGCGCTGCCGCGCGGGTTGGCCAGCGCGTCCCCGCCCTGACCGCGAATGAACACGGATCCCAAAAAGCCGAAGAGCCCGTGGCGTCTGCCGAGCGTGACGCCGAGCCTTTCCGAGGTCCACCGCACGATCCCGGTTCCCCGTGGGCTGAGCTTCTGGCAAAAGATGCTCGTGTTCTCCGGGCCCGGGTTACCTGGTGGCGGTCGGTTACATGGACCCCGGCAACTGGGCCACCGACCTGGCCGGCGGATCGGCGTTCGGCTACACGCTGCTGTTCGTGATCCTGCTCTCCAACCTGATGGCGATCCTGCTGCAGGCGCTGTGCGCGCAAGCTCGGCATCGTCACCGGACGCGACCTGGCGCAGGCGTGCCGCGATCATTACTCGACGCCGGTGGCGGTCAGTGCTGTGGGTTCTGTGCGAAATGGCCATCTGCGCGTGCGACCTCGCGGAGGTCATCGGCTCGGCGATCGCGCTCAATCTGCTGTTCAGGCTTCCGCTCGTCTGGGGTGTGTGCATCACGTCGCTCGATGTGCTCGTGGTGATGTATCTCCAGAACCAGGGCTTTCGCTACGTCGAAGCGCTGGTCATGCCCTGATCGTAACGATCGGCGGATGCTTCCTCCTGGAGATCATCTTCTCGCGGCCCGATCTCGCGGGCGTGTTCGGTGGGTTTGTCCGCGCCCGGACATCGTCCAGAACCCGGGGATGCTGTACATCGCCATCGGCATCTCGGCGCGACGGTGATGCCGCACAACCTCTACCTCCATTCATCCGATCGTGCAGACGCGGAAGTACGAGCAGGACGCACGAGGGAAAGGCCGAGGCGATCAAATTCGCGACCATCGACTCCACCGTGGCGTTGATGTTCGCACTGTTCATCAACGCCGCGATTCTGATCGTGTCGGCCGCGGCGTTCCACTCGCGCGGCCAGCACGACGTGGCCGAAATCCAGGACGCCTACAAGCTGTTGAGTCCGCTGCTCGGCGTGACCGCCGCGAGCGCGATCTTTGCCGTGGCGTTGCTGGCCTCGGGCCAGAACTCGACGCTCACCGGCACGCTGGCCGGCCAGATCGTCATGGAAGGATTCCTGAACATCCGTCTGCGACCGTGGCTGCGGCGGCTGATCACCCGGCTGATCGCGATCATCCCGGCCGATCATCTGCACCGTGCATCTACGGGGAGAGCGGTACGGCCAAATTGCTCGTGTTCAGCCAGGTCATCTTGAGCTTGCAGCTCTCCTTCGCCGTCATTCCGCTGGTTCAATTCACCAGCGATCGCGCAAAAATGGGTGCGTTCGTCAATCCGCTCTGGGTTAAGATTCTCGCCTGGATGACGTCCGGGCTGATCGTGGCGCTCAACATCAAGTTCCTCCTCGATTTCGCCGGCGTCACGGCGATGGTTCACGCGGCTCAAAGGGTAGGACCCACGATGTATCGCAAGATTCTCGTCGCTCTCGAAAACAGCCAGGCGGATCAGAGTCTGTTGCCGCACGTGGCCGAACTGGCCAGGCATTTCCATTCGGAGCTCTTGCTCGTGCACGTGGCCGACGGCTGGGTGGCGAGGAATTTCGATAAACTCGCGCTGGCCGAATCGGAGGAGATGAAGGAGGATCGCGCGTACCTGGAAGCGACGGCGGAGCAACTCCGCGCCGAGGGGCTGGAAGTATCCGCGCATCTCGCGCTCGGCGATCCCCCCAAGGGCATCCTCGAGACCGCGGAGCGGGAGCACTGCGACCTGATCGCCATGACCACGCACGGGCACCGGTTGATCGCCGATCTGATTCTGGGCAGCACCATCAACGAGGTCCGCCACAAAGCCACGATCCCCGTTCTGCTGGTCCGCGCGGGCACGTGAGCCCTTCCATAATAGCTTGACTCTCCGCCGCTTTCCGATTATCGTGCTCTATACATTGTCGCGGGGTGGAGCAGTCTGGTAGCTCGTTGGGCTCATAACCCAAAGGTCGCAGGTTCGAATCCTGCCCCCGCTACCACACCAAAAGATAGTTTCCCGGCATCGATCTCGTTCGGTGCCGGGAACTTCTTTATCCGGCACCGCGCGACGCTCTTCTCCACGTCCAACTCGATCCCCTCGACAAACAGCCGAATGAGCTCCTTTTTCTCCTCCGGCGTTCCCTCCGCAAAGACCTCCTGAAAGTCCTTCATCTGGGCGACGATCTCGTCGACCACACGGCCAACGTCGGGTACTGTCGCCTTCCGCACCCGATGCTGTGCCCGCGGAGATCAGCGCCTCGCGCTTGGTCGCCGCCGGGTCGCAGCCGATGAAGTGGTGCATCTCGCTCCAATTGGGCTCGACGTCGTAGAACCGGAACCACTCGTCGCGGAAGATGTGGCCCTTCATGAGCGAGGTATCGTTCTGGTACTGGGCGTTGAAGATGATCGAGCCGGCCTGGCGCTTCCGCTCCTCCAGCCACTCGAGTGAGAACTTCTCGGGCCACGGGGTCGTGCCGTCCGCCGCAATCGCCGGAACGATCTGGTGCTTCTCCGCGTACTCGTTTCGGATCAGGTGTCCGTAGAGGTCCAGGTGGTGGTATCGCGTCCCGATCACAAAGATTCGCCCGTCGGGTTCGCAGCACGGCAAGAGCGTCTGGTACCACCAGGTCTTGACCCGCTCGCGCTGGGTCTCGGTGCGCGCATTTTCCTCGTCAACCAGATCGTCGGCGATGATGAGGTCGTAGTGCCGGGAGGCGACAGGCCCGCCAACGCCCACGCAGGTCACGGTGCTCTCCTTCGCCGTTGAGGTCCTTGGCGCGACCACGATCTCACGCGTGTCCCACTTGTCCTCGGAGACGAAGTTCCCGAAGTACTCGCGGAGCTTCTCATTGCGCTCGAAGTGGGCTTTGATCTCGCGGAGAAACACCTCAGCCTGGAGCTGCGTGTTGGCAGCGATCAGAATGCGGACGTTCGGGTTTCGGAGAATCTCGTAGACGGCGCGAGCAATCGTCAGAATCGTCGACTTCCCGTAGCCTCGCGGCGCGAGCTGGAGGCAGGTGTCGGGCGCGGCCTCCTGGAAGTCGATCAGGTCGTTGTGGATCGGCCGGACGTCGTAGCCGAGCACGTGCGATGCGAGGAGGTCGATTCGACGGCCCTTCAGAATCTCGCGTCGGACGGACTCCTGGCGAAGCGCGCGGAGCCGGAGAACCGCCTCGCGCATTTCGACGGACGCCATGGTCATCGGCACAACCCCTCACTCGCAATTGTACTCTTGTGCGTGTCGGACGCTACAGGATGAAACCCACCGTCAATGCGATCTCTTGCGACCGCTCCAGCTCGCACAATCAGATTGAGAATCAGCTCATTCTGCGCACGAATCAACTCGACGGGATTGAAGTACACTCTTTCGCTTGTGCCGTTCGTCCAACAAATGATCTGGGCGCTATCATGAGACAGGCCGAGACGAAGAACTTGAATCGATCGCGCGCTGCCACCCTTCACATTACTTGCATGACAGACGCGATTACGAATCTGGCGAATGCGAGCGAGCGTCGCGTGATCCCCACAATTCAGGGAACAATCGAGGCATCTGTAAACGGTCTTGATTCCATCCTGTTGCATTGTCAAGCATTGCAGAACACCAAAGAGGTCAAGATACAATCGCCCAAGACCGGTTTCGTTATCACAGACGGCAAAGTCATCCAGTGCTTCCGCTGTGTCTTCTAGCAGGTCCAACGCACTCCAAAATTGATCAAAGGCTGCACCTTCCAGGGCGAACGCCCGCTTGAACTGCGGCACGTTCAGATCTCCGCACGTCACCTTGAGATCGTGAATCGCCATGTAGATCTGCTTCCTCATTGTCATTTCGTCCTTTGGCTTCAGTTCTTCCAATCGTCGTCAATTGTATCAAGGCCCATAGGCGGGATGATCTTGTCGGGCCCTCTCCTCTCCGCTCTATGGCCCTCTTCGCGGCGCACGGCGAGAGACAAGTAGATCATTGCCGCACGAACGAGCTTGAGAAGTCTGAGAGTTTTTTGCTCGAAGTCGACTCTGTACATGGAGTGAGCAAGCGTATCAGCCAGACCACGATTGCTGGGATCGCGAATACTCGCGGGGCCCCGCCACATGCCGTCGTGCAACTTGAGATACATGTGTTCGCCATGATTACGAATGCTCGTCAGGTCCTGTGCGTCAGGATCCAGCGCATCTCGAAATCCCGGTCGGTTCTCATAGAGGTCTTTGCTGAGCCAGAAAAGTCCCCGAAGAGGCAAGTTCTCATTCTTTCGAAATAAGGGCTTGAGACCCTTATCGCGCCGCTGGGAGATGTACCAAATTCTTCGGAATGCGACTTCGTTCTCTCTGATCGACAAAGCGAAGTACTTGTTGATGAAGAACGCTATCTTGTCGAGGACCGAGAACGTAGTGCGAAAAGCGGACTTGGCTTTTTCAACAGCGAGCGAGTACGCCGGATAATCCAGCGTATTCATGAGCAACACGCCGCGGTCGGAGAAATGCGGTTTGGTACTGTTGGTTGCCTCGTAGAACAGCCACCGAGCTGATACATATTCCTGTTTCATCTGATTGTAGAAACCCTGGTAGTAAGGTCCCTCGCCCAATTTGACCACGATTGACGGCGTCGAGAGGACATCACGTGCGGCTATCGAGTGCGAACCGAGATCGTTCAGGGGATTCAAGAACAGCGTGTTGTCCAAGCACCATCGGCGGTACCGTCTTTCTCTCTCACCACGTCCCAGTGAATGCGAATCCATTTCCCGCTCTTTCTCTAGTTCGGCGATTGGCAGGATACTCTCAAGTTCTTGTTTTGAACCCTCAAAGTAGCGACGCGCATCGGCATCGAGATCACCTTCGAGAGCAGCCTTGAGTTCAAGGTGAGCCGATCCCATGAAAACAACCTGATGTCCGCGGTCATAGAGGGACCGTGCATACAAAATGAGAGCGACTGATCAGCGACAATTAGAACTCCCGGTTAACGACAATTAGAACTCCCGGTTTTAGGACGTTGGTAGACTGTTCAACTCCTTGGAAGAAGGGGGATTGGATGGTTACCGACCAGCAGGTGAGGAAACTGATGTCGCTGATCGAGAAGGAGCAAACGCTGGCGGCCGCCGCGGCGAAGGCGGGCATGGACGAGAAGACGGCGCGTAAATACCGGCGGCTGGGACGGTTGCCGAGCGAGGAGAGACGAGCGCGCACGTACCGGACGCGAGAAGACCCGTTCGACGCGGTCTGGGAGGAAGTGCGGGAGAAGTTGGCGGTGAACCCGGGCCTGGAGGCGCAGACGTTGTTTGCGGATCTTCAGCGCCGGCATCCGGGGCGTTTGCGGACGGGCAGTTGCGCACGCTGCAGCGGCGGGTCAAGCGCTGGCGGGCGTTGGAAGGGCCGTCGAAGGAAGTGTTCTTCCCGCAGGTTCACCGACCCGGAGAGCTTTGCCAGAGCGACTTCACGTCGATGAACGCACTGGGCGTGACGATCGGCGCACGGCGGTTCGACCATCTGTACTACCACTTCACGCTCACGTACTCGAACTGGGAGACGGGTCGGGTGTGCGTCTCGGAGTGCTTCGAGAGTCTGAGCGATGCGTTGCAGGGGGCGCTCTGGGAGTTGGGTGGTGTGCCGCGATCGCATCGTACCGATCGGATGAGCACGGCGATCAAGAAGACGGAGGATCCGGACACGTTCACGGATCGGTACCGGGCGCTGTTGCGACATTACGGAATCGAAGGGGTGAAGACGAACGCGGCGAGCCCGAACGAGAACGGAGACGTCGAGGAACGGAATCACCGCTTCAAGCGCGCGGTGGAGCAGGCGCTGTTGTTGCGAGGGAGCCGGGACTTTGAGAGCCGTGAGGTGTACGCGTCGTTCCTTTCGCAGGTGCAGGACGGTCTCAATCGCGGGCGGCGAGAGCGGCTGGAGGAAGAGCTCCGTGTGTTGCGTCGGTTGCCGATAAGTCGTCTGGACGCGAGCAAGCGGTTACGCGCGCGCGTGCGACCCTCGAGCACGATCCTGGTGGATCGCAACGTCTACTCGGTGGACAGCCGGCTGCTCGGTGAGATCGTCGATGTTCGGCTGCGTCCCGAACGCATCGATGTCCACTACGGGCAGAGCTTGATCCACGAGATCCCGCGGCTTCGTGGGCGCGGGAAACACCGGATCAACTACCGCCACATCATCGACTGGCTGATCCGCAAGCCGGGTGCGTTCGAGCATTACGTCTACCGCGAAGAGCTCTTTCCGACGAGTCGGTTCCGGATGGCGTACGACTCGCTTCGTCATCGTGACCCGAAAGGAGCAGTACGAGCGTATCTCTCGATCCTGCGCCTGGCGGCGCGGGAAAGCGAGACGGCGGTGGATGAGGCGTTGCGGGTGGAGATCGCATCGGGCCGGGCGATCCACATGGAAGCGGTTGAGCATGCAGTGTGTGCACGACTCACACCGCCAGCACCGACCGATGTAGTGATCGAGGCAGTGGATCTCTCGCTTTACGATGAGCTCCTGGCAGCGGGGGTGGAGCGATGAGTACGGCGCTCAAGGCCACGCTGCTCGATGTGCTCAAAGAGTTGCACCTGCCGACGGTGCGTGCGTGCTACGAGGACGAGGCGAGCCGTTCGCGCAAAGAAGCGCTCAGCTACGAGCAGTATCTGTTCGAGGTGATGAGCGCCGAGCAGGAGGCGCGGCGCGAGAATCGGATCACGCGGCTTCGCCGTGAATCAAAGCTGCCGCTGGAGAAGAGCTTGGAGAACTTTGACATGAAACGGTTGCCAGCCCCGCTGACGACGCAGGTGCGAACGCTTCTCGACGGCTCATTCCTGGATCGACGAGAGAACGTGCTCGCCTTCGGCAATCCGGGCAGCGGCAAGACGCACCTGATCTGCGCGATCGGCCAGGAACTCATCCAGCAGGGACATCGAGTGTACTTCTGCCCGTGCTCGCTGCTGGTGCAGGAGCTACTGATCGCCAAGCGCGACCTGAAGCTCTCGCGGGTGCTCAAGACCTTCTCGCGCTACGACGCGGTCATCATCGACGACATCGGCTACGTGCAGCAGAGCCGCGAGGAGATGGAGGTCCTCTTCACGCTCCTCGCTGAGCGCTACGAGCGTGGCAGCGTCATGATCACGAGCAACCTGCCCTTCTCCAAATGGGAGGCGATCTTCAAGGATCCGATGACGACCGCAGCAGCCATCGACCGGCTCGTGCACCACAGCGTGATCCTCGAGCTCAACGTGAAGAGCTATCGACTGGGTGAGTCTCAGAAGAAAGCCGGTGCGGTGGGAGCCGTGAGGAGCTAAATCAGCCGACGGGACTTTTAGTTGTCGTTGGCCGGAAAAAGTAGTTGTCGCTCAGCAAGCGACTCCCCGATTGCCGCGAGCCATAGGGAAATCGGGGCGCACGGCGAGTGCTCTGTCGTACAGCTCAATGGCTTCGACGAAGCGCCCCACATGGTCAAAGGCGTTTCCCAGGTTGGTGAGAATCTGACAACGACGCTCATCCACCACAGCCTCAATCTGCCCGCGGCGGGCGGCTTGTCGCAGGTTGAGTATCTCGTTCTCAAGCTCATCCTGCTCCCACGCCCACGCAGCCTCCCTTGTTGTTCGCCGCAATGTTCTCAGGTTCGACCAAGCGTTGCCTGCAAAGTAGCAAAGAGTGGTCGATTGCTCGGGTGTCAGATCCCGAGCACGAATTTGGCCGATGAGGGCAATCGCGCGCTCGAGACCAACAGTCTCTTTCAGATCAAGTGACACGTCGGCAAGTTGACCAACCAAGGCCAGGGCCCTGTCATTGTCGATGTCGGTGATGTCACTAATCGACATCAGGTGTGCATACAATCTCTCGTGCTCATTCATTGACGTCACCTGACCAACCCCGTGGCGCAACCCGGAACTCCCTAGGTCGGCTTCGATCGGCCATTCCCCGGACCAGCGTCGCCTGATGGAACAATTCTCTATAGCAATCCCCATGGGACTCATACCAGACACCAGTCTTTTACCACGTCTGAAACCGCCCCACAAGGCCTCGGGGGGCCGAAACTTCCCGGGGTTGACTACCAGCCTCCCGGGAAGCGTTCATGGAAGTGCCCGGGGCCTAGGCGGCCCGCGTCGGCTACCGGAGAATAATGATGATGGATTTCGCTTCGCCACAAGAAACCGCCCTCGCGATGGTCGCGATGGTGCGCTATCTGCCCGCGCTCATCCGCGCGTTCGAGACGGGCGTCGAAGGCCTCGGACTCACCATCACGGAGCGGGTTCTCGGCCGAGACGCCGAGGGCACGGCACTCCCCACGCTCGTCGTCTCGGGCAAACACCTCACCTACCGGCTCGGCCTTCGAAACGCCGTCGAGGACTTCCTCGCCGTCGACCGGGAGGCTCGCCCCGTTCACGTCGACCCGCGTCTCGATGATGACACGTACGCGCGCGCGAAGATCGCAGACATCGTCTCCGGGCGGTTGGCGCTGGTGAAACTGATCGAGGAAAGCCGCGACCTCGCCCAAGCACAGGAGCGGCTGAAGGGGTTCGCCGGTCGGTTCGCGTGGATTCGATCGGCCGTCGTGGACGCCCCGACGGAAGCCTGTGCGCCGACCAGGAAACCACCGTGCAAGCTCGTCGGCACCGAACGGGAACGTGTTCGCCGTCATCGGTCGCGTCCGCGCGGCCCTGGCCAACGCCGGCCAACCCGGACCGCGCCGCGGAGTTCGCAAAGCGTGCGTTCGGCGCCCGATCCTACGACGAGGTCCTGCGGCTGTGCATAGAGTACGTGGAGGTTCAATGACGTGCACACTTATGGTGCGAAAGGAGCCGAGGACTATTGATATACTCACTCACGCGCCCCCCGGGAACACGAACTTGGTGGAGATACCCAGAGGAGTTGGATCGATCAAAGGAGCACTGGATATGATGGACCAAAGTTGGCGCTGCAGATTCTGCGGGAACAAGAACGCTATTACGTCCGATGCGTGCTCGGAATGTGGCCGCCCGCGCTTCTCTACTGCCAGTGCAGCGGTTGACGCATTGCCCCTGGGATCCGCCGAAGCTATCAAGAGGGACAGCGAGCCAGCGCTCGCGAGCATTTTCAGGATACTGGGTGTGTTGGAGATGGTTGGCGGAATCGTGCTTTGCATTGTTCTATGGCCGGGGAAACCGGAGTCTGGCTACGCATGGACGGAATCCGCGTACGTACCGTCGATCACGTGGGTTGCCGCGGGTTTCGTTTTCTGCTTCCTGTTCTTCGCTGTCGCTGAGGGCCTAGCCTATCTCAACGACTTGAAGAAACAGACACACAGAATCGAAGGCCTACTGAGGGCCGCGCGAGGGGGTGATCCCGGTGGATCTCCAAACCGCGATCCGGCGATTTGAGGTCCAGCTCCGTGCCGACGGCAAGAGCCAGAGGACGCTGAAGTGCTACCTCTGGGATTTGGAGCGTCTCGCCCGGGCGCTGGGCTCGAAGACGTCCGTCGGTTCGATCACACCGCACCGGCTCGCCGAGTTTGTCAACTCGGCCGGCTTCTCCCTCACGCCAGGCGGCGAGCCCAAGAAACCCGCGTCCGTGAACCGCTCGAAGACGGCACTCCGGGTTTTCTTCCGGTTCCTCGTCGACTCGGATTTTCTGCCCCGCGACCCGGCGCGACTGGTTCGCTACGCACGAATCCACCACCCGCCCGCGCGGGCAATGTCCGACACCGAAGTCGCTCGGCTGCTCAAAGCGACCGGCAAAGACCGCGGGCCACTTGCCCGCCGCGACGAGTTGATGTTCCGACTGATGCTCGGGACGGGGATCCGCCTGGGGTCGCTAGTCGCGCTGAACATCGAGGACGCCGACGTCAGGGCTGGGACGCTCCGGATCCGCGCGAAGGGCGGAACCGAACAGACGGTCTACCTGAACGCGGGGCTTCGTCGGGCACTGGCGCAACGGGCGAAGGGGCTCGCGGGGTTCCCCATGTTCCGTTCGGCTCGCGGCCGTCGGATCGGCCCCCGGCAGGTCCAGATGCGGTTCGGGCATTGGCGGCGCCGAGCGGGGCTGCCTCCCGCGTTCACGGTCCATTGCCTGCGCCATACGTTCGCTACTCGACTCTACCACCAGACTCGAGACCTTCATCTCGTTCGAGAGGCCCTCGGGCATGCTGACGTTGGGACAACCCAACGGTATGCCGCGGTCGACGAACGGCGCCTCCAGGCAGCCGTCACGCGAAGGCGCAGCGCCCCTTAACGTGTTTTCGAACGGTTTCGTCGCAAAAGCGATTGCCTCGCAGCGGCGAACGTGGTAACCATCCGATTATCGTTTCATCAGGTGGAGACTGGAGGGATACGTTGGACCAGGGAACGCATCGCGAGCGGGTTTGTTCGGCCGTCGTTGACTTCATGGCGCATCGGCATGGTATTCCGCTGGAAATCGACTGTGCTCCGGATAAAAAGGAGCGTAATAAGGAGGCCGTCGATCTCATGATCAACGCCCCATCTACGCGGATCGCGCTCGAACACACCAGAGTTGAAAGTTACACCGAGCAGATCGCGGACGACCATCGTATCCAATGGCTCGTCGATCTCGAGTTGGAACTTCAAGACCAGTTGCCGCCCCCGGGCTGTTACATCGTCGTGATCGCTCCTGGCGCCACCAAGGGCGTGCGCGATCCAGTGGCCGTGAAGTCCGCATTGTTAGATTGGGTACTTGCCAACGCCGGGGGCTCGAACTCGGTTCTCCAAGACTGCCCCCCGTCACCAAATCCGCGCGAAACCCATCGGCGTTCCGTTTGAGGTCACGCTTAGTCGGTGGCCGGGACTAGATGGCAGGGTACTGGTAGCTCGTTCAACCCCGGACGACCTTGCCACACTGCGCGCGAATCGGCTCAGGACAGCGATCGAGGGCAAGTGCCCGAAGTTGTCGCGGGCGAAAGAGCGCGAGGGGGGACGATCTGTGCTGGTCTTGGAGTCCAACGATCCCGCGCTGGCCAATCATGTTCATATTGCGGAAGCGCTCGCGGCCGCTCGATCAGACATGGCGAACTGCGTGCCCGATGACATTTACCTCGTCGAGACCGAGATTGATCCGTGGTTCATCTGCGTTCTCAAAGAAGGAGATAGGCTCTTTCCTCAGGTGGCCGACGCTGGACCGCACAAGTGGGCTCCGGAACACCGGGTGGTGGCGGCTCCTGACCGGGGCGCGTGAGGAACGGGGCCGAGATGCCGAATCGCGCCATACATGTTGCAACGAGTGCCGCGGTCGGGGCACTGTATGCCCTGCACCAGAGCGGTGAGCAACCCGATCCCGCGCGCTTGTGTGAGACTTTTGGCGGGATGGTCGGTGGCTGTATTGGTGGGCGTGCGCCCGATCTTGCTGACCCGCCAACCTCCCCCCGACATCGCGGTCGAGCTCACTCCGTCGCGGCCGGTGGGGTCCTAATCAAGGTGTGCCGTGAGGATCTGGACGACTGGCAGCGGAAGTGCCGCGACTGGGCCGACTGGTTTGCGGCAAAGCGCGCTGCATGTCCACAAGGATCGATCGAGTCCGTGTTGCTGCTCATCGCCGAGGCTGTATGTCGCGTGCTCGCGGGACTTCTCGCGGGTCTCCTTGTCGGATACCTGACGCACCTAGCCCTAGACGCGTGCACGCCGACCTCCATCCAGCTCGTGTGAACGGTTGCCCAAGTCCGATTGTCATGCAAGGCAGCAGACGTCTCCACGAGGCCACGCCTTCGACACGCGTGACCTTCACCGGTCCAGGAAGCCCTCCGTCACGCTGACGTTGGCACAACGCAGAGGTACGCGGTGATCGATAGACGGAGCCTCCGTGCGGCGGTGACTCGTCTCGCTTCGCATCCGTAGACTCTGACAGTCACAGCTCCCACGCAGGGCCCGGCTCAAGCCACGCGGGCACCGGGCAGGCAATCGCTTCACACAGCTCTTTGATGATAAGGGACACGTTGCGGGGAAGCTCTTCGACAAATCGCGCGCTCATCTTTCCCTCGATCCAGGTCACGCTCTCTCCAAGTGTCTTGTGAACACGTTTTAGCGGCCGTTTGTAGTGAAGCCAGTCGTTCCTGAATTAACGACGCCGCCAAAACTCTGGTAGGGTTCCTTGCCGGGAACAAACACAGCGTCCTTGCCATAAATCGCAAGGCATAGGTGCCACTTGGCTCCCATATCGAGTCTCCGTTCGTACTGAGGCCAGCTCGGAACCCTTTCAGCGCCAACCGTGTTAATAAACGCTTCCAGGCAAGCGGCCGCGCTGATGACGGCCTGCACTCGCTCATCATAGACATCATGAAGACGTGGGCGTGATTCAGTGTCACGCGCCAGTTCGGTTGCAACGCGGGCGTGCCTTACGAGCGCGCGATAGAAAACAGGCTCCGCATGAAAACGCGTGTGGATCTCACCATCTTTGACCGTGAAGTCTTCGAAGATCGACATCTGAGGTGGCGAATACCTCACGGCCTTTCCTTCCCCCTTGAACGCAGAGCGCTTGTCCACATGGATTTCCCATAGCTTGCGTCGAATTGGCGCGCGCAGTGTTTCTAGCCACGAATAGAAGTCTCGCACGCGCTGCTCAAATTCACGTGCCCGGACTCCCCCGGTCTCACGGGCGGATTCCTCAACTCGGACAATCGCACTCGGACCTCATCCAGTGGATCGAGATCGAGTTCGCTGGACACCCATCTCCCGTGGCTCTCACCATCGACTGCCACGAAATCTGCGATCTTCCATTGCCAAAGCCGGCCATCGTCCAAGACCTGAAAATACGGGGAAAACCCCAATTTGGGATCCCGAGTCCTCAATCGCGTTACCGACAAGTGGAAAGTGATGAGGCGAAATTGGTCCTTCGGGAACGGCATCGTCGGGTGAGAGTGAAAGAGGAACGGGAACGGCGCTGGCCATCCTGTGAACGAGGCGCTGCGAGAAGGAATCGCGATGGACGTTGTGGAACACGATGTCGTGGATCACGACGTGTTCTTGATCAAGGGCACGCTCAACAGCTTCCGCCGGGACCTCGTCGAGGCGAAACTCCCATATCTCGGCGGCGCCGGCAAACGTGCGGCAGTCCAGATACTCGATAATGATCGCCTGTACCCACCAGGCGGGTAACTTCCCATCTCTAGGAGTGGACGACTCATTCCTCGCGCTCGCCATATTCCGGGGGCGTCTTCGGCGACCTTGAGGACTTGCTCACTCGATTTCTCGACATCAGCCGCAACCTGGAACGCTCCCGGCCAGCCGCCGTGCTTCTCGATGACCTCGTCGATCTCTTTCATCAGTCGGATCGTCTCAGCTAGCGCGACAACGATCTTCTGATAGTGGCCGATGTCGTCCTTCGAGAGCGTGCGGCCCTTGCGGTCCTTGAGCCACTTCTCGCAGACCTGGTAGCCGCCGATGTGGAAGTTCCACACGTCCTCCGGCACACCGCGAAAGCCGATGGTGCCGGCGTCGCGGCTGACCTTCTTCGTCGCGGCGGCGTCGAGCCAGACGGTGTCGTCCGACCAAGCGACCCGCCCGACTTCGGGGTTCTTCGGGCCGGCACAGCTCGTGATGAAGTCGTCCAGCTTAGGCGACTCCATCAGGTGCAAGGCAACGAGTTCGCCCCCGAAACGCCCAAGGTCACGGAAGAGAGCGAGGCTGCTGGGTAGTGGTAGGCGCGGAAAGTCGATCTTCAGAAACTCGGCGTAACGGCGTCGGTACTCGGGACTGTAAAACACCGCATAGGTATAGTAGAAGAATGTCTTCAGGCGTCAGCCCAGCGGGCGCACCGTGTGACTTTGCCTGGTGAATGCCTAAACTGGGCTGCGAGAGCCCTCATGAACGCATTGGAAAAGTTTCGGTTGCCTGCCCGTTGTCACCTCACCCACGTCGCGGTTGGGATAGAGATAAAGAGGGAATGACGAACTCGCGTCGTAAACCGCAGCAATCTTTCGCTCAGGGACGTCGGTCGTGCAGAGTACTGCAAAGTCCTCTTTAGACTGTCGGTTCGCGAGCAGGCACAAGTTTCGGTTCAAGCATGTGCCCGAGAACCTCAGGGCGCGGCCAATCGACCATCCGCTTGTCGTAAAGGATCGTCCTCCAATCGAACGGGCGGTAGAGGCATCGCCGAATCCGTTTTCGCCAGTTCTGGTCAGCCCGCAGGGCGCGGCGCGCTTCCGAAAGCGACCATTGCCTCGTATCTCCGGCAGCGTAGTTAGCGACAACCTTTCCAGGAAAGGACTCGTTTCGCACCTCAGCGTCTGACCGCTGTGGCGCTAAGAAGTGTTCGATTCCATCTTCTAACTCGCGCTTGTTGAAAGCAACGACGAGGTGGTCACGGGAACTTTGAAACCCCAGTCCAAAGAGGGGCATTACCTCGGTCAGCTTGAATCCTGCCTCGTACTCCTCGCGACAGTCTGTGTTCTGTGGCTCGAAGAAGTAGAACGGAGAATGGGGTCTGAGTGTCGCGAAGCGGGTATTACCAACAGAGTGCGTTGCGAACCAGTCATACTTTGCCTCTCTTGACCCCCACACGTCCGCGTGTTCGAAGGCGGGGTTCGCGGCATCACGCGTGGCGAGACAAATGGCGACGCCTTGACGAATGTCGAAGACATTTTTGTCCTCCGAGCCTTCTGGTGCCTGTTCCTTCTTGTTCGCATTGCCGTGGAGGTCCAGGACGCGAAGACGCGGGAATGTTCCCATCAGACTTTGCCGCATCCCGCGAAAGGTGGCGTTGTCGAGATAGCCGTGATTCGTGATGTAGCCGAGAACGCCTACTCGCGCACTTTCTACGATCATCTGTGCCATGCGAATGAACTTCACGTAGTCGTCCTGCAGCCAGAGCTTCCGTTCGTTGAGCGCGGCGCCATCGACAGTTCTATAGGCGTCCACCATCCGCTGCGCGCTTGCGGACATGTTAGACGAGACGCCTGAGTACGGCGGATTTCCGATGACAACCGTGAATCGTCGCTTCTGCTTGATGTCGTTAACCGCCTGCGCCTCATGCGCCAACGCGGGCAACATGCCAGTCCCAGTCTGCATATTGTCACGCGGGCTCCAGCGCGTTCGTCAGGTAGATCCGGGCCCGTTCGTCGCTGCCGAAACGATAGCCGCGTCTCGTAGAGCTTAAGTCCGACTTTAAGGTGCGCGATAGCATAGGGCGCCATCAGTAGCTCGTAGCCGTGTAGCCGCGGGAGCAGGTGCTCGGGCACGTACGTCGTTCCACAGCGCCTCGATCTCTTCTCGCCGAGTCCCTGCGCCTCCACTTGGCGACCAGCGTCGTGTGGATGAGGTCGATGACCTCGACAAGGAAGGTGCCGGTGCCGGTGGCCGGGTCGAGGATCTGGACGAAGGCCTGTCCGGGCTGCACGCCGGCGGGAATTTTCAGGTCCTTGTGACGCTCCGCCATCTCACCCCAGGTGGTGGTGTCGGCGAGGCCATCTTCGAGGCCGAACTCGGTGCGCAGCAGATCGTCCACCGAGCGCACGATGTAGGAGACGACCGGTCGCGGGCGTGTAGAAGACCCCCGCTGCATTCGTTTCTTGGCGTCGTACTCCTTGAGGAAGAGCTCGTAGAAGTGGATGACTGGGTCTTCCTGCGGGTTCCGGTCTCCGAAGTCCCGGACGACGGCCTCCATGTTGGCGTCGTCGAGCAGATCCACGACCTCGCTGACGCCCAGCTCGTCGAAGTCAATGCCTGGCCCTCCGGCCTTGCCCGTCGCCCGCCGACCGTGAGAAACGTCTCCATCAGCTCCCTCAGAAACGGATTCGTGCGCATGTGAGCGGCGAAGTCGTCGGCCGTCTTCCGGTGCGGGTCGGCGATGCGCGCCGACAGCAGGCCGTAGGCGATCGTCTGGGCGTACATGTCCGCGAATCCATCGGCATCCAGGTCGTGAACCAGCGCCTCCTGAAACGCATTCATGAGCTTGGTGAGCGGGCCCGTCATCGGTCTCGATCTCAAGCGCGGTCTTGATGCGGTCGCGGATGGCCCGGGCGAGCTCGGCCAGCCGAATCGAGAGCTCCTTGGAGGTGGTGATGACCTCCCGGTGGCCCACCGTGAAGGCGGACGCGCCAGCGCTCTCGCCAAGCTTCCACATCGCTTCGTCTTCGGGCCAGGCGAGTTGCTCGGTCAGCTCTCCGCCACGTGCGTCGAGATGGAGCGGAGTGTCCAGGTTATCCCAACCGAGCACTTTGAGGGTCGGCAGGTCGTGCTCGTCCTGCGCCTTGCGCGAAGTGGGCAAAGCTGATCTGGCGCTCGTCGCCCTCACCGTAGTTGGAGACGAACAGCAGGTCGTCCGCGGCCCAGGCTGCGCGCTCGGCGCTGTTGGCAGACGCGCGCTTCTTCAGCACCACCCGGCTCAGGATGCGCCGCAGAGCGACGACGGGAGTCTCTTCGGCTCGAACTTGATGAAGAAGATACCCCAGGGTTGGTTCGGCTCGAAAGGGGCCGCAGGCGCTTGATCTCCTGAATCTTCGCGGCGTTGGCTTCGGTCGATGCCGAGCTCCTCGGCGTGTAGTCGAAGGTCAGACTCCTCGAAGTCGTCGGAGATGATCGGCCAGTCCAACTCGTCTCGCAGGTAGTTGATCAGCGATGGGAAGCGTACTGATCTGCCTGCAAGCGTAGCTCGGTGATCGGTCGGCATCGGCTTAGCCCTCGTTCAGTTCCATCCAGCACTTGAGCGTCGGCTTGACGCCGACCGGAGCGTCCACGCGCTTGAGGTAGGTGTTCTTGATGTGCTTCTCGACCTTGCCGAATCTCCACCAGCGTCTTCTGCTCTGTGGCGCACTTACGGGGGGTCTCGGGCTTGGAGCGGATGCTGGCGACGATCTCGCCCGGCTCTTCAAGGATCGCGTCGCGGTCGAGATCGTAGAGGTACCAGCGCGTGGTGCCCGCCTCCTCGGTGAACTCGCCTTTCTCCTTGTCCAGCGCAGGTAGCGCGTAGCAGAAGAAACACCCCGGGCTCCCTTGGCCGGCCGCTTGCGCCCGCTGAAGATCGCGCCGGGCAGGCGCTTCAGACGAGCCTCCAGCTCGGGGTCCTCCTGGATCAGAGCCTGGTACTCGAGGTGCATCTCCTCGACTGCGGTCTTCGTGCCCTCGTACGCGTGGTTGAACTCCTTGAGGGCCTCGTAGTCGTCCTCGGGTGTCAGCAGCTTCTTGCCCTCGATCCCGAGCGTCTTCGAGATCAAGAGGGTCTTCTGGGTGACCCGCGTGTAGAGCGTCAGGATCGCGTTTAGTTCCTCGGGCGGAAGGAAGTTCCAGAAGGTGACCTTGCCCCGGGACGCTGCGACCTCGGGATGGTCCGCGATCAGCTCTTCTCGACTTCCGGGTTCATGCGCCGGTCCACGCGGCCGATCCGCTGCATCAGCCGGACCGGGTTCCAGTGGATGTCGTAGTTGATCATCCGCGAGGCGTCCTGCAGGTTCAGGCCTTCGGAGAGCACGTCGGTCGAGATGAGGACGCGAATCTCCGTCGTGCCCTTCGCCTGCGAGTGCTGCCGACGATCGTGCCGTTGTAGTAGGGCGAGAAGCGCCTGATGACGTCGGCGCGGTTGCCCTTGGTCGCGCTGTCGACCTGGGCGACCCCCTCGATGCCGCCTCGTCAGCTGCCGCTTGAGATAGCGGGCGGTGTCGGCGAACTCGGTGAAGATCAGGACCTTCTGGCCGGCCAGGTCCTTGGACTTGAGCAGCCGGATGAGCTTTTTGAGCTTGTCGTCGTGTTCGGGCTCAAACTTCCTGGTCTCTTCGAGGAAGCTCGACGATCTGATCCAGGTCGAGGAAGGTCTCCTGCGATCATCTCGTCGACGTCGTATTCGTCCCGGTCGAGCTTGCTCAACGGCTTCAAGGAACTCCTGCGGGGACGATGTCTTCGTCCTCTGTCCTCATCTTCGTCTTCCCCCACAGGTCGAGCTTGCGCTGCGGTCGCATAGTCCAGGACCTCGGCGTTCTGGGTCTTCCACCGATCGAGGCGCTTCTTTTCGGCGTCCGTTTCGCTGTGGACCTCAAGGAAGGCCAGGAGCTTCTTCAGCAAGCGGTCGCAGGAGAGCTCGAAGGCAACCGACTGAGCTCTCGAAACGCTTCAGGAACTGGGTGCGGATCAGGCCGACGACCTGCTTCTGGCGGCCCTCCTCCAAGGGGTCGATGCTCTTGTCCTGCCCCTTGTACTAGGCCAGCGGGTAGTAAATCGGGAGACGTGAACAGAGGATTCTTCCGGCGAAGGCTTTCTCGAACAGCTCGAGGAGCCGACCATAGGTCTTGCGGATGGAGTACTCGGCGACCTGCGGGGGCCTTGCGCTCCGGGAACGACGGCGGCCGCGCCGGTCTCGCGGATCTGGCTCTCCCTGGCATAGGCACGACTGCGCTGGACGACAAGATGGCGGAAGATCTCATCGGCGGCCAGCAAGCTCCTGGCCTCGGCCAGGTTCTCGGCGACGTCGAGTCACATCGTCGCCGAGGCGCTTCCGCAGTGCCTTCTCCATTTGTTGAAGTGGGCGCGCAGGTTGTTCACCCCCAGGGTCCGAGCGAAGTAGGCCTCGTCCCGCCGCGTGAATAGCTCGGCCATGTGCCGGAAGTCGGTGAGCCGGTTGTTGATGGGCGTCGCCGTCAGCATGAAGAGCGTCTTCGGCCGGACGGTGTTGTCCAGCAGATCGTACAGCCGGTAGTAGCGCGACGGCTCGATCCCGTCGTCGCGTCGCCCTCGCGTCCCGGGATTGCGGAAGTGGTGGGCCTCGTCGATGATGACGACGTCGGCGAGTTCGGCGATCCGACGGAACCGCTCCGGGAAGTCTCCCTTGCGGCCAAGGTCCGTGTGGCTGAAGACCGCGAGATTGCTGAAGTCGGCCCGCCCCACGCCGCCGATGTGGGGGAGCTACTCGCGCAGGTGCGGCTCCCAGACGCCTTCCTTCGTCGCCTTGGGGGCGAAGAGGACGACCCGCTTGCCCTCGTGCAGGATCAGGCGCTCGATCAGCATCAGCCCGACGAAGGTCTTGCCGAGGCCGACGCCGTCGCAGAGGAAGGCGCCGCCGTGCTGGCGGGCGATCTTCATGAGCGCCCAGTAGGCTTCCTTCTGGTAGCGGTCGAGCTCGCGGGAACATCTTCGAGCGGGTCTCGTCCCACTCGCTGGCGGTGAGCTCGTGGCCGCGGAAGAACTCCTGAAGGGCCTTGGCATAGACGTCGAACGGCGTGTATAGGCGTGCGTATGCCGCGAGATCGGTCTCGATGCACCTCGTCGGTGACTTCGCTTCGCCTCGCTCCAGTGCTCTTCGAACCATTCCTGGAGCTGGTGCGACCTCGCGCGCGCTCTGAACCTGGATGTTGAGCTCGATGTTCTCGGTCAGGCCCGGGGCGCGTGAAATTGCTGGATCCGACGAGCGCCTGCGACCCGACGACCTCGAGCTTGGCGTGGGTGATGTACGCCTTGGCGTGGAACTTGTCCTTGTCGTAGACGCGGCAATCGATCTGGCCGGAGCGAAGGGCGTCGAGGATCGCCGGCACGCCATTCAGGAAGGGATTCGCTTCCTTCTCGGCCTCGATGCTGTTGTCCAGAGCTGACTAGCGCCCGGCTCTAACCGCATCGAGAAGCGCCTTCCGCGTGCGATGGGTCGTCTCGGCGCCCATCAGGATGCGGATCTTGTCCAAGCGCTGCCATTTGCCGTCGAGCGCGAGCAGCGCGCCGATCTCGAAGTATCCGGTGGCGATATCGAAAGCTCTTGGCGATGCTCGGTCCACTCCTCGAGGTAACGGAGACCGGTCCAGCCGGAGACGCTGTTGTCGACGATGAAGAGATCGCCGCCTTTGGATTCCATTGTCATGGTGTTGCCTATGTTGACAAATGCCCGTCGACCGCCGCTTGTTCCTGCCGGGGCCATCGAGATCTCTTCGGGTAGAACGTGCCGGCTATTCTAGCCGAGTGAAGCAAGGTATGGATAGTCTTCTAGACTTGCCATTTGGGAATCGCACCTCCGCGCTTGGGCGAGTTTCATTTCGTCACCAGAGGGATCTTCTGTTGATCGAGAGCTGGCGCGACACGTCACGGCCCTTTAATCTCCCTCATATGTCGGATTGGAAGAACGTGGCAAAATGGACGCCCAGATCCTTTCCACCCCTCAGCAAACGTCTGCTCGACGACCACCCCGATCACCTCGCCAGCTCGGTTTATTACCGGCGCACCACTCATCCCGCCCGCCGGCGTAACGCTGATCTGAATGAACTCATACTCACGACGATAGTCAGGCGCAATCGCCTCAACCCAGCCAGGGTACAGGCCCAAGGACGGTTGTCTTTGTGGAACAGTCGCATACGCAAGGACCGCGACCAGTTCTCCGACACTCGGAAGATTCTCGTTTAGCCGAAGGCTCACAGGAAAGCCCCTCTCTGGAACTCGCAATAGAGCAATATCGCATCCCTTCTTGTGCTTCTTGTGCATGCTCGTCCCCAATGGCGTGATTCCTGTCGATAGAGGCGATCCGATGGTCAAATCACCAGCCAAGTTGTGCGCCGCATTCCAAGCGCACCCGGTTCACAAGCGAACGCCGTTCCTCCGCCTGTTGCGCCGCTCTTCGTTTTGACTTCCAAGTGGAATACTGAGTCACGGTACTTCTCAAACCAACTGATCCACAGTTGGTCGTCTGCCAGGTTATCCTCGGAGACGACATTGCTGGCTACAACCGCGGGGGCTGCGTCGATCAACTTTGGCGCCAACTCGTGAAGTCGATTCTTGTATCGCCTGTAGACAGGGTCATCCGCACCTTTAACCATCCCAAGGTATTCGACCTTCCCCCTTAAAACGAGCGCAAGGGATGGCTCCCCGGATCCTGGACGGCGCGACCGTCGCGCATGCCTTTCCCGGTACGATTGCTCTGCCGACTCGTAGCCGTATAGTCGCCACGCGTGGATCATGACGCGCAGCTCACGCACATAGGATCGTGGCACATTGGGTATCCTATTGACCGTAATCCCCGTTACTTCTTGATGGCAGTCACGGAATTGCAGTCGAACCTTTGCCTCGTTGATCCTGAATCCATTCCGCAGAATCACAGCAACAAGCTCAGGGCCCAAAGTAGTAGCCCTCGCAATCCCAGATTCTTCCAAGCGTGCTAGGGCAGTCGGAAACCGTCGTTGCGACGCGGAGAACGTAATATCGTCCGCATAGCGCGTGTATGAACATCGGTGATCTCTTGCGAGCCTTTGAAGCTCGCCGTCCAGGCGCGCACACACCATGTTTGACACCATCGGTGATGTCGGGGCACCCTGCGGGAGCGAGTTATCATTGCAGCAAATGCGCGCGAGGACGCTCGCGGCGGATGGCCCGACCTGATACGGCTTCCCCATGAACATTCCGCGCACGCGACCAAAGTTGATGGAAGGGAAGAAGTCCATAAGGTCCACGTTCAGGACCCAGCGTTTTCCCAAATGCGGTATCGCGTTAGTTAGGACGCTGCGACTTCGCACGAAACCATGAGCCGCCCGTTTGCGCCTGTAAACCTCCTGGAACACGTAGTTCAGCTTCGATTGCAAAATCTGAAGCGAAGGTGGTGGCGCTGCAATGAGTCGGGTTCCCCCAGATTTCTTGGGGATAGAGAAAAAGCGATATGCGCGGCGCGAGACTGAACGAAACAGGATGTGCACAAGATGGCTATCTGAAATCTCCAGAAGGTCAGCGACGTCCTCTCGTCCGTAGAGTGTGTCAAAGCGATCAAGGATTTCGTCTCGACTTCGCGTTAGCTCAATATCCATGACCTAATCCACGTGTGGTGGGTGCCTTCGCTTACATTCTGCCTTACACGACGGTACGTCGACACATCAACAGAACACCTGGCTGCTCTGTAAAGCATTGCTCTTCATTCTCTGTCGCGAATACACGACAAAAGATCAATGTGTTGCGAAGACACCCGACCACACAATTCTGTACCAAAACTGCAATTCCCAAAGACACGATCATGAAGCGCTTCCCACGAGGCCAAACTCTGGCCGGGCACTGCGGCGAATTGTAGTCGCACTGAGTGGTGACGGCTAGCAAAACGCCCCGTTTTTGGCCGGTTTGCTAACCCAGGGGATAGCGCCCGGCCGTCGATATGAGATCGGAGTAACAGCCTGTGCGGCAACGTAGTACGAGCTCGGTCCCAGGCGCCGGGATCCCTGAGAGCCTCCAACTAGCCCAAATCTCAAAAACCCCCTGGAGGGTCTACTTTGGGATAGCGTGTTTCCCCTCATTATAGTGATCTGATAGACCGCATTAGCCGAAATGGGCATTTCCAGCGCGCGCAGTACGAATTGACGGCGAATGCTCGCTAGAATCACAAGGGCTCATAAGAGAGGAGCTTCCCGGCAAGCCAGCGCCCAAGATGGTACCGACGGAGGCCCGCATGCAATAGAAAGGCAAGGATAGAACTTCAATGACCCGGCGAGGTCACGCCTCTTTGGCGTGCCAATAGGTCCCTAATGTCCTTTGCCTCCGTTTCAAAATCGAACCCATGGATTCCGTGCGGCAGCGTTTCGCCAAGGCGTCAGCTTCGCCAAGGGAGGCCTTCGCGGCGCTCTCGTTCCCCGCACGACAAAACAATTCGGCAAGAAGGTAGCGGCACAGACCCTCTTCATTCCAAAAAGGTCCACCACTCTTCGTATTCAGTAACTTAAGCGATTCCGCTCCAGCAGTGAGTCGAGCTTGAACGTCCTCCCCGTAGTCGCCCTGATGCATTCGACATTGTATCCAGAGAACGTTGAGCATCGCAGCCACGTATGGATAACCATCACGCAGCGATGAACTCTTGTCAAACACGTCAAGAGCAGGTCCAACGAGCGTCTCAGCGTCCGCCACGGCACCGAGCCGGCGTGAATCCTCTGCAAGCCAGTATCTGGCATTCACCGCCGCTGCTGCCGCGCCTTCGCCGGCTTGCTGTTCGTTCCGCCTGACAAGCTCCCTAAGTGCTCTCCGCTGGTCGTTTGCGCTTGTTGAGTCTGATGCGTAGCGCGCAAAACAGAGCAACTCTCCGCGTAACCTTACCTCAGCGCTGTTGTCATGCACGTCTTTGCACGCGTTGTAGAGAAACGTAGCCTGCGTGAGTTTAGCCCCGACGCGATCCCACATTCCCAAGCTTCGGTGCATATGTGCCAGCCATGCGCGCGCTAGAACAGCAAAACTGCATAAGGTGTCGGGCACCTCGGCGACAACCGAGCTTAGAACCGTGGCGGACCAGACGAGATCCGATACTTGGGACTCGCGCGCAGCCAGAAAGCGCACCCACGGAGAACGTAGATCGCGCTGGACACTCTTAAAGTAAGTGGCCGGAAGTTGGCCTCGTTGTTGTAGTCGGTAATCCAAGAGAATTATTGCCTCTCGCTTCGCTTGGTCGTTGGGGAATTCCCTTAGCTCTTCGCGTGTTTCCTCGGAACGGCCTCGTTCTTCTACTGAATCCCAGCTTCTTGGTCCGATGTACGCGTCGACAAGTAGCTGCGCACGTCTCCCAACGTTAGAGTTCGTCGGGAAGGATGAATGCGTTAGTGCAGATTCTGCTTCGGCGAGTTGCCCATTTGCAAGATAATCTCTAACGCGATCAAGCCGCTTCCTCTCGTGCTGACTTGTTTGAATCTCGCGTGCGCATTCGAATGGCGCTCTTACAACCTTACCTAAGTTTCACTAGTAGCGCGAGTATTATCTCCACCTCCCACCACCAAGGCCCAGATTCGCTTGGCGGGCTTCGCTGTCCAAGCAGGCGAAGCCGCCTGAACAGGCTGTTTCCTCGTTCGCCTCATGATCGGAGCACGCTAACTTGATCTCTAGCCATCCTATTTCAAGAATTGAAACCCAATTGAAAAGGACAACCACGGCTTACCTTCGTAGACCCATGCCCTTCCTCGGTTACCGCCCAAGAAGTCAGCTCCGACGACGGCACCAATCTGAAGGTTATCGAGCAAGCCCGCTATGTTGGTAACAATGCCCCCTCCGATCGACCCGCCCGAAGCGTTTTCGACTTCCTTGGCATTGATGTCGCTAATTGGAATAATCGTAAGACCGCCGAACACAAAGACTGTATGCGTGAAGTGGGTGCCGCTCGACAATTGATAGCCGACGTATGGCCCAATTGATGCGCTCGTATTGAACGAGTATGGGGCGTCGTCGGTCTTGAATCTCAATTTCAAGGGGAGCGCCAACACGCCTCCGGCAACACCCTCGGCGAAGACACAGTTCAAGGGGTCCTCTGCCAGTACGCTCTCTGCAACGACAAGTTGTAGCTTTTCCTTCTTGCACTGGCCATCCGCGCACCGCTCAACTACCCTTGTTCCGTTAGTATCCGTGACCTTTACATCCACGAACTCGAGTGTTACTTGGCCGTTAACGGTTTCAAGTTTCTCGTAATAGCAGCCCTGCTTAATATTATACACAGCCTTGTCACTTGTATCGGTACTCCGAAGACCATCAAAGGGTCGGCCTGCTTTGTATAATTTGTAATGAAGCGCAAGCGAGTCCGTAGGCAAAGCGACCAACATGGCGAGCACACCAACCATCAAGAAGACACGAGACCGATGGTACATTTCGTTTCCCCCTCGATCGTTGCGAACAGTACTCGGTTGTCATCGACGACGACATCGCAACCGCGAAGACGACTCCCTGACTCGTTAGCACAATCTTGCTCGTTAAGCTGCGCACCAACTCGCACTAAGCTCCGAAGTACAAAAACCAAACGGCGGGAAACAATTACGCGCGTCCAATCGCCAGTGCTGGGGGGGGGCGCAGACGAAGCATGAGTGTCCCTGGCGAAACACGCTCACCAACGCGTGGGCGAGGCGATCGTTCTTTAGAATCATCGTTCTTTAGAAAGAATCTGTGAACTGCGATGGTGACCAGTCCGACGCTGTCGACTCTCCCCTAGTCTCCTGTAAACCAGAGGCTATCCGCGTTCGAGATCATCGTCAATGGGGTACTTTGGGCAGCGATTCAGACGCCTTCATTTAATTGTGCATAGGCGAAGTCAACCCACCCCGTCGCCGACGTCAGCGGCGCGAATGTCCGAACAGCTCTCGCGTCCATTGGTGACACCTGGCCACTATACCGTCACGGTGATACTCCCACCGTCTTCGTAATCGTAGGTTCCACAGTCTGAACCATCCACAAACACCTTCACTTCGCCTTCTTCGTAGCCATCAAACGTAGCGCAACCGTTCGAGTCGGTGTTCTCCTCGGCGGTCATGCCTCGCAACAGGCCGGTAAATGACAGCGTAACACGCTTGCCACCGAGTCCATCGTCGTCATCGTCTGCTACCCGAACCTCGAACGAAGCCATATGTTCACCTCAGCGCTATCCGATCGGTCAGAAGCGCCGTTTCATCGCCCGTGGGCGGAACACTACGTTAGGTCGTCAACTGCCCGCCGTCGGCCGGTTTGTCTTGACCGAGCCAACGCCGTGCTCCATCGCGGACGCCGTCGAGTACTGTTCGCTCGTTTCGATGATCTCGCCATTCCCGGCCTTCAGCACGAAATACGGCTTCCCGTCCTTGGACGTCCGGCGGTCGAGGTGCGCCTCGATCGTTCGCCTTAACCGATGCAATGCCCTCGGCGCTCTCGTTGGCCTTGCACCTCTCGCTGGTCAGGATCGTCTCCCCGTTGGGAGCCTTGAGATTGAACATTAACTGTCCGTCACTGGTATTCGCGAGAGCGTATTTCGCGGCCATGATTCTTCCTCTTCATTGGCTACAAATGCAGGAGATCCTCGACGCGGCCAGCGCAAGCAAGGCCCTTCGCTGGCGGACGGTCAATGGGAATGGCGTGGAAGTAGAAGCGCATCGTCACAGCGGGAACGCCGCGACGTCGGATGCAAGCCCTGGAGGGCAACGACTTCAGCACGGAGACATCTCCCTGCTGAGCACGACAAAAGGCGCGCCACGGCTGCGGGGGCGCGACAGCACCGGCTCGTTGGATTCTGTGAACTGCAGATGAGGAGCTAGTCAGGTCGGCTGCGGTTCTCCCCTAGTCCTCGGCCGACATGATAACGGCGTCGTCGAACGACCGTCAAGCGGAAGGTTACTTTGCGAAAATGTTCACACATGCTCAAAGGCAGGTCGCGAATCACTGCGTCGGCGAGGATGCGTTTTTGATATATTCCTTCGCCTTGCGCGTCCCCGCGCGGCTGTCCCGGATGCTGGCCTTTATCAAAGGCGCTACATCATCGGGGGAGACCCACGGGTCATCTTGTCCGGACTCCAGGGGAATCATTGCGAAGACGGTCGATCCGTCTTCAACGATCGCGTAACCGCTGCCCACCTGAACCACAGACACCCGCTGGCGCGGACCAACGGGCGCCGTTCTTGCGTGCATGCTGTAGAGCCGCGGAAGCCCATCGCCACCCAATGTTGTGCTCGAGTATGACCCGTCCCGGTGCGCCTCGACGACGATCGCGCCGAGCGTCCGACCGTCGCAGCGGACCGGAAAACAGTCGCCCACGTCGCAGTAATTCAGAAGACACCTTGGTTCGGCGCGCTCGTACTCGTCGAAGGTACTGTCCGGCCAGTAGAAGGTGAAAGGGCTGCCGAGTGTCGCCCGCTTCAGCACGGCCGGGTCGGCAATCTGAAACATCGGCTCGCCAGCGGCGACTTGATCGACCCACTTCTGTAGTTCAATGGTCGCCGCCTGAAACGCGGTGTCGGACGTGTTCCGAACGTGAGACACCGCGGCCTGGATGGCGTCCCTCGCTTCATCCATCGAACGCGGATAGGGCACCGAGGAATCGTACACGATATCGTTTCCCACGACTTTCAACAGGCTGTTCGGTCCGGCGAACGGGCAGAGCCATCCCTCATCATCCCGTCGGAGGAAGACGAGCCACTCCTCACCGACGTTGATCTCGTAAGGCGTGTACCTCGCCCACGGGGGCATATGGCGGATGCTGGCAGCCGGTATGACAAACTCCACCGTGCTGGCCACATCGGCACCCTTGAACGCCTGCGTCACGAGGAGGCGGTAGTGCTGCATCGTCCCTTCACGGCCCAGGGCCTCGGTATACGTGGCCTTCCATGTGGAGGTGAGACTGCCGAGTGCTACGATGTCCGCCGCACCGGCAACACTCGGAATCTCGGCTGTCGCGATCCGGGCCCGAAGGGAACGATCACTCATCGTTACCCCTTGCCCGGACTCAGGTAACTCCAGCCAGGAATCCTTTCCACTTGCCACGAATAGCCCGTGCATCGGTCCGGCGATGTAGCTGCCAGGGTAGCGCGCTCTTCGCCAGCGTGCGCAGATGATGTACTCCTGCCCCTTCCGGAACATCGAGGCGTCGCGAAGCACGTCGAACGTCACTTGCCGTCCGGGGTCGTTTCCCTTCAGTACTTCATCGATATCGACCGACACCTTGAACACTTCTAACTCCTCCGAGTCGCTCCCCCCTTCAGCGAAGTATTCCCCAAACGTTGTCGTCGCCATTTGAATATCGCGGACGCGTCCACGGACAATCAGATGGCTGTCGGTCAGCGGATCGCCGAACTGGATACTCGGCGCAAAGTCACCTGTCAGCTCGGCAGATGCAACCGTGCACGTGAGCATCAGTGCGACAACGATCATCTGCAGTCTCATCATGATCTTTCCCGGTTACCAGGCTGCAAACCCGGGAGGGCGAGCGCCGGATGGGCTGAGTTTACCACTCACGACGCGACAGCAATCCCCTCGTCATTGCGGACCGTCCGGAACCGGGCGCTCGGCGGGCGCCCCCTGATCCTTCGAGCATCCTCTGCGATCGGAACCGGTTGCTCACCCTGAGGAGCCGAGAGGATCTCGTTGTCGCTCTTCTGGATCACAATGCGAGGAGTTGCATGACCCCCGACAAATTCAACCCATCCGATATCCGCCCCCGGATACGTGGTCCGAAAATCCAGCAATAGCCGGTCTACTCCGTTGCCTTTGCACGTGAACGCAAAGAAGAAATAGTCTCCCGCGCTCTTCCTCGAATTTCTTTCCGCTTTCGTCACGATTGCGTTGGACCAGGATCATACCGACGCACGAATCCTGAACCATGATCGGGAACGCATACCGTTCCAGCGTCCAATACGGCCGGGGATCGTCGTCACCGGAGAGGATGAAGCGACGAACCGCCTCCTCCCGAAGGAGGTATTCGTGGAACGGCGCCGCCAACTTCGCATCGGAACAATTGACACCAACGAGGTCAAAAAAAGTCGGGGCACTCTCGACCTCCGGTTTCCAGTGATCAGCAAGAGAGGCTTGTGCGACTCGCTCCGCCTCCAAAGGAACAGCCCATCGAGCGGCGAAGTCAGCATTCACCGGCCGCGCATCGGCGCTCACCTCGTTGAGGTTCAGATCAGTTGGATACCGCGCACCAATCGCGCGCAGGGCGTTCCCGTCAATTTCGAAAGCGCTGTTCAGTCCGCGAAATAGCACCAGGCCCTGATCCGTCTTTCGGAGAAACAAGCAGTACGGATATCCCTCGAGCAGCTTCGGAACGGTCCCCTCCTCCCGCCATGCGGGCCAGTAGTCTCCGCTGGTGATCACCTTCACGTCCGCCGCGGTCCCCGGGGATACGCCCTTCAACGTTTCGACATTTTCCAGATGAAGTGTCTCTTCCGCATACTCATGTCCATCGGCGTCGCGGAGGTAGCTCAGACTCGAGCTCCGCAATCGCCCTGAAATCACCAGATCGGCTCCGCCTAGCACGCGTCTGGGAGCCGCCGCTGCGAGCGTCGCGCGCAGCCTACCGATATCGTCCGTCTCGACACGCTCGCCCTGCTGCACCCATCGGTGTCCTTCTTCCACGAGACGGGCCCGATCAGAGAACAGATAGTACACGCCACCGAGTGCATCCGGGGACCATTTCAGGCCGACGATGCATTCTTCACCGATCATGTAGTTATCCCGAAACGTCGACATGCACACGTTCACGTTAAATGTAATCGTGGTCGTCTTCAGTTCGCCCTTTAACACCTCGTCGACTGACAATGTCACTTCTTTGAATTCAACAAGTGAGCCCGGGTCCGGAAATGTGGACATGAACATGGACATGACATCGGCGACCGGCGCCTGCTGACTCGCAATGGACGCGACGGAACCTCGGACAACCACGCTGCAGGAAAGAAACGCTTCGTATTCGAGAGAAGGCACTTCGGCGGATATTGCCATCGCAGAGAGAGAGAAGAAAGCACTCATGGCAACCAGCACAAGCCGCACGCGCGCCACAGTCATCAACTCCTATTCGTTCGACGTCCGATACCCGGCGTCATGGAGGCTCTGTGGGTGGCAGCCGCCGCGGTAATTCTACTCGCCGTCGCCCCCCGGCTTGGGTACCCTTTTCTCGTCGGAGCCACCGTAACTAGCCCCTGCAGGTCTTAATGATCCCCGAACAGCGAGCGTCTCGCAGAACAAATCTGGCGGTAGCGGCAATCGGTTTGCTTGCTCTCGCCGTTCGTCTGCACAATCTCGGCTGGGGTCTGCCCCACGTGTACGAGGAAGCAACTCCGCTGCACGTTGCTTTCAAGATGTGGGGCTGGGACCGCGGCCGCAACGTCGACCTCAACCCGCACTTCGTTGCACCCAAATGGCAAGGCGCCAGACCCATTGTTCATGGTATACTACCGCATATTCGTCGCCGAAGCTTTGCTCCCAGAAGTGGGTTTCCTCGGGAGGTTCGTCATGTCAGCCAGACTGTTATTGATCGGGATCCTCCTCACCGTGTCGTCGACGGTTCACGCGGGGACGATCACGATGACGAGCACCGCCTACCCTGATTCTGTCGTCATCAACCTCACCATCACGGACACCGGAGAAGTCCCGGGCTGCGGATGGCTCACCGTCCTGCGCGACGGGCAGGAGACGTTTCTCTACGTCCAGCGCCGGTTCGGGACGACGATCGTGCGGCGCATGGTCGATACGAACGTGCAGCACAACTCGCTCTACTGCTACCAGATGGACTTGAGACTGGGTCCGTTCCCGGTTGCCTGTCCGACGGGTAATTTCTGTACGGCGTTCGAATGCTTCGTTCCGACTCATACCTGCGTCAACACCGGACCGGATCCCGCATTCCTGGGTCAGGGATTGCTGAGTTCGAAGTTTCCCGACGGAACGCCGGTGGATCGCATCGAGGCGCAGGCCCTGCTTTACCCCTGTGGGTCGCCCGACAATTTCTTCGGCCTCTGGCAGATTTCGTCCGACGTGTGGCAGTACATCGACAGTGGCACCGACGTAAATGTGTACGGCGCCTATGCGTGTTGCCTGCCCCAGGGCGTGTGGGCGCTGGAAGCCCAGCTCGCGACGCCGGCACCGTGCGTCCTCAAGGTCGAGTCGGCGACATGGGGGAAGGTGAAGTCGCTCTATCGCGACTGATTCCTGCGCACCGGTGGTTCCGGTCATCTATCGGTACAACGACTTGACCGCGCCCCATGTCGAGGACCTGATCGGAAGGGCGTTACAACCGAGCACGTCCTTCGGACCCAGTTCGGCCCCACCTTCCGAGTCTCGGGGGTCGCGTCCCGCGCATCGCGCTCATTTGGTTCCGACGACTCGCGCGCCGAGGATCATGCGACCGGGGAGCGTCTTGCCCAGGCTCACGCCGGCGACCGACGATATCGCGTCGAGCGCGCCTTCCAGCGCGCGCATCGGTGCGCCGGGCGTGCGCACGTAGGTCCCTTTCGCGCCGACCAGCACCTCGACCTTCGAGAATCCGACGCGCCGGAACAGCCGGCTCAAGTCGCTGTTCGTGTACTCCTTCATGTGGAATCCGCGCGCGACCTTGTCGAAGTACTTCGAGATGTCGTGCGGACCACTCAGACGGTTCGGCGTGATGCAGATGTAAACGCCGCCCGGCGCCAGCGCGCGGTGGATGTTCTGCAGTTGCTCGAGCGCGTCGTCGGGGTGGAGGTGTTCCATGAGCTGATTGCTGTACGCCACCGTGACGCTCCCCGGCGGAACCGGGATGCTGCGGCCATCCGAGAGCGTCAGCGTGAAGTTGCCGGGCGTCGCCAATCCCCGCGTGATCTCGTCGGAGACATCGATCGCGATGACCTGTCTGACCTGACGCGCCACTTCGATGGCGAGCGCGCAGTCGCCCGCGCCGACTTCGAGGAAGGTCGTGTCCGGGCGCAGGTAATGCTGGAGGAGTTTGAGCTTGCGCCGCGTGGACGCCGCCGTCGCTTCGGGCGAGGTCTTCTCGGTCAACTGGGGGTGGTCGGGAACGCGCGCGAAGAGTTCGTTGTAGAGCGCGGGATAGAGGGACGTCCGCCGGTCGCGCGTGGACTTGCGCAACTGCTCCGCCAGACTCCGCTCCACGTCGTAGTGCGCACGAAGCCGCTCGATCGTCCGGTCGTCGCCCATCGCGGGCCTCCTTCCGGTTACCGTGGGTACGGGCTGCGGCTGCTGACGTGCGACGCTAACAGGCGGTTCCGGGGCCGTCAAGCGCGCGGGTCGGGCACGAGGACCGCGGCGCCCTGGAGGCGCCCGTTTCGCAGGTCGTCGAGCGCCTCGTTGGCGTGGGCGAGCGGATAGGGCGTGGCGTCGACGCGAAGCGGGATGCGCGCGGCACGATCGAGGAACGCGTCGCCGTCCTCGCGCGTGAGGTTCGCGACCGAACGCACGACGCGCTCCTCCCACAACAACGTATACGGGAACGACGGGATGTCGCTCATGTGGATCCCGGCGCACACGACGACTCCGCCCGGACGCAGCGCACGCAACGCGGCCGGCACCAGCGCACCCACCGGCGCGAACAGAATCGCGGCGTCGAGCGGCTCCGGCGGCGTGTCGTTCGATCCGCCTGCCCACGACGCACCCAGCGAACGCGCGTGCGTTTGCGCGGCATCATCGCCGGGACGCGTGAACGCAAACACCGTGCGCCCGTCCGCCACGGCGACCTGTGCCACCAGATGCGCGGCCGCGCCGAAACCGTAGAGTCCCACGCGCGCGGCGTCGCCGCCGAACGGGTGCTCCGTCGCCATGCGATACGCGCGGTGACCGATGAGCCCGGCGCACAAGAGCGGTGCGGCGTGTACGTCGTCGTACGTGTTCGGAAGTTCGAAGCAGAAGCGCGCGTCCGCAACGGCAGTATCGGCGTAGCCGCCGTTTCGCGTGTAGCCGGTGAAGCGTGCTTCCGTGCATAGATTCTCCGCGCTCGCGCGGCAGAATGCGCACGTCCCGCACGTCCATCCCAGCCACGGCACGCCGACGCGGGTGCCGCTTCTGAATCGATCGACGCCGGTTCCCGCTTCGATCACCGTCCCGACGATCTCGTGCCCGGGAATCAGCGGCAGCACGGGATCGGGCAATTCGCCGTCCACGACGTGCAGGTCGGTGCGGCAGACGGCACACGCGTGCACGCGCAGCAACACCTCGCCCGCTGCGGGCGCAGGCCGCGGCACCTCCGTCATGCGCAGCGCGCGGCCGGGCGCGTCGAGGATCATTGCCTTCATCGTCGGTTCCGTCATCGGCTTCCCCGCGTCTAAAACGACCACTTGAGCCACGCCATCAGGATGCCGCCGTCGTCGCCGAACTCGGTGCCCGTCGTCGCCGCCGAAGATGAGCCCGCTCGCGATGACGTCCAGGTTCGTCGCCACCGACCACGTCACGCGTGGGGCCCGGCGTACCACGAGCGGTCGTCGGGGTTGAGGATGCCCGCGAGATCGACGCGCACCAGCGGCGTCACGTCCCTCGCCGCCTCCGCGAAGAGCGACCAGCGCGCCGGGCTCGGCCACGCCTGGCAGATACGACTCGAGCAGCAGCGACGCCGCCGGCGTTTCCGGTCGCTGCCGCGCTCGTTATAGAGCACGGCGCCGTGCAGGTAGAGCGAGTTCGCGAAGGTGTAGTCGCCGTCGACCGACGCCAGCAGCGCCCGACTCCTCCGCCGTGGAGTCCGCCGGCGGCACGCGCCCGTCGCGCGGAATCGCGTACGAGCAACTCGCCGCGGAATCCGCCGCCGCCGGATGTTGCCGGCCCACGCGCCGCCCGAACACCGTCCCGGGCCGCGCCGTCCGGCGATCGCGATCCAGTCGTAGCCGGCAGCGATTGACGAGCAGCTGCATCGGCGCCGATCGCGTCGTCGGTGTCGCGCGCCGGCGCCACCGCCGACCTCGACCTTGGAGCTCGGGCCGAGGTAGACCTGCGCGCGCGCCGCGTCGGTGCCGGGCTTCTCGCTCGTTGTCGAAGTCGAGCGGCGACGGCCGGATTGAAGATGTCGATCGGATTCCAGACGAGCGCCGTGCCCCAGGCGATCCGCTGGCGCCCGAGCGTGAGTCTGCGACCGGTCCCGCGTTCGGCGTTGCACCCACGCGCGATCGAGCACGCATGGCCAGCACCGACGGCTGCTCGTCGACGAAGCGGCGTTCCCAGTCGAAGTAGGCGTCGATTGCCGCCGGCGACGTCGGTGAGCGACGAGGAGGTCCTGCGCCGCGTCGCCGCGCGAACAGCCGCGTCTTGAGCTCGAGGCCGAGCCGTGTCGACGGCGCCGGATACCGCGGAGATTCTCGCGCGTGTGCAGCAGGTTCGTGAACGTGCGCTGCGCGCCGCGCCCGGCCGCGTCGAGCGGGACCGGCTCGCTGTCCAGCCACCAGCGGCGACTCGCGCACGTAGCCGCTCAGCGGCGAGGTCGCCGGCGAGCGCCACGCGCGCGCGGCTCGCCAGGGCGGCCAGCACAGCGCGAGCGCGCGACGAGGACCCGGTCGACGCCCGATGCGCGTGGCCGCCTACGCATCCGACGGCTCGTCGCGCGACCACCCGGCCGTCGCGCAGCGTGATCACGCGGTGCGCGCGCTCGACGACCCGCGGGTCGTGCGGTCGAGAAGACGAAGGTCATCTGCTGCTCGCGATTGAGCCGCTCCATGATGTCGAGCAGGTTCTCGGCGGAGGCGGAGTCGAGATTCGCGGTCGGCTCGTCGGCGAGCACGAAGGCCGGGCAGCGAGGCCAGCGCCCGCGCCACCGCGACCCGCTGCTGCTGGCCGCCGGAGAGCTCGTGCGGCCGCCGGTCCATCTGCGTCGCCCAGGCCGACGGCGCGCGAGCAACTCCTCGGCGCGCGCGCTGGCCGTTCGTCGCGCGGGCCGCTTCTGCAGCAGCATGATGAACTCGACGTTCTCCTGCGCCGTCAGCACGGGGATCAGGTTGTAGGCCTGGAAGACGAAGCCGATGTGATGGAGCCGGAAGCCGACGAGCTCGGCCGGCTCATGGCCGCCGATGTCCTCGCCGGCCACCTCGATGCGCCCGGACGTCGGGGCTGTCGAGCCCGCCGACAGGTTGAGCAGCGTGGTCTTGCCCGAACCCGAGGGACCGACGATCGCGGTGAACTCGGCTTCCTCGATGCTCGAGCGTGACGTCGTCCACGGCGGTGACCGGCATCGCCGTGGTCTTCGTAGACGCGGGTAAGCTCCTCGGTGCGAATGACGGGCATGACGCGTTTCCTCCTCGATTGATAGGATCCGGATGGCGCGCACCGGGATCGCAGCCGCACCGCTTTCCACCCGGGATAGATCGACGCGACGAGCGGCCGTGACGCGATCACCAGCGACACGACCCAGCGGATACTCGTGCCGGCGACATGACCGGATGGATCACGCGTGTCCATGCCGAACGCGGCGAGCCCGCTGCGACGACCAGCGACAGGTCGATACCGGCGTGCGCCCGAGCACGGCGATCGCGCGGCGCCGAGCGCCACGCCCGCGAGCGCCGCCGACGACCGAGAGCAGGATCGTCTCCACCAGCACCATCGCGAACACCGGCGCCGGCCGCATGCCGAGCGCGATGACGACGCCGAGTTCGCGCGTGCGTTCCAGCACGCCCATGAGCATGGTGTTGGTGATGCCGAAGACGAGCGCGACCAGGATGACGACGAGGAAGATGTAGTTCATCTGGCGCGTCGAGTCGTTGGTGAGCGCCACTTCCGGCGAGAGATCGCGCCAGGTGGCGACGTCGAGGCCCGGATAGTCGCGTTGCAGCTCGCCGGCCACACGATCCACGTCGCTCGCGTCTTTCACGCGGATCGCGATCTCGTGCAGCTCGCCGCCCAGCGCGAAGGTGCGCGCGAGGTCCGCGCGCCGGGCGAACACGGCCGATCTCGTCGAACGCGGCATTGCGTGTGCGGAAGATACCCACGACGCGAAACGCCCCCGCGCTGATCTCGCCGTCGCCGCCCTGCCCGGTAATGACGATCTTCTGATCGAGTTCGACGCCGAGTTTCTGCGCCAGCCGCTCGCCGATCACCGCCGGGTCGCGCCTGTCGACGCCGAAGTAGTCGCCCGCGACGACGCGATCGGGCAGGTCGGTCACGGCGCCGTTCGGCGGCCGGGTCGATGCCGTAGACGACCACACCCCGCGCCGTGGTCGCCGAAGACGCCATGCCGCCCACCACCGCGCGTCCGGCCGCCGCGGCGACGTCGGCACGCCGCGCGAACCGCGGCCAGCACGGAGTCGCCCGCGGGGATGAAGCGCGTCACGTCCTTGTGGGCGCGGAACCCGTCGGCGTGGATCTGGATGTGCGACGTGCGCGACCGGATCGCGGCCTCCAGCTGCTGATTCGCCATGCCGTTCATGAACGCCATCTCCAGCAGACCCGCCCAGATGCCGAAGGCGATGGCGGCGATGAGGATGCCGCTGCGCCGGCCGTTGCGCCAGACGTTGCGCCACGCGATGGTCGCGATCATCGCTCAGTATCCCTTCCGCATCGCCGTCACGGGATCGAGGCGGCGAATGCGAACCAGCGGAACCACGGCCGCCGCCACCGCGATGGCCAGCACACGCCGACCGTCTGCCACACGAAGATCGACGGCTGCAACGAAAACGGGAGGATCGGCTCGAACCCGTAGCTCGCGCATGGCGCGCGCGCTCTCGCCGTGGAGCAGGATCGGATTCGCGCGCCAGATAGGCCAGGAGCGGAATTCCCAGGGCGATGCCCGCGAGCGCGCCCTGCAGCGCCAGAATGACGCTCTCGAGCATCACCACGGCGCCGAGCACGCGCCGCGTCATCCCGACGGCGATCAGCACGCCGAATTCGCGCGTGCGTTCCATGGTCATCATGAGCACCGTGCCCAGAATGCCGAACCCGATGACGACATAAATGAGCACGAGCATGATGACGCCGCTCGCGTTGTCGAACTGGATGTACTGGACCATGTCCGGCATCATCGTCTTCCACGAAATGACCTCGTAGTCGCGACCGAGCGCCGCCGACAGCCGCGGCCTCGCGCGGCGTCCAGCGCCCGGTGGTCGTCGAGCATCACGGCAAGCGACGTGACGCGGTCGGGCGCGGCGTAGAAGTCCTGCGCCGCCGGCAGCGAGAGGTACGCGATCGTCGCGTTGAGTTCCGGGTGCGGGAAAGCGTCACCGTTCCCACGATCTCGAACCGGGACGCCGCGGTCGCCGCGTGGTACCCCGAGCCCAGCGCGACCACCGTGTCGCCCACCGCGAGCCCGAGGTGGTCGCGCGAGCTCCGAACCCAGCAGGATGCCGCGATCGCCGGGAGCCAGGTACCGGCCGCTCACGATCTTCTTCTCGAGGCCCGTCAGGCGGTTCTCCAGCGCCGGATCGATGCCGACGAGCTGCGCGCCGTCGGTCACGTCGCCGCTGGAGAGCAGCGCGAACGACTCGAGCCGCGGCGCCGAGAAGCGTGACGTGCGGCGTCCGCGTCCACGATGACGCGCGATCGAATCCGGGTCGCGCGAAGCTGAAATCGAGGCTCTGCTTGTCCTGGAATCCGCGGTCGTGCACCTGCAGGTAGCCCGAATAGAACGACACCACGTTGTCGATGGTCCGCGCGTAGAAGCCGAGCTGCATGGAACGCGTGGCGAGCGCGATGACGACGGCGAACACCACCGACGACATCGAGATGATGCTGCGCCGCTTGTTGCGCCAGATATTTCGCCAGGCGAGGCTCGCGTAGAGATTCACGCCGTTACCGCACCCGCTTGAGGTTCTGTTCGGAGAAAAACGCGTCGTCGATCGGCTCGTCGAACCGCGCGGCCTGATAGCGCAGCACGGTCTTGTTGCCGGGCTTATCGGTGGGCGTCATCTCCATCACGGTGGGCAGCAGGCGACCGCCCAGTGTCCGGATGTCCGACATCTCCATCACGTTGACCCGTTTGCCGTCCTCGTCGAAGTATTCGCGGCGCAGTTCCAGGTCGTCCTGCTTGCTGATCCAGATCAGCACCTCGCCCCACACCACCGCGGCGTCGGGCTTCGGGATCATGCGGATCTTCCAGCACGCACGCTCGGCCAGCGTGGTGTCGCCGACGACGGTATGCGTGTAGTCGTCCACGATCGACGACTCCTTGACCAGATCGTCGTTGGTGAAATCCGACCCCATCCACGACTGGGACATCATCGACGGCGGGATCTTGATCACCCGCTCGACGCTGGGCACCCAGTTCCAGACTTCGCTGCCGCGCTTGAGAAACGCCGTGCCCTTGTCGCGGGCGGGTGCGGTCACCAGGATGAGCGAGAGCTTCGTCCCCTTGCTCCAGCTCTTCATCGACAATTCGCGCGACCAGTCCGGGCGCACGAGCGTCATGGTCAATTCCGCGTAGCTGGTATTGCCGCGCAGGTGCTGGTCGGCGCGTCGAACGATGTCGGTGGCGTCCCTGGTTTGCGCGGCAAGCGCAACGGCCCCTACCAGCAGGACGAGACTCGCCGACAGCAGCGCGGCGCGGGCTATGGTCGCGGAGCGATCCATTTTTGCATCTCCTGCTCGAGCATGCTCAGCTGAGCGATCGCCATGAGCGTGTTGAACGCGCCCCGCTGCCGCTTCTTCGAACTGCGCCCCATGTACCGGCGAAGGGTATCGAACGCGTGCGACCCGCGCTTGATCCGGTAGGGCAGGAATCGTGACAAGATCATGGTATCGTCGACCGGTATGCGCTTCATCGGCGTGGCCGTCTCTCCGAAGAACGAGTCGCGCAGGTTCCGGGTGGCGTCGGCGTCAATGATATCCCCGAGCACTGGAATCGACAGGCGTTCATCCGCGAGCATGCCGAGAATCAGCGATCGCAATTCCGGACGGGCGCGCACGTCGTATTCCCAATCTGGCAGGCTGTCGACGTTCGCGTTCGGAAACCTCGCGGCGTTCGGATAGAACCGGGCCATCATGGAGACGTAGAGGTTCTTGTGGATACGATATCGCGTCGGCACGCGCTGCATCACATCGAGCACGCACCTGGCAGTGAACGGCCTTCGAATGGGGACGGCGAGTTCCTTATAGTAGCCCAGAGCATGAACGAACGACACCAGACGTCCGTGAATATAGATAAAATCCTTCCGGTCGATGAGATTGTCGTTCGCGCAGTCCGCGAGGACGCCGGCGATCTCCGCCTCGTAGATCGACCCGCACTCGGAGAGTCGACGCGGCGCAATGATACCCGCCACCAACGGCGGCAGGTGTCCCGAGAAAATCTCGTCGGGCAATTCCTCGACCGATCGCACCCACCCTCCAAAACCGAAGCACTCGTCGCCGGTGGCCATGAATGCAGCACCCCGGTTGTAATCGCTGATGAGCACCGGTGCCCCCTCGGCGTACCATCCGATATTGTCGTTGGCGAGCTCCGAGATGCGGCACCAGTCGCGCGCGTTGGCGGCGAACCCATCACTGTCGTAGCGGATGAAGTGGAACGGTACTCCGAACGCTCCGGCGATCTGCGACGCGGTGTTCGCATCGGACTTTGGGATGTCGTCGCGGACGCCCCAGCCCACCGCCGCCCGGGGCGGCTTACCCATTTCAGTGAGCATGGCAAGGATCAGGCGCGAATCGAGCCCACCCGAGAGCAGGACCTCCGCCCTGCCGTCGTCGTCGGACATCATCATTCGGTGTGATTCTACCAGGGCGTCGCGGAGCGCGGTTTCCGCAACGCTCCGTTTCTCGAACGCCGGGTCGGGCTCGAAGACCATGCGGAAGTAGCGCGATGTCGCGATCTCGAGCGTCCGCGTGGAAACGGTGAGCACGCCGCCCGACTGGAGTTTGTTCACGCCGCGGAAAAGCGTTGCCGTCCCCATGCAATACCCGCATGCGAGAAAGCCGACGACGCCACGCGAGTCGAACGACGGCGCCATCCCGAGCGCCGGGAACAGCGCCTTGGCCTCGGGCGAGAACGCCACGCCACCCTCGACCGACGCGTAGTACACGGGCAGCCCGCCGAGCCGGTCGCAACACACGGAGATGGTATCTCGCCGGGTGTCGAAAAGAACGATCGTAAACGATCCGTCGTAATCGTCGGGCGTGATCTTATCGCGCGCGAGGTAATCGGCGACGATTTCAGCGGCTCCGATGCGTGCCGGGGGCGGTCCGGGGCGAAACACCGAACCGGTCACGAAGGCGTGGACCCCCTCCCGTTCCTGCCAGTCGCCCGAAACGCGATCGCCACTACGCCAGACCTGACCGATGACAACACCCGCCGCTGGACGGATCTCCCGCCGTTGATAGCCGGGCAGATGACAGAGTAGATCGAGCGACGCCGCAATATCCGGCGTCACACCTCCCGTTCGAACGATGCCGACAATCCCTGGCATGTCATTCCCTTCTGTGCGCTCACACCGGGCACGATTTCAAGACGCCATCCAGCTGGTCGACGAGACGCTCGGTTCGGTACGCATCGATGGCATCGGTGTCTCGCGAATCCTGGAAGTCGCCGTTCGCCACCCGCCGGAGAAACTCTTCGATACCCGCGGCGACGTCGGCGGGGGTTGCACCCGAAACGACCATTCCGCTGCGCGTACCGGTAACGATTCTCGCCGAATCGCCCGGCGGCGCGATGGCGAGAATCGGGCGTCCCGAGAAAAGATACGGGTAGAGTTTGCTCGGCACCCAGTTCCTGAAACGCTCGCCGTTGGGCACCAGCAGCAGCAGCGCCGGCGCACCCGCGATCACGCGCAGGCTTTCTTCATACGGTACGCGCCCGGCGTACTCGATTACGTCGCCGAGACCCGCGCCGGCGATCTTGGCCTGCTCCTCCGGCGTTTCGAACACGCCGTAGATGCGGAGCCGCGGCAGTCGCGCTCCGGCTGCACGAAGTTCGAGCAGGCCGGCGATGTAGAAATCGAGCATTTCGGGATATACCGATCCGACGTACACCAGGTCCGGCCGGCGGTCGCTCTCGCCGTGTTCCGCAGGCGCCGGAGACAGAACGCTCTCGAAGCGTGAGACGTCGAATCCATTGGTGATCACGAACACCTTTTCGGGCGCGATGCCGGGGAACGTCTGCAGCAGCACCTCGCGATTGCCCGTGGTGTTGGCGATGATGGCGTCGGCGCGTTTCAGAACCCAGCCTTCCAGGCGGCGCTGCCACCCGAGCGCATACGGCGCGACGCGGCGGGGCGCCGTCCACGGATCGCGGAAGTCCACCACCCACCGAAAGCGCACGATCGACCGCAGCGCGGCGATCGGCAGATGCGATGAATGCGGCGGGCTCGTCGACATGACGTAGGAAATGTGATCGCGGCGAATGATGCGAGCGGCGTTCCAGAACAGCGGCCCCACCCATCCGACCTGCGGGTCGGGAAACGTGAGCACGCGGTGGACGAATCGACCCACGACGCCGATCGGCCCGCGCCGCCTCCGCCGGCGCCCGGATGCGGGGCCGGCAGCCGTGCGCGTCTGATCGCCGGCGGATGCGAAGCCTGCGGGCCTGATCCGTTGCGTCACCCGGTTGAATTCGGGGCACGCCGTGCGCACGACACGCATGCCGTCGGGGATGAGATCCATCAGGCTCTGGTCGCGCGTTTCCGTGGACGATCCGCGAACGGTGAGCACCGTGATGTCCCAGCCGCGATTGCACAGGTGCCCCGCGAAGGTGGCCACGCGAAACACGCCGGCGCTGTTGATGGGCGGAAAATTATATGAAATGAGCAGGAGCTTGTTCACGCAACCGCGGCCCACGACGCCGCAACGGAATCATCGAGTCGCCGGGGACACCGTCTGCAGCCGGGCCCCTCGCCCGACATCGGACGAATTAGCGCCCGACCGCCGCCGAAATCACGGCGTCCACGGGGGTCTCCGGCACCGTAAACTCCAGAACACCCTGCGCGGATGCAACGTACTCGGACCCTTCGCGCACCTCGACGTGCCGGTGCCCGTCCACGGTCGACACGTGGACATCGTACCCGCCCAACGGGATCATGTCATAGAGCAGATTGAGCGTCGGAGCCGTCGATGCCCCCATGTCGAACATCAGGTTACCCGCGGGGGGCTTCCGGCCGGATCCGTCGAAAATGTCAGCATGCGCTCCTGGCCGCCGACCGTGACCTTCACGCCCACCACCTTGTTGCCCAACTCGTTGACGGCCGTGACGGCCGGCATGCTCGTCGCCCCCGCGGCGGTGGCGTAGAGCACGTGGAGAAACTGGTGGTGCGGTGCGGGCGGATCGTTGACCTCGACGCGCCACCACGACGCCGAGCCGTCGACCGACTGGACCGTCGAAATCGCGGCCGAGGCCGGGAGTACCGTCAACTGAAAGAGAGCCCCACCGCCGTTTGTGAGCGAAACCTGCCTTCCATTCACCGTCGCCTTGTTTTTGGAATTGAGCAGGTACGTAACATCCGTCCCCGCGTATGCGGCCGAGGGGGTCACGCGATCGTACACGACGATCACGTCGGGTTGTACATGGACGAGTTCGCGCTGGAAAACATCGATCATTTTCTTGTCACCATGGCCAAATCCACCGGCGTTGGCGTAGTACGCATCGCTCGCGTCTCCTACGGCGTATGTGTACGCGGGCGTGGCTTCGTACTTGATTACGTCGCCCGTCCCTTCACCCATGCGCTGTCCGTCGTGGTTGATGAGAATCGTGTTGTGGATCTGACTTTCCTGGTTCAGGCCGGACCTCGAATATGAGTTCCCGGTCACGGTTTGCCAACCGCTGCGAAAGATAGCGAACTCGTTCTGGTTCTTGTGCGTGTGCTCCGCCACGCGAGCCGTGCTCGTGAAATTCACCGACACGGCATCGTCGGTCCAGTCGGAGCGGCTGTTGACGTAGCCGCTCCCCGGCGAATAGTACTGGAGCGGGAAATCCGGGCGATAGTCGCGCGTCGGATATCCCACGCGCGCGAGAAAGAAGTTGAGCGCCCTCTGGACCGAGTCCGACGCGCGACCGCCGTACGTGTCCAGCCAGAACTGGGCATACTGGCTCTCCGTGGTTCCGTCGATGCCGTCGACCAGGAGGCGCAAGACACGCAGATCGGAATCGTTGGCTCTCTCCAGCGGGTCGCGGGGCGCATCCCCGGGCGTATAATGGAAGACATTCCCAGGCTGCAGCTCGTAGAAATAGAAGTGCGCCGCCTGTTTTGGAAAGCTGAGTTCGTTGAAGTAGTTCCGCCCCCCGCCATCGCGAAGAACCTGAAAAATCTCGAACATCAACTCTTTCGATGCGCGTCCGTAGTTGGTGCCCTCGTGCCAGCCGCCTCCCGCCTCGCGGTCGACGATCCATGGCACCGCCTGATCGTCGAGCTTGGCATATACGAATTCCAATGGATCGGTGTAGTCGACGCCCTTGTAGGTCAACACCAGCGGATGGGTTCCGCCGGCGCCCGTACAATCCTGGAAGGTCACGGTGCCCGGGTTCTCGCCGTACGTCGAGAGCCCCAGCAACGCCGCCGAGAGAACATGCCGGTAGTAATAATTGTCGCGCGGATTGTTCTGGCTCCACCCCGAGGAGTACTTGCACGGGTTCGTCTGCGGATTCGTCGATTCGTACACGACCTGATTCATGTAGTTGACGATCGCCACGCGCTCTGCGGGTGTCAGTAGATCATAGAGCCAGTCGTACACGATGGCGGCGCTTCGCACATACCAATGGCCGTAGAGAAAGTAATCCTTCCGTTCCGTCGCCATCCCATCTGAAATCACGGCCATGACCTTGTCGATCGCGGTTATCGCGTAGCTCGCGTCTCGCGTGAGCATATACATGAGTGCGAAGTTCCACGCCTGGCCGGAGCCGTTGGCAATGTCGCTGTTGTAGAAGTCGGTGTAGTCCTGGGTCGGAGTACAGCCCGGGATCTTCTTGCCGTTCGCATCGAGACACGCGTTCTGGCGCAACGCGGCCAGCCGCCCGCTGATGTTGTACAGGCGCGGATGGTCCGGCTTGATCGCGGTCGTGGTTGGGGTCGTGCGCGGCGCCGGCGGATCGTCCGCACGGGCAGCGGCGATTCCAATCAGGCACCCGGCCGCGAAGGCGATGATAGAGGCACGTAGCAAATTCGGTCTCTGCGTCAGTCGCATGGTACGCCTCCCTAACGCCCGGGTGCCGAGGCCGGGGCAACCGCGTGTGCGGCGCGGGCGGCCCGCCGGGATGCGGGGCAATGAACAATCTTCAGATATGCATCGGGCCGGCAGTCTAGCACACGATTCCAGCCCCCTACAACCAATTGAGCGACAGGCAGATCAGGCGCGCTCCGGGAGGCGCGCGCTCTGCGAATTCGTCCTGCGTTTTGAACGCGATTCGCCCGGTTTCGTTCGCCGTCCGAGGGGACGCAACAGGAACCCGGGCGCCCTCCGGCGCCCTACGTCCCACCCGCGGCCATTTCGGTCTGACTGTGTGCCGAAGCGGACGCCAGTTACATGCCAACCAGCGCCCGATGTCGGGAACAATGAGGATTGTACGGCCGACCCGGTTGCGGTACCATTTTCGTGGCAAGGGTCTCCACGACGGTAGCGTGGACCCCGGGGTGCGAGGACCTGCGTTACGGGGTCGGGCGAGTCTCACTCCGCATGTATTGCGTGGTTCATTCCCAGGGGGTCACTGGATGAATAACGGCTATAAGGTTCTTGTGTCTTCGCTGGCAACGGCCAGCATCGTTTTCGGCGCCGCCGCCGCGTTTGCTCTCGACACTCCCAGCCTCAGCATCGGCAACTCGGGTCACGGCAAACAAGCACTCATGATTACCGCGGGAAGTTCGGGACTTCCCAACGGCTTTACGGTCTGGTGGATGGACGACGCGACGTTTGCGTCGAACGGACGCCAGTGGTCGACAAGCGTCGTCCCGGGACAGAGCGCCGCGAACTTCGACGGGGCGCCGACCCTCAACACGTTCGGCGGGCAGTACACCACGTTCGAAGTCTCGCCGAATGCCTCGATCGAGATCGAAATCGGTGACCTGTTCGAGGAGACGGGCGTCGCCGGCGACCGCGCCGAGTTGAAATACGGCACGCAGTATCATTTCGTCGTGTTCGCGAATGACGGAACCGGCCAGGCGGGCAGCGCACTCAGCGCGACCGTGACGGCCTTCACCACCGAGAGCACCAACTGCACGTACACCCAGGGATACTGGAAGAACCACCTGTATATGTGGCCCACGACGTCGCTTATGCTGGGCACGGTCAACTACACGCAGGCGCAGCTCTCCAGCATCTTCGGTCAGGCCGTCATGGGGAACGGACTGGTCAGCCTCGCGCACCAGTTGATCGCGGCAAAGCTGAACATCGCCAACGGCGCGGATCCGACGGATGCGGCCAGTGCGATCGCGTCGGCGGACGCCCTGATCGGCTCGCTCGTGGTTCCTCCGGTGGGCGGCGGCTCGCTCAATCCGAGTGCGACCAGCACGCTGACCCAGACGCTCGACGACTACAACAACGGCGTGACGGGTCCGGGCCATTGCGGCGCGGTGTCCGTCAAGCAGAGCACCTGGGGCGCGGTGAAGTCGCTGTATCGGTAGGCGTCGCTTCCCGACCGAAATCGCGTTTTTAAGAGAAGAAGCCCGTCGCAACCGCGGCGGGCTTCTTTTATTCTCGCCCCGATGAACGCTTCCACCCGCTCGTCCTCCCCCACCGCGGGAATCTGGCGGCTCGCCGACCCCAAGATTTCGCTCGCCTCCATTGCGGCGATGACGCTCGGCACCGCCGCGGCCGCGGCCACCGGTCCGCTCGCTCCCGGATGGCTGGTGCTCACGGTGCTCGGCATCCTGGCGATCGAAGTGGCGAAGAACGCGTCGGGTGAGGTCGTGGACTTCGACTCCGGCGTCGATCTCGCGGTGGCCGACGCCGATCGTAGCCCGTTCTCGGGCGGAAAGCGCGTCATCGTCGATGGACTCCTGTCGCGACGCGCCACGATCGCCGTCGCGGTCGTCGCCTACGCGCTTGGCATCGCGATCGGAGCGGTGATCGCGACGGCGCGGGAACCGCGGGTATGGGCGCTCGGGATCGCCGGGGTCGCGCTCGCGTTCTTTTACCACGCGCCGCCGCTGCGGCTCTCGTATCGGGGCCTGGGAGAAATCGCGGTCGCGGCGTGCTACGGACCCCTGATCGCGTGCGGAACATTTCTGGTCCAGCGCGGATCGATCGACGGCCCCGTCGTGTCTCTGTCGATCTGTCTCGGAGTTCTGATCGTGGCGTTCCTCGTCGCGAACGAATTTCCGGACTTCCACGCCGACGCCGGCGGCGGCAAGCGCACGCTCGTCGTCCGTCTGGGAAAACGACGCGCGGCGCGCGTATTCGCCGTGCTCGCGATCGCTCCCTTCGTTGCGACGGCGGCGATCGCGATGCGAGTCTCCCGTCCGGGCCTGCTAATCGCGCTCGCCGGGCTCCTGCCCGCGATTCGCGGCGCTCGCGTGCTCATGGCGCACTCCAACGACAACGTACGCGTTGTGGCCGCACAGCGGGACGCGCTGCTCGCATTCCTGATCTTCGTCGTCGGCGCGTCCATCGGGCTATTGCTGTGAGCGGACATCCGTCTACTTGAGCAACATCATCTTTCTCGACAGCCGGTGGTTCCCCGCCGCAAACGCATAGAAATACGTCCCCGAGGCAACCAGTCTTCCCAGTCGGTCGCGGCCGTCCCACGCAATCGCGTGACGTCCCGGAGGAAGCATGCCGTCGAATAGCCGCGCCACCTCGCTGCCCCGGACATCGTAGATGCCCAGCCGCACGCGCGATGCCACGTCGAGCACGAACGGAATCGTCGTCCGCGGATTGAATGGATTGGGCACGTTCTGCTCCAATGCGAGCGCGAGCGCGGGCGTCTGGGTTCCGACGGAGAACGATCGGGTCTCGTCTCCGTTCTCCCGGACGGCGGCGAGCACGTAGTCGTACGCCGTGGCGCTCTGAACGTCGCGGTCGAGAAACGATGTCGATCCGGGCGGAACCAGTTCGGGCGAGACCAGGCGTTCGACGCCGTCGGGTCCGGTGCGATACACGCGAAAACCCTGCACGAGTTCGTCCGCTTCGATTCGCCAGGACAGTCGAACCCCGTCCTCGCCGGCGCGAGCGTCGAACATCGAGATCAGGACGGACACCACGACGATCTGCACGGATCGCTCGGCCGAGTACCCGCTCAGCAAGCCGGCCGCGTTGCGCGCGCGCACGGCAAAGTAGTACGTCCCCTGCGCCAGCTGGCAGACGTCGGCGGACGCGGAGCCGGAAATCGGTATCGTCTGATCGTAGTCCGGCGCGTCGCCCCCCGCCACCGACGCGCGCCCGTAGGAAACACTATATCCGACCACCGTCGGGTCGCCGCTCGGCAGCCACGCCGCGCGGGCGCATCCGGAACCGTTTGCGTCGAGCGACGTAAACAGCGGAGGGACCGGAGGCTGCAGGTCCTCCCCGGTGGGCGCGATCGAGACGACGTCGCCGGCGATCGCGTCCACGGCGAAAGCCAGCGAACCGGCCAACCCGGAGTATGTATTCTGCGTCACGGTACCGCTGACAGCGATCTGGTATCCGGCGGCGGGTGGAATATCGAACGCATAAACATGAATGACGGTTGCGTTCGCTGATTTCGGTGCAGAGAAGAGCAGAAACGATGCGGCGACCACGGCGCGCAGGACAGCCTGGTGCATGAACGAACTCCCTCGGCGTCGCCGCCCGAGGGGGCATCGGGACGCTGGCGGCGCACGGTGCGGGTGCATGGTGATGAGCAGTGTTTGCGGCGTCCTCATCGTGCAAACTCCGTGCGCGATCCGGCGCGCGTCGCGACGCGGCTTCGTGCACGGCCGAGGAAATGACCGGACGGTTGCGTGGTTGCGTCGCGAGTCGTGAATGACGCGGGAAAACCGGATCGCGGCGAGCGGCATCGCGTGTGGATCGATCGCGCCACGGGGCGGGTCGGTCGAGAGGATGCGGAATCGGTACGCGGGTTTCGGGTACGGCGAGCGAGTTGCCGGAACGGATGGTAACGGGTATGATGCGGGGTCTGATGTCGAACTCAACCACACAGGAGACGTGCGTGGATCATCGTGATCGATACCGTCGGATCGTGCCGGCGGGGCTTGCGATCGCGCTGGCCGTGGCCACGAGCGCATTCGCGGGCGAAACGCGCCTGCAGCGTGCAGGAAGCGACATCCCCGACACACTGGTGACGGCGACGCTCGTATGCGACGCCGCGACGATCGCCCCGGGAACGCCGTTCGATCTCGCCGTCAAGTTGTCGATCCGGGACGAATGGCACGTGAACTGGCAGAACCCGGGCGACGCGGGACTCGCGCCGAGTATCGCGTGGCAGTTACCCGCCGGCTTCACGGTCGAACCCGTGCAATGGCCGCTGCCCCATCGCTTTCGCTCCGGCCCTCTGGTCATCTTTGGTTATGAGCACGCGGTGTTGTTCGTCGCCCGCGTAACGCCCCCGGCTACCCTGCAGACGGGCGCGCCCGTTCGGCTGGGGGCCGGCGTGTCGTGGCTCGCGTGTTCGGAGGCGTGCATCCCGGGCAAGGCGGACGTGACCATCACGGTGCCGGTCGAGGCGGCCGCGCGACGGGACGCGAGCGCGGGCGCGGAGATCGCAGCAACGCTGTCGCAGTGCCCGGCCCCGTCCGGAATGTGGAACGTCGCCAGCCGTCTGGACAGCAACGGATTCATCGCCATGGATATCCAGGCGGCGACGGACGCCCATCCGGCATTGGACGGCGTCTTCTTTTTTCCGTATGAGCCCGGGTACATCGACAACGCCGCGCCGCAGGCGCTATCGGTACTCACGAGCCCGGGTGGCCGCGCCGCCTATCAGTTGCGCGTGGACGTGTCCCGGACCGCGACCGCGAGGCCGGTCCGGTTGTCGGGTGTTCTCGTTTCGGCCGGCGGATGGTCGTCGTCCGGCGGCGGTCCCGGCGCGATCGCCATCGACGTACCCCTGACCCGGTAGACGTTCGAAATCTCTCGCCCCGTCACCATCTTAAGGAACCCAAGGAGGCAACCTCGATTATGAACGTCATCAGAAACCATGTTGCACCGGCATTGCTGCTGGCATTTGCGCTCGTTCTGCCGGGTCTGGTATCGGCCGACGATGCGCCCGCGATGCACGCAACCATCGATCAGAAAGCGCCGAACTTCTCGCTCGCCGGCGTGGACGGCAAGACCTACACGCTCTCGGACTATGCGGGCAAGTACGTGGTGCTCGAGTGGAACAACTTCGATTGTCCGTTCGTCAAGAAACACTACGGCTCGGGAAACATGCAGGCGTTGCAGAAACGGTTCGTCGACAAGGGCGTCATCTGGCTCACGATCTGTTCGTCGGCGAAGGGTAAGCAGGGCTATTACGACGCCGACGCGCTCAAGTCGATGATCGCGGAGAGAAAACTCGCGTCGACGGCGTACCTGCGCGACCCCGAGGGCACCGTCGGCCGGGAGTACGGCGCCAAGACGACACCGCACATGTTCGTCATCGACCCGAAGGGGACGCTGATCTACGCGGGAGCGATCGACGACAAGCCGTCGACGGATCCGGCGGACATCAAGGGTGCGAAGAACTACGTGGCCGCGTGTCTGGACGCGGCGATGGCAGGCAAGCCCATCGATCCCGCCACCACGGCATCGTACGGCTGCGGCGTCAAATACGCCGATTGAGCTTCCTCGCGCGGAGCGGGAGCGGCGGAACTCGCCGCCGTTCCCGCCCCACCTTCCGATTGACACAACCCTCTATTTTTGAATATAGTTAGGTCTCGTCGTGCCCCCACGACGGACCGAACGACCGAATGCGCAACGCCTGGGCGATCATCCTGCTCTCCATCGCAGCCGGGGGGGTACTGCTCCTTGACGGTCATGCGGAGCTGCGACGCATTCAGGTATCCGTTTCCACACCCATTCAGACCATTTCAGTGACGCCCGGCGCTCATGGCGCGGCCGTTTCCGCGCGCGCTTCGGACGGCTCGTCGCTTCCGGCGTTGAACGACCTCGGTCGGCCGGCCCTTCCGATGCGGATCGTCAATGTGCTGCTTCCCTACGGCGCGCGCGTCGCGAGTGTTCGCGCCACGTCGTCGCGGTCGGAGACCGTCGCCCATGCGGTCACCGTGGCGACCGCCGCGGCCCCGACGCCGCCACCGGACGCACCCGCACCGCCGCGACTTCCGGTTTCTTCCGCCGCCACGGCCCCGGTGGCCGCCGGCTCGGTCTTCCCGTCGGAACTGGCGCGCTATCTTGGAACCGGAACGTGGAACGGCTATTCGATCGCGAGCATCGCGGTGTTCCCCGTGCGTATGGAGAACGGCGATCTCGTCGCCTATCCCGACATCGAGTTGTCGGTGGAAACGGAAGCGGCGGCGCCCGATCCCGGCGTCGAGCGCGCCGTTCGCATGACGCGGCAGACGCACGCGCGCGTGGACGCGGAACTCGCGTCGCTGGTCGTGAACGAGGGAGAGGCGTCGTCGTATCCGTCGATCAAGTCGGGCGGTTCCGGAGGTGCATTCGCCCCGTCGGCCGTCCCGTCGCTCGAGGGAAGCCCGGTGGACTACGTGATCGTCACCACCGCCGCAATGTCGTCGTCGTTCCAGGCATTTGCCGACTGGAAGACCGCGAAGGGCGTTCCGACCGTGGTGCGCACCGTCGACTGGATCCTCGCCAACTACCGTCGCGGGACGGACGACGCGGAGACGATTCGATTCTTCCTTCGGGACGCCTACGAAAAGTGGGGCGTGCACTACGTTCTGATCGCCGGCGACACGCAGGACGTGCCTGCCCGGTACCTGTACAGTGCGTACTACTACGGCGGCACGTCGATTCCTTCGGACCTCTACTACGCCGCGCTCGACGGAAACTTCAACGCCGACGGCGACGCCCGCTTCGGCGAGCAACCCGCGGATGCGCCGGATCTCTTTCCCGAACTCGCGGTTGGTCGTCTGCCGGTGTCGAACGTCCAGGACGCCAACAGCGTCATCGACAAGATCATGACCTACGAAGCGGCACCCGATTCGGCGTACACCAACAAGGTGATCTTCCTCGCCGAAGTGCTCTTCCCCACGCCGTGGTCGCCCGGCGATCCGATCACCAGCAATGGCGCCGATATCGCGGAGTTCGTGAGCGTCGCATACGTCCAGCACCCGTCGCGCACCATCACGCGTCTCTACGAAACGCCGTCGAGCTATGCCGGCGCGCTCCAGGAGACGAGCGCGGCGTCGCTCGATTCGCTCGAAGCCGGTTACGATATCTGCTTCCACGTCGGTCACGGGTACCGCTTCAACATGCACTGCGCGGACGGCAATATCGCGATCCCGGAAGCCGATGCGATGACCAACGCGACCCGGCCGTGCAACCTCTTCATGCTCAATTGCACGGCGGCCGCTTTCGACTATGACTGCTTCGCCGAGCACATGCTGCGAAACCCGAATGGCGGCGCTGTTTCCGTCGTCGGGGCGTCCAACAGCACGTTCGCCGACGTGTCAACATATTACATGGCGAACTACGCGAATGCCGTGTTCAAGCAGGGCTATACGCACATCGGCGACGCCTTCAACGTTTCGCGCGCGGGGCGAACCCTTTACGCGGTGCTCGGAGACAACGTCGACCTGTGGACGCACTACGTGTACTGCGCGCTGGCAGACCCGGAGATGCCGCTCTACACCGGTCCGGCGGAGACGCCCGTCGTGTCGGCGCCGGATTCCGTCATCGCCGGGACGAACGCCATCCCGATCCACGTCGACGTCGGTGGCGTCCCCATGGATTCGGCGACCGTGTGTCTCTCCAAGGACGGTGAGGACTACGCCGTCACGACCACGGACGCGTCGGGCGACGCCGTCGTTCCGTTCACTACCGAAACGGCGGGGACGATCCGGCTCGTCGTGAGCGGTAAGAATCTCATTCGTCATGAGACCTCCATCACGGTTCATCCCGCCACCGATGCATTGCTCGCACTCGACGACATGACCGTCGACGACGATTCCGTGGGTGGCACGGTCGGAAACGGCGACGGCGTGATCGACGCGGGCGAGACCGTCGATCTCCTGCCGACCATCCGCAACACCGGAGCCACCGGCGCGCTCCCCTCGACCGTCACGCTGTCGACGACGTCGCCGTACGTCACCCTGGAAGACAGCGTCGTGACGGCCGCCCCGATCGGCGCCGGGATGTCCGCAGCGGCGTCGAGTGCGTGGCGCATCCACGTGGATGCCGCCACACCCGATCAGGCAACGGCACGATTCTCGGTGGACCTGACGGACGCCGGCCACGCGTGGGTCGACGGATTTGCGAAAATCTTGCATGCGCCGGCGCTCGAGATCACCGGGCTGCGCAAGAGCGACGAGATTCCGGTCGGAAACGGCGACGGCATCATCACCGCGGGAGAGCCGTTCCTCCTGTTTTGCACGATCAAGAACTATGGAACCGGGCGCCCGGACGGCGTCACCACGGTCCTTCGTTCCCTTGGGCCCGGCGCGACGGTCATCGACAGCATCGCCGCCTATCCCGCGCTTGCGCCGCTGTCCGAAGCGGAGAACCTCACCGGCTTCCAGCTGACGGAGGCGAACGTCACCATCGAGAATCCGCTCGAGATCGTCGTTACCGATTCGTTTGGCCGGAGTTTCACGCATGTCTTCGAACTTCGCGAACCCGTGGCACCGGTCATCCAGAACTTCGATGCGAGCCTCGGAATCGACAAGATGCTCGTCGACTGGGACCCGAGTCCGTCGCCGGACGTCGCCGGCTATCGCGTCTACCGGGCGACATCGCAGGCGGGTCCGTTCGTCCGGGCGACGCCGGACATCATCTCCCACATCGTGTTCACCGACGGCGGTCTCACCCCGAGCACGCTGTACTACTACGGCGTGACGGCGGTGGATGCCTCCGGGAACGAAAGCCCGATGTCAGCTACCGCCGCGGCCTCGACCAACCCGCCACAGCTCGTCGGATGGCCGAACCTCCTCCCCGACCCGTCCGCCAACTCGCCCGCCGTCGGCGACATCGACGGCGACGGCAGAGACGAGATCATCGTGGGCAACGACGTCATGTACGCGTGGAACGACGACGGCAGCGAACTCGTCGACGGCGACGACCAGCCGTTGACCTGGGGCGTGCTCTCGCCGCAGGGCGTTGATTTCATCGGTCCCGCGGCGCTGGCCAGGCTCGACGGGAGTCCCGGACTCGAAATCGTGGCGGCCGCATACACGTCGAAACAGGTCTACTGCTTCACGTCGACGGGAACGGTATTGCCGGGATGGCCGCGCCCGACCATCGATCTGGTGCGCGCGAGTGTCGTCGTGGGCGACATCGACGGCGATGGTTCCCCCGAAATCCTCGCGGTCGATCAGGCGGCGTATCTCTACGCGTGGCACGCGAACGGCACCGAGGTCATGGACGGCGATTCGAATCCCGCAACCGACGGCGTGTTCAAGCGCCTTCCGCCCACGAATCAGTGGCAGTACCAGTGCCCCGCGGTCGCCGATCTCGACGGGAACGGCAGCGATGAGATCATCATCCCCACGCAGGACAACAAGCTCTACGTCTTCGAGGGAAACGGCAGCGACTACCCGGGGTGGCCGCGGACGCTGCCGAACTACGCCGGTGGCGGAGTTGCCGTCGGCGATATCGACGGCGACGGGACACTCGAGATCGTCGTCACCGTCCGCAATTCGGGCGAGACCTATGCGATCCATCGCGACAACACGCTCATGTGGACGCGCTGGCTTCCGCAGAACCTGTTCTTCAACCCGTCACCGGCGCTCGCGGACCTCACCGGCGACGGAAAGCTGGAGGTCGTCATTCCCTCGTCGAACGGTAAGCTGTACGCGATCCAGTACAACGGATCCGATGCGCCCGGCTGGCCGGTGACGTATTCGACGAAGACCTACACGGAGTCGTCACCCGTGGTCGCCGACGTGAACGGCGACGGCGTGGTCGACGTGCTCCTCGGCGACGAGGGCAAGTACATCCACGCGTGGAGCGCGACGGGAACGCCGCTCGACGGATTCCCGCTCGTCACCAAAGACGCGGTGCGCGGCACGCCCGTCGTGGCCGATATCGACAAAGACGGGGACGTGGAAATCATCGCCGCGGGATACGACCGGACGGTCTACGTGTGGAATCTGAATGCGCACTACGACAAGACGAAAGCGCCGTGGCCGATGTTCCACGCCAACGTGAACCGCAATGCCGTGTACGGATTCGAAGTCGCAACCGGAGTCACGAACCCGGCGCCGCGCGCCGTGTCGTTCGGGCTCGAACAGAACTACCCCAACCCGTTCAACCCGACGACGACCATCGCGTTCGACCTGGCAGCCGGGCCGTCGCGAGCGGTGTCCCTGGTGATCTACGACGTGACGGGTGCGCGCGTACGCACGCTCGCAACCGGCTCGCTCGCGGGCGGACACCATTCGGTCGCGTGGGACGGGCGCAACGACGCGGGGAGCGCCGTGGGTTCAGGCGTGTACTTCTATCGCCTGGCCACGGCCGGGCACGTCATGACGCGCAAGATGGTCCTGCTGAAGTAACCCCTAACGAGACAGCTCGTCGACGACGGCAGTCAGCAGAGTCCAGTAGGTCGCCACCGAGGGGATGTTGACGCGCTCGGCCGGCGAATGCGGCGCTTCGATCCACGGACCGATCGACACCATGTCGATACCGGGAAGTTTCTCGCCGATCACGCCGCACTCCAGCCCCGCGTGCACCGCCTTCAACTCGGCGGCTTTCCCCAGCGCGCGTTCGTGCACGCGACGCGTCACGGCAAGAATCTCCGACTGCAGATTGGGCTTCCATCCGGGATACGGCTCTTCGTGCGCGGCGGTCCCGCCGGCCAGTTCGGCGATGGCACCGATGCGATCGCGCAGGGCAAGCAACGCAGAGTGAATCGGACTGCGCACGCTCACCAGGGTATCGACGGACGTCTCACCGGTTCGAACCGATGCGAGATTGCTGGACGTTTCGACCAGTCCCGGAACGTCGACACTCATCTCTTCGACGCCGTGAGGAATCACCGTGAGCGCGTCGATCACGCGCCCGCTGACGTCGGCGGTGAATACCGGCGCGGCGTCCTTCGCCGGCGTGGCCTTCGCCGCGAACTCCGGATCCGCCGATCCGAGTTCGGCCGCGATGGCGGCGCCTTCTTCGCGGACGATCTTCGCGAACGCGTCGGCGTCGGAGGCCGACACCGAGCACAACGCCCGTGCCTCGCGCGGTATGGCGTTATGGGCGTTACCGCCTTCGATCCACGCAATGCGCACACTCGCCGGTGCGGCGCGCAGAATGCGGGCGAGCGCCCGGATCGCATTGCCGCGATGCATGTGGATCTCCATTCCCGAATGGCCGCCGCGAAGTCCGGACACCACCACGTCGAAGAACGTCGAGTTCTTCGGTGCATCCTCCCGCTTTACCGGAATCGAAAGCGTCGAATTCCCGCCTCCCGAGCATCCGATGTAGATCGCGCCCAGCTCTTCGGTATCGAGATTGAGCAGGCGGCGTCCGGTCACGATCTTCGGGTCGAGTTGCGCGGCGCCGTTGAGACCCGTTTCCTCGTCCATGGTGACGAGGATCTCGAGCGGTCCGTGCACCACCGCGGGGTCGTCGGCGAGCGCCATCGCGGACGCGAGTCCGACGCCGTTGTCGGCGCCGAGCGTGGTGCCCTTCGCCACCAGCCAGTCTCCCTTGCGCTCGACCTGAATGGCGTCTTTCGCGAAATCAAATGACACGCCGTCATTCTTCTCGCACACCATGTCCATGTGTGCTTGCAGCACCAGGACGGGCGCCTTCTCGCGCCCCTTCGACGCGGGCACCTGAATGACGAGGTTGCCCGCCTTGTCGACACGCGTCTCGAATCCGTGTTCGCGCGCCCAGCCGAGCAGGTGCTCGCGGATCTTTTCCTCGTGTCGCGACGGGCGCGGCACCTTGCGAATACCGTCGAAATTCTTCCAGACGTGGCGCGGCTCAAGTGTATCGAGTTGCATGGCGACTCCTTGGAGGATGGGGACCGCGGCGCGCCCGGTTCCGGGCGCGCCACGATCGGGTGAACGACGTCAGAACGGGTCGGGGACGGTGACGGTCTCGTCGAGGATCACCTGGATGTCGATCCAGGCACGCCACGTAAAGACCATCCGATCGCTGCCCGACGGCGCCGGATTCACGGAGCCATTGACCACCGTGAACGTCAGCGGGTTGTTCTGACCGGCGCGAAAATCGTCCAGGGCCTGGTTGATCAGATCGACGCCGCCCTGTTCGAGCGGTACCGACATCTTCTTTCCCAGGGCCCCCTGAACGGACTGGGATGTATACGTGATCGCCGTCGCCGTCGTGGACTTATAGGTCACGTCGATGCGGCCGGTGATCTCCCAGTCGTGACTCTGATTGAATGTGAGGACCCCGTAGAAGGCCGACGTCATGAACGCGTCCTTCAGGTCCTCGACCGTGTATCCGTTGTCGGTAAGAATATTGCGGATCTCCTGACCCATGTCGATGGTAACGGGCGTCGTGAAATTCGCGCTGGCTTCGTCCTGCGCGAAGTCCGCCGACGTTTCGCCCGTCAGGACGACATCGAGCACTTTGTCCTTCAGACATCCCGGCCCGGCGAGAGCGCCGAGAACGAGAGTCAGCATGATCACAAGCGATGTGCGTTTCATCGTCTCCACGCTCCTTTCTAGTGGGGGGTGTTGCCGAGGGCAAGCCCGAATGAGAAGTTGCTGGTGTTGGCGAACGTGTAGTCGGCCCAGATGTGGCCGGCCACGAAATTGAGTCCGGCGCCGAGGGTGAAGGCGAGGTCGTTTTCCCCGTCCACCGAAACGGCGACCGGCGCGCCGTTCGCGTCTTCGTACGCGAGGTCCACCGAGAGCTTCTGGTAGGACGCCGTCGCGTACGGCTCGAGCGTCAGGAATCCGACCGGCGCGCGTTTGCTCGCCTGCACCTGGAAGACGATTGCATCGGTCGATACGAAATCACTGTCGGACGCGTTCTTACCCACCTTGAACGTCTGCCACAGGAAGCCGACGGCGAGATCCAGTGGCGACGTCTCACCGAGATACTGCGAGATGCTGTGGCGTCCGCCGATTCCGAACAGGCTGATCTTGCCCACATCGGAATCGCTGTTCTCGTACGCGACCCAGCGCAGAACCGCTTCCGTACCCGAAAGAGACGAGACGCGCAACTGCGGCACGACCAGGCCGAAGGAATGCAGATCGAGTCCTCCGGGGAACGCGAACTGCGCCCCGCCGGTCCCGCTGACGATCACGGCGTCGCCCGACCCCACGACCGTGGGCGCCTTGCTCGTCGTGGTCGTGGGCTGGAACCCAGACTCCGTGGTGGCCGTGAAGGTCTTGTCTGCGTCCTGGAAGTAGACCCCCATCACCGGGGCTTCGAGCGAAAGATGAAAGCTCGTCGGCGGAATATAAGCGGAGTAACTGAAGGCACTGTTGAGCGCGGCGCCAAACGCGTTTGCCAGGGGCTGAATGTACCCCTGCGCGTTGGCACCGGTATAGACGGATATCTGATTCTGTACCGTCCCGTCCCCCGCGTGACTCGCGATGGGAAAAGACAACACGAGTACCGCGACCAGAATCAGAAACCCGCCGGTTCGGGATAGCGGGTGCATCTGGAGTCCTCCTGTTGACGTTGGTTACGACTGCAACTGTCCGCGGGAGGTTACCACCGGGCGGGGCCCGGATTCAAGGCTTGGTGGACGGACTATCGCGGCGTGCGCGCGCGCATCACCATGGGTTGACCGGTCGCGGCGACCACGCTCCGCCACAGGTAACTCTCGGGATGGATGTGCTTGCGGCCGCGCACGGTGAGCGGGATGGGAACATGGGTGTAGATGCCGTGCCACAGGCCGATCACGACGTCGGTCTTGCCCGCCATTCCGGCGTGCACGGCGTTGCGCGCGAGATTGTCGCAGAAGATCGCGTCACCGGCGTTCGCCTTGACGCTGCGGATCATGTAGCTCGGATCGATATACTTCATCGAGAAGGTATGGCCGCGCGCGCGCAGATAGCGCGCGATCTGTTCGCGCAGAAACACGCCGATGTCGCGCGGTACGACGTTCCCCGACTCGTCGTGCTTGCGCTGGCCGTCGCGGAAGAACTGCTGCCCCGCGCCCTCCGCCACCACGATCACCGCGTGCCGGTGCCGCAACAGCCGGCGCTCCAGACAATCGAAGAACCCGCCGTCGCCTTCGAGATCGAAGGGCACCTCGGGCACGAGACAGAAGTTGACCTGCATGCTCGCGAGGCTCCCGTAGGCGGCGATGAAACCCGAGTCGCGCCCCATCACCTTGACCAGGCCGACGCCGTTGACGGTTCCGATTGCCTCGACGTGCGCGCCGTCGATCGCCTGCCGAACCACCTCGACCGCCGTGTCGAAGCCGAACGTCTTGTAGACGAACGGAATGTCGTTGTCGATGGTCTTGGGAATCCCGACGATGGCGATGGTGGCGCCACGGCGGGTCACTTCTTCGTAGATCGCGTGCGCACCGCGCAAGGTTCCGTCGCCGCCGATGCAGAAGAGAATGTCGATCTTCATCTCGATCAGCCGATCGACGATGACCGACGGTTCCTCGGCACCGCGCGACGTCCCCAGCAGCGACCCGCCTTCGTTGTGAATCGTGCGCACCTGCTCGTAGTTGAGCGGCAGCGGGTCGAACCCGCGCGCGGGATTCATCCCGCGGTAGCCGAAGCGGAAGCCGACGATGTCGCGAACCCCGTAGAGAAACTGGAGTTCCATCACCAGTGAACGGATGACGTTATTGACGCCAGGCGACAGGCCGCCGCACGTCACCACGCCCACGCGCGTCTTCGGGGGGTCGAAGAAGATATGCTCCCGGGGTCCGGCGCGCTGGAGGAACAGATGCGCGTCGAAGTCTTCCTCGCCCTCGCCGGCGATGCGGTAGAGCACGCGAGTGGTATCGGGGACGTAGTGCGCGAGTCCGTCGCCCACGTGGGGCGACAGGCCGAGCGGCGAGGGCACGGTGCTTTCGCCGAGAGCCTTGACGACGAACTGTTCGGGGACCAGACGACTTGCCATAGATTCGCGCCGGCCCCTTTCGGGGCCGACGTTCACCCTATCCATACGGAACGCGCGACGGCGCGTCCACTACTATTCGGCGCTACATCACGCCCTGGTCCAGCATCGCGTCCGCGACCTTCACGAATCCGGCGATGTTGGCCCCGTCGACGTAGTTGCCCTTGCGACCGTGCGAGTCGGCAGCCGCGATGCACTCGGCATGAATACTCTTCATGATGCCGTGCAGCCGTCCGTCGACTTCTTCGCGCGTCCAGGCATAGCGCAGCGAATTCTGCGACATCTCCAGCCCGGAGACGGCGACGCCGCCGGCGTTGGCCGCCTTCGCCGGCAGGAACACCACACCCGCTTCGTGGAACGCCTCGATCGCCTCGGGAGTCGACGGCATGTTGGCGCCTTCGCCCACGAACTTGCAACCGCCCTTGATCAGGTTGGCCGCGTCTTTCGCGTTGATCTCGTTCTGCGTGGCCGACGGGAACGCGCCGTCGGCCTTGTGGGCCCACAGCGGGTTGTAGTCGAGCTTCGCATCGTGCGCCGTGTACTCCACGCCCTTGAACTTGTCCGCATACTCTTTGATGCGCCCGCGGCGATGGTTCTTGAGATCCATCACGAACGCGAGCTTTTTGGCGTCGATCCCTTCCGGATCGTAGATGTACCCGTCGGAATCCGACAGGGTCACGGCTTTCGCGCCCAGCTGATTGAGCTTCTCGACCGTGTACTGCGCGACGTTGCCCGATCCGGAGACCAGGCAGCGTTTGCCTTCGAGCGACGATTTGTTGTGCGCGAGCGCTTCGGCCGCCAGGTATACGCAACCGTACCCGGTCGCCTCGGGACGGATGTAGGACCCGCCCCAGTTGAGACCTTTGCCGGTGAGAACACCGGTGAATTCGTTCTTCAGGCGTCGATACTGCCCGAAGAGAAATCCGATTTCGCGTCCGCCGACGCCGATGTCGCCGGCCGGAACATCGGTATTCGGGCCGATGTGCCGGTACAGCTCGCTCATGAAGCTCTGGCAGAAGCGCATGACTTCGTCGTCGCTCTTCCCCTTGGGATCGAAGTCGGATCCGCCTTTGCCGCCGCCCATCGGCAGCGTGGTCAAGCTGTTCTTGAATACCTGTTCGAACGCAAGAAACTTGAGAATGCCGGCGTTGACGGTGGGATGGAAGCGCAGACCGCCCTTGTACGGGCCGATCGCGCTGTTCATTTCGATGCGATACCCTCGGTTGACCCGCACGTCACCGCGGTCGTCTTGCCACGCAACGCGGAACGAAACCATACGTTCCGGCTCGACCATGCGCTCCAGTATTTTGCGTTTGCGGTAGGCGGGTTCCTTCTCGAGCAGAGGCGCGACCGATTCGGCCACTTCCTCCACGGCCTGGTGGAATTCCTTCTGAAGCGGGTCCTTGTCACGGACCTTCGCCATTAGGTCGGAAACGTACGAAGACATCGATGCTCCTTTCTAACGCGGCAAAATGCCGGACCGTCGAGGGCGTGGAGCACGGGCAGGAGTTGCGAGGCAGCGCGCGGGACGCGTCCGGCCATTTCGCGGAGGGTACGGCAAAGATAGCCGGGCGACAAGTCGGGAGTTGGAGCGCCCGGGGGGGCGCTGGCGCGGTCGGAGCGCCGGGCGCGGGCACGCGGTCAGCCGGTGACCAGCCGCCACACCTGCGCGACAAGGAAGCACACCACGAATCCCAGGACCAGCGGCAGAAGTGTCGCGACCGTCGTCCATTTTCGAGAGCGCGTCTCTTTATAGATCGTGTAAATCGTCGTGCTGCACGGGTTGTGCAGCAGGCTGAAGAGCATCAGGTTGACGCCGGTCAGCACCGTCCAGCCGGCCACGCCGAGGATCTTCGCCACGTTGGTCGCCGACCCGGCGTCGAACATCACGCCGGTGCCCGCGCCGACGCCGGCGAGCCCGTTCATGAGGACGGTCAGCATCAGCACGGTCGGAATCACAATTTCGTTGGCCGGGATCGCGACGACATACGCCAGCATGATCACGCCGTTGAGACCGATCAGGAGCCCGAGCGGGTTGAGCGCGTGGACCAGATACTCCGCGATGCTCTGCCCGCCGATGTGCACGTTGGCTGACAACCAGATGACCGCACCCGCGGGGGCCGCGAACACCACGGCGCGCCATAACACGATCAGCGTGCGGTCGATGATCGACGTATAGATCGTGTGCCAGACGCGCGGAGGACGATAGGGCGGCAGTTCCAGGCTGAACGACGACGCCTCGCCCCGGAGCATCGTCCGCGACAGGAACCACGATACGATGAACGTCATCGCCACACCCAGGAGCGCGACGCTGACGACGGCGGCGGCCGACACGAAGCCGGCGAGGCTCGCCGGCGCCAGCGCGCCGATGAAGATCGTGGCGATCAGGATCTGCGTCGGCCAGCGTCCGTTGCACAGGGCGAAATTGTTGGTGATGATCGCGATCAGTCGCTCGCGCGGACTGTCGATGATGCGCGTCGCTACCACGCCCGCGGCGTTGCAGCCGAATCCCATACTCATCGTCAGCGCCTGCTTGCCGTGCGCGCCGGCCCGCTTGAACATCCCATCCAGATTGAATGAGACGCGGGCGAGATAGCCGAAGTCTTCGAGAAGCGTGAACAGCGGAAAAAAGATCGCCATCGGCGGCAGCATCACGGAGACGACCCACGCCGTCGCCAGGTACACGCCGTCGAACAGGAAGCCCGCCAGCCACAACGGCATATGAATCGCGTTGCCCAGCGCGTGCAGCGCGGGCTGGCCGCGGTCGATCAGCAGCGACGCGATCAACTGCGAGGGCACATTGGCGCCGCTGACCGTGATCCAGAACACCACCGTCAGCACGCCCAGCATTACCGCGAACCCGGTCCATCGGCCGGTGACCAGGTTGTCGATCGTGCGGTCGAGGTCGAAACGTGGTTTCACGCCGTCCACCAGCGTCGCGCGATCCGCGATGCCGGCGGCCTCCGTGTAGAGGTCCTCGGTCAGCGAATCCTGAAACTCGGGACCGATTTCCCAGCGTAGCGCGCGCGCCTGTTCCAGAATGCGCTCGGCGTCGCCATTGGTCGCGACGTCCGCGCCGCCGACGGTCCGCGCCGCGGTCGCGCCGCCCGTCCCGTCGATCAATTCCCCGGAGCGGAGCGCTTCTTCGATCCGAATGTCGCCGTCGAGCAGCCGAAGCGATAACCAGCGCGCATTCGACACATCCGGGAACGTGGTTTCGAGGGACTGCGCCAGTCCATCCACGATTCGTTCGACCGCTTTGGTCCGGCGCTCCACGTGTCGCGGCTTGCACTCGATCTCGCCGGTGGCGACGCGCGCCACCGTGTCCAGCAACTCGTCGATTCCCTTTCGGCTCCGCGCGACGGTCGGTACCACCGGCACGCCGAGATCGCGCGCCAGACGACGGTGGTCGATGGTGCGTCCGTGCCGGCGCGCCTCGTCGATCAGGTTCAAACAGATGACCGCCCGGTTGGTGATCTCGAGCACCTGGAGTGCAAGGTTGAGATTGCGTTCGAGATGCGAGGCGTCGACGACGACCACGGTGACGTCCGGGCGTGCGAACAAGATGAAATTACGTGCGATCTCCTCGTCGACGGTCGTCGAGAGAAGCGAATACGTCCCCGGGAGATCGACCAGCTTGAATCGCCGGTCGTCGAGCGCAAACCCACCCTCGGCGCGGGCAACGGTCTTGCCCGGCCAGTTACCGGTATGCTGGCGCAACCCGGTGATCGAGTTGAACACGGTGCTCTTGCCCGTGTTCGGGTTTCCCGCCAGCGCGACGACGTAGTCGAACTTGTCCATGTTGACGCCGAGTTTTACCAGGTTACCCACGTGATGCTGGCAGCCTGCGCACGCCGTCGGCGCACACTCGTCCGGAGAACTCGTCGTCGGTTTGCGTTCCATTTCCATATCTACACGGCGTGCGCGCGCGGATCGCCTTCGTCCACGCGGCGAATACTGGCAATGCGAATCATCGACGCCTGCTCTTCGCGCAGAGCGATGACGGTCCCGCGTACCCGGTAAGCGGACAATCCGCCGGTGATTCCGCGGCGCTCGAATTCAACGTGCGTCCCCGCGACAACGCCGAGATCCATCAGCCGCCGGCGTTCGAGACCGCGACAGGCCGGACTCAGCCGGACGACATCGGCGCACTCTCCAGGCGCAAGCGATGCGAGCGTTCGGACGTTCGCGTCATCCTCCACCTCGTCGTGGTTCTCGTGAAGCCGGACGAACACGTTCTGCGCCAGCAGGGGCGCAAGCACGATGGAGCGCCCGTCGGATTCGAACACGATGCGTTGCTCGGAACGCACCTCCATGCGCAGCGTCATCCCCACGTACATTCCGAGCGCCACGAGCTGCGCGTAGACTACCGGGGGTTCGTCCTCGAGGTGCGTGATGGTCGCGTGCTGCCCCGGTTCCAGTGCGTCCAATCCGATCGACGCGGCGCGTTCGATGGCCCCGTCCGCGGTCGGGATGGGATCGCCGTGCGGGTCGAAACGCGGATTGCCCAGCCGCTCGGCAAGCGCGTTGGTTTCTTCCGGCGTCATCGAATGTTCCCGCCGTTCGGCCCGCTTGTGCCACTCCAGCGGGTCGATGCCGGTCTCGTCCGCGAGGTAACGCTCCCACAGGCGGTGCGCGCGAATGACCTCGAGCGCATATCGCCGACCGTCGTCGGTCAACCCGATGCGTCCGTCGGACACGCGAACCAGGTGGCCGCGCTGCATGCGGTCGACGAGTGCCAGTGCACGCGCGGAACTGATCTCGAGCGCGCCCGCGATGCTCGAGAGCGTGCAGGCGTTGTCGCGGGCTTCATTACCGAAGACGTGCTTGAGCGCGTCCTCGAGCATGACGCGGCTCGCGAGCCGCCGTCCGCGGCGGGTACGGGCGACGAGGCCGCTGCCCGGCCAGAACACGGTCACCAGCACGACCGCGCTCAACGCAAAGAGAATCAGATTCCGATCGGGCGCGGGCATTATGGCGTCACCCGAATCTCGGCGGCCGCGTCGCGGCCGATGGAAAAGTCTTCTCCGTTGGCGCGCAAGACGATCGAGCCGCCGTACGGTTCGACGCGCACCACCTCGATCTCGACTCCCGGGAACAGACCGCGTTCGCCGAGGTAGCGGAGCAATTCGGAATCGCGATCGTCGACTTCCACGACGCCGGCCATCTCACCGGCGGGCACATCGGAAAGGCGGCGCGCGGCAACGCGCGTCATCGTCCCGTCTCGCGCGGGGATGGGTGCGCCGTGCGGGTCGACCGTCGGGTGTCCGAGGGCCCCGTCGATGCGGTCCTCGAGATCCTCGGAGATCACGTGCTCCATCTTCTCCGCTTCGTCGTGCACGCGGTCCCACGGCACGCCGAGTGCATCCGCGAGGTACGTCTCGATCAGGCGGTGATGCCGGACCACTTCGGCCGCTGCCTTCTCCCCCATCGCGGTGAGACGCACGCCCTGGTAGGGCTCGCGCGTGACCAGTCGCAGATCGGCGAGCTTCTTGACCATCGCCGTCACCGACGGCGGCGCGATGCCCATGCGCTCCGCGATCGACGACGTCGTTGCGCGGTCGCAGTGCTCGAGGATCCCGAACACCGCCTTGAGATAGTTCTCCATCGACTGGGTCAGTCCGCCGCGTATCGAAGCCATTTCGTCTGTTTTAGCCATAACTAAATCAGATTCTATTGCAATCCTCATTCCACGTCAACGCACTGGGCGGCCGGATACCGTAACATAATTGATAACAATATCTTAAGTGCTACATATCCTCCGCAGGGCCCTGGACCCCGCAGGGCGCAATGCGGCAAAATACGACGCGCACGCTCGGTACCGCTCAAAAAGGGACTCGCCCGCGCCCCACCCGGCGGACGCAGATTCCGTGGAACCATTCGCTCGCCATTCCCGTCCTATGTGCAAACAGTGCGTCGCTCGCGACGTGCGGATGCCGGTCACCAAACTCGAGGAGAGAGATCGTTGCTCGCCCTGCGCAGTCGCCATCGCATCGCCACAGCCTGGGCGTGCGCATCCCTGCTCTCCGCGACGGTCGCATTTGGAGCCGGCGCCGCCGACCTCTCGGTGGATGCGTCGTCGGCCGCGTTCGTTCCCAACACGCTGCTCACCTTCGACGCCCTGCGCTGTGACACCCCCGTACATGCGGATGGGAAGCTCGACGAGCCGATCTGGCAATCGGCGAAGCGAATCAGCAACTTCTGCGAGGTCGAGCCCGGCGACAATACCAGGCCTCCGGTCAAGACCGAGGCGATGTTCGCCTACGATAGCGACAACCTCTACGTCGCATTCATCTGCTACGACAACGACCCGGGCGCGATTCGCGCGTCGGTGACCGATCGCGACAACATGTACCAGGACGACTGGGTCGGCTTCATCGTCGACACCTTTCACGACCAGCAGAACGGGTACTTCTTCGTCGTGAACCCGCGCGGCATCCAGGGCGATCTGTTTCGCTCGCGAAACAACGAAGACGCCAGCTACGATGCCGTATGGAGTTCGGGCGGGCAGATCACCGATTTCGGATGGACGGCGGAAATGTCGATTCCGTTCCGCAGTATCCGTTTCCCGTCCCAACCGACCCAGGCGTGGGGGCTACACGTGTTTCGCACGCGTCCACGCGCGAGCCGCGAGCAATATTCGTGGGAGCCCATCTCGCGCGACGGCAACTGCTTCTTCTGCCAGGAGGGCACGCTCGCGGGCATCGAGGGAATCCATCAGGGTCACAACCTCGAGATCCTCCCCTACGTCATCGGGAGCCAGTCGGGGGATCTCTCCGGTTCGAGCGACAGCGACTTCCACTGGCACAACGACACCGCGACCGGCGACGCCGGCGTCGGCGTGAAGTACGGCATCACCGCGAACCACACGCTCGACTTCACCTACAACCCGGATTTCAGCCAGATCGAGGCCGACGCGACGCAGATCGACGCCAACCAGACGTTCGCGCTGTTCTACCCGGAGAAGCGCCCCTTTTTTCTCGAAGGCGCCGACCGCTTCCAGTCGTCGATCGACGTCGTCTACACGCGCTCGATCAACGATCCCGTCGCGGCCGCCAAATACACCGGCAAGTCGGGCGTCAATACGGTCTCGTTCATGAGCGCCAAAGACCAGACGTCGCCCTATATCGTCCCCTTCGAAGAACAGAGCGGGAGCGTGCTATCGGGCGACACGTACTCGAATATCCTTCGTTACAAGCGCGACATGCTCAAGGAATCGTACGTTGGTGTTATCGCGACCGACCGGCGCACTCCGGAAAACGCCGGTTCCAACACGACCGCCGGCGTCGACTCCCGAATTCATCTCAACGAGCACTTCACGTGGTGGGGCCAGGTGCAGGGTAGCTACACGCGGGAACCAAACGACACGACGCTGTCCTCCGGGTTCAACGACGTGACGTTCGGTACGCACGACGAGTACACCGGGGCGTTCGACGGCGAGAGCTTCGCGGGCTACGGCCTGCGCACCGAAATCGTCCGCAGCGCGCGCCACTTCAACGCCGACCTCGCGTACGAGGACTTCTCGCCGATGTTCCGCGCGGAGAACGGCTTCATCACCGCAAACAACTACCGCTTCGCCACCTGGTGGAACGACTACATGTTCAACCTGGACAGCAATCCCGTCATCGACCGGATCGAGCCACAGCTCGCCCTGGGCCGAAAATACAACCACGCGAACGAATTCAAGGACACGTGGATCGACCCCCAGGTCTGGCTCCGCTTCAAGAAGCAGACGTCGATATGGGCGGACTACCTGTGGAGCAAGGAACGCTTTGCGGGAACACTCGTGGACGGCATTGCCCGAACGTCCGGCGACCTCGAGACGCACTTCAGCCGCGGGCTGCAGGGAGGCTTCAACTGGCGCATCGGCCACAGCGTCGTCCGCGATCGCGACAATCCGCGCCTGGGGAACGAACTCACCTATGGCGCATGGGCGGATATTCGGCCGACCTCGCAGTTTCTGCTCTCGCTCGAATACTCGTCATTCCATCTGACCGAGCTGGACACCGAGGCTGAGATCGCGAAGACCTACGTCACCCGCGCACGACTGACCTATCAGTTCAGCAAGCAGCTATTCTTCCGCGTCGTGGGCGAATACGTCGACGACACGCGCTCGATGTCGCTCGACCCGCTGCTGAGCTACAAGATCAACCCCTTCACCGTGTTCTTCATCGGTTCGTCGCACTCGTTCGACCGCTTCACCGACGACCCCGCGACCGCGCCGATCGAAGTCGCCCACGACGGTTACCGCCAGACCGAACGTCTGTTCTTCGTGAAGTTCCAGTATCTGATCCGGATGTAGTGCCCGAGTTCGGGCGACGGTTCGCCCGAACGCCCCTAGCGAAGGTTGACCCAGATCGACTTCTTCTCGAGGTAGGCATCGAGCGCGGCCTCGCCGAGTTCGCGGCCGAAACCGCTCTCGCGGTAGCCGCCAAACGGCGATGCCGGGTGGTAGACATTGTAGGTGTTGATCCAGACCGTGCCCGCGCGCAGGCCGGCCGCGACGCGGTGCGCGCGGCCGACGTCCTGTGTCCACACGCCGGACGCGAGGCCGTAACAACTGTCGTTCGCGAGTTTGACCGCCTCTTCTTCGCTCTCGAACGGAATCACGCACAGAACCGGCCCGAAGATTTCCTCGCGCGCCACGGTCATCGCATTGGTCACACCGGTGAGAACCGTGGGCTCTACGTAGTAGCCTTTACCCTCGTGGCTCGTCGCCTTGCCGCCGGCCGCGATCGTCGCGCCTTCCTTCACGCCGGCTTCGACGCGCGCGAGAATCGACTCGCGGTGCCCCTTCGACACCTGCGGTCCCAGGCGAGTCTTCTCGTTCAAGGGATCGCCGGGCGCGTAACGCGCCATCTTACTCTTCAGTAGCTCGACGAATTCGTCGTGCACGGCTTTCTCGACGAACAGGCGCGAGCCCGCCGCACACACCTCTCCTTTGTTGTAGAAGATCCCGCTGCACGCGCCCTGGGCCGCGGCTTCGAGCTTCGCGTCGGCGAATACGATGTTGGGCGACTTGCCGCCGAGTTCGAGCGACACACGCTTGATCGTACCGGCGGCCGAGCGCATGACCGTGCGGCCGACTTCGGTCGAGCCGGTGAAAGCGATCTTGTCGACGCCGGGGGAATCGAGCAGCGCCTGTCCGGCGACCGACCCGCGCCCGGGCACGACATTGACCACGCCCGCCGGGAACCCGGCTTCGAGACACAGCGCCCCGAGCTTCAGCGCCGTCAGCGGTGTCAGTTCCGCCGGTTTGATGACCGCCGTGCAACCCGCCGCGAGCGCCGGCGCGAGCTTCCACACCGTCAGCAGCAACGGAAAGTTCCAGGGGACGATCATCCCGACCACCCCGACCGGCTCGCGCAACGTGTAATTGAGGAACCCCGGAACCACGGGGATGGTCTCGCCGCCGAGCTTGTCCGCCCAGCCGGCGTAGTAACGGAGGAGACTGACGACGAACGGCCCTTCGATTTTACCCGATTCAAAGATAGGCTTACCCTGGTTGACCGTCTCCAGCCACGCGATCTCGGCGGCATCGCGCTCGACGAGGTCCGCCAGTTTGTTGAGACGCTTCGCGCGCGTGCCACCGTCGGTCTTGTTCCACGGCCCCGACTCGAACGCCGCTCGCGCCGACGCGATCGCGGCATCCATGTCCGGCGCACCCGCGCAGGCGACCTCGCACAGCGCTTCCTCGGTGGCGGGGTTGATCAGCGTCGACGTCTTGCCGTCCGCCGCGTTCACCCACTCGCCGTTGATCAGAATCTGCGTGTGCTGAATTTTCATAGTCTCACGTATTCGAAATCCAGCGGGCGACCGTGGATGCCGTGCTGTGGCGGCGAGATCCAGTTCGCGAACTTGCCGCGCTCGGTCACCAGGAACTGCACGCTCTTGACGTAGTCGCGATCTTCGCGCGTCGGCAGGAACTCGCCGCGGCGCGATTCGAACTCGTCCTTGGACATCATGCGCCCTTCGGGATCAAACGCCGCGCGCGAATACGTCCCCACCTGGCGGTGGAAGCGCGACGACGGCAAGAGGATCCGCATCCGGCAATCTTCCTGGTCGAGGATCTTGTTCCAGCGCGCGACCGCGCGTTCGCAGTCGTCGATATAGGCATCGCGCAGGATCGCATTCATCGCGCGGCGCATCGGAATCTCCTGCGCGGCGAGATCGCCCCGGTCTTCGTTGAACACGGTGTACTGGTACATTCCCTCACGGGCCGACGCGTCCGGATAGAGCTTGCGATTCGCTTCGTTGAAACGCCCTTTGAGTCCATGCGCGAAATAGTTCGCGGCATTGCTGGAATCCTCGTTTCCGAAGAGGTCGAGCGACACCGAAAACCAGTAGTTGATGTACTTCTGGACGATGTCGAGCGGGATCCCGCCATGCGGGCGAACGTCCTCGCTCTCGTTTTCCCTCATGAGTTGCGCCGTGCGGCGGATCGTACGCGCGAGTCCGGTCTCGCCGACGAAAAGGTGGTGCGCCTCTTCGGTCAGCATGAACCGGGTCGTCCGCGAGAGCGGCGTGAATGCGCTCTCCGCCAGCGACCCGAGTTGATACTTGCCGTCGCGGTCCGTATACGTTGCGAAACAGAAGAAGTCGAGCCAGTCGTCGATGGGATCGTTGAACGTCGACAGAAGGCGCGGCGAGTCCTCGTCGCCGGACCGGCGTTCGAGCATCTCTTCGGCTTCGTCGCGCCCGTCCTTGCCGAAATACGAATGCAGCAGGTAGACCATCGCCCACAGGTGACGCGCTTCCTCGACGTTCACCTGAAAGAGATTGCGCATGTCGTAGAGCGACGGCGCCGACAGCGCGAGACGGCGCTGTTGTTCCACCGAACCCGGCTCCGTGTCTCCCTGGGTGACGATCAGCCGGCGCAGTTCGTTACGGTGCTCTCCGGGAACGTCCTCCCAGCAGTCGGCACCGATGTAGTCGCCGAAATGGATCTGCCGCTCGCTCTTGACGGGTGCCAGAAAGATTCCCCACCGGTATTCCGGCATGCGCACATAGTCGTATACGGCCCACCCGGACGAATCGACGCTGACGGCGGTTCGCAGATAGATCTCGTTCTCTTTGTAGGCCACCGGCCCCTGATCCCGCCACCATTCCATGAAGCGTGGGTGCCAGCGTTCGAGTGCACGCAGGAGCTTGGCGTTTTCCTTGAGATCGACGTTGTTGGGGATGAGTTCTTTGTAGTCCATACTTACACTCTGTTCCAGTTGAACTCCGGTGAATGCGGCTTCCCGTACGAGGTGAGCGCGCCGCGCTCGCCGACGGCATTCGGCCGCGTGAAGATCCAGTTCTGCCATGCGGACAGCCGCGCGTAAATCCGGCTTTCCATGGTCTCGGGACCGACGAACCGCAGACTCGCCTCCATGCCCGTCAGCGCGTCCGGGGAAAGAGAGCGCCGTTCTTCAAGGATGAGACGAATCTCGTCCTCCCAGTCGATGTCGTCGAACGCATCCGTGACCAGGCCCAGTTCTTTGGCGCCCTCGGGGCCGAGCATCTCGCCCTTGTGTTTCAGGATAGTCGGCACCGAATCGGGCGACCCGTAGAACCGGTTCTCGAGTCTCGAAAGGCCGTGGGCCATCGGAAACCGGCCGGCGTTCATCGCGGAGAGCGCGATCACGTTGTCGTGATCCGGATCGTCGAGCATGTACGCGCGATCCGCCGCCAGCACGATCTCGTACAGGCTGCCCGCGAAGCACGATCCGGGCTGAATGATAGCGAAGAACGTGCGCGCGGTCACGTCGATCATCTTGAGCGTCCGTCCCTGTTGCAGAAGGACCTCACGAACGAACCAGTGGTCCTTGTGCCGGTCGAGCGCCTCGTCGAGCGCAAGCGCGTGGGCCGGGTCGCCCTCGGTGTAGAACGTGACCAGCCCGATGGTCGGATAGTTGAAACGCAGTTCGAGGATCGCGTGTCGCAGCTCGCGCCACATGCGCAACGCGTACCACGACGCGCCGAGCGAGGTCGGGTCCTCCGGGATCGACGCATCGGACGCCTCGGGTCCGCGAATCGTAATCCTCGCGGTCCGCTCCGCGGGCTTTGCGTCCAGCGTCAGATACCGGTAGCGGAGCGTGTCACCGTCGGCCACGGGTTCGATCGAGTCGAGCTCGACGCCATGCGCATCGTGTCCGGTCTTCGCCAGTTCTTTGAGCCGCGCGACGATCGCGTCGTGGTAGGCGGACTTGGGATGAACGAAATCGACCAGCCCCCAGTCCAGCGCCTTGCGGGCCTTGGCGCCCTCGGCGATGGTACAGAACGCGTCGGCGATGTCGCGACGCACCTTGCGCTTGTCGACCAGCCGCGTGAGCCCCCCCGTTCCCGGCAGCACGCCGAGTAGCGGAACCTCGGGCAGACTCACCGCCGAGGAGCGGTCGTCCACCAGGTGGATCTCGTCGCACGCGAGCGCGAGTTCATACCCGCCGCCGGCCGCCGCGCCGTTGAGCGACGCCACGTATTTCTGACCGCTCTTCGCCGTCGCTTCCTCGATGTTGATCCGCGTTTCGTTGGTGAACTTGCAGAAGTTGACCTTGTGCGGATGCGTCGATGTCGCCAGCATGAAGATGTTGGCGCCCGCGCAGAAGATCTTGTCGTTGAGGCTCTCGATGCACACCACCGAGACCTCGGGGTGCTCGAAGCGCAGTCGCGTGACGGCGTCGTCGAGTTCGATGTCGACGGCGAGATCGTACGAATTCATCTTGAGCTTGTAGCCGGGGCGCAGGCCGTCGTCCTCATGGACGTCCATCTTCAGCCAGGCGACGGGGCCGTCGATCTCGAGTTTCCAGTGCTTGTACGTCGACGGATGCGCCGCGAAGCGAATCCTGTCGTTGCTCGCTTGTGTTTCCATGCCGTGTCTTTCGGTTTGCGGGATCGTCACTCGCTGCGAACCCGGATTGCGATCTTTCCCATGACGCGACGCGCTTCCATCGCGGCGTGCGCCGCGGCCGTATCTTTGAGGTCGTAGACGGCGCCGACCACCGGTCGCATCTTCCCCGCCTCGATCAGCCTGAGCGGCGCCAACAATTCGTTCTTCGATCCCGTCGTCGATCCGATGATCTCGAGCTGACGGAAGAAGACGTGCCTCAGGTCTTCCTCGGGATTATAGCCCGTGGTCGCCCCGCACGTCACCAGCCGACCGCCCCGCGACAGACTCTTCAAACTCCGGACCCACGTGTCTTTTCCGACGTAGTCCACCACCACATCCACGCCCCGTTTGGCGGTGAGTTCCCGGATCCGGCGCGAAAAGTCCTCCCGGGAATAGTCGATCAGGACGTCCGCGCCGAGGTCGCGGCACAGGTCCAGCTTCTCGGCGGTACCGGCCGCGGCGAAGACCCGGGCGCCCGCCGCCTTCGCGATCTGAATGCACGCGACGCCCACGCCGGCCGTAGCCCCGAGAATCAGCACATCTTCGCCGGCGCGCAGCCGCCCGCGCGTGATCAGCATCCGCCAGGCGGTCGTGAACACCAGCGGGATCGACGCCGCGTCTTCGAAGGACATGCCTTCGGGAATCGGGATCGTGTTGTCGGCCGGGACGACGATCTCCTCGCAGCAGGTACCGCTCACCGTCTCGCCGATCAATTGATAGTGGAGGCACAGGCTGGCGTCGCCGCGCAGACAGAACTCGCAATGGCCGCACGAAATCGACGGATGCAGCAGCACCCGGTCGCCGATGTGGACGTTCGTCACCCCGTCGCCAATTTCGGCGATCACGCCGGCGGCGTCGCAACCCGGAATGTGCGGAAGCGGAATGGTGATGCCCGGAAGCCCGCCGCGCAGGAACACGTCGATATGATTGAGGGACGCGGCGTGCACGTCGATGCGAACAAAACCCGGTCGCATTGACGGCGCCGGGCGCTCGCCGTACGTGAGTACGTCGGGCCCGCCGTGACGCTCGTAGAAGATCGCTTTCACCGGGTGTCGCCGTTTCCTAGCCGTTGCGGAAATTCTCGAAACGCCGGCGCCATGCGTCCGAGATCGGCACCGGCTTGAAGGTATCGTTGTCGATGGCGACGTTCTTGATGGTCGCGCGCGCGCTCACTTCGCCGTCCGGCAGACGGAACAGCGTGTAACGCACCGTGATCGACGTTCGGCCGATTTCGAGCAACTCGAGATCGATCCGAATCCGGTCGCCGTAGCGCAACGGCTTCACGAATTCAGTCTCGATCTTGACGCTCGGGTAACCGACGTTCTCCTTGAGAACGAGATCGGGGTACGACACGCCCAGCGCCTGACCGAACCATTCCTCGAAGGCCTGGTGGAAATAATGGAAGAACCGCGGATAGTAGACCACGCGCGCGTGGTCGATCTCTCCGAAGCGAACGCTGAACTCCGCGCTGAAGATCATGCGGCGTGCGCTGCGTCCGCTTTCGCCGCGAGGATGAAGTCGCTCTCGGTGAGGCCGTCGATCTTGTGCGTCCAGATCGTCAGCGTCACCTTTCCCCACTCGAGCAGGATGTTCGGGTGGTGCCCCTCGGCCTCCGCGATCTCCCCGACCCGGTTGGTGAAGTCCAGCGCCTGCTTGAAGTCGTCGAACACATATGACTTCTCCAGGTGATGGCCGTCCACCACGCGCCAGGCCCCGCCCAGCGCCGATTCGAGCGATTTCAACTCCGCGCCCGCAAGCGGCGGAACGCCGCCCCGGCACGGCACGCAGCTCTTCTTCGCCAGATCGTTGGCCCGGGTCTCGGCCATTACGCTCCCGCCTGGAAACGCTTTCCGACTTCGTCCCAGTTGACGACGTTCCAGAACGCGCTCACGTAGTCCGGTCGCTTGTTCTGATAGTGGAGATAATACGCGTGCTCCCAGACATCGAGTCCGAGGATCGGCGTCAGTCCCTCCGACAACGGCGAGTCCTGGTTCGGAGTGGACGAGACCACGAGGCCGCCGCCCTTCTTGACCGAGAGCCACGCCCAGCCGCTGCCGAAGCGGGTCTTGGCGGCGGTCTCGAACTGTTCCTTGAACTTGTCGAAACTGCCGAAGGTCTTGTCGATCGTCGCCGCCAGATCGCCGGACGGCTTGCCGCCGCCTTTCGGCTTCATGACGGTCCAGAACAGCGAATGATTGGCGTGTCCGCCGGCGTTGTTGCGAATCGCCGTGCGGATGTCTTCGGGGACCGACGCCAGGTCGCGCAGGAGTTCCTCGGCCGATTTCTTCGCGAGTTCCGGGTGTTTGTCGAGAGCCGCGTTGGCGTTATTGATGTAGCCCTGATGATGTTTGGTATGGTGAATCTCCATCGTACGCGCATCGATATACGGTTCGAGCGCATCGTTCGCGTACGGCAATGCCGGAAGCGTGAATGCCATGATGATTGGCCTCCTTCGGGGATGGGGTTTCTTGCTTGCGATCCAGTGAGTCGGATCGGGGTCGCGGGAGGACTGCCGGAATCATACGCAACGTGATTTGACCCGTCAAAGACAAAGAAAAAGCGCCGGCTTTCGAGAGCCGGCGCCCACGTCACACCGACAATTACACCCTTTAGACGGTGAAGGATTCACCGCAGCCACACGTCGCCTTGGCGTTCGGGTTCGAGAAAACGAAGCCCTTCCCGTTGAGCCCGGTCGTGTAATCGAGCGTCAGGCCGTGCAGAAATAATTTGCTCTTCTTGTCCACGACGATGCGCACGTCGCCGCTCTCGATGACGGTGTCGGCATCTGCCGCGTGGTCGTCGATCGACAACTGGTACATCAACCCGGAACAGCCCCCGCCCTTGACCGAAACGCGGAGATAGCTGTCGGCGGGGGTCTTGTTCTCGGCGGCCATCGAATCGCGGATGGCCGCGACGGCCTGCTCGGTGACGGTGATCATTCCCGCATGACTCCTTTGGATCGTATACTTCCCGGGTCGGCGCCCTGTCGGGCCGTTTCCCGGTGCCGGGCCGCTGCCCGGCCGACTGCCATCATTATAAGCATCGGCGGGCCGTTGGTCAAACCGTCAAATAGACATGCACTTACAGGGCTGGCGCGGCGCATGGGGGTGACCGCGGCCGTCCTGCTGGCCGCCGCCCTGGTGGCGCTGGCCGCCACACCGACCCGGGCGGGCGCGTGGCTCCAGGCCCCGGCCGGCTACTATGCGAAGTTTTCCGCCTCGTACGTGTACTCGGAAACCGAGTTCGACAACACCGGCGCCGTCGTCCCGATCCTGACGTCGAACCCACTGGTCCGCGCCGCCGCCTATCGCGAGGTCGACCTGTCCACGTACGTCGAGTACGGCCTCTCGCCGCGAGCGACGATCGTCGGCTCCTTGCCGTTCAAGGTTCTCACCTCGCGCCGCACCGAGATCACGGACCTCGCGGATCTGATCCGCGAGGTCGACGTCACCAACGCCGGGTTCAGCGACCTGCATCTCGGCGTCCGCACGCCCGTCGTTCGCGGGCATACCCCGGTTTCCGTCGAACTCGTCGGCAAGGTGCCGCTCGGATACGACCGCAGCCCCTCCAACGGCGGCCCCGCGCTCGGCAGCGGCTACGCCGACCTGATCGGCGCGATCCTGGTGGGCACGACCATTCGCAGCGGATACCTCTCCGCGTCAGCCTCGTACCGCGTGCGCGGCGGGCCGCTGGCCGACGACGCCGGATTTCTCGCGCAGGCCGGCGGCACCCGCGGCCGGGTCTCCGGGCAGGCCATGCTCGAAGGCTGGTATTCGACCGTGCCACCGGCCCCCCTCGAGGTGTCCTCGACGACCGAGCCCGCGAACCAGGACGTGCTCAAAGTGATCGCGTCGCTCGGGGTGCGAACCGGCGCGCACGCGGTCGTCGCCGCCGAGATGTACCACGTGATCGACGGCAAGAACACGGTGACGGGGACGACGGTGGCGATCTCGCTCGTGCTCACGCGATGATCGGCGGCGAAAAATTGTCGGATCGCGCGCGGCGTCGCACTGTATAATGGCGGGATTCCACCATTACCTCACGAAGGAGAGCAGGATGTTTCGCAGTCTCGCAACCGCCGTCGCGCTAATTCTCGCGGCGTCCCCGGCCTTTTGCACCCCGCGCTTGCTCGTCATCTCCAAGGAGAACAAGACCCTCGAGGTCTTTGACGGCACCACCTACGAGCCGCAGTTCACGGTGAAGATTCCAGGCGCCCCCCACGAGGTCGTCGTGTCCCCGGATGGAAAATTCGCCTATTCGTCCGACTACGACGGACTCGACAACACGATCACGATCGTCGATCTCGACGCCCGGGAGAAAGTTGGGAGCATCAACGTCAAGCCGAGCTACAAGCCCCACTCGCTGGCCATCACCCGCGACGGGTCCACGCTCTACGCGACCTGCGAAGCGTCCCGCGCGGTGGTGGAAGTCGACCTCAAGGCGCGTGCGGTCAAGCGCACGTTCAAGCTGCGCGACGACCTCGTCCATGTGCTGGCGCTCTCGCCCGACGAGAAATGGATCTACGCGACGAGCCAGTGGAACGGAACCGTGTCGTTCATCGATCTCGAGAAGGGCGAACTCGACCTGACCCGCCTGAGCGGCAAGGGTTGCGAGGGGATCGCCGTGACGAACGACGGCAAAGAGATATGGACGGTCAACCGCGTGTTGCAGTCCCTGTCGGTCTTCGACGCCGCCAAGCGCGAGCGCGAGATGACGATTCCGTGCGTCGGCAATCCCATTCGTATCACGTTCACGCCGGACAGCAAGACCGCGCTGGTATCGTGCTCGCTGCAGAACCAGATCGCCCTCGTCGACCGGGCCACCCGTAAGGAACTCACGCGCATCGAAGTCGGCAACTATCCGATCGGGATCGCGGTCGCACCCGACGGAAAACGCTACTTCGTGACCAGCGGACGCGGGAGCGACGTCGTCGTCGTCGACGCCGTCAAGCGCCAGGCGATCAAGCACATCCCCGTCGGACCCAACCCCGAAGGCGTCGCCTATACCGAGTAGCGCTGCTAGCGCGCCAGCGCGCCTCGATACCAGCGTTTGACGACCGCCTCGGCCGGCTTCCCGTTGGGCGTGAAGCCCACGTCCTCGCCACCGCCGTCGTCGAGCGTGCTTGGCCATTTCCAGACGTACACGCCGGCGATGCGACTCCGGCCCGCCAACGCCGACAGAAACGCCTCGTAGCAACGCGACTGCGCACCCATGTCACGCAACGCGGCGCGGCGATCGTCGTGCGGGGAGCGCCACGCGGCTTCCTGGCTGGTGAATCCCACCTCGGTGATCAGGACCATCCGATCGCTCCGCTTCCCGACCGCCTCGATCCGGTCGAGCACGCGGCGCGCACCCGCGTCCAGCATCGCATCGGAGGCGTGCGGGTCGTCGCAGAGCGGGTAGTAACAATCGATGCCGGCAAAGTCGAGTTCGCGCCAGAACGGTACCGTCTCGAACTCCCGGTACCAGTTGGCGGCGTAGGTGAGCGCGCCGCCATAAACCGTGCGCAGGCGATGGATCAGGTCGACCCACTGCGTCTCGTGCCCCTCGGTGGCAGCGGACATCTCGACGCCGATGCACAGCGCATCGAGGTGAACCATCTGGGCGAGCAACGCGTAGTGCACGATCCAGCGTTCGTAGTCGTCGAAGAACGCGTTCCAGTCCGCTTCCGACGACATCTTGATTTCGCCCGGCCAGCTGCCCCGCACCCAGATATGCGGCTTGAGCATGACGGTCATCCCCAGTCGCTTCGCGTCGAGCGACGCATGGATGACACTTTCGTCGTTCTCGTCTCCCGCGCCGTCCGAAAACGGCAGCGGCGACGGCCGGGTCGCGGTGCGCATGAATGAAAACGGCGTGACCGAGATCGCGTTCGTGCCCAGGCGGGAGAGCTTTTCCAGCGCGCTGTCGGCCGCCACCGACAGATAGCCGTCGTGGATGCGGTAGCCTTCGTGGGCGAAACAGAACCCGCGCTGGAAATGCGCGAACGCGTCCCTGCGATCGGCCGCTCGAAGCGGGTGGGTCCGGCGCAACGACGCGAGCCACTCGCGCCACCCGGGTTCGAGCGCGGCGATCTCATCCGCCTTTGGCGCCCAGGAGGTGTAACCGTCTACGACGCCGGCCGCGCCACGCGTCGCGACCAGATACTCCACGAACGCTCCCGCGAGGGCGCGCCGCACCAGCGGCGACGCGGAATCGAATCTGCGGTTGACGAGCAGGTTGTCCAATTCCGCGGATTCCGGCAGCAGCGCGACGCACGCCGCCCACGTGTCCACGCCATCGCCACGCCAGTGTGCGGAGCAGACCACCGCCAGTCCCTCGCCGAGCGCGTGGGTTCTCGCCGCACCGAACTTGCGCGCCAGGACGACCGCTGCCACCTCACGCCCGAGTTCACCGTCGAATCCCTCCTCGGCAACCGCGTACACGTCGCCCTGAAGGGGATATGAATGCGTCGGGAGCGTGTAACCGGTGGCGAGCCCCTTGGCTTCCAGCGTCGGAAAGACATGACACGTGATCGGCGGACCCGACGAGTCGATGCCGAGCCACGATTGCATGCGCGCGCACGCGTCCACGGCCTCTTTCTGCAGGCGATGCATCGCCGGCGCGGGCACATCGCCCTGCGCCACCATGCGGATCTCGGGCGGTCGCGCCCGAACCGGAATGGCGGTCAGCAGAAGCGCCGCGAATGCGCATGCGAACGGAATCCTCATCGTTTCGTTCACGGCTTCCGGAAGGGAACCCCGTCGTCGGTGGCCGATACACTGACGCCGGTGATCTCGACCCGTCCGCGTCCGGTCGACAGCTTGATCCCGTCGAAGTCGGTCCAGTCGGTCCACGGAAGCGTGAACTTCGGCGCGGCGTCGGACGCGTTCTCGTAGTAGGACCACTGTGCGACCAGTCCGGTGTCGCGGGCGACCAGCACGTCGTACTTGTTCTCCGGCGTGTCGCCGACTTTCTGGAACGTGAGGACCAGTTTGTCCGCCGCGCGACCATCCTCGGTGGTGGCGTCACCGCCGTATTTCAACGTGACGCCGCTGTCCTTGAGCTTGTACGGCATCAGGAACCAGTACATGTCGTTGATCCAGATCGAATGCGCGCGGTCGAGGATCGCCGCCAGGCGTTCGGCGTCGGTGATTTCGTGGCCGCTTCCCCACGCGCGTCCCTTGCCGGTGTTGACATTCATGATCACGACCAGCGTATCGGCGTCGAGCCGGTAGTCGCCGGTCCACTTGTTCCACGTGTGCGTGCGGTGAAAGATGGTCCAGCCGAGGCGCTGCACCGCGTCCCAGTGGTCGCGCCCGCCCATCGCCTCCATGGTGCGATCCGCGATCTCGATCGCGCGCGCATCCGACCCCGCCGCATCGAACCCGGGTGCGGCGGGATTGTCGGACCCGGCGAGAACGCCGCCAGCACACGCCATCATCGTCAGACCGAACACGATCGCAAACACTCTCCAGCGCGTCGACATCGACTACTCCTCTCTTGAAACCCGCCCCTCGCGGCCGATTTCGTAACGGGACAACGGTTCGATCAGCGGCGTGGCGTCGATCCACGCGCCGATCTCCGAGACTACCTGCTCGCGCTCGGCCACCCGGATGTGCACCGCGAAGATGCTGCGCGGGCGGAGCGTCTTCTCGACCAGACGCTTTCCGAACGGATACGTGAGAAACCAGAATGGAAACACCCCGACGTCGATCGACCCGTCGAGCACGCCGGCCGCGCGCAGCGACTTCTCGTCGATGATCCCGTCACCGAGATGCAGAATCGTGCGGTCGTCGAGTGTTGCCATCCACGCCAGATGCTGCACGTCGGCGTAGTGAACCCGGCCGTGGCTCAATCCGAACGCCGCCACCCGGATCGGCCCGGCATCGAGCGCCTGCCGCGTCCCGTCGACCGGTTCCACCGCGGTCGCCCGCGACGCCACGTCGTCGTCCGCAACCGAGCGCAGCGCGTCCACGGCCTGCGGCGTCGACACGAATCGCGTGCGCGGACTCGCTCGCAGATAGTCGGCGACCGCGCCGGCGTCGAAGTGGTCACCGTGGTAATGGGTGGCGAGCACGACGTTGATATTGTCGAACGGCGGCCGGGCGTGGCGAAGCGACTCCAGGTCCGGTGCGTTCGGAACGCCGAAGGGCTCGGCCTCGGGGCCGAACAGGCCGTCGATCAGCACCGATCCGGCGGACGCACGAACCAGCACGCCTTCGCAACCGATGTAGGTCAGGTGAAGCGACATCCCTGAAAACCAGCGCAACACGCTTGTCACAATCAACTTAGGCCGGAGGGTCTCTCCCTTCCGCCGCCATGGTACCACAGGCCTGTAACCTTTCGCAGCGCGGGCACGTCCTGTGTATGCGCAATGAGCCGCGAATTCAGAAGGCTGGCGCAGGAACATGGAGGGCGAATCTATACGTTCGCGCTCCATTCGTTGCGCAGCCGGGAGGACGCCGAAGACGTGACCCAGGAAGTTCTCATCCGTCTGTGGCGACACCGGGACACCATCGATCCCGAACGCGTCCGCGCGTGGGTGATGCGGGTGACCCGGAACCTGGTGATCGATTCCAGCCGGCGAAGCCGCATGCGCTCGACGCTGTTCGCGGACGGAACCGACGCCGAAATCGCGGCCGAGAGCGTGGCGGTGGCCACGTCCCGCGACGACGGCGCCGAGCGACGTGAGCTGCGCAGCGCACTCGAGAGCGCCGTCGCGGATCTCGAAGAACCGTACCGGAGCATCGTTGTGATGAGAGAGATTCAGGACTGTTCGTACCAGGAAATCGCCGACGCGCTGGAGATGCCGCTCGGCACGGTGAAAGTGTATTTACACCGCGCGCGTCATCGTCTGAGAGACCGCGTGACCAGAGTGATGGGCCATGACGTTCGATGACCTGAAGCCGACGTGTGCGTGGATCGCGGAGCGGATCGACGCGTTTGTCGACGACGATCCGGATCTCTCGGTCCAGGAGCGCGACGCCGTTGGCCGCCACCTCGACGGGTGCGCGGCGTGCCGCGCCGAAGTCGACGCCGCACGGCGGATCGCGTCGGAGCTGCACGCGTTCGAAAGGGCGGACGTTCCGGCGAGCGTTGTGGAACGCGCCGAACGCGCGATCGCTTCGCCCGGGAGCCACACCCCCGCGACACCCCGGACGCACCGACTGCGCTCGATCCTGGCCTGGGCGCCGGCCGCCGTCGCCGCCGCGGGGCTGGCGGGCCTCATCGCCACGGCGCGCTGGTCGGACGTTCCGCGTACCGAGCCGATCGGCGGCGATACCATCGCGATAGAACGCGCGGCCGCCGAAACCGTGCTGGCGCTCGGATACGTGAACAAGTACGCGCGCTACACCGGTCGGATCGTCGAAGACGACGTGATTGGCAAGCGCGTCATCGGCACCATGGAGCGCGCCATCGAGTCGTCGCAACAGGACGTAATCGATCGCGACGTCACGCCGCCCATCAAACGTGCCATGGAAAAATCCGGAATTATTGAAACCAAACCCGGCGATCGCCGCTCTTAGCTTTTGCAACGCAGCAACCCAGGAGGAACGAAATGAGAAAGACATGGATTTATGGACTCGTGCTGGGGGCGACCATTGCGGCGGCGCTTTCGACTCCGGTGTTCGCGGAGGAAAAGGATAAGGAAGCGGCAGTCCGGTCGCTCCCGGGCTACGTGGATTTCTCGGCGCTCGACGCCATGGGACAGGAAGCCAAGGTGGAGGTCAACCTCCGCGACCCCATGCTCGGCCTGGTTTCGAAGTTCGTCGGTAACGACGAGCCCGACCTGCGGAGCCTTCTGGCCAGTCTCAAGCTCGTGCGCGTGCGCGTCTACAACATCACGCCGGAAACGGCAAAGCAATTGATGGAGGCCGGTTCCACCACGGCGGCGAAACTGGACAAGCAGGGCTGGGAACGCGTCGTCCGCGTGCGCGACGAGGGCGAACACGTCGACGTCTACTTCAAGCCGTCCAGCAAGGCCGAGTGGATCGACGGCGTCCTCGTCATCGCGCTCGGTGACGACGACAACGAAGCGGCATTCGTCAACATCGTGGGTACCATCCGCCCTGAAGATGTCGCGCGCATCAGCGACGAGCTGAATATCGAAGGCCTCGACCGCGTCCGCGTCGAGAACAAGACCCGGGTCAAGAACTGAACCGAGGAGCTTCCGATGACACCCATGACACTGACACGAAGCATGGCGGTCGCGGTGTTGCTCGCGGTCCCGGTGGCGAACGGTTGCATGTGGGCGCCGGAACTCACGGACGTCAAGCAGCAGATCGCACAACAACTGCCCGAGACGGATTTCCGCAAAGACGTCACGCTCTCTCTGGGACCGGTGACGCTCGCCCTCGCGCGCACCATCACCGGCCTCATTCCGGACGCCCGCGAGGCGCGCGACTACCTCCACGACGTGAGCCGCGTGCAGGTGGCCGTATATAATGTGTACTCCGCCGGCGACGTCACGTCGCTCGACACGCCGAAGCGTCTCCAGGACCTCCTGGACGACGGGTGGGAGATGGCCGTCCGCGTCCGCGACGACGACCAGGTGGCCTGGTTGCTCTACCGGCTCGACGAGGACTCGGTGCGAGAGATGTTCGTGGTCGTGATGGACAAGGACGACCTGGTGCTCGTGAAACTCAAGGGGCACCTGGAGAAGCTAATGGCCCGTGCGCTGGAAGAATCGCACGGCGACTGGTCCCGCTTCCCCCACCACGGCGCCTGACGGCGGCGCACACGAAACCCGCGGTGTCTGAACCGCCGCGCGGAGCTAATGGTCTCCGCGCGGCCGGTTCAGATTCACGTCGGTCAAGAACAGCAAGTCGTCCGCGATCGCCGTCCCGATCGGTTGTCCATTTTCATCGGTCGCGATCGCGACCGTATGCACCGACTGTCCCAGGAAACCGGCCTTGCCGTACCAGGTGACCGCGCGATCGGCGGGCGAGAACAGGTCACTGTCGATCCGAATCCTCCACGCGCGGGTCTTGCCAATAGGCAGATCGAGTAGGTCGCTTCCTTCGACGAACGCCTCGAAATGCGGATTCTCGCGCATGACCCATGTGCGACCGGGGTGCAACGGATAGACGAGCCGCACGATCTCATCGTCGTGCGCGCCCCCGTGACCCCGCCCCAGCGCGGCCATGGCCCCGGCAACGGCCGAGCGCTTCTCCATCAGGACGTTCCACGCACGCCGATAGGCCTCGCGCCGACCGGCCGGCAGATCGGCCGCAAGCCGTTCCCACGTGGCGTCCCGGCGTGCGACCGGAACCCGAAGCACGACGGGTGCGTCGAGGGGCGGCTCGGTCAACGGCACGTCAAGCGCGAACAGGCCGGCTCGCGTCTGTCGCAACCGTTCCCACCAGATCGTCTCGCCACCGTAGCCGGGTTCATTGGTGACTTGTTCAACCAGGCGGTACTCTCCTTCGGGCCGCGTCTCAGTACCGATGACGTGGTCGAATTCCGTACGATCGATCTCGGTCCATGCGGGGTCGTCGCCGTCCTCCACGATGGCGACTCGAAAGGACCCGGCGTAATCCCACTCGTTGCCGACTGCCAGCGGATACGCTCCGGCGTCGGGCGTGTCATGCCCGTGCCCCATCGCGTCCGTGCTGGCGACGGACCGGGCGGATGTCGACTGCGCAATCGGATCCGTGGTGCTCCGATCGGAACAGGCGCACAGGGAGAGAAGGACAATCAGGGCCGGCACGAAAGCCGGACGGACGGCCATGCGGATGGAGGCTGAAAGCATGACGATCACCTCGCGGGCGGCCGGTGCACTGCACAGGGGCGGATTGACGGAAGTATACCACCATTCGGGCGGCCCCGCTTCGCTTGCGCCGCGACCCCGACGGGGTTACGATACCGACGCCCCCAACGTTGAGCGCGCGGAGCGACCGCGCCCGTCATTCATTCACGACGAGGAAGGGTGTCGACCATGGCCGCGATCAAGGAACCAGGAATCGGATACGAGGAGCACTTCCCGGGCTCGCGGAAAGTCTACGCGCGCGGGTCCCGCGACGACGTGCGCGTGCCGCTGCGCGAAGTGACCGTCTCGCGATCGCCGGCCGCCGGGGCGGAATCTCACGTGCGCATGTACGACACCAGCGGCCCGTGGACCGACCCGGATGTCCGGCTCGACGTTCGCGAAGGACTGCCGGCGCTGCGCGCGCGCTGGATCGACGAACGTGGCGACGTCGAACACTACGACGGTCGCGACGTGCACTACGAACTCGACGGCCAGCCCGAACCGTTCCCCGGTCTCGCGCGACGGCGACGCCGGGCAAAGACGGGCGCCAACGTCACCCAGATGCACTACGCGCGGCGCGGCGTGGTGACCCCCGAGATGGAGTACGTCGCGATCCGCGAGAACCTGGGACGCGAGTCGGCCTACGAGGCCGACTTCGCGCGCCGCAACGGCCACTCGGGCGCACTCGCGCACGCGCAGGTGGGTCGCTCGAACGGATTGAATCACGAACACCCCGGCGCGCCGCTGGGTGCGCGTATCCCGCGCTTCATCACGCCGGAGTTCGTCCGCGACGAGGTCGCCGCCGGACGCGCGATCATTCCCGCCAACATCAATCACCCGGAACTCGAACCGATGCTTATCGGCCGAAACTTCCGCGTAAAGATCAACGCCAACATCGGCAACAGCGCGGTCGCGTCGTCGATCGACGAGGAAGTCGACAAGATGCGCTGGGCGACGCTGTGGGGCGCGGACACGGTGATGGACCTCTCGACCGGCAAGCGCATCCACGACACGCGCGAGTGGATCGTCCGCAACTCGCCCGTGCCCATCGGCACGGTTCCCATCTATCAGGCGCTGCAGAAAGTCGGCGGGAAACCCGAGGAACTGACGTGGGAGCTCTTCCGCGAGACGCTGATCGAACAGGCCGAACAGGGCGTCGACTACTTCACGATCCACGCGGGCGTTCTCTTGCGTTACGTTCCGTGGACCGCGCACCGCGCGACCGGGATCGTCTCCCGCGGCGGTTCCATTATGGCGGCGTGGTGTCTGGCGCATCACAGGGAGAGCTTCCTGTACACGCACTTCGACGAGATCTGCGAGATCATGAAGGCGTACGACGTGTCGTTCTCGCTGGGCGACGGACTTCGCCCGGGGTCGATCGCGGACGCGAACGACCGCGCGCAACTCGCCGAGCTTCAGACCATCGGCGAATTGACCGCGACGGCGTGGAAGCACGACTGTCAGGTGATGATCGAAGGACCCGGCCACGTGCCCATGCACCTGATCGCGGAAAACATGGCGCTGGAACTCGAGCACTGTCACGAGGCGCCGTTCTACACGCTGGGGCCGCTCACCACCGACGTCGCGCCCGGTTACGACCATATCACCAGCGCGATCGGCGCGGCGATGATCGGCTGGAACGGTTGCGCGCTGTTGTGCTACGTGACCCCCAAGGAGCACCTCGGGCTCCCGGACCGCGACGACGTGAAGGCGGGTGTCATCGCCTACAAGATCGCCGCGCACGCGGCCGATCTCGCCAAGGGATTCCCCGGCGCGCAGGAATGGGACAACGCGCTCTCGAAAGCGCGATTCGAGTTCCGCTGGGAGGATCAGTTCAATCTCGCGATGGATCCGGAGACCGCGCGCGCGTTCCACGACGAAACGCTTCCGAAGGACAGCATGAAGACGGCCCACTTCTGCTCGATGTGCGGGCCGCACTTCTGTTCGATGAAGATCACCGAAGACGTCCGCGCGTACGCGGAGGCGAAGGGCATTTCCGAGGAATCGGCGCTGGCCGAAGGATTGGCGGACAAGGCGCGCGAATTCAAGGACGGCGGCGCGAAGCTCTACCGCTGACGCTAGCGTTCGTTCAGCATGTCGCGCAGAGCGCGCTTTGCCGCCGGCGTGTCCATGGCACCCAGTGCCTGCACGGCGGCATGACGGACATCGCGGTCGGTGTCGCTCTTCGCGGTCCGCGCGAGGATCGCCACCGATTCGTCGCTTTCGATCTCCGCCAGCGCCCACACGATCGACTTCCGCTGTTCCGCGTTCGTCTCGCTCTCCATCAATTCTCCCAGCGCGGGAGCGGATGCCTCGCCGCCCTTGTCGATCGCCGCGTAGAGCGCGGCTTTGCGCACGTCCTCGAACGGCGACTTGCGGTACACGTCCATGAAAAACGGCACGTCCTCTTCGTCCTTGAGCAGATCGGCGAGCCCGTAGACGGCGGCCTTCGCCAGGCCTTCGTCGCGCGTGTCCATCGCCGCGATGCGCAACGCGGCTTCCGCTTCGGGTCCGCCGTGCTCGGCCAGCGCGTAGAACGCCGCCTTGCGCACTTCGGCGTCGTCCGACGTCTTGACGACCTCGTTCAACGCTTCGACCACGGACGGGTCGTCGACTTCGGCCAGCGCGTAAACGGCGGCACGACGCAACTCGGCCGTTCGATCGCCGCCGTGGTTGTCCAGCGCGAGCTTCTTGAGCGTGGGGACGATATTCTCGTCCTGCCGCTCGATCAACGCGTACAGCGCGGCCGCCCGCTGGTCGTCCGACGGAGCCGAATCGACGATCTGCTCCAGCGCTTTGGTCGCGTCGGGGTCGTCGACTTCGGCCAACGCGTACGTGGCCGCGCGGCGCGAATCGTCGTCGGCGTCATGCAGCGCCACGTCGACCAGGATCCTGGTCACCTCGGGGCGGTCCACTTCCGAGATCGCGTACAACACGTGGCGCCGGATGTCGGGGTCCTTCTCGGTCTTCATGATTCCGACCAGCGCGTCGATCACATGGTCCTCGTCCGCGTGATCGATAACGGCGTAGATGGCGTGGCGGCGAATGTCGGGATCCGGATCGGTACGCGCGACGTCCAGGAGCAGATCGAGCACGCGAGGGTCGTCCACTTCCGCCAGCATGAAGACCGCGTTGCGGCGCACTTCCGCATCTTTCGAGTTCTTGACCAGGTCACTGATCGTGTCCAGCGGCAGGTCCTTATCGCCGTTCTGCATCAGCGCATAGAGAACGGCGAGCTTGAAGTCGTGGTCCTCGGAGCCGCCCGCCTGCCCGGACGACGCGTTGGGAGCAAGCTTCTGGAGGGCCGCAGTCCCGCGCGGATCGCCCGCGTCCGAGAGCTTCTTGGCGAGCTTGACGTATTCCGCGCGCGCGTCGTTGGACCATTTCCCGTCCGGGTGGGTGTCGAGAAACTCGCGGTAACAATCAAACGCCCTGGCGTAGTCCCGCGAGCTGCGCTGCAGCGCATAACACTTCCAGAATTCGGCCGCCTCGCGGTACATGCTCTCCGAGTACTCCTGCACGAACCGGGTGGCCGCTTCGTACGCCTGCGTGTAGCGTTCGTCGTAGATCATGTCCTGCAACGACTCGTACGCCTGCTTCGCCTCGTCACCCTTCGGATGCGCGAGCGCGGGTCCGGCCTTCGCCGCCAGGGTCGACGCAATGATCGCGACCCAGGCCCAGGTCCTCCAGCTGCATGTTCTCATTCGCTTCCCTCCATCCGTGGACGGCTAGTCGATTGCGTCGCCCGACCGCTTCTGCCTGGTGTCGGCCGGCGGCGCGGCGGGCTTGCGCATCTGCTCGAGATCGATGCGCAGCAGAACGCCCTCGCGGTTGACGCGGCTGCGAATCACGTCGACCGCTTCGAGGTCGCTGCTCTCTTCGAGGTGCGCGATCTCGCGCAGGATCAGTTCGAGTTGCCCGACCAGTTCGCGCAGCCGCAGGTCGCCGGGCTTGGTCAGGTCCGAGCGCAGGGGTCCCGCCTCCGCGACGAGTTGCTCGGCCCGCCGGCGCTCTACGCCGACGTCGGACGCGCCGGACGTCGTGTTCGCACCCGCATTGAGCAGCTCGAGCAACACGACCTGCGACTGGTCGATGTAGCGACGCGCGCGCGCGTCGACGCTCACCGTCGTCACTGCGCCGCCGGCGCGATCCGATTCCCGCGGCGAATCGATCGCCGGTCTGGGATGATCCGCCGCGGCCACCCGGTCGTTGGCCGTGTCCGGCGTGACCGTGCCGCCGCCGGGCGCGCGATCCGCGGGCGCCGAATTTGCGGTCTGCTGCGGCGCCGGTGACATTCCCGTCGGCGCGGGCACGAAGAACGAGCGACCGATCCAGACTCCGGCGGCCAGAACGAGGGCGGCGGCGGCCACGCGATATCCCCACGATCCGAGAGACCGCCGCCGTTCGAACCGGGACGCGCCGGAATCGGGACTCTCGCGGACGATCCGCGCTTCGAGCCGCTCCCAGTACCCGTCCCAGAAGTCGGCGCCCGGATCCGGCCGGCGCCGGCGATCCATCGCCGCCGCGGTGACGCGCATGTCCGCGTAGAGGGCCGCGCACTCCGGGCATTCGGCGAGGTGCGCTTCGAACGCGCGTGCGTCGTCGCCGTCGATCTCCCGGTAGAGTGCCTCGACCATCCACTCGCGACTCCGGTCACACGGCGTCACGCCAGATCACCCACTTCGTCGTCGTATTGCGCCAGCCGGTCCCGAAGCTTGCGAATCGAGCGGAACAGGATACTCTTGACCGTACCGTCGGCGATCGACATCGACGCGGCGATCTCGCGAATGCGCATGTCGTGATAATGACGGAGCACGAACACGCCGCGCTCCTGCGCCGACAGCGCATCCAGCGCGAGTTCCACGTCTGCGCTGAAGCGCGCGGCGCCCGCAATCGTGTCCGGACCGGCGGCCGGCGACGGTGGCAACGCCACCACCCGATCGCCCTCGGGCGCCCCCGCGGGCGGCGTGTCGATGCTCACCAGTTGCACCGGCCGGCGGCGAGTATTGTCGATGTGTGTATTCATCGTGATCCGGTACAACCAGCTCCCGAGTTTCGCGTCAGCGCGAAATCCGCCGATGGCTCGAAATGCCTTGATGAAAACGTCCTGCGAAAGATCTTCGGCATCTTCCCGGCTTCCGCACAGATCGTAGGCGAGCGCATACACGTCGCGCTTGTGGCGCTCCACGAGATCGCGGAATGCATCACGATCCCCGGCCTGCAGCCGCCGCACCAGTTCGCGCTCGTCAACCATCCGGGCGATGAGCGGTGATCAGTCTGCTTCCCGCGAATCCGATTCGTCGTGCGACCCTTCGCGGTGAATGCGGATGTCGCCGTTGACCGTGTTGAGGTCGATGTGCCCGCCACCCTTGCCGATGACGCTGGTGAGCGAACTCCCGACGAAGTGACCTTCCTCGGCGTGGAACTCGCGGCTTCCGCTGATGTCGCCGTGGATCGTGCTCGCGCTCAGGTTCGCGTCCACGTTCCGCGGCAGCGACAGGCTCACCGTTCCGTTAACCGAGTGCAGCTTGATCGATTCCATGCCGCCCGAAACCGTCAGGCTCACGTCGCCGTTGACGGTGGACAGGTCCAGGTTGCCGGCGAGCTTCTCGCCCTTGACGGAACCGTTCACCGACGAGGCTTCGATGCGTCCCTCGATGTCGTTCAGTGTGAGACCACCATTGACCAGCGACACGCCTTCCAGTCGGGTTCCGCGCGGTACCTGAACGGTGATATCGACGCGCGACGGCGAATCGTTGTCCCACTCGTCGTGGTGCTTGTAGTCGACCTTGACGCGGACGTCGTTGCCATTCTGTTCGATCGAAACATCGATGTCGTCGAGCGTCTCCTGCGAGTCCGCCGACTTCACGGCCTGGACGTCTATGGTTGTGCCGCTTCCGCCGGTTACCTCGACATCGCCGTTGATATTAGAAAGCGATAGGCGCGGCGTCTTGCCGACATCGAATGTCTTGTGGACGTCCTCGTGGAGCTTGTAACTGTGTGACGAGCCACTTCGGGTCTTCGCGACGGAAGCCGGAATGGGGGCGGCCAGTCCGGTCGCCGCGACGAGCGCGACGGCTGCCAGCCAGTGTGTCCGGGTCATGACGGTTCCTCCTCGATAACAGGGTCGAATGTCGCCCGCCGCTCGGTCGACGTTTAGGGTTAGGACGAAAATTGGCCCGTCGAGGTTTACGCATTTCCGCCGGTTTGACAGACAGCAGCGAGATTGGGTATTCTCGCGCCCATTCCCGTCCGGCACCCGGAGGCGCTGGCACCCCCCGCGGAGTCGCCCAAGGCACACCCCAGCAATACCTTACCTCGACGCACTCGAGTAGACACAGGGACCGCCATGCTCACATTTCGCCACTTGGTACTCGCGATCAGTCTTGCTGCACTCCCCGGCCTCGCCGTCGCGCAGGCCGACCTCCAGGCGATGCGGATCCAGCCGGACCCGGGCCTCGGCGGCTACGACGCGCCCTTCTGGCCGGACGGCAGTTACCGCGACGACGTGCGATCGCCGTCGGACTTCCTGGGTTACACCCTCGGGTCTCACCCGACGACGCACGCGGACATGGTGCGCTACTTCGAGTACCTGGACGGATTGGATACGGCCGAGCTCCACGACTACGGCCAAACCTACGAAGGCCGGCGCCTGGTCTATCTGGTGGTCGCGTCGGAGGCCAACGCGAAGCGCCTCGACGCGATCAAGAGCGACTGCCAGAAACTCGCCGACCCGAGGAAAATGGAAAAGGGCGAAACCGCGTCGGCGATCATCGCGCGCATGCCGGCGATCGGATGGATGGCCTACGGCATTCACGGCGATGAACTCTCGAGCGGCGAGGCGGCCCTTCAACTCGCCTACCAGATGGTAGCGGGTACCGATGCGGCCACGCGCCACATCCTCGACAACTGCGTCGTCATCATCGACCCGGCCGAGAACCCCGACGGGCGCACACGCTGGTTGACGCAGCTGACGCAGTGGAACAGCGTCGTTACGAGCTACGACACGCAGAGCATGAGTCACACCGGCATGTGGCCCTACGGACGCACGAATCATTACCTCTTCGACCTCAATCGCGATTGGTTCGCGCAGGTCCACCCCGAGTCGCGCGGCAAGACCGCCGCGATGCTCGAGTGGATGCCGCACTACGTGCTCGACTGCCACGAGATGGGGCCTCTCGACACCTATCTGATTTCGCCGCCGCGCGAGCCGTTCAATCCGCACCTGACGAGTTACATCCACAAGTGGTGGGAGCGCATCGCCAGCGAACACGCCGCCGAGTTCGACCGCTTCGGGTGGAGCTACTACACGCGCGAGTGGAATGAAGAGATGTTCCCCGGCTACGGGAGTTCGTGGGCCAGCTACGTCGGCGCGATCGGGTTCCTCTTCGAACAGGCGGGCATCGACGGCTCGCAGGTCAAGCGCCCCGACGGCACGATCATGACCTACCGCGAATCCATTCACCACCAGTTCGTGGGTTCGATGGCGGATCTCACGGCGATTGCCGACGGACGTGCAGAACTGCTCCACGACTACTATCAGCAGAAGGTCGACAATCTGCACTCGAAGCCCGCGGCGTATGTGTACGCGGCGGGTGACAACCGCACGCGCCTCGACCGGTTCGTCGAGACACTCGAACGCCAGAAGATCGAGGTCGAACGCACGACGAAGGCGTTCAAGATCGCGCGCGCGCAGTCGTGGGACGGCACCGACGCCCGCGACATCGCGATTCCCGCCGGCAGTGCGATCGTGCGAACCAACCAGCCGGAGCGCCAACTCGTCGAAGCGATCCTGTCGTTCGACAATCGTATCTCGACGAAGTTCCTCGAGTCGGAGCGCGAAGAAGTTCTCTCGCGCGGCGACACCCGCCTGTACGACGCGACCGGATGGTCGTTGTCGCTCGCGTACGGACTGGAGGCGTTCCGGATGGACGGCGCGCCCGGCGTGTCGACCGAACCGTTCAAGACCGGGCCCAGAACCGGATCGCTCTCCAACGACGCCGCCCGCGTGGGATTCGCATTCGACGGCCGCGACGACCGGTCGTTTGAGTTGCTCGCGCGTCTCTTCGAGCACGGCATTCACGTGTGGTGCTCGCGAAAACCGTTCAAATCGGGCAATGCGGAATTCTCCCCCGGGAGCTACCTGATCCGCCGCAACGGCAATCCCAACCTCGACGTGGACGCGCTGCGCGCGCTGGCGGTGGCGTCGGGCGTCGACGTGGTCGGACTCGACGGCGGACTCGCCACCGGCAAATACGCCGACCTCGGCGGCAACGAATTCGAGTTGCTCGCGGCGCCGCGGATCGCGGTCGTCGGCGGCAGCGGTGTCAACGCGTACAACTTCGGCGCGATCTGGCACCTGCTGGACAGCCGCATGCGCGTGCGCATGTCGATCATCGACATCGCCAACCTCGCCGGCGCGGAATCTGTCCAAGTACAACGTGCTGGTGCTGCCCGACGATTCCGAAGGCGTCGACGGGTACAAGGGAAAGCTCGGCGACGACGGCATCGGGCGAATCAAGACATGGGTGCAAGACGGCGGCACGCTGGTCGCGGAGGGCGCGGGCGCCGCGTTCCTCGCCGATACCTCCGTCGCCATTTCGCCGACACGCATGGAACGCCAGGTCCTCAAAGATTTGCCGGACTATCTCGCGGCGATGGCGACGTCGAAGGGCGCGCTCCACCCGTCGGTCGACAGTCTCGCGCTGTGGGACAACCGCACCTCGAAACCGTCGAAGAACAAATCGGCGGCCGCCGCCGAGAACGACTCGACCGGCGACAAGGACCTCGACCGGCGCACGCGCGCCGACGAACTCGCCCGCAAGCTCGCGCCTCGCGGCACCATCGTCGCCGTCGACGTCGACACGAAGGAGTGGCTCGGTTTCGGGTGCCCGACCACGATCCCGGCGCTGCTGATGGGCGACCGCGCGTTCGTGAGCAAATCCGATCGGGTCGCGGCTCGCTTCGCGAGCGCGGATCGCATCCGGCTCTCGGGCCTTCTGTGGACCGAGGCGCGTGCGCGCTGGAGCAACACGGCGTACGCAACGCGTGATCGCGTGGGACGCGGCCAGGTCATTCTGTTCACAACGATTCCCGACTTCCGCGGCTACTACTATTCCGCGGAACGCCTGTTGCTCAACGCCCTGTTCCTCGGCCCGGGGATGGGCACCGCAACGCACGTCGGCTGGTGATCCGGGGGGCGGAGACGCGCGGCCGCGTGCTTCCGCCCCACCGCCGAGCCGGATGTGCTATAATGACGGCGACCTCAAAGTCGTTTTACCGCCCCACTGAAGTGCTTTCATTCGTCATGCTCCGCACCTGGTTGTTGTCCCTTACGTCGCTCGGCCTGATCGCCGCGTTGTCCGCCGCGGAGCCTCCCGCACAATCGCCTTCGCCCGAGAGTCCGTCGCACGGGATCCCGCGATTGCCCAATGTCACAAGCATGGCAACCATTCTCAACCTGGGCCGTGGCGCCGTTCGGATCGTCGCCGCGATCTCTCCCACGTCCGATTCCGCGGACGACGGCCTCGGCGCCATCGAAGCGGTCCTGCGCGAGAACCCGAGCAAGCGGTTGCGCGCGTACGTGTTCCTGACCGGCGCCGGCGAGGCAGACACGCCACTGCGGGCGACCGACGTCGCCTCGCGTCACCAGGATCGGCGCATCGCCTACATGTGGGACCCGGACGCGATCGCGGGCACGACTCTGGCGCCCCGCATCGGGTTGACGGGAAGCGCGGCCAGCGACGTGATCTTCATTTTCGACACCGACGCCGCGTTCACCGACGTAGCGCCGGAGCCGTCCCTGTGGATGCGAACCAGCCCCGCGGCCACGGGGAATCGTCTCGACGCGGAGTCGCTGCGGTCGCGGGTGGACTCGCTGGTCACACAGGTCGAGCGTAAAGCCTCTGGCGGCAAGACGCCCCACAACTGAGCCTGAATCGTAATTCATTGTCACGCCTTGACTTGTAGTCAGCGTCTCGGCTACAATCAAACCCGCAACGGCCGGAGCGCGATCGCTTGCGGCCGCCCTCAACCAATGGAGTCCGCATGACAAACCGGGTCCGGGCCTGCGTGTTCGCCGCGCTCGTCTGTATCGGCATGACCGCCGCGTCCGCGGCGCGGGCCGCTTACGGCGACATTACGCTGGTTGGATTTCTCGGCTTCAACGATGCCACGCGCCTGACCAACGTCTGGGGTTACACCGACGCGGGCACCGGGACGGAGTACGCGCTGGTCGGGGACTGGTTCGGCGGCTTCTACATCGTGGATGTCTCCGACCCGTCGAACCCGATCAAGATTCGCAAGGTCACGGGCGTTCCGGGGTTCGATCTCAAACCGTTCGGGCACTACGTCTATTCGTGCGATGGCAATGCATCGGGCAGGGACACGCGTATCGTCGATCTCGCGCAGCCGTTCGCGCCGCACATTCTTCCCACGACGCTCGCGTCGTGTCACACGATCTCGATTTCGACGCAAGGCAACATGTTCACCGAGTACCCGGGCGTCCACGTGTACGATCTCATGAGAGACCCGGAGCATCCCGATTCGCTGGCGTTCCTGCCCGGTCAGGGCCACGATTCCACGCCCCGCGGCGATCGCCTCTACGATTTCAACGGCGGATCGTTGAACATCTGGAACATTCAGGATCCGGCAAATCCGCTCCTGCTTTCGACGAACGACGACTCGACGATCGGCTACTATCACAGCGGAGACGAGTCGAAGGACCATAACTATCTCTACGTTTGCGACGAGTACGCCATCACGCCGTCGCCCGACATCGTGATCTTCGATATCCACGACCCGACGAATCCCGTGCGCATCGGCGATATCAACGATCCCACGTCGCGCGTGCATCAACTGTACGTCGTCGGCGACCTGATGTTCTGCGGCTACTACACCGCGGGCTTCAAGGTGTTTGACCTCACCGATCCGGCGAACCCGGTGCTCCTCGATTCCTACGACACCTCGCCCTATCAGGCCGAGACGGGATCCGACGTCTACAACGGCGCGTACAACGCCTACCCGTTCGCGAGTTCCGGAGTCGTCTACGTCAGCGACCATCCGACGGGGCTGTTCCTGTTCTCGGTCGAAGGATTCACCGACGGACCCACGGGGGTCGCAGCGACGCCGCGGCCCAATTCGATCGACCTCGGACAGAACTTTCCCAACCCGTTCAACCCCACGACCACGATCACCTACGGAATGCGCACGCCCGACCGCGTCATCGTCCGCGTATACGACTCCCACGGAGCGATCGTGCGCACGCTCGTCGACGAGTACCAGGCCTCCGGATCGCACCGCGTCGAATGGGACGGAAAAGACGACGTCGGACGCGCGGTCGCGTCGGGAATCTATTATTATCGGGTGAGCGCGGGAGCGGCGTCGGCCGCCAGACGGATGGTATTGCTCAAGTGAAAGGAGATCGCATGCGACTCGGATTCATCGGTCGCACCTTCGCGTGCATTCTCTTGTATGCCGCAATCGGGGCGACCCCCGGAATCGCCGCCAAGGGCGACATCACCCTGCTCGGTCAGCTCCTGCCGGCGGGCATGGACGAAATCTGTGACATCTGGGGCTACGTGGATCCGAACGGCGTCGAGTACGCGATCATGGGCGACTGGGGGCGTCACGCGGGCGGCGGCGTCTACATCATCAATGTGTCCGACCCGACCAACCCGTTTCTCGCCAAGGCGATCACCGGCGTGGGGCTCTCCGGCTTCGACGTCAAGGTCTGGAACCACTACATATACGCGTGCAACGGTTCCGGTTCCGGAACGACCAGTCGCGTCTTCGATATCAGCGACATTCAGAACCCGGTCACGTCGGCCGCATTCGGCGGCGCGCACAACTTCGACATTCACCCCGACGGTTACCTGTACGCCGAGGTCCCGGGTCTGAAGGCATACGACATCGCCACCGACCCGATGAACCCCGCCCAGGTCTGGTTCACGGACATCGTCGATGGTCACGACGCGTGGGCGGTCGGCAACCGGCTCTACGACTTTCACGGGTACTCGGGCACGAACATCTACGACATCACCAATCGCACGAGCCCGCAGCTGCTCGGCTCGATCACCGGCGGGACGATCACCTACCATCACAGTGGCTGCCCCACGCCGGACGGCAAGTATCTATACCTGTGCGACGAACTCGCACTCAATCCGACGCAGGACTTCACCATCTGGAACATCGCAAATCCGGCCACGCCGGGATACGCCGGCGGCTACGGCGACCCGACCGCGACCGTACACAACCTCTACATCATCGGTGGGTTCGCGTTCGTGTCGTACTATTCCGCAGGCTTCCGGGTGTTCGACGTGCTCGAACCCGACGAACCCCGTACTGCTCGACACGTACGACACCAACCCGTCGACGGGTGAGAACTACGACGGGGACTTCGGCGTGTATCCGTACGCGCCCTCGGGCGTCATCTACGTTTCGGACTATACCAACGGTCTGTTTCTGTTCAGCGTCGAAGGGTTCAGTCCCCCGGCGACCGGCGTGCGCGATCATCCGCAGCCGACCGACGCGCGGCTCCTCGGCAATTTCCCGAATCCGTTCAACCCGTCGACGACGATTTCCTATCAGTTGAACCGACGGATGGGCGTCACATTGTCCGTTTACGACACCCGCGGACGACTGGTGCGAACCCTCGTCGACGGCACCGAAGCCGCCGGCCGGCACGACGTCGGCTGGGACGGCGTCGACCACTCGGGCGCAAGGGTCGCGTCCGGCGTGTACTTCGCGCGTCTGGCAGCGAACGGAACCGTCGATACCCGGCGCATGGTCCTCTTGAAGTAGCGACGCACACCCACCGTCGACGTCGCGGCGGACGGTATTGCTCAAATGACCTGCGTCGCGTAGAGTCGACGGCATGAGAACGCGCGTTTCCGTCCTTCGCCGGGCGTTTGCACCGCGATGCGTCGCCGCGGTCGGCGCCCTCCTGGCGATCGTCGTCTGCACGCCCGCGGGCGCCGCGACCGTGGACATCACGCTCCTCGGCCGGATGAATCTCCCCAACAGTGTGTTCCTGACCAACGTGATCATCTACGAGGACACGTCGGCGTCGCGCCGCTACGCGATCCTGGGCGACGACTACGAACACGTCTACATCGTCGACGTCACCGACCCGGCGGACATGCGCGTCGCGGCGCAGATCGGCAACGTCCCCGGCTTCGACGTGCGCACGTGGGGGCACTACCTCTACACGTGCGACGGCAACACGAGCGGACTCGACAGTCGCATCATCGACATCCAGGACCCGACCCATCCGGTCGTCCTCCCCGACGGGTTTCCGTCCGCGCACACGGTGGAGATTTCGACGTCGGGAATCATGTACGCGGAATACCCGGGACTGCGCATCTACGACCTCGCCACGCCGACCGCGCCGGCGATGCTCTACCAGACCGGCGGCGAGGGTCACGACTCCAATCCGCGCGGCAACCGCCTGTATGATTTTCACGGCAGCAACGGCACCGTCATCTGGGACGTCACCGATCCCGCCAATCCCGACACGCTCGGCGTGATCAACGATTCGCAGATCCGGTTCCATCACAGCGGCGACGTGACCGGCGACGAGCACTACCTTTATATCTGCGACGAGTTGAGCAAGAACCCGAGCGCGGACATCTCCATCTGGGACATCGCCAATCCCGCGGCACCCGTCCGCGTGGGCCAGGTGGCGGACCCCGACGCCACCGTGCACAACGCGTACATCATCGGGAACATGGCGTATGTCGCGTATTATTCCGCGGGCTTCAAGGTCTTCGACGTCACCGACCCGACGCACCCCGTACTCGCGGGCCAGTACGACACCTCACGCCGGACCGGCGAGGGTTTTGTCGGCGCGATCGGTTGTTATCCCTACGCAGCCGACGGGACCATCTACATCTGCGACATCGAGAACGGCCTGTTTGCATTCTCGGTGACGCCGGCTCCCGTACCGGCCCCGGCCGCGTCGGCGACCGGCTTCGTGCTGCGGCAGAACGCACCCAATCCCTTCAATCCGTCGACGACCATCGCCTTCGACCTCGAGCGCGGCGCGCGCGTCCGTCTGGACGTGGTCGACGTCGCCGGGAGGCGCGTACGCACGCTCGCCGACCGCGACGTCCCCGCCGGGCTGCACCAGGTGGCCTGGGACGGACGCGACGGCGCGGGTCGCCCGGTGACCTCCGGCGTGTACTTCTATCGCATGAGCGCCGGCGGCCGCACCGAGACCCGCCGCATGCTGCTGCTCAAGTAGCAAATCGCGCGTCGCATGGACATCCTCGAGAAACTCGACCTCATTTACGCCGTCATCCTCGACATCCCACGCGGCCGCGTGGCCACGTACGGACAAATCGCGGACCTGGCCGGTCTGCCGCGCAACGCCCGCCTCGTGGGTCGGGCGTTGCGAACCGCGCCGGAGGACGCCGACCTGCCGTGGCACCGAGTGGTCAACCATACCGGGCGCGTCAGCGACCGCAACGCGCGAACGAGCGAACGCGACCAGCGCCGCCTGCTCGAGGCCGAGGGCATCGTGTTTCGCGGCGACCGAGTGGTACTCGATGCCTGTCGCTGGGACCCGGACCACGACCGGTAGCGTGCCGCGCCCCCACCCCGCATCGGCCGTCCTTGCCCCGGCCGCGCCGGCCTGTTATCCTCTCGCGCCATGATCGACGTCCGCAACGTCTACAAGACCTTCAAGCTCTCTCGACAGCAGAAGCGTGAGATGGGGCACGCGTTCCAGGGCAACAGCGTCGACGCCGTGTCCGACGTAACGTTCACGTGCAAGCCCGGTCGCGTCTTTTCGCTGCTCGGCGCGAACGGCGCCGGCAAGACCACCACGCTGCGTATGATCGCGACGATGCTCCATCCGTCATCGGGCACAATTCTCGTCAACAACCACGACGTCATCCGCGAGCCGGAAAAGGTGCGTGCGTCGCTCGGGTTCCTGACCGGGTCGACACAGTTATATGACCGGCTGACGCCGCTCGAGCAGGTGAAGTACGTCGCGGACCTGCACGGCGTGCCGCACGACGAGTTCATTCGCCGGCGGGACGAGATTTTCGCGGCCCTCGAAATGAACTCCTTCGCCGACCGGCGCATCGGCAAGCTGTCGACGGGGATGAAACAGAAGGTCTCCATCGCCCGCACGCTGATCCACGACCCGGACGTCCTCGTGCTCGACGAAGCCACCGCCGCGCTCGACGTGGTGGCCTCGCGCGCGATCGTCGAACTGATCCGCGACGCGCGCAACCGGGGCAAGACCGTTCTGTTCTCCACGCACCGGCTGGGCGAAGTCGGTCAGCTCTCCGACGACCTCGCGTTGATCCACCGCGGCCGGCTGCTCTACAACGGTACCTATGAGGACTTCACCAAACAGATGAAGGCGCCGACCCTGGAAGACGAATTCATCCGTCGCATCGAAGAGGTGGAGGCATGAGGACAATCGGCATCGTATTTCGCAAGGAACTGAAAGATATCCTGCGCGACCGGCGGACGATCATGTTCATGATCGTCATTCCGATGATCCTCTTCCCCATGCTGTTCAAGGTCATGTTCTCGGTCGAGAAGTCGGAGGCCGACAAGGAACACGCCAAGCGGCTGCGCGTGGCGGTGGTGAGCCAGGGCAACGCGACCCGATTCGTCGAGATGTTGCGGGCACGCGGCGATCTGAAGGTAACGACGTCGGTGCCGGGCGACAGCATCTCGGCGCTGATCCGCGCCGACAGTCTGGACGGGGCGTTCGTGGTGGCCGCGGCCTTCGACGATTCCATCGCCGAGATGAAGCCTGGGCGGGTCGACTTCTATTTCAAGTCGACCGACGACCGCCAGATCGTCCAGAGCCGCCTGCGCGAGACCGTCGACAAGTACGAGCACGAGCTGCTGGATCAGCGCTTCGGGCGCCTGGAAATGGATCCGTCGATCGTAGACGCCGTCGATCTCCAGAGCCACAACGTGGCCAGCATGGAAGAGCGCGTCGGAAAGTCGGTCGGCGGCATGCTGCCCTATCTCTTCATCATCTTCTGCTTCATCGGCGCGATGTACCCGGCGATCGACCTCGGGGCGGGCGAAAAGGAACGCGGAACGATGGAGACGCTCCTGACCGCGCCCGTCAATCGCTTCCACATCCTGCTGGGGAAATTCGGCGTCGTGGTGCTCTCGGGCCTGGTATCGGCGGCCGCGTCGATCACCGGCCTCTACGTCGCCATCAAACAGTCGTCGACCATTCCGCCCGAGTTCATGAAGATCATTCTGCACATCCTGGGATGGCACACGATCCTGATGCTCCTGAGTCTGCTGCTCCCGCTGACGATCTTCTTCGCCGGCATCCTGCTGTCGCTTTCGTTGACGGCGCGATCGTTCCGCGAAGCGCAGACGATGATCTCGCCCCTCAACATCGCGGTGATCATGCCGGCGGCCATCGGGCTGATTCCCGGCGTCACGATGAGCTACAAGACCGCGCTCATTCCGGTGCTCAACGTGTCGCTCGCGACCAAGGAGATCATCGCGGGGACGATTCAGACGCCGCATCTCATCGTGGTGTACGCGTCGCTGGTGACGCTGGCGATCCTGAGTCTGTGGGATTCGCGTGGTGGTTCCGCCGGGAGTCGACGATCTTCCGGTCGTAGTTCAGGGATCGACCGGCGGGGGAACACCGGGTGGTCGCAGCATGAAACCGCTCCGCGGGTGCGATCCCGCCCACGACGTCCACGCCCCGATCGTCGCGGAGCGCGTCGGCAACGTGGCGGTGAAGTGCGGTCCGGCGATGCACGTGAGCGCCAGTCTCGCCGGGCAACCGGTACCACATGCTCTCGGTTTCGTAGTCGTACAACATCGACTCGTTGTCGTACACCCAGCCGCTCGCGCTCAACGTAAGCGTATCGCCGTCGAGAACGCGGCCGTACACGGAAGGCGCGTACGGCGGAGGAAAGAACGGCCGGATGATCACGGCGACGGGCGTGCCGCCCACGATGTCGTCGACGATCTCGACGTCGAGCATGTCTTCGACGCGGTACGCGCGGGGGTCGGTCGTTCCCCCGATACCGACGACACTGAACGACGCGCCCGGGTCCGGATAGCCCGAGTCACCGGGCGCCGCCATGTCGGGAAGCACGATCGGGGTGACCGTGAGCGGCCCCAGGCCGTAGCGAAACCGATTGGGATCGAAGCCATAGCGGACGACGGCTTGGGTGATGTCCCACCACTTGCCTTCCTGGTCCTTGAGAATGACACGCTGGACGGGCGTCTCGCGGACGCTCGTTTCGGAAATATCGCACGCCGGCGCCATCGCGATCGCGATTGCGATCGCGGCACGCACCGCAGGTTGAATTCGCCATGAAGCCATCTCAAGATCCTCGTGACACGAAGATAACCAAAAACCTGCTCGGCTGGTATCGACGTTCGCGCCGCGACCTTCCGTGGAGGCACACCGCGGACCCCTATCGGATATGGGTGTCCGAAGTCATGCTCCAGCAGACGCAGGTCGCCACGGTGATTCCCTACTACGAGCGCTTCCTCCGCCGCTTTCCGGATGTCGGCGCGCTGGCACGCGCACCGCTCGACGACGCCATCAAACTCTGGGAGGGACTCGGGTACTACGCGCGGGTGCGCAATCTCCACGCCGCGGCGAAGATCGTCGTCGACCGGCTTGGAGGCGTGGTGCCGCCTGATCCGAAGACGTTTCGCGAATTGCCCGGCGTCGGCGAGTACATCGTCGCGGCGGTGACGAGCATCGCGTTCGGCGCGCCGCTCGTCGTCGTCGACGGGAACGTCAAGCGCCTGATCGCCCGGTTGTTCGCCGTCTCCGATTCCGTCGACCGGCCCACGGGGACGCGCGCGGTGCGTGACCACGCGGCGCGACTACTCGACGCGCGCCACCCCGGCGACTTCAACCAGGCGCTGATGGAACTCGGCGCGCTGGTGTGCCGCCCCGCGGCGCCGGCGTGCGACGCGTGTCCCCTCGCAGAATCGTGTGCCGCGCGCGCGCAGGGAGACCCGACGGCGTTCCCCGTCCGCGACCCGAGGCGCGCGGTGCCGACACAACGCATCGCCGTCGGCGTGGTGTGCAAGGGCGACCGCGTGCTGATCACGCGCCGGGCCGAGTCCGCGATGCTGGGCGGACTCTGGGAGTTCCCCGGCGGGAAGGTCGAGGCGGGCGAGACGCCCGAAGCCGCATGCGCGCGCGAGATTCGCGAAGAGGTCAACCTCGATGTCGACGTCGGCGACCGCGTCGCTCGCGTGCACCACGCGTACACGCACCTCCGGGTCGATATCGACGTGTTCCGGTGTTCGTACACGGGCGGGAAGGTCGTACTCCAGGGACCGACCGAGTACCGCTGGATACTTCCCGAGGAGACGGCGGATTACGCGTTCCCCAGGGCGAACCACAAGTTCCTTCCGGTGTTGAAGGAGACGTTGGCCGCGGCATCGCCGCGGCCGGCACGCCGACGCGCCCGGAACGGGAAACGGCGAACGGATCGGCCTTGACCCCCCCGCCCCCCTCCACTAAACTCCCCCGACAAGTTTCCGCACCGGACCGACCGATGCGATCCGACGCGTTCACGCGACACTCCGTTGCTCCCTCGCGCGTCATCAACGATCCGGAAACGATATCAATAATCGAGGCTGGCGCTCCGCGGCTGGAGACGTCGAGGCCCGGAACCGCTCCAAGGAGGCCGATTCGATGTTAGACAGTTTGCTTCTCGTCATCCCCTGGCTCGGGGTGTTCGGGATGGCCATGGCCACGGTCAACTACGTGTCCATGAACCGCCACTCTCCGGGGAACGAGATCATGCAGAAGATCGCGGGCCGCATTCATCTGGGCGCCATGGTGTTTCTCAAGCGTGAATACACGATCATCGCCTTCTTCATGGTGGTCGTGTCCATCGTGCTGGCCACGGTGCTCGCGTCATGACGGGCATCGCCTATCTCAGCGGCGCCCTGTGCTCGATGTCGGCCGGCTGGTTCGGCATGAAGGCCTCGACGCGCTGCGCGCGCGCGCCTGCCACGCGGCCAAGGAAGGCGGTACGCCGCCGCACTGTCGGTCGCGTTCCCGGGCGGCGCGGTCATGGGCCTGGCGGTGGCCTCGCTCGGCCTGATCGGCCTCGGCATCGCATTTCCTGCTGCTCAAGGGCGATCCGGTTCATGCCCCGCTCGTCATCAACGGCTTCGCCATGGGCGCCTCGTCCATCGCGCTGTTCGCCCGCGTCGGCGGCGGCATCTACACCAAGGCGCCGACGTGGGCGCCGACCTGGTCGGCAAGGTGGAAGCCGGCATTCCCGAGGACGACCCGCGCAACCCCGGCGTCATCGCCGACAACGTCGGCGACAACGTCGGCGACACGGCCGGCATGGGCGCCGACCTGTTCGAGTCCTACGTCGGCTCGGTGATCGCCACGATGGCCATCGCGGCGACCGGCATCCCGACCGGCATGGCCTGGCTAGCATGGCCAACGATGCGACATGCAGCTTGCCCTGGCTCTGTCGGTGCTGCTGATCGGCTGGGCTGTCGCGTCGATGCTCGGCATCTGCGTCGATGCAGATCTTCAAGAAGATGAATCCGCAGCGGCGCTGCGCCTGGTCGACCTAGGTCGGCGGCTGTGCTGTTCCTGGTCGGCGCGTGGCTTCGTCATCGACTCATGCTCGGCATCGACTCGAGCGTCTTCTGGGCCATCCTGGCCGGTCTCGTCGCGGGCATCGCTGATCGGCGTGGAGACCGAGTACTACACGGCGGCCGGCCCGATCCGCGAGATCGCCGACAGCGTGCCGAACACCGGCGCGGCGCACCAACATCATCAAGGGCCTGGCGGTCGGCTTCAAGAGTCGGTGCCCTGCCGGTGATCACGATCGCGATCGCCATCTGCACTGGCCTATTCAGTTCGGCGGCCTGTACGGCATCGCTATCGCCGGCGTCGGCATGCTGGCGACGATCGGCATCGTGATGTCGGTCGACGCCTACGGCCCGATCGCCGACAACGCCGGCGGCATCGCCGAGATGGCGGCTCCGGCCCGAAAGTCCGCAAGATCACCGACCGGCTCGATTCGCTGGGCAACACCACCGCCGCCATCGGCAAGGGCTTCGCCATCGGCTCGGCGGCTCTGACCGCGCTGGCGCTGTTCTCGCGCCTACCGCACTCGGTCCGCGGTCTGACTTCGATCGATCTGACCGACGGCCACGTCGGTGATCGGGCTTCTTCTGGGCGGCATGATGCCGTTCTTGATCGCGGCGCTGACCATGGAGGCGGTCGGAGCGCGGCCGGCAAGATGGTGGAGGAGATTCGTCGCCAGTTCCGCGAGATCAAGGGTCTGCTGGAAGGCACGGCGAAGCCGGAGTACGGCACGCTGCGTCGACATCGCGACCCGCGGCGCGCTGCAGCGAGATGATGCTGCCGGGTCTGCTGGCGGTGCTCGGCCCCGCTCGTCATCGGCTTCATTCTCGGCCAAGAAGCGCTGGGCGGCTTCCTGGCCGGCTCCACGGTGTCCGGCGTGCTGCTGGCCGTCTATGATGGCCAACGCCGGCGGCGCCTGGGACAATGCCAAGAAGTACATCGAGGCCGGCGCACATGGCGGCAAGGGCACCCGGCGCACAAGGCGGCGGTCGTCGGCGATACGGTCGGCGATCCGTTCAAGGATACGTCCGGCCCGTCCATGAACATCCTGATCAAGCTGATGGCGATCGTATCGCTGGTGTTCGCACCGCTGATCGCCCGCGGCTTCTAAACCGTTATTCGCGGTTCTTTTCCGGCTTTCCGCGCCGCGCCCGAACGACGGGTGCGGCGCGGCTTTCGTTTTGGGGGGAGGCGCCGGAACGCCCGTCAGCGCGCGCGTAAGTTTTCGACGGCGGCCGCGACCGGTGGTATGGTAAATGCCTCTGGACGGTCGTTTCGACGCCCGGAAAACTCATGCACGATGTCGTTCAGGCAACTCTGGAGATTCTCAACGAGTCGTCTCCCTATCTCCTGATGGGATTCGCACTGGCGGGCGTCCTTCACGTCCTGCTGACGCGCTTCCCGCGCGTGACCAACCAGATCACCGGCAGCGGAACGCGCCCCGTGTTCATGGCCGCACTGATCGGAACACCGATGCCCCTGTGTTCGTGCAGCGTTCTGCCCGCGGCTATGGCGCTGCGCCGTCAGGGCGCGAGCAAGGGAGCGACCGCGTCGTTTCTCGTTTCCGTTCCGGAGACCGACGTCGTCTCCGTATTCCTCACTCTGGCGTTGATCGGTCCCTTCGTCGCCATCTATCGGCCGATCGCGGCGATCGTCGCTGCGCTGGCAACCGGGTTGTTCGTCCGCTGGCTCGAACGCCGCGGGTCGCGCGCGCAGACGACCCCGGTGCCCGCACCCGACCCCTCCTGCTGCCACACGCCGGAGACCGCCGAACCGACGGGTCGAGTCGTCGCCCGGCCGTGGTGGACGCGAGCGTTCCGGTACGGGTTCATCGAAATATTCGACGACATTATTCCGCAGTTGCTGCTTGGAATCGTGCTGGCGGGGGTCATCGGCGCGTGGTTGCCGGCGATCAATCCTGGCGCCGTCCAGGGCGGTTCGCCGCTTTCCTATGTCGTGATGGTCGCTGTCGCCGCGCCGCTCTACGTATGCGCGACGGCGTCGACCCCGATCGCCGCTGGCCTGATCGCCGGAGGCGTCAGTCCCGGCGCCGCGATGGTGTTTCTGCTCGCCGGGCCGGCGACAAACCTCGGTTCGCTCGTGGTGCTGCGCGGCCAGTTCGGCGCGCGCATTCTGGCGGGCTATCTCGCCGCGATCGTCGCGACCAGCGTCGCGCTGGGCGCCTTCCTCGACTGGATGATCGGGTCCGCGCAACTGGGAGCGGTTGCCGTCGAGCCGCACACGCATGCCGCGTCACCGTTCCAGGTCGCTTGCACCGTTGCATTGCTGATCTGGATGCTCGTGAGCGCGCACCGCTCGCGCCTCCTGCCCCGCATGCGGACAAGCGTCGCGCGCAAGGCGGGCCGTCTGATCGCGCGTTGACACGCGGCGCCCGAAACCGGCCGCACCTTCCCGCCGGCTATTCGGGCCGAGTGGCGATCTTGTACTTCTTGATCTTCGTGTGGAGCTGCTGTCGGCTGATACCCAGCACTTCGGCGGCTTTGGTTACGTTCTGATCCTTCTCGGCGAGCACGCGCCGGATCACCTGCTGCTCAAAATCGTCCATCATCGTTCGCAGGTCACCGTTTGGAGACGTAGAGTGCATTGCACCTGCGCTGTTGTTGTGAAGGTACCGCTCGATATCGGCAGCGTGAATCATGTGACGTTCGTCCTGGAAGGCAATCCCGAGTTCCATCGCGCTCTTCAACTCGCGAACGTTGCCGGTCCACGGGTGAGAAAGCAGTAGCCCGCGTGCATCTTTTGACAACTCGGCGGCCGGAACGCCTTTTTCCGCGGCGTAAGACGACAGGAAGTACTCGGCGAGCGGAATGATGTCTTCGGGACGCTCTCGCAGGGGCGGGACGTAGATCGGGACGACGTTCAGCCGGAAGAAGAGATCCGCCCGGAACTTCCCCTCCTTGACCGCCTGCGGGAGATCGAGATGGGTCGCGGTGATGATGCGGACGTCGGCCTTGCGAACGCGTCCTTCCTCCCCCACGCGTGTAATCTCCTTCTGCTGGAGCGCTCGCAACAATTTCGGCTGCGTGTCCAGGGGCATATCGCCGATTTCGTCCAGGAACAGCGTCCCTCCGTCGGCGATCTCGAACAGGCCTCGCTTGTCCACGTCGGCTCCGGTGAACGCGCCCTTGACGTGTCCGAACAGGATGCTCTCAACCAGTTCGCGCGGTATGCCCCCGCTGTTGATGGCGTGGAACGGCCGATCCGCGCGGTGGCTCTTGTCGTGGATCGCCCGCGCAAGCCCCTCCTTGCCGGTACCGCTCTCGCCGCGGAGCAACACCGAGAGGTCATGGGGAGCGATCTTGTGGACCGTTTCGAAGACCTCGAGCATGCGCTTGCTCTTGCTGATCAGGCCGCTCATCGCGAACTCGCGGGAGAGCTGCTGGCGCAGGGACAGATTCTGCTCCTCCAACCGGGCTCCGTGGTCGAGCAACTCGCCGTGGCGGCGGGCGTTCTCGATGGCCAGTGCCGCCTGCGCCCCGAAGGCCTGCAGGACCGAGCGATCCGATTCCAGGAAGGTCGGGATCGGGAACTGACTGTCGGCGTAGATCACGCCGATCAGGGACTCCTGGTAGAGGAGCGGCAATCCCACGACGGCGCGGATCTTTCCGGTCTGGATGCTGTCGGTCTGGCGGAGCTCGTCGACCTGGGCGACGTCCACGGCGACGAACGGCTCGTGGGTCTCGGCCACGCGATGAGTGACCGTCCGGCTGATCTCGCGCGCACCGCGTTCGTCCCACTCGCGTCGGTCCTTGTATCGCCCCGTGAACATGGAGAAGGCGCCGTCGGTCTCGCGGAGCATCAGGAATCCCCGTTCGCATCCGGTGACCCGGATGATCCCGTCGACGATGTTGTTGAGGATGGCCCGGAGGTCGAGGGTGGACGCCAGCGATACCGCGACGTCCAGAATGTCCGTGTACCGGCGGACGTCGACCGGCGGGTCGGCGGCCGGAGGCGTCGGGCGCATCCGGGTGTCCGACTGCTGCAGCCACTCGATCGGGTTGTCGGTCGACTCGGAAGATTTTTTGGACCGGTTCGCCATTGCTCGGGCGATCTTAGCACATCCCGGCCCACCCATACGAAGAGCCCGCCTTTTCGGGCGGGCTCTCCTCACGTGGGTCTCCCCGGCACGGGCGCCACCCACGTAATATTCGCTTCGCAACTAGTCGGTTACCGCTGGGCTCTCCCCGATCCCGCCGCTTACATCCGTTGAACTCGGGATCGGATTGGGCTATAACTAGAGCTTCGCTACTCGGTCAGCACGGGGACTAATGATGCCAGGTGCTGTTGCCCCACATGCTGTTGCCCATGACGCCCCAGATGCTCTTTCCAAAGACCGCGAGCACGCCGAGGATCAGGCCCAGATTCGAAAGGATCGTGTAACGCATTTCTCTACCTCCGTAGTGGTGTCTGGTTACGGGGCCTACGCTGTGCCCTCTTTGCCTAATCGTTTCAGCTTCGGCCTTACGGTACCTGACAATGGCAACCGGCGTACCAACGGGGAGAGTAATTCCCAATTAGTTTCTAACATGCTATATGACATCGTGTTATTCCGTATTCGTCCTTGCTGTTCCGGCCGGTTCCCTGCGCATCCGGCCCCAGAAGTGTAAGGAAGCGCTTACACCGCACCGGCGGCGGGCGCGGTCATTTTCGTGCTTATCTATTGTTATTTAACTAGTTAGGAGTCTTGTATGGCATTTATAGCCAAGTGTCGTGGATTCTTGACAGGGCCGGTTGGGCCGGCCGGGGCGGTGGTCGTGGCCGCGGCTCTGCTGACGCCGGGAGGCGCGATGGCAAAGGACATCTTCCCGTACCCGACCACCGTGCGAACGCTCGACAACGGGCTCAAGGTGGTCATGGTGCCCTTCGACAGCCCGGGAATCGTGGCCTATTACACAGTGGTGCGGGCCGGTTCGCGCAACGAGGTCGAACCCGGGCCGATCGGGTTTCGCCCATTTCTTCGAACACATGATGTTCCGCGGCACCGACCGCTTCTCGAGCGAGGCGTTCAACGCCCTGTTCAAGGATCTGGGCGCGGACGTCAACGCGTTTACGTCGGACGACATCACCGTCTACCACTCGTTGTTCGGGAAGGACGGACTGGAGAAGGTCATCGACATCGAGTCCGACCGGTTCATGAACCTCAAGTACACCGAGTCCGATTTCAAGCAGGAGGCAAAGGCGGTACTCGGTGAGTACAACAAGAACTACTCGAACCCGGAGAACAAGCTCTACGAGAAGGTTCGCGACACCGCGTATACGACGCATACCTACAAGCACACGACGATGGGATTTCTGGACGACATCAAGAACATGCCGAACCAGTACCCGTACAGCCTGGAGTTCTTCCAGCACTACTATACACCGTCCAATTGCGTGCTTCTGATCGTGGGTGACATCGATACGGATCAGACGTTCGCGCTGGTCAAGAAGTACTACGGAAAGTGGAACCGCCCGCCGTTCCAGCCGACGATCACCCCGGAACCCAAACAAGACCCAGGTGCAGACGGCATCCATCGACTGGGACAACCCGACGCTGCCCTACGTCGCGGTCGCCTTCAAGGCGCCTGCGTTCAGCGCCACCGATCACGAGACCGCGGCGCTCGACATTCTCCAGGAGTTGCTCTATGGAGAAACGAGCGCGCTTTACAAGGACCTGGTGATCCGCGAACAGAAGGTCGACGAGCTGTCGGTCTATTTCCCGTGGCGTCGCGATCCGGGCCTGTTTCTCGTGTACGCGAAAGTGAAGGACGGCGTTCCTCTGGACGAGATCCGGGATCGCATCTACAAGGCCGCCGAAGACGCGGCGTCGACGCCCGTCGTCGACGAGCGCCTCGCGGCCGTGAAGTCCAACATTCGCTACTCGTCCGCGATGTCTCTGGATACGGCGCAGTCGGTAGCCGGCCGGCTGACCTCGTTCATCGGACTCACGGGCGACCCATCGTCGATCAATGAAATGTATCGCCGCTATGACGAGGTCACGAAGGAAGATCTCCAGCGTGCCGCGGCGACGTACCTCACCCGTGCACAGAGCACCGTGGTGACGCTCACCGGAGGTGCGAAGTGATGCGCGCACGATCATTCATTCGAGTTGCAACCCTGATGCTGGCGGCGACGATCATGACCATCTATCCGAACCATGCCCGTCCGGAGACGAAGAAGATGCCGACCGTGCTGCTCCCGATCAAGACGTCTCCCCTGGTGACGTTCCGTATCCAGTTCCGGGCGGGTGCCATCGACGATCCGGCCGGCAAGGAAGGACTGACGCGTCTGACGGCGTCAATGCTGACCGACGGCGGGACTCAGAAGCACACGTATGAGCAGATCACCGAGATGCTCTACCCGATGGCGGCCTCGGTGCACGCCACCGTCGACAAAGAGGTCACCACGTTCGTGGGGACCACCCACATCGACAACCTGGACCGCTACCTCGACATTCTGACGGAGTTGCTCGTCGAGCCGCGTTTCGACCCGTCCGACTTCGAACGTCTCAAGACGAGCCAGACCAATTACGTCGCCAAGACCCTGCGCGGCGCGAACGACGAGGAGCTCGGCAAGCAGGCCCTCGGCGCCTTCATGTACGAGGGCACGCCATACGGGTATCCCAACGAGGGGCGAGTTTCCAGCCTCGACGCGATCACCCTCGACGACGTCAAGGCGCAGTACGCCAGGATGTTCACCCGCGACAACGTGCTCGTCGGACTGGCGGGCGGATATCCCGCCAATCTCGTCGACCGCGTGACGCAAGCCCTCGAGCGGCTCCCCGCCGGCATGCCCGACCATCCGGCACTGGGCACGCCGCCGGCGATCCGCAACATCGACGTCATCGCCGTCGAGAAGCAGAGCATGGCGACGGCCATCTCGATCGGCTGTCCGATCGACGTGACGCGCTCGGACCCCGACTTCTATCCGCTCCTGATCGCGAATTCGTATCTGGGCGAGCACCGCACCTTCAACGGCCGCCTCATGAATCGCATGCGCGAGCTTCGGGGCCTGAATTACGGCGACTACTCGTACATCGAGCATTTCGTCCAGGCCGGGGGATCGACGTTCCCGATCACCAATATCCCGCGCAGCCAGCAGTATTTTTCGATCTGGATCCGCCCCGTGCAACCGCAGCACCGTCAGTTCGCCATCCGGCTGGCGCTGTTCGAACTCGAGCGCCTTGTGCGCGACGGCATGAAACAGGAGGATCTCGACAAGACGCGTAATTTCCTCAAGAGCTACAGCAAGCTCTGGGCGCAGGACCAGAGCCGCCGGCTCGGGTACCTGATGGATTCGAACTTCTATGGAACGCCCGATTACATCGGAACCCTGGCGCAGAAGCTGGACGCGGTGACGCTCGACCAGGTCAACGCGGCCATCAAGAAACATCTCCACCGACCAGAACCTTCGAATCGCGGTGGTCACGAAGGGGGCCGACGAGTTCTTGAAGGATCTGATCACGAACGCGCCGTCTCCGATCACGTACGACGCAGAGGGTGTCCCGGCCGATGTCCTGGCCGAGGACAAGGTGGTGGCGGTCTACAAACTCAACGTGAACCGCGAAGGGTCGAAGATCGTCGACGTCGACGAGATGTTCAAATAGAGACGGGTGCGCGGGGGCAGCGTCAGGGTCTGTCCGCCGAATAGACGATTCGATCGAGGACGTCACGGGCCGCGTCGGCGCCCACGAGGTGCCGCGCGATCGCCGCCGCGAACTCGATGGCGGTGCCCGCGCCGCGACTGGTGATGATCGCGCCGTCTTCGACGACGGCGGAGGTTTCGTACCGGCACCCGGTCATTTCGCCCGCGTGGGCAGGGTGACTCGTCGCGCGACGTCCGTCGAGAACTCCGCTCGCGACCAGGACCGTGGGCGCCGCGCAGATCGCCGCGACGAGTTTGCCGGACGCGACCATCGACGCGACGGCCTGGCGAACGCCGGCGCTCTCGCGCAGGTGCCGGCTTCCCGGCATCCCCCCGGGCAGAACCAGCGCGTCCGCAGATGACCAGTCGACCGCGTCGAAACGAACGTCGCACGCGACTGCGATGGAGTGCGATCCGGTGATCAGGAGTCCACCGAGGCCGGCGATGACGACCTCGATTCCGGCGCGCCGCAGTATGTCGATCACCGAAACTGCTTCGATTTCTTCGAATCCGGGAGCCAGAGGAACGATGACGCGACGCATGGAAACACGCCTCCACCAATTGACCCGGTCACGCCCGGGTGCTATCGTTTCGTCAGTCAGCTGGCGCGGGGCCAGATCGGTCGCCCCACGACCGCACCCCGCCGGAACGCCACCCGCCGCTGAATGAGTTCCCTATCACAGTAAGGACCGACCGCATGCACGTGCAAGCTTTTCAGTCTTCGTCGCGCAATCGACTCATTCTCCTCCTCCCGCTGTTCGTCGTGCTGGCTCTATCAGCGTGCAGCAGTACCGAGAGTCCCGTCCCCATGCCCGGCAGGATCGCGCTGTTCTCGGGCGACGGCCAGTACACGAAGAAAGGAACCGAGCTCCAGGACCCGGTGGTGGTCCGCGTGACCCTGTCCGACGGGTCCTCGGCGCCGGGCACGCTCGTGCGGTTTCAGATCGCCGAGGGCGGCGGGTCGCTGTCGCGATCGTCGGCGACGACCGGCAGCGACGGCAAGACGTCAGTCCGCTGGACGATGGGCCCGGCGACGGGCACCGGGCGCCTGAAGATCTTCGTCGCCGAGGACAGCAAGCTCGCCGTGCAGGCGCAGGCGACGTCGTCCGACTACTACTGCCCGGAAGAGGATCCGACGTTCGTCCGGAAATTCACGCCGAACCACAACGTCTTCCTGTTCACCAAGCAGTCGGCCCTGCTCGCGTCGACCGGTGCGCGCGCCGGTCTGGTCCAGATCAACTTCGACTTTCCCAACGCGAAGTTTCAGGGGACTCCGTTCATCGCGTTCGACGAAAACATACTCATAAATATTGTCCGCGACTGCGCGTTTTCGCCAAACGGCGACTTCTACATTGCCTGGACGCAGGGCGCGGCGGTGCACGAAATTCTCAAGATCCATCCCGACAAGACGGTCTCCCACTTCGCCACACTCGACTCCTACTTCGGGACGGAGATCGAGACGCTTCCTTCCGGCGTTGTCGCCGGCTGCGATGAATTCGGCCCATTCACCGTGGGCTGCCGCGATACGTTGACCCGATACGAGGACGCGCTCTTCATCGGCGATGGCACCGACGCCGCCAACAACGACGCCCTCGCCGTCGATCCGACGACGGGCGACCTGTACTTCATCTATCTCGGGGACCGGACGCTGCGCCGGCTTCGGGTCGACGGTTACACCGAAACATTGCCCGCCGAAACGGTCACCACGCTTGCGGCCGACGAGGCAAACGGGGCACGCGGTATGGTGGTGGCGGGCGACGGGTCGGTGTACATCCTGGTAGAATCGTCGGGCACCAAGAGCATCGTGAAGGTCACGTCGGCGGGTGTCGAATCGACGGCGATCGACTTCTTCACCGCGCGCGGCGCGGGAAACGCGGCGGGGATCCAGAGCGACCTCGCGATCGACCGCACGCTCGGATCGGGCTTCATCTACACGCTGGACACACTCAACAACGTGCTTCTGGTCTACCAGGTCAGCAACGGACAGTTGACCGAGATCACGTCGTTCGGCGGCGCCAACGACGCCTCCGACGGCGGCAGCGGCGAACGCGTCGGGCTTGCGGTGTTCCCCTAGAGCCGGGATCGACTCTAGACGAGCTCGACCGACCGGTCGCCGGGAACGATCTCTCCGACCCGGTAGACCTCCAGCCCGGCGGCGGTGGCGGGAACGAGCGCGGCGTCTTTCTTGGACACGACGACGAGCATACCGGCTCCCATGTTGAAGACACGGTACATCTCCGCTTCGACGACGTCGCCCGCCTTCGCGAGCCAGGGGAAGACCGGCGGCACCGGCCACGTCCCCTTTTCGATCCGCGCGCCACACCCGGAAGGCAGGATGCGGGGCAGGTTCTCCAGAACGCCGCCGCCGGTGATGTGGGCGAGGCCTTCGATCTTCGTCTGCACCTCGATCGCCGCGACCGCCGCCAGGTAGGAGCGGTGCACGCGGAGCATCTCGTCGCCCACGGTGGTGCCGAGTTCGTCGACGCGCGAGTCGACGGCGAGTCCGAGTGCGTCGAACGCGATGCGACGCGCCAGTGAGTATCCGTTCGTATGCAAGCCGTTCGACGGCAGCGCGAACACGACATCCCCGGGGACGATCCCGGATCCGTCGATGATTCGACTCTTCTCCACCACGCCCACGATGGTCCCGGCGAGGTCAAAGTCTCCGCCGTGGTACAGTCCCGGCATCTCGGCGGTTTCGCCGCCGATCAGCGCGCATCCATTTTCGCGGCTCGCTTTGGCGAGCCCGGACACAACACTGGCCACCATCTGCGGGTCGAGCGCGCCGGACGCGATGTAATCGAGGAAGAACAGGGGCCGCGCGCCCTGGACCAGGATGTCGTTTACGCAGTGATTGACCAGGCACTGTCCCACGGTGTCGAACCGGCCCGCCGCGCGCGCGACGAGGAGCTTGGTTCCGACGCCGTCCATGCTGCTGACGAGCACCGGGTCATCCAGGTCGGCGGGCATGCGGAACAACCCGCCGAAGTGTCCGATTTCAGAGAGGACGTTGCTCCTCCACGTGGTCCTGACCAGGCGGGCGATCTCACGCGTCGCTTCGTTGGCCTTGTCGATATCGACGCCGGAATCTCGGTAGCGCATGACGCTCTCACGCTCCCTGCGTCCGGATCGCGACGATCCGGTGCAATCGAAAGTCTATAACCGTTCCTGGAGAGACTCGTAGATGGCGGTCGTCGGATCGTTCTCCACGATCAGCGGAAAATCGCCGCGCCCGATGAGATCGAGCATGACGTCCGCGATCTCCCGATCGAACTGTTCGCCGCGGTACTTCTGGAACTGCTCCACGACGCGTTCGACCGGCAGCCCTTTCCGATACGGGCGGTCCGACGTCATGGCGTCGAACGCGTCCGACACGAGAATGATCCGCGCACCGATCGGAATCTCGTCGCCTTTGAGGCCCTCCGGGTACCCGCGGCCATTGGGTTGCTCGTGATGATAGCGCACGAGGAGGGCCGCTTCCCGCAGAAACTTGAGGTTCTCCACGATGTCCGCGCCGATGGTCGGGTGCTGCTTGAGCGTCAGGAATTCCTGGTCGCTCAGGCGCTCCTTCTTGAGCAGGATCTCGTGTTCGATGGCGATCTTGCCAATATCGTGGAGCAGCGCCCCGTATTCGAGGATCTCCAGATCGCGCGTCGAAAGTCCCAGCGCGCGGCCGAGTCGCAGCGCGTAGCGCGACACGCGGTACGAATGGCCGTGCGTGTAGGGGTCGTTGGCATCGATGGCTGAGGTCAGGGCGGCCACCGTGTTGATGTGCGCCTCCTTCATCTCGATGTACACCTTGAACGTGTAGCGCGCCAGGAAGATGGGGACGATGAAGAGCGCGAGCGTCCACGGGCCGTTGGCGACATAGACCAGCGCGATGATGGCGCCGATGGGAATAAACGCGAAGATATGCGTGAACGTCCACATGTAGTTCTGTTTCCAGATCTTGAGGACGCGTTTTCGCGCGCGCAGGGCGACGATCACGCTAATCGCGAACGTATTGACGAGGAAGTAGACCACGCTGCTCACGGCGAGCGGCGCCAGGAAGCGCGGCGAATCCAGACTCGTCCACCCCGCCGGGAACGCCCAGTAGGCCAGCCCGGCGACGCCGATCGTCATGATGAGCAACGGGACGTTGAATGCGTACTTGACCGCCGGGCGCCGCTGGATGAACACCTCGGAGAAAAACGACGCGATCGCTTCGATCAGGACGGCCGACGACGGGCCCAGCAGGACGATGGCGGCGAGATCCAGCGGACTCGAGGCATAGATCGACGCGCCACCGCGTGGCAAGGTGATCTGAGCCGTGTCCGCCACGACGATCATCAAGGAGAAGAAGAGGACTTCGGGAAAACGCTGGAGCGGGAATCCCCGCACGAGGAACGCGAACAGCAGGAAGCCGGCGGCTATGAACGCGAAGTAGTAGACCCTGAACCCGAGCGAGGAGTCTTCGAACTCACCTTTCAAGGTCACTTGATCTTGTACTCAATCGAGCTCTTGAAATCCAGTTTCCCGATAAGGCGATTTACAGCGTCGAGCGTGGCGAATACGACGCTCTGATTTTCGTCGCCCGAGGCGAGCGTGCAGCCGGCCAGGCTCTTCGAGTATCGTGTACCGATCACGTCGACTTTGACGAGAAACGCGTCGTCGTCTCCGAGTGGCACTTTCAGGACGCCACCTAAACATAGCCGTGTCGGCTCGTCAAGGAATTCCGACACCGCACGGAGTGTCGCGTCGGCCACGACGGTCCAGACGTTCATCGACGGGTTCTCGCTCTGGCTGCTGCCGAACACCTCGACCGAATCGCGGCTCAGTTCCACTTCCGCGCGCAGGCCGTCGCGCGACGACACCACGTTGACGCGTGCGAACGCGAAGCGCGACGCATGTTCGAGGATGGGAAATTCTTCGAGCGCGGATTCGCCCGGCTCCGGCGCAGTCGTTTCGGGCGACGATGGCGGCGCGCCGGCATCCACCATCACGACGCCGATCTTCTTGTAGTCGACGTCCAGATCCATGCCCGCCTTGAGCGCGCCTTCGACGTCGCGCGCGATGAACTTGGGCGGCTTGCCCGAGCGGGCGACCACGTGGACTTCGGTCACCTGGCCATTCGCGTCGGTCTTGATCCGGCACGAAGCAACGCCCTGAATACGCACGACGAGGGCCTCGGCGCGGCGGATGTCATCTGGAGTAAGTCGCTGTGGTGCCATGGCTTATGATGTCGCACCGGTCCGGCCGGTCGTCGGCCTCGAGGCGCGACTCATTATAACACACCGGATTGCAAGAATCCTTCCACCTGACGGCGCGGTGGCAGCACGCGCGACCTAGTAGCGGACCATGTCGACGAGCTGTCGGCGGCGACCTTCGATGTCGCTTTTCGAGAGGCCGCAGATGCCGTCGACCGAGAAGGCCTCGACCGCGAAGCTCGCCATCACGGTGCCCCACGTCAGCGCCGCTGCCAGACTCGAGCGATCGATCACGCCGGCACGGGAAAGATGGCCGAGGAAGCCGCCCGCGAAGGTGTCGCCGGCACCGGTCGGATCGACGACCCGGGTGAGCAGGACGGCGGGAACGAATAGCGTGATGTCCGGACCGAAGAGAACGGCGCCGTATTCGCCACGCTTGATGACAACGTACGTCGGCCCCCACTGGCGTATGCGGTCCGCCGCCGCCAGCACCGTCCATTCGTCGGCGAGCTGCATCGCCTCTTCGTCGTTGATGAACAGCAGGTGGACCCGCTTGATCACTTCGTGCAGGGCGTCGCGTTCGGTATTGATCCAGAAGTTCATCGTGTCCATCGCGACGAGCTCAGCGCCGTCCGTCTGTTCGAGCACCGAAAGCTGCAGCTTCGGGTCGATGTTGCCGAGCAGGAGATACCGGGTCAGGCGATACGCCTCCGGGATCGTCGGGTTGAAGTGCTGGAACACGTTGAGCGCGGTTTCCAGCGTGTCACGATCCTTGAAATTCTCGTGGTAACGACCCTTCCAGTGGAACGTCTTGCCGGCGACCGTCTCGATCCCGCGAGTGTCCACGCCGTGGTCGCTCAACTTCGCCATGTGATGATCGCCGAAATCACTGCCGACGATGCCGACGGCCTGCGGAGCCGCAAAGTAGCTCGCTGCGATCGACGCGTAGCTCGCCGAACCGCCCAGCGCCATGTCCGCCCGTCCCTGCGGCGTTTCGACGGAATCGAACGCAACCGACCCAACGATCAGAATCGGCTCCTTCTTGTGGACATTCATCGTTTCTCCCATCGTTGTGTGATCACATGCTGCCCGGCGCCGCGACACCCAGAAGCCCGAGCGAATTCTTGAGCGCGATCTTCGTCGCGCGCGCCAGATCGAGGCGCGCCGCGGAAAGTTCGGGGTCGTCGCCCACGATGCGGCACGCATGATAGAACTGATGAAACGCCGTCGCGAGTTCCTGCGCGTACGTTGTGATCCGATGCGGCTCCCGGGCGGACGCCGCTCCGGCCGCGACGCCGGGGAAATGCAGCAGGTGGAGCATCAGAGCGCGTTCCTCGGGCTCGGTGAGCCGCGACAGGCTCCCGGTCGCGTTGGCCACACCGCGTTCCTCCGCGAAGCGCACCACGCTCGCGATACGCGCGTGCGCGTACTGGACATAGTAGACCGGATTCTCGTCCGACTGCTTGCGTGCCAGCGTGAGATCGAAATCGAGCGGAGAGTTCGCGCGCCGCATCAGGAAAAAATACTTGGCGACGTCGACGCCGACGTCGTCGATGAGTTCGCGCATGGTGATGAACTCGCCCGCCCGCTTGCTCATGCTGATCGGGTTGCCGTCTTCGAGCAGACGCACCCACCCCACCATGATGATCTCCAGCCAGTCGTCGGGTGCGCCGAGCGCCATCATGGCCGCCTTCATGCGCGCCACGTGACCGTGATGGTCCGGACCGAGGAGGCCGATCGCCCGGTCGAAACCGCGATCGAGCTTGGCGGCGTGATAGGCGACGTCCGCCAGAAAATAGGTCGACTCGCCGTCGCTCTTGCGGAGCACGCGGTCCTTGTCGTCACCGAACGCGGTCGAACGGAAATAGACGGCGCCATCCTGCTCGTAGGTGTGTCCGTCGGCGACGAGGCGGTCGAACACGGCCTGCGTGGCAGCCGGATGCAGGGACGATTCGAGAAAGAACTGATCGAAGCGCACGCCGTACGCGTCGAGGTCGGCACGGATCCGCTCCAGCAGACGCTCCGCGGCGAAGCGTCCCAGCACGGCCGCGCCTTCGTCCCGGTTTGCCCACGCGCGCCCGCGCTCGTCGTCGATGCCGCCCGCGATCTCGCCGATATACGCGCCCGGGTACTGGTACTGCTCGATCGTCTCGCCGGCGGCGGTGGCGCCGAACCGTTCTCGCAACCGGAAGCCCAGGCTCTCGCCCAGCGCCTCCACCTGTTTGCCGAAATCGTTGACGTAGTATTCGCCCTGCGTTGCGTAGCCCGCGAAATCGAACAGGTTGAGCAGCGCGTTCCCCATCGCGGCGGCGCGCGCCGACACAATCACCAGTGGCCCGGTGGGATTGGCGGAGACGTATTCCACCTGAACGCGACGGCCGGCGCCGTCGGCGGTGCGCCCGTACGCATCGCCGGCGTCCAGCACATCGCCCACCGTCTTGTACAATGTCGATGACGCCAGGCGAAAATTGATGAACCCGGGCCGGGCGACTTCGGTGCCTTCCACGACGTCGGCGGAGAGTTCGAGCGCAGATGCGATGCGCTCGGCGATCTCGAGGGGGTTCTTCTTCAGCACGCGCGCGAGCGCCATCGCCACGGGAGTCGCGATGTCGCCGTGGGCAGCCTCGCGCGGGCGTTCGACCACGACCGCAACGCCGGCGTCACCATAGCCGAGCCGGCGAATCGCTTCGGCAATTCCGTCCGCGACGATATCGCGTACCGTCAAGATGCGGCCTCCGACTCGTCGTCGCCGATCTTCTCGACGGGGGCGTCGCCCCACAGCCGTTCGAGCTGGTAGTAACCGCGGATCTCGGGCTGGAACACGTGGACGACGATGTCGATCAGGTCCACCAGGACCCAGCGCAACGACTCGTATCCTTCGACGTTGTAGACCTCGATCCCCGCCTTCTTGCACCCCTCCAGGACGCTGTCGACGATCGCCTTGACCTGACTGTTCGAGTTCCCCGTACAAATAATGAAGAAGCTGGTGACGTCGGTCACCTTGCGCAGATCCATCACCCGTACATCGTCCGCCTTCTTGTCGAGGGCGAATCCGGCGACCTTGCGCGCGGTGACCTTGGTGGCCCGGGTGGTCTTCGCGGCGGTCCGCGACCGACCCGTCTTCGTCCGGGGCACATTCGCTTTCTGAACAGCTCGCTTCGTCACGAATCCTCCGTTTTTTCCTTTTCACGATGCCGCAACGCGATCATCGCGAAAAAAGCGCTCCCAATATACAGAACGCAAAGGGGCACTGCCATCAGCACCTGCGACGCCGGATCCGGCGGCGTAAAGATCGCCGCCGCCGTAAAAATGATCACGATCGCGTACCGCCACTGGCGCAGAAATGTACGCGGCGACACCAGGCCCATCGCGGACAGCAACAGGATCACGATGGGCAGCTGAAACACGAGTCCGAACGCCAGACACAAACGCGATACCGTGTCGAAATAGGCGCTGATCGTGATCAGCGGCTGGATGCGCTCGGTGGCGTAGCCCAGCATGAACTGGATGATCGCTGGCACCACCATGAAATACGAAAACGCCACACCCACGTAGAACAGCACGGCGGATGCCACGGCCACACCGATGATTCGCCCGCGTTCTTTTGTGAACAGCCCCGGCGAAACAAAGCGCCACACGCGATACCCGACGTAGGGGACGGCCGTCATCCCGCCGAGCACGAAGCTCATCTTCGTCCGCACCATGAACGCCTCGGAGGGCGCGGTGAAGTTGAGATGATCGACGGGAACGGCGCGAACGATCCACTCCATGATCGGGCCGCTCACGCACCAGAACCCGATCGAGGGAATCAGGAAAGCGATTATGGAAGCGAACAACACGCTGCGAAGTTCCGCGAGATGATCGAGGAACGGCATCTCGCGCAGCAGCTCCGTGTGCGCGGGCTGACGAAGGGGCCGCATGGGTATCCGCTAGAGGAGCTCCCTCTCGATCTGGTAGGTCACGTTGGACTCCATCACACTCGCGCTGCCCGATTCGGGGGCCAGCTTCATCTGCACGTCCATCTTGCCCTTGAACTTCACCAGCAGCGTTGTCTTGGGGTCGAAAAAAAACTCGAACTTGCCCTTACCGCCGCCCTCCACCTTGTAGGCGCCCATGGCGGTTGTCGATATTCCCGAGAGAATGTTCTCGATTTCGCTGGTCACGAAGGCGCACTCGCGGCCGCCTTCGCTCTTCTTCTCCTTGAACTTGAAATGCGCGTTGGTGACCACGTCCATGCCGCCCACACCCTTCTCCTTCTGGCCGTTGTCGCTCCACTCGCCGCCCACCGGGTAAGCCTTGCCCGGCATGTGCACGTACCAGCCCTCCACCACCGGCTCGATGAACTGCTGAATCTGGTCCCAGCCGTCGAAGTAGCCGTCGGGTTTCACGTCCGAAACTTCGCCGAGGCCGGTGACCATGAACGTCACCGAATGCCCCACCAGCTTCTCGGCCGCCGGATCGGCCATCATGTTGTCCATCATCTGCCGCGAAACGTCGACCTTGTCGAAGACCATCTGCATGGTGTGCTTGTCGCCATCGACCGCCGTACACTTGAGCGTCACCTGGAGATCCGCGATCTGGCCCATCGCGTTACCTCCGATGTCCGCGTCCTGGTTGAACTTCACGCGATAGCGATTGCTCGAACCCGCCTCGAAGTGGTACGCGAACATCACGGTGTCTTCGGCGAACGCGGACACCGCGCCCGCAACGAATGCAACTGCCACGAACAGACGAACCAGGTGTCTTGTCATCGCTCCACCTTCCCCGCGCCGGGTCAGTCCCGGTGCTCCTTGTTCTGACGGTCGAGCAGGTTCGGACCTCGCTCATGAACTGATTGATGTCCTTGAACTGCCGGTACACCGAGGCGAAACGCACGTAGGCGACTTCGTCGAGCGCCTGCAGGCGGTCGATCACGAGGTTGCCGATCTCGGTGCTCTTCACCTCGTTCTTGAACTTCCCGAACATGGCGGCCTCGATGTCGTCGACCACCTTCTCCAGCTGTTCGCGCGACACCGGGCGTTTCTCGCACGCTTTCACCAGACCGGACAGGAGCTTCTCCCGGCTGTAGTGCTCGCGCCTTCCGTCCTTCTTGACCACCATCAGCGGCGCACGCTCGATGTATTCGTACGTGGTGAAACGGAAGCCGCACTTGAGGCACTCGCGGCGGCGGCGGATCGCTTCGCCTTCTTTTGTCGTCCGCGAATCGACGACCTTGTCTTCCTCGAAACCGCACTGAGGGCACTTCATGCGCTCACCGCAGCTCCGGATAGAGCGGAAACGCTTCGCAGAGTTCTTTCGTTTTCGCGCGAACGTCGCGCGTGACCGCGTCGTCGCCCGGATTCTCGAGCACGCGCGCCATCAGGTCGGCGATCGAATGCATCTCGCGTTCCTTCATGCCCCGCGTCGTCAGCGCGGGGGTGCCGACGCGGATGCCGCTGGTGACAAAGGGGCTGCGCGTGTCGAACGGCACCGTGTTCTTGTTGACGGTGATGCCGGCCGCTTCGAGCGCGGCTTCGGCCTTCTTTGCCGCTCAGATCGCGCGCCGAGAGATCGAGCAGGAACAGGTGCGTATCGGTGCCGCCCGTCACCACGTCGAATCCCTGCTCCACGAAACGTGCCGCCAGCGCCTTCGCGTTCGCGACGACCTGGCGCTGGTAGGCGCGAAACGCGTCCGTCATGGCCTCGCGGAAACACACCGCCTTGGCCGCGATGATGTGCATGCAGGGACCGCCCTGCAGCCCGGGAAACGTGATCTTGTCCACGGCTTCGGCGTTACGCGCCGGCGCCAGCACGAAACCGCCGCGCGGGCCGCGAAGCGTCTTGTGCGTCGTGCTCGTCACCACGTCGGCGAACGGGACCGGGCTCGGGATGAAGCCCGGCCGCCACCAGTCCGGCGAAGTGGGCCATGTCGACCATCAACAGGCAGCCGGCCTCGTCGCACATCGATCGCAGCGCCGGGAAGTCCCAGGTGCGCGCGTACGCGCTGGCACCCGTGACGAGCATCTTCGGGCGTTCGCGCAGCACCTGCTCGCGCAGCGCGGCGTAGTCGATCGTGCGCGTTTCGCGGTCGACTTCGTACGGAACGACCTCGAAGAACATCCCCGAGAAGTTGACCTGGTGTCCGTGGGTCAGGTGACCGCCGTGCGACAGCGACAGACCCATGATCTTGTCGCCGGGCTTGAGGAACGCGAAATACGCCGCCATGTTGGCCTGGCTGCCCGAGTGAGGCTGCACGTTGGCGTGCTCCGCGGAGAACAGCACTTTCGCACGGTCGCGCGCAAGAACCTCGGCCTTGTCGACTTCCTCGCACCCGCCGTAGTAGCGCTTGCCGGGATACCCTTCCGCGTACTTGTTCGTCATGACCGAGCCCATGGCGGCGAGCACGGCCGTGCTCACGAAGTTCTCGGACGCGATCATTTCGAGTGTGCCGTGCTGGCGCCGCGCTTCCGCGCGGATCGCGGCGGCGATGTCCGGGTCGGCGCTTTCGAGTGCGGGAAACAGATCGTTCACGACAGTCCTTTCTCCCGGCGGTATCCGGCGATCACGACGACCCACCCGGCTTCCATCCGTCGAACCGGTGGAGCTGGCCGGCCATCGACTCGACGCACTCACGGATCAATTCGAACGTGCGCTCGTAGACGTCGATCGGCCCGCCGATGGGATCGAGGATGTCGCCGTGATGGCGTTCCGAGAAATTCGTCAACAGAAACGTGTACTCGAGCGCGTTGGGATCGATCGCCCCGACGCTCTCGCGATGACGCACGCCCATCGTCACGATCAAATCGGCGGCATTCACCAGAGCCCGGTCGAGCGGCCGCGAGCGATGCGCGGAGAGGTCCAGCGAATGTGCGCGCGCGACGTCGATGGAAAAACGGGACGCCGGACTCCCCTCGACCGCCGACGTGCCGGCCGAGGACACGGTGACCGGGGCGTCGTAACGGGCGGGCAGCACCCGCTTTGCGATCGCCTCCGCGAGCGGGCTTCGACAGGTATTTCCGGAGCACACGAACAGAATCGTCTTCAAACCGGTCCATCCGGGGCGCCCGCCGTGGGTTCGGCCGGACCGGCCGTGGCCGCGGCAGGGACTCAACGCACGACGCGACAGCGAATTGCGCCGCTACCAATGCTCAAAACGATACAAACAACCCGTTGACTTTACAACGGAATCCGACTAATTACAGATGAATTCTTCACGCCCTGTTACCGGGAGGCTTACTTAATGATTCGACCAGCGACCGCGCTGGCAAGCGCGTTGGTCCTGCTGTCCGCCACGCTCGCATCCGCCGAGCCGATCCTCAAGCCCCACAAGTACTACGGTCCGATCCCCCAGTCGTCCCTCGCGTTGCGCATTGGGATGCTGGGCGGCGCGGACGATTCGGAAATGATCAACTTCCTCGACGGGCGGTTCAACGTCTTCGACCCCGTCAGCTCGGACTTCGGTAACGGCCTCACGATCGAGGCTGCCTACGTCCGCAAGCCGCATCCCCAGTTCGGACTTCGCGTGGCGGGTGCATTCTCCATGCTCCGATCCGACGGGAGCGGCGTTTTCGTTCCGCAGGCGACGGCCCCCGGGGACACCATCCAGCCGGCCCTGGAGTACAACCGCAAGTTCAACGTCGATCTCTTCGTGCTCGAACTGTCCGGGGTCTACTTCTTCAACGACGCGTCGGTCAGCGAATTCCAGCCGTACATGGGCGGCGGGTTCAGCGTCGGGTTTCCGCACCAGATCTTCAAGGAGACGCGTGTCGACCAGGATACCGGGCAGCCCGCCGAGCCGCTCGAGGTGGATCAGTGGCAGGTGGACGCGGGGGTACACGCGCTGCTCGGCATGAACTACTATCTGACCAACACGTTCGGCATCAGCGCCGAAGGACGTCTGCAATTGATGCAGAGCCGGTTCGAAAAACTCGAGACGCCCAACGAGGTCGGCGATCCGGAACAGGTCAGCTTCGTTGTGGACTACACCGGCTTCTACGTGACGATCGGCGTCCTCATGGCATTCTAGTCGTCCAGACCATCGATACGTTCGACGTGAGGTAGCCCCATGTACCGCTCCATCGCTATTCGTGCGCCTCGCACGAGTATTCCCGAAGACTCCGTCATCATTCCCGTATTCCGGGGAACGAAAACGCTTCCCGCGGCCGCCGCGGCCGCGGATCGTACCCTCGATGGACTCGTCGCGTCCCTGGTCGCCAACGGCTTTTCGGGACGACGCGGCGAAACCCGCCTTGCCGCGCTCAAGCGCGCCCGGCGACTAATTCGCGTGATCGTCGTCGGGATGGGTGACCGCGGACGTTGCAATGCCGAGGCGATCGCCGACGCGGCCGGGTCCGCGGCCGCCGCGATCGAGGGTCACCCCGAATCGACCGCCGTGATCGTCGACGATTTGCTCGACGCCGAAACCGGAATGACGGCGGTGAGTGCGCTTCACGCGTTCATCAAGGGACTCTCTCTCTCCGGCTATTCTTATTCCGTCCGCACCAAACGCCGCGAGCCGCGGACGCGGCGGTTGGTCGTCGTCACGCGGCGACCGGCGCGCTCCTTGATGCCCGCGGTTCGCCGTGCGCGTCTGATCGCGGACCTCGTGCGCCAGGTACGCGACTGGGTGAACACCCCGGCCAACCGGATGACGCCGGCCGTGTTCGCTGAACAGAGCCGCGAGGTGTGTGCGTCGCACGGCGTGTCGTGCCGGGTGTGGGGGCGCAAAGAGATCGAGAAGGCCCGCATGGGTGCCGTGCTCGGTGTTTCCGTCGGCAGCCGCGAAGAGCCCCGTTTCGTGGTGGCCGAGTACAATGCCGGCCGCGCCGGCCTTCCGCTGGTGTGCCTCGTGGGCAAGGGTGTCACCTTCGACTCCGGGGGCATCTCGATCAAACCGTGGGACAAGATGCACGAAATGAAAGGCGACATGGCCGGAGGCGCGGCCGTGGTCGCGGCCGTCTCCGCGGCCGCCGCGATGGAGCTCCCGCTGCGCGTGGTCGGCCTGATTCCGTGCGTCGAAAACATGCCCGGTGGAAGTGCGTTCCGTCCCGGCGACGTATTGACGACGTGTTCGGGAAAAACCATCGAGGTGCTGACGACCGACGCGGAAGGGCGGCTGATTCTCGCCGACGCCGTCGCCTACGCCCACGCGCACTACGAGCCGGACATCATCGTAGACATGGCGACGCTCACCGGCGGCACCATCATCGCGCTCGGAAACCGCGTCGCCGCAGCCATGGGAACGTCGGCCGAATACGTGCGCGCCATCGAGGAAGCCGGCCGACACGCGGGCGAGCCCGTCTGGGAGTTGCCGATGGACGATTACTATTTCGCGATGGTGAAAGGCGACATCTCGGATTACAAGAACTACGCCGGGCGGGCCGCATCGGCAATCACCGGCGGCGCCATGATCGGGGTATTCGCGCAGTCGACACCGTGGGTGCACGTCGATATCGCCGGCACCGCGTGGAGCGACGGCGGCGGCGCATCGTATCACTCGCGTGGCGCCACCGGGTACGGCGTCGATCTGCTTCTGCGATTCATGGAAGGGCTCGCCGCGAAGGGAGCCTGATCGGACGCGCCAGCCGGCTCACGCCTTGCGCCACACCGCGTGTTCCCTGCGCGTGAGGAACACCCACAATCCCATCACCGCCGCCGCGTTGAGCACGATGAACGTCCAGGCGATTCGAAAGACGCCGGCGCCGCGCGCGTTGCGCAGCGGCGTCAGGTTCAGGATCCCCAGCGTGTAGAACAACGTCTGCAATCCGAACGCGGCGGCGAAGTACCGACCGGGAACCAGCGCGCTCGTCACCCAGGCCGCGACACAGAAGTACGGCACGACCAGGCGCATCAACTTGTGGGACACGAACTGGAACAGCACGGGATTGTTCGCGCTCAACAGACGCGGCTCCATTGTGACGGCCTGGAAGTTCCCGGCCAGCGTGCGCACCTTGCGCGAGAACTCGTGCGCGGCGGTCGGCGAGGAAACGTCGAAAGCCCGCGCCGAACGAATGAAGATCACCCGATATCCCGCGAGCACGATCCGCATCGGGACGAGGAAATCGTCGAGCAGCGTGTCGGGCGCCAGCGGAACGAAGAGGCTACGGCGCACCGCGTAGATCGACCCCGTCGCGCCGACCACCGACGCCACCCGGCTCTCGCTGCGCCGGATCAGTTTTTCGTAGCGCCAGTAAAGCCCCACACCTTCGTGCACCTCGCCCGCCTCGTCGCCGGACAGGAGAATGAGTTCCCCGCTGACCGCACCAACCTCCGGGTCGTGCAACACGGATACGAGTTCCGCGATCGCGTTGGGACTGAACCGCTGTCGCGCGTCGCCGAACACGACGATGTCGCGCGATGCGCGCGCGACCCCGGCGTTCAGCGCGGCCGCCTTCCCCACCGGAGTCGGACACTCGACGACGGTGACGCCGCGGTTCGCGAACAGGCGCGCGAGTTCGACCGTGCGATCGGTGGAGCCGTCGGAGACCACGATGATTTCCATCAGGTCGGGCGCATATTCCTGGGCCAGCAGATTTTCGATCCGCGCCGTGATGTTGGCTTCTTCGTTTCGTGCCGCGATCACGACGCTGACGGGGACCTGGCGATAGCGCTTTTCGACACGCCGCGGGCGGATCTTCGACCACATCACGATGATCAGCGGGTACAACAGGTACGCGTACAAGATAACGGCGACGCTCACGAAGAACAGCGGCTTCACGACTCGCCTCCCGGACGCGCGGCCCGGAGTTTCGAATAGGCGGCCTCGCCCAGCACGCCGCGGATCGCGGACAGCGCCATCGACCGCGCGTAGCCGCGCAGCAACCGGCGGCGATCCCCTCCCAGAATGACGTCGAAGTCGTCGTGCGTCGTCGCGCGAACGATCGGAATTCTCCGGTAGGCGAACCGGGGACGATTCGACCCGTTGTAGCCGAATACCGACGTCGACACGGCCCGGTACGAGAGATCGTGAAGCGTCCGCGCGGTGCGCGACGACCAGCGTCCGCCGGGCGGCGCGAAGTGGTCCACCGTCCCCTCGACGATCGACTCGAGCATGCGGCGCGATTCGAGCAGCTCCGCGCGCTCCTCGTCCGCCGTGAGCGACGGCAGGAACCGATGCGTCATCGCGTGCGATCCGATATGCATCTCCCCGTCCACCATGTCGCGGATCATCGTTCGCGAGAGTCCGCCGCCGGAGTCGACCCGGTTTCCGCACACGAAGAACGTCGCCCGAAACCCGCGTGCGGAGAGGACGGGCAACGCATGCGCGTGATCGCTCGCGTTGCCGTCGTCGAACGTGACCGCGACCCACTCGGCCGGCACCGCCCCGCGAGACGTCAGCGCGTCGTGGACCTCCCGAATCGACACGCCGACGCGACCCGTCTGGCGGATCCGGTCCATCTGCCAGACGAAATCCGCGAGGGCCACCGACCACGGGCGCTCGTCGGCGTCGTCGACCGGCTGCTCGTCGGAGAGGATGCGGTGATACATGAGAACTGGGAAATGTGGCATATCGGGCGTCCCGGACGGCCAGAGTAGCGTGGTCCCGCGCTGCGAGTCCAGCAAAGGGCCCGGCGATCCGGAGAACTAGCAACTCTGGGACCACGCCCCCCCGACGCGGGGGCGGCACGCGACGCGGTGCATGTGTTATACTTAGACCCCTACCGGAGAGAGGCCGGCCGGTGTCGGCGGTCATCCGGCGGGAAAATCCACCTCCACCATGCGTTCATTGACTCGATTTATTCCGTGCCTGTTGCTGGCGGGGCTCGTTGGTGCGACCGCGCCATCCGCCCATGCGGGCAAGCTGCCGCCGAAGCTCGCCTACACGTTTTTCCTCGGTGGCAAGCAGGTGGGCCACGCCGACATCCGGATTACCAGCGGGTCGACGGCCATCCTGTTCGATTCCGAGATGAAGGTTCAGCTCGGTCCCGGGGCGATCGCGCTCCATTGCCGGACGGAGGCCGACCCGAAGACCTTCGCGGTGAGGCGCTTCTGGTTCGAAGGCACCAAGGGCGACAAGCCGGTCGCGGCGGAAGTCGCGGTCCAGGGCGACTCGGCCACCGGGTGGACGGAAGTGGACGGCAACCGCGCGCCCCGCGTCGCGACGCACCCGGGCGGGTTTTTCGTCTTCGAAGACTGGGTGATGGAACTCGAGGTCCTGCTCGCCTTCCACCAGGCGCAATCGGACAGGCACTCGGACAACTACCGCGTCCTGTTCGCGAACTCGTTCCTGGAGGCGGATCTGGTGGCCGGCTACTCGGGCGAATCGCTGGTGGAGGCGCCGGGCCGCTCGCTCGCCGCCCGGAAGCTCGAGGTGGCAATGCAGGGAGCCACGCCCTACCAGAGCCTGGTGGACCCGGACACCGGGGTGCCCGTCTATCTCCAGTTCCCCGGCGTCAAGGCCGAGGCATTTCTCGACAGCTTCTTCGGCAAGAATCCGGAAAGTCGCTACCCGGCGCCGGCGACGGACCCGGCCGGTCGCTGACGATCCCCTACTATCCCTTGGGGTTGAGCCCGCGGGCTTCGACCCCGCCTGAAGACCGCGAACCTAACCCTATCAAAAACAGCGGTTTGTGCCATATGGACGCCCGAAACCCTGTCCCGACCCCGGCGTTTTTCTTTGACAGGGGCGGGGCGACGGGGTAGCCTTAATGAGTCGGAATGACCCCTACTGCTTGGGCCCGCCGGTTACCGGTCGGGCCGATTTTCTAAAGGAGAGCGGGACAGGGCCCCGGGTGGAAACCGGGAGACAACTATGAAAGATCGCACCATCAGACTTCGAGGCCTCGTCTGGCGGATGAAGACCGGCGCTTTCGGGTTCTATGTCGACGGTCCGACGCGCGTCGCACGCGCCGCCGGGCGGTCCATCGCCCCGATCGGCTCGCGCCGTCCCGCAGGCCGGGCGCTCGGCGCCGCGCTGGCCCTGCTTGTCGGCCTCCCGATGGTGCTCTGGCTCGCGGACGCGGCCGGGTCCTCGCGGGTGGCCCGTCACACCGGTATCGTCGAGGGGCGTCCCGTGGGCGAAGTCTCCTCGCTGGAAGGCTCACTGGAGCGCTACTACAAACGGCGCGAGGCCGGCGTGTTCGACGCCTCGACCAGCGGCCGCGAGGTCGCGCTGTCGGTCGTCGTCACCGGATACACCAGCCGGCCGGAAGAAACCGACGACAGCCCCTTCATCACGGCCGCGAACACCCAGACCCGTCCCGGCGTGGTCGCGCTTTCCCGCGACCTGCTCAAGCGGTATACGCCGGGCGCGCCGTTCGACTTCGGCGACGTCGTCCATATTTCGGGCCTGGGGGACTTCGTGGTCGAGGACTCGATGGCGAACCGGTGGCAGCGCCGCGCGGACATCTGGTTCGGAGACCTCGCCGACGCGCGTGCCTTCGGCCGCCACAAGGTGGTCGTCACCGGGCCCTACGGACTGGGCGACGGCCAGACGTTGACGCGGAGCATCAACATCGCGTCCGCCGCGACGGGAGCATCTCCGTGAACGTTGCCGTGATCGGCGCCTCGAACGACCGCTCGAAATTCGGAAACATGGCCGTGCGCTCCTACCAGGCGCACGGCCATCGCGTTTTCCCGGTCAACCCGAACGAGGCGCGGATCGAAGGGCTGCCGGTCTTCCGATCGATTCTCGACATTCCCGAAAACCTGGATGCGACGCTGGTGTACGTCCCGCCCGCGGTGACGCTCCGCCTGCTCCCCGAAATCGCGCGCAAGGGACCGGGCCAGTTGTTCCTGAACCCGGGAAGCGAAGACGCCGTGGTCGTCGCGCGCGCACACGAACTCGGTCTGGAGCCGACGCTCGCCTGTTCGATCATCGCCATCGGCGATTCCCCCGCGAACTACCGCTGACGGTCCGCACGGCGGTTTCGCTTGCGCGGATCACGAGGCTGCCGGTAATATCCAACCGTCCGAAAGGGGCGCCAGACCGACACCCGGCTGCCCCCATCAGCCCACCCCCGCGGGACATCCGCAATTCCGTGATCCGTCGGGAGTTTTCCGGCACGCCTCCGTCCGCGGCCGCCGTTTGAGAGGAGTCCGTTCTTGAAAGAATTCGACGTCGCCATTATCGGCAGCGGCCCCGGCGGGTATGTCGCCGCGATCCGCGCGGGAATTCTGGGTCTCAAGACCGCGATCATCGAGAAGGACCCGTTCCTCGGCGGTACGTGCCTGCATCGCGGTTGCATCCCGACCAAGGCGTTGCTGCACACGGCGGAGCTCTACGACCAGATCCAGAAGGCGAAAGAACACGGAATCATCGTCGAGGGGTCCTATCTCGACGTCCCGACCGTCCACGAGCGCAAGCGCTCGATCGTCGACAAGCTCGCCAAAGGCGTTGCGTTCCTGATGAAGAAGCGCAAGGTCGAGGTCTTCACGGGACTCGGGAGTTTCCAGGACGCCAATACGATCGCGATCGCGGGCGCGTCCGACACCGAAACGATCCGCGCGCGCAACATCATCATCGCCACCGGGTCGACACCGGCACATCTGCCTCACATGAAGCCCGACGGCCGGGCGATCCTCGACAGCGACATGATCCTGACGCTCGAAGCCGTTCCGGAGAGTCTCGCCGTCATCGGTTCCGGCGCGGTCGGGACGGAATTCGCGTCGGTCTTCGCGTCGTTCGGGTCGAAGGTCCACCTGATCGAGCTCTTGCCGCGCCTGCTCCCCATCGAGGACGAAGAGTGCTCGCAGCAACTCGAGCGAACGCTGAAATCCCGCGGACTCCAGTGCTACACGGCCACCGAGGTCACCGAGGCGAAGGTCCAGAAGGGGCGGGTGGCGTTGACTCTCAAGAAGGGCGCGTCGACGTCGGAGCTCGACGTCGAAAAAGTCCTCGTGGCCACCGGGCGCCGCCCCGTTCTCGACGGGCTCAATCACGCGGCCATCGGCGTCGCGATGGACCGGCGCTTCATCGCCGTCGACGAGTATATGCGGACCAATGTGCCCGGCGTCTACGCGATCGGAGACGTCGTGGCGACCCCGGCGCTCGCCCACGTGGCGTCGCGCGAAGGCATCCTCGCCGTCGATCATATCGCGGACAAGCACCCGCAGACGATCAACTATCTCGCGGTCCCCAACGCCACCTATTCGCACCCGGAAGTGGCCAGCGTCGGATACACGGAAAAGGCCGCGCGCGACGCCGGGTACGACGTGCGCGTGGGCAAGTTCCCCTTCTCCGCGCTGGGCAAGGCGATGATCATCGGCGACACGACCGGATTCGTGAAGATCGTCGCCGAAAAGCGCTACGACGAAGTACTCGGCGTTCACATCATCGGCCCGCATGCGACCGATCTCATCGCGGAAGCGGTGCTGGGGCGGAAGCTCGAGACCACGGTCGAGGAAATCGCAAACACGATCCATGCGCATCCCACGCTGACCGAGGCGATGCTGGAGGCGGCTCACGGTGTCTATGGTGAAGCCATCCACGTCTGATCCGTACACGCTCTCCGTACCGGAAACGCTCACACTCGATCGCACCGGGCGCCTCGAGCTGTACTACTTCATGGCGCTCAACCGGAAGCTCGAGGAGCGCCTGGGGATGCTGTACCGGCAGAACAAGGTGGTCGGCGGGCTCTACTCGAGTCTGGGGCAGGAAGCGTGCTCGGTGGGCAGCGCCTACGCACTCGAACGAGGCGACTTCCTCGCGCCGATGATCCGCAACCTGGGCTCGCTGATGGTTCGCGGCGTGCGCCCCGTCGACGTGATGGCGCAGTACTGCGCGCGTGCGATCTCGCCGACCGGCGGCAAGGACTTGAACGTGCATTTCGGATGGGTGGACCGCGGGTTGATCGCGCCCATCAGCGTGGTCGGCGCGTTGATTCCGGTGATGTCGGGCGTCGCCCTCGAAATGAAGATGCACGGCAAGCGCACGGTCGCCCTCACCTACATCGGCGACGGAGGTATGAGTACCGCGGACTTTCACGAAGGCATCAACTTCGCCGCAGTCCATCGCCTTCCGTTCATTCTGATCGTCGAGAACAATCAATACGCCTATTCCACGCCGGTGTCGCAACAGGCGAACGTGGAAGATCTGGTCGTGCGAGCCGAGGGCTACGGCATCTACGGGGAAATCGTCGACGGCAACAACGTCCTCGCGGTTCTCGACGCCGTACGGCGCGCGCGCCAACGCTGCGTCGCCGGAAATGGCCCCGTGATGATCGAAGCCAAGACGTTCCGGCGCAAAGGCCACGCGGAGCACGACGACGCCGGTTACGTGGACAAAGAGTTGCGCGCCGTGTGGGAAAAGAAGGATCCGATCGACGCCTACCGCCGCTTTCTGCTGGCGCGCGGCGTCGTCGATTCCGAGCGCGAGATCGAGGAGATCGACGCGAAGATAGTTGCTATACTGGAGGACGCCGCGAACGAGGCGCTCGCGGCTCCGTTCCCCAATCCATCCGTTGCCCGGGAGAATGTCTATGGTTGACAGACAGACGACGACGGCCAAGAAGGGCCGTCTCACCAACGTTCCGGACGAGAAGACCAAACTCGAGATGCTTCATTTCATGAAGCTCACCCGCGAGATCGAGGACCGCATCGAGCGCAAACTCTACCGCCAGGGACGAATCGTCGGCGGCGTCTATGTGGGACGGGGTCAGGAAGCGATCTCGGTGGGTACCGCGATCCACATGCAGAAAGACGACGTCGTGGCGCCGTCGCACCGCGACATGGGCGTCTTTCTGATGCGCGGGATTACCGCGCGCCGCATCATTGCGCAGTACATGGGCCGCAAGACCGGTCTCACGCGCGGGCGCGACGGCAACATGCACATGGGCGACATGGATTACAACGTGATCGCGTTCGTCAGTCATCTGGGCGACAACGTCCCGGTGGCCGCCGGCGTCGCTCTGAAGTTCAAGCAACACGGCGAGAAGCGCGTGGCGCTCTGCTATAACGGAGAGGGCGCGACGTCGCGGGGCGACTGGCACGAAGGCATCAACTTCGCGTCGATCCACAAACTCCCCGTCGTTTATTTCATCAACAACAACGCGTACGCGTATTCGACGCCGATGGAACTGCAGATGGCGATTCCCGACGTCGCTATGCGCGCCCCGGGTTACGGCATCCCCGGAGAAATCGTCGACGGCAACGATATCCTGGCCGTCTACGATTCGGCCAAGCGCGCGATCGATCGCGCCCGCGCGGGAGAAGGCCCGTCATTGATCGAGTACAAGACATTCCGGATGACCGGGCACTCCGCGCACGACGACGCCGGGTACGTCCCGCCCGAGCTGTTCGAAGAGTGGAAGCGGAAAGACCCGATCGTTCGCTTCGAAAAGGCGCTTCTCGACGAGGGCGTCGTAACTCAGGACCGGCTCGAAGAAATGCAGCGCGAGTGCGTCAGCATCATCGACGACGCCGTGGACTGGGCGGAGAAACAGCCCTATCCGGCGGCCGAAGATGTCACGAAGGACGTCTACTACGAGGGTTAGGCGAATGAGCAGGTGGCGGCTGGCGGGCGCCCACAAGTCGCGCGACGACTAGTGCGAAGGCGCGGTCGACCCGCGCGCAGTGGGCTGCCAGCCGACAGGCCCCGCGACGTTGTAAGAAAGCACGCAAGACAGGAGACCGATATGGCAGTGACGACATACGTGGACGCCATCAAAGAGGGCATCTGGGAGGAGATGGAGAAAGACGACCGCGTCTACATCCTGGGCGAGGACGTCGGGATATACGGCGGTGCCTTCAAGGTGACCAAGGGGATGCTCGACCGTTTCGGGCCGATGCGCGTGATCGATACGCCGATCTCCGAGTCCGCCATCCTGGGCGCGGCGATTGGCTCGGCTCTGGTGGGCATGCGCCCGATCGCCGAGATGCAGTTCATCGACTTCATCTCGTGCGCCTTCGACCAGATTGTCAACTTCGCGGCCAAGTGCCGTTACCGCTGGGGCGCCGGCGTGCCGATCGTCGTGCGCGGCCCGTGTGGCGGCGGCGTGCACGGCGGCCCGTTCCACTCGCAGAACGTGGAGTCGTACTTCTTCAACGTCCCCGGCCTGAAGATCGTGTGTCCGTCGACGGCATACGACGCCAAGGGCCTGATCAAAGCCGCCATCCGCGACCCGGATCCGGTTTTGTACTTCGAGCACAAGTACCTCTACCGGCGCATCAAGGAAGATCTCCCGACCGACGACTTCGTCGTTCCCATCGGGAAAGCGGCGCTGCGTCGCGAAGGCGACGACCTGTCGATCATCACGTACGGCGCGATGGTCTACAAGGCGCTGGAAGCGGCGGACGAACTGGCGAAAGACGGAATCGAGGTCGAGGTCCTCGACCTGCGCTCGATCCTGCCGCTCGACGAGGACGCGATCCTCGCGACGGCGAAGAAGACCAGTAAGGTGATCGTGCTGCATGAGGCGACGAAGACCGGCGGACCGGGCGGCGAAGTCGTCGCGCGCATCGCGGAAAAGGCATTCGAGTTCCTCGACGGGCCGATCGTGCGAATTGCGCCGCCGGATACACCGGTGCCGTACAGCCCGCCGCTCGAGGAGGCCTTCCTCCCGCAGACCCGGGATATCGTGGCGGCCGCTCGCAAGCTCGCCGCTTACTGACCCGAAGCAACGGCGGGTGGCGCCCGACAGGACCCGCGCTATCGCATGACAACGTCAACGACGACGACTGAAAGGATTCGAAGATGAGTGTCGATGTAATTATGCCGCAGATGGGAGAGAGTATCGCCGAGGGCACCCTGGTCAAATGGTTGAAGAACGTCGGCGATCGCGTCGACCGCGACGAACCCCTGTTCGAAATTTCCACCGACAAGGTCGACGCCGAGATCCCGTCGCCGGCCGCCGGCAAGCTCCTCGAGATTCTCGTCACCGAAGGCACCACGGTGGAGATCAACACCATCGTCGGGCGCATCGGCGACGCGAAGGATGCCGCATCGACCGCCGCGCCCCAGACCGCCGCGGCGCCCGCGCCCGCGCGCGAAACGGCGCCCGAGACGAAATCCACCCCGGCACCCGCGCCCGCGCCCGCGCCCGCACCGACGTCCGGCGGATTCGTGCGTTCATCGCCCGTCGTCCAGAAGATCGCCGCCGAGCACAACGTCGACGTCTCGCGCGTCGCCGGAACCGGCGAAGGCGGCCGCGTCACCAAGAAGGACATCCTGAACTATATCGAGAACGCGCCAGCCACTCCGGCGCCCGCACCCGCGGCCCCCCGGCCGGCACCGTCGGCGGCTCCGGCCCCGCGCCCCGCGGCACCCGCCGCGCCGCGCCCGCAGGTATTCGCCGCCGGCCAGGACGAGGTCCGCGAGCCGATGAGTATCATGCGCAAGAAGATCGCCGAGCACATGGTGATGAGCAAGCACACCTCCGCGCACGTCTACACGATCTTCGAGGTCGACATGCACGAGGTCGTCCAGCGACGCGACGCGATGAAGCGCGAATTCGCGGGCGAGGGCGTCAAGCTGACGTACCTGCCGTTCTTCATCGAAGCCTGCGTGCGCGGGATCAAGGAATATCCCATCATCAATTCGAGCGTCGACGGCGAGACAATCATCTACAAGAAATACGTCAACGTCGGCATCGCGGTGGCGCTCGAGAACGGGCTCATCGTGCCGGTCATCAAGGGCGCCGATCAGATGAACCTGCTCGGTCTGGCGAAGACCGCCGCCGACCTCGGCGAGCGCGCGCGCACCAAGCGCCTGGTTCCCGACGACGTTCAGGGCGGGACATTCACGATCACCAACGTCGGCGTGTTCGGCGGCACCTTCGGCCTTCCCATCATCAGCCAGCCGCAGGTCGCGATCATGGGCATCGGCACCATCGAGAAGCGGCCGGTCGTGATCAACGACGCGATCGCAATCCGACCGATCGTCTACCTGTCGCTGTCGTACGACCACCGGATCATCGACGGCGCGGACGCCGCGCGCTTCCTCTCCGTCGTCAAACGCGAACTGGAGAAGCCGGCGCAGGCCTGATCCGATGGGAATGTCGTCGCGAAATTCGCCCGTGTGCCGGGCAATCGACCTCGGCGTCGTCGCGTACGACGAGGCGTTCGTGCTGCAGAAGCGTGAAGTAGAGCGCCTGCAGCGCGCCGACGGCGACGACGTCCTGTTGTTCGTCGAGCACCCGCACGTCATCACGGTCGGGCGCAACGCCACCGGCAGCGCGATCCTCGCCGACCGTCGTCTGATCGAGGCGCGTGGCGCGACGGTCGTGGCCACCGATCGCGGTGGCGACGTCACCTATCACGGACCGGGACAACTGGTCGGCTACCCGATTCTTCGCCTCGAGGCGGGACGCCGCGACGTCCGGCGTTACGTGCACGACCTGGAGCAGGTCCTGATCGACACGCTGGCCGACTTCGGCATCTTCGCCGGGCGGCATCCGGAGCACCGCGGCGTGTGGGTCCGGGAGCGCAAGATCGCCTCGCTCGGCATCCGCATTTCGCGCTGGGTCACCTGCCATGGATTTGCGCTGAACGTCGACACCGACTTATCCTTCTTCTCGTTGATGAACCCCTGCGGAATCGTCGGCTGTACGATGACCTCGATGGCGCAGGAGATTCCCGGAACGGTGTCGATGAACGCGGTCCGCGAACGTGTGACCCATCATTTCGGCATCGTCATGGGACGGGAGATGCAACAGGAGTCGATCGCCAATGCCCACTAAGGCAACACCGCCGCGCCCCGAGTGGTTCAAGATTCGCCTGCGCACGAACGACGACTACAAACTCGTCAACGGCCTGGTCCAGAACCTGAATCTGCACACCGTCTGCCAGGAAGCGCGCTGCCCCAACATCTACGAGTGCTGGGGACAGGGCACGGCGACGTTCATGATCCTGGGCGACGTGTGCACGCGCCACTGCGGCTTCTGTTCGGTGATGAAGGGAAAGCCGGGCGCGCCCGATCCACTCGAACCCGAGCACGTGGCCCAGGCCATCGAACGCCTCAAACTCCAGTACGCGGTGATCACCTCGGTCGACCGCGACGACCTCCCCGACGAAGGCGCCGGGCATTTCGCCGAAACCATCGCGGCGGTGCGTCGCCGCATGCCCGACTGCAAGGTCGAAGTGCTGATCCCCGACTTCAACGGCCGCAAGGATCTCCTCGACATCGTTCTCGACGCGCGCCCCGACTGTCTCGCGCACAACATCGAAACCGCGTCGCACCTGTATCGGCGGGTTCGGCCGGTCGCGGTCTACGAGAACACGCTGAAGGTTCTCGAGAATTCGGTGCTCTATCGCGAACAGCACGGCATCGACATGCGCGTGAAGTGCAGCGTCATGGTGGGACTCGGCGAGACGATGGCGCAGGTGCTCGACACCATGCGCGACATCGCGAACACCGGCTGCGACATCATGACCGTCGGCCAGTACCTTCCCCCGAAGAAAGCGGCACTACCCCTCGATCGCTACTACACGCTCGAGGAGTTCGCACACATCAAGACCGAGGGCCTCGCGATGGGCTTCCGGCACGTCGAGTCCGGTCCCCTGGTCCGCAGCTCCTACCACGCCAAACAGCAGATGGAACGCACCGCTCGCCAGCCCTCCTGCTGACCGGTCGCAACAACCGACTCTCCCGCGCTGATTCGCGCCGCGCCGTCGGATCGTGCGACGCGCGGCGCGCCGCCACGCCACCACGGGTCAGTCCTCGCCACGACGAGCGGCGACGGACCACGGTTCGCCCGCGGCACGCGCCTTGCAGCCGGAACGCGGTCCCAAACCTGCGAGGATTGCCATGGCTGCCACCAAGACGGTCTCCCTGCGAGACCTGGATTCGTTCGGTGACGTCGCTGCCGAAGACGACGCCGTACTCGACTATTTTCTGACGACCGACGCCGTCGCCCGTATCAAGAACGGCGACGTGTTTCTGGTGCTCGGACGCAAAGGCGCGGGAAAGACGGCGCTCGTCCGCCATTTCGCCGAAGGCAACGGCAAAGGATTTTCGCGGTCGCTCAACCTGGGCGGATATCCCTGGGCGATTCACGCGCAGCGCATCGATCGCGGCTCGTCCGACGTCGAAGCCTATGTGTCGTCGTGGCGCTACCTGATCGCCGTCCAGCTGGCCGCGCTCGCGGTGTCGCGCACGCAAGGGACCGAAGACGAGGATGCGCGCGCGATCCGTCAGTTTCTCGCGGACAATTATGGAGACACGGCGCTGGCACTCGAGGCCGTGCTGCGGCCAACCAAGTTGCGTCTCTCCAGCATGTCGTTCGAGCCGATGGTGTTCGGCTGCAAGCTGGGCGGCATCGCCCTCGACCGCGGCAAAGGCGACAAGAAGCTCGGGATGGAACTGGATGCACTGTCCGACATGCTGCTCGCGGCGACGGTCAAGCTGGCGCGCAAGGCAGGAGCGCCGTCGCTGATGCTGCACTTCGACGAACTCGACCAGGGGATCTCCACACTCACGCCGGAACGCGCGCAGATGCTGGCCGGTCTGGTGCTCGCCACACGCGCGGTTCGCAAGTCGTGCCGCGAGGACGGCATCCCCGTCAAGCCGGTCGTGTACCTGCGCACCGATCTGTGGGACAAACTGTCGTTCTCCGACAAGAACAAGATCACCGAACGCATGGCGCTTCGGCTCGAGTGGGACAGCGACTCTCTGCTGGAACTCGTGTCCGCCCGTCTGGCCGCCAAGCTCGGCTCCGAAGCGCGGTGGGACGCCATCACCACGCCCGAACAACTGCGCGGGTCGCACAGCAAGTGGGCGTTTATCGTCGCACGCACGTTTCTGCGCCCGCGCGACGTCATCAAGTTCTTGAATTCCGCGCTCAGCCAGGCCCGCGTGCGCGACGACGACCCGCTGGTGATCGGCAACCCCGACGTGATCGGCGCGCGCGAACCGTATTCGGCCTATCTCAAGGCGGAACTGGACGACGAGATCATGGCGCACTGGCCGCAGTGGGAAGAAGCGCTGCAGGCGTGCTCCGCGATCAGCACAATGACCTTCCAGCGCGAACAGTTCGCCGAGGAATACGAACAGCGCCGCTCCAAGGCGAACACCATCGGCGCCGACGAAGCGCTCGAACTCCTGTATCGATTCTCGGTGATCGGGTACGAGCGCCGCAGCGGCTACGGCGGCAGTTCGTGGGCGTTCCAGTACACCAACCCGGAGGCGGGCTGGGACAACCGCGCCGCGCGTTTCAAGGTGCACCTTGGACTCAAAGAATTCGCCAAGCTCCGCGAAGACTGATCGCGTCACGAGGATCTACTTCGCGTTGCCCTCGACTTCGACCCGGACACGGACATCGAATGCGGTCCCGCCCGGCGGCGTGTGCTCGAACGTGGCCTTCTCCACGTAGAGATAGATCGCGCTCAGCGTGTACCCCTTGAAATCCGGGAGCGCGCTCGGGATATTCAAGAAGTGCGATTCGTCAGTCGTGTACGAGCTGGTCACACTCGTTGAAAGGTACTGCACGAATACCGGATCGTCGTCGCCGTTGGTCAGGCGCTGGGTCGCATAACCCCACGACAGGTTGTTGGAATCCATGGTGAGAAACCGTTTGCCCGTGTCGCCGGCCTGAACGATCTGGTCGACGATCACCAGGTCGCCGCCTCCGGAACCCGGGTCGGGCAGCACGATGTGAAATCCCATTTCGTCGGTCACCGGGGCCGCCGAGTACCGCACCTGGACCTCGCCCGACCCGAGGACAACCGGGCCTTTGGGCGCGGTCGCACTGTCATCGCCGCACCCGGCGAGCGGCGCGGCAACCAACACACCCAGAACGATGACGACACGGCGGAAGGTTCCCGTATGCACCTCTTGCGGTTTCATCCATCTACCTCCTGGGTCTAACGCGGGAAATCCGGGCGCGGCCGATCATCCGCGCTCCCGGCGGGCGAGGGGGGCCAGAAACGGATTCCACCGCTTCTCCTCCCCGATGGTGGTCGACGGCCCGTGTCCACTGTAGATCACCGTTTCGTCGGGCATCGGCAGAAAGCGCGCCAGCGACCGCATCATCTGCTCGTGGTCGCCTCCGGGCAGGTCGGTCCGCCCGATGCTTCCCTGGAAGAGCACGTCGCCCACCACGGCGAACGGCGGCGTCTCCCGGTCGAAGACGACGATCACGTGCCCGGGCGTGTGACCGGGCATCACCATCACCCGACCTTCGAGATTGCCGACACGAATCACGTCCCCTTCCTTGAGGAAGCGCTGGATGGGAACCGTCCGGGGCACCGGCAGCCCGAACATCGCTGCCTGCTGCCCGACCGCTTCGTAGAGCGGCATCTCGTCGCGGTGCATGAACACGGGAACGCCCAGCGCGTCCACGACGCCCGCGAGCCCGGCGACGTGGTCGAGGTGCGCGTGAGTGTTGATCACCGCCTTCACTTCGACGCCCATCGCGCGCGCCGTCTCCACGATACGTTCGGCGTCGTCGCAGGCGTCGAAAATCACGGCGTCGCCGGTCTCGCCGCAGGCGACGATGTGGCAGTTACTCTGGAACGGACCGAGGGTGAGCGATTCCACGCGGAACATAGGATCATCGTAGCACAGGTGTTATCATGTCGTCATGAAACGGGCCCTGACCAACGACTTCACCTGGTCGGTCTCGCGCGACCGCAGCTTCCGCGAATGCCCGCGCCAGTACTGGTTCAACTACTACGGTTCCTGGAGCGGCTGGGAGTGGGAGGCCGACCCGCGCACGCGCGAGATCTACATGCTCAAGCAGCTCAAGTCGCGGCCCACGTGGATTGGCGAGGTCGTTCACGACTGCATCCGCCACTCGGTGGAGAACCTGGCCCGCGGAATCCCGGTGCTGCCGGTCGATCGCATCCGCGAGATCACTCGCAACCGCATGCGCGAGGACTTCCGGGCGTCGCGCGACGGCCTCTACCGCGACAACCCCAAGTCGGCGTGCGGGCTGTTCGAACACGAGTACCGCGTGCCGGTGACCGACGAGGAATGGCGCGACGCGGCGGACCACGTCGACCGGTGCCTGGTGACCTTCTACGCGTCGGCCGTCTGGGAGGAATTCCGCGAAACCGCGCCGAAGGATTTCCTCGAGATCGAAACCTTCTCGCGCTTCGTGCTGGACGACGTCGAGGTCACCGTCAAGCTCGATTGCGCGACGCGCGAGACCGACCACGTCGTCGTCTGGGACTGGAAAACCGGGCGGCGCGAAAGCACCGGCGCCCAGATCCAGCTGGCGTGCTACGCGTTCTACATGCACCAGCGATACGGCGTGCCCATTCAGGCCGTTCACATGCGGCGTGTCGAACTGTCCACCGGCGTGGTGCACGCGCGGCGAATCGGCGAGAGTGAACTCAAGGAGACGCTGGATTATGTGCGCGGGAGTATCGCCGACATGCGCGGCCTGCTGGCCGATCCGGGCCGCAACGTGGCCGACGAGGAACGCTTCACGAAGGTCGCACGACGCGACCGATGCCTGCGCTGCAACTTCCTCCGGGTGTGCAAACCGGATATCGGCGTTCCCGTCTGAGGCGCCGGCGGAAGGCCCCGATTCCGGCGTCCCGACGCCTCGAACTCGGTCTTGTGCCCGACCACGTTCTATTGTATAAGTTCTGTAGCCGTACGAAGGAGCGAACCGCAATGATCGAATACATCCCGGGCCTGGAAAAGGTACCGGCCGCCGAATCCGCAATCAGTTACATCGACGGGGAGAAGGGCATCCTCGAGTACCGCGGTATCCGCATCGAGGACCTCGCCGCGCACAGCACGTTCGAGGAAGTGGCGTATCTCCTGTCCAACGGCCGCCTGCCGACCGAGCACGAGCTGGCCGATTTCACCAGGCGTATCGCCCGGGCCCGCGTGTTACCGGCCGACCTGCAGGCCGTCGTGAAATGCACGCCCCGCGATGCGCATCCGATGGCCGCGCTGCAGACGGCGATCGCCGCCGTGGGCATGGTCATGTCCCATCGGGATATCCACGACGAGAAGGCGCGCGAGGAATGCGCAGTCGAGTTCATCGGCAAGTTCCCGTCTGTGGTCGCCGCGATCCATCGCGTGCGCCGCGGGCAGCCGATCGTCGAGCCGGATCCGTCCCTGCCGATCGCGGCGGACTTCCTCCACATGCTCTCCGGGGACAAGCCGGACACCAATAAGGCCCGCGCCATGGACGTGTGCCTGATTCTGCACGCCGACCATACGATGAACGCGTCGACATTCACGACGCGCGTCACCGCGTCCACCGAGTGCCAGCCGGCCGCGGCGATTTCGGCTGCGGTGGGCAGTCTGTCGGGGCCGCTGCATGGTGGCGCCAACGAGGCCGTACTCCACATGCTCGAGGAAATCGGTTCGCCCGAAAAGGCGGCCGCGTGGTTCGAGAAGAAGCTCGAGCGCAAGGAGAAGATCATGGGCATGGGTCACCGCGTCTACAAGACCAAGGACCCGCGTGCCACGATCCTCCAGGGCATGGTCCGGGAACTCTTCGCCAAGTTCGGCAGCTCGCCTTTGTATGACGTCGCGACCGAGCTGGAGACGCTGGCCCACGACAAGCTGGGGCCACGCGGCATCTACCCGAACGTCGACTTCTACGCGGGGATCGTCTACAACCGTCTGGGCATCCCCACCGACCTGTTCACGCCGATCTTCGCCGTCTCCCGGGTAGCCGGCTGGGCGTCCCACTGGATGGAGCAGATGCGGCACAACCGTCTCTTCCGCCCGTCACAGGTGTATCAGGGTGAACACAACGTTCCGTATGTGCCGATGTCGGAACGTAAGGAGGGTGTCAGGACCGCCTGACCTGGAGTCGCCCGCGCAGTCGCGAAGGAAAGGCCGTCCGGTTCACCGGACGGCCTTTTCTTTGGCGTGAGCGAAGAACGGATAACGGGCGACAGCCTATCGATCAATCGTCGTCGTCGTCGTCGTCATCGTCGCCCGAATCATCGTCGTCATCGTCGTCAAAATCGTCATCATCGAAATCGTCGTCGTCGTCGTCGTCACCGTCGTAGCCGCGAGCCCCGTAATCTCTCATGCACTCCTCCGAGCAGAAGACCTCTTCGTCTACGTAGAGACCGGCGTCTCCCACGTTCTCGCCACAGTACGCGCAGTTTTCCATTGCCGTTGTCCTCTCCAGGTGATGAGCCCTCCCCCCGGGGCCGCCAACGCTCAGGCGGCCGATCCAGGGGGACGGATTTGCTAATTAGCGGGGCGCCGGGGCCGTGTCAATCGAAAACCGTTTCGGACCGGTTCGAAGGTCCGTCCGACCCCTCCCCGGACGGGCCCGAAGCGCGCACCGCCCGGGCACCCCGCAGGATCCCGACGCCGGAAAAGGGCGCGGAAACGGCGTCCTCAAGGGTTAAAACCCCCATCGAGGGGGCGCGCGCGCTGCCGGCCGGGCGCGGTGGCCACGGGTTTTACGGTCGGTAACTCGGCTCCACAAAAGACGTTTCCCGCCACCGCGTCGAATCGCCGCCGCCTCGCGGGTGATGGGTATGTCCGTTGCAATTCATCGAGGTGGACTCAATTCGCCTTTCGTTTCGGCGCTTCCCAACGGGAGTCTTTATGGCCCCCACCCGTACCGTGATCAACCCGTCCCTGATCGAAGAGGGCATCCTCATCAACCGGCCAGTCACACCCGACCAGGCCGACATCCTGACACCCGAGGCGGTGCGATTCGTCGCAAGCCTGGCGCGGCAATTCAGCGGACGACGCAACGAGCTGCTCAAGCTGCGCGCGATCCGTCAGCACGAGATCGACGCGGGGCGCTTCCCCGATTTTCTCGCGGAAACGCGAGCGATCCGCGAAGCGGAGTGGCAGGTCGCGCCGATCCCGCACGACCTCATGGACCGGCGCGTCGAGATCACCGGCCCGGTCGATCGCAAGATGGTCATCAACGCGCTCAACTCCGGCGCGAGCACGTACATGGCCGACTTCGAAGACTCGAACTCGCCGACATGGGACAACTGCATCCAGGGTCAGGTCAATCTGCGCGACGCCGTGAACGGGACCATCGAGTTCACGAGCGCGGAGGGGAAACACTATTCGCTCAACGATCACGTGGCGACCTTGATCGTTCGGCCCCGCGGATGGCACCTCGACGAGCGCCACATGCGAGTCGACGGAAACGCCGTCCCGGCGGGGCTCTTCGACTTCGGGCTGTTCTTCTTTCACAACGCGAAGAACCTGCGGAAGCGCAAGTCCGCGCCGTACTTCTACCTGCCCAAGATGGAGAGCCATCTCGAGGCCCGGTTGTGGAACGACGTGTTCAACTTCTCCCAGGACATGGTCGGTGTTCCCCGCGGGACGATCCGCGCCACCGTGCTGATCGAAACCATCCTCGCGGCGTTCGAGATGGACGAGATCCTCTTCGAACTCCGTGACCATTCCGCCGGCCTCAACTGCGGACGCTGGGACTACATCTTCTCGTTCATCAAACGGTTCCGGAACCACGCCGAGTTCGTGCTCCCTGACCGTTCGCTGGTGACGATGGATCGTCACTTCCTCAACTCATACGTCGACCTCTTGATTCGCACATGCCACCGCCGCGGTATCCATGCGATGGGCGGCATGGCGGCGCAGATTCCGATCAAGAACGACACCGCCGCCAACGACGCCGCCATCGCGAAGGTGCGCGCCGACAAGCTGCGGGAAGTCCGTGCCGGTCACGACGGAACCTGGGTGGCCCACCCGGGGCTCGTCCCCGTGGCGAAGGCGATCTTCGACGAGCACATGACGGCTCCCAATCAGATCGGAGTTGCCCGCGACGACGTGCGCGTCACGGCCGCCGACCTCATCGCCGTCCCGGACGGCGACATTACCGAACACGGGCTGCGCACCAACATCAACGTGGGTGTGCTCTACCTGGAATCCTGGCTGCGCGGCTCGGGCTGCGTGCCGCTCTACAACCTGATGGAGGACGCCGCGACGGCGGAAATCTCGCGCGCGCAGGTGTGGCAGTGGCTTCGGCACCAGGCGCGTCTGACCGACGGCCGGACGGTGACGCCGGAACTCGTCAGCGCGCTGCTGGCCGAAGAGATGAATCAGATCCGCTCCGCGGTAGGCGAAACGGAATACGCGGCGGGCCGCTATGCGATGGCGTCGAAGCTCTTCTCCGATTTCATGCTGAGCGATGACTTCGCCGAATTCATGCCCGCGGTGGCCTACGAGTTCCTCGACTGAAACGACTGCCCTAAATTCCCGGACCGACGTGAGCCGAGACGCATCAAGGAGGACCCCTCACCATGGACAGGCGCACGTTTATTGAAAAGGCGACATCGGACTGGCTGACGTCGTCGCGCTGGGCCGGTATCGAACGCCCCTACTCCGCCGACGACGTCTGGCGGCTGCGCGGGTCGTTCCCGATCGAGCATACGGTCGCCCGGCTCGGCGCGGAACGGCTGTGGCACCTGCTGCACACGAGCCCCTACGTCCACTCTCTGAGCGCGGTCACCGGCAACCAGGCCATTCAGCACGTGCGCGCCGGCCTGCAGGCGATCTACGTCAGCGGATGGCAGACCGCGGCCGACGCCAACACGGCGTCCGCGGTCTATCCCGATCTCTCGCTCTACCCGTGCGACAGCGTGCCGGAGCTGGTGCAGCGCATCAACCACGCGCTCCTGCGTGCGGACCAGATCCACCACTACAAAGAGGGTCACCAGAACGGCAACGGCGCCTACTGGCTGGCGCCGATCGTCGCCGACGCCGAGGCGGGCTTCGGCGGCACCTTGCATGCGTTCGAGATCATGCAGGCCATGATCCGCGCGGGTGCCGCGGGCGTTCACTTCGAGGACCAGCTCGCGTCGGTCAAGAAGTGCGGGCACCTCGGCGGCAAGGTCATCGTGCCGACCCAGGAATTCATCACCAAGCTCGTCTCGGCGCGCCTGGCGGCCGATGTGCTGGGTGTCGACACGCTCCTGATCGCACGCACGGACGCCGGCAGCGCCGGACTCCTGACGAGCGACGTCGATCCCTATGACCACGAGTTCCTTGAGGGCGACCGCTCGCACGAGGGCTTCTACCGCGTGAAGGCGGGTCTCGAACAGGCCATCTCTCGCGGCCTCGCGTATGCCCCGTACGCCGATCTGCTCTGGTTCGAAACGTCGCATCCGGATCTGGTCGAGGCGCAGGACTTCGCGGACGCGATCCACGAACGTTTCCCGGGCAAGATGCTCGCGTACAACTGCTCGCCGTCGTTCAACTGGAAAGCGAATCTGGACGCGGCGACGATCGCGAACTTCCAGCAGCGCATCGCCGAGATGGGCTACAGGTACCAGTTCGTGACGCTTTCGGGTTTCCACTCGCTGAACCACGCGATGTTCACGCTGGCCGAGGGCTATCGCGACCGCGGCATGGCGGCTTATTCCGAACTCCAGCAGGCCGAGTTCGCGTCCGAAAAGGACGGCTACGAGGCCATTCGCCACCAGGAGTTCGCCGGTACGGGCTACTTCGACACGGTCAACGAAATCGCGAGCGGCGGACTGACGTCCACGCTCGGGATGGCGGGATCGACGGAGGAGCAGCAGTTCTAGTTCACGAGCGAGGTTGGGCGTCGTGTTTCCCTTGCCTCCTTGTCGCGACGCCCGCCTCGCCCGCTGGGCTCCCCCGACGCAGTCCGCGTCCTTCTCACATCCGCCGTCGCGTGCTATCATGCGGCGATGATTCGCCTCCAGGAAATCTTCGCCGAGCGCGTGGACGCGCTGCGCGCGGAGCGTAAGGGCGTCCTCGAGACACGCGGCGACCGCGTGATTTCCGAGGTGACGGTCGCGCAGGCCGTCGGCGGCATGCGCGACGTCCGGGCGCTGGTGTGCGACACATCCGTGGTCGACCCCGAGCGCGGCCTGATCATCCGAGGCATCCCCGTTCTCGAACTGGTCGACCGCTACCCCGAAGACATTTTCTTCCTGCTTCTGATCGGGCGACTCCCGTCGGACGAGGAATCCGAAGCCATCCGCAAGGAGATCTCGGGCCAGGAGCGGGTGCCCGAGTCGATCTGGCACGTGATCGACGAGATGCCCGAGGGCAGCCACCCGATGTCGATGCTCTCGACGGCGCTGCTCGCGATCGAGAACGAGTCGGTGATGGCGAAGAAGGTCGCCGAAGGCGTACCGCGTGCCGACCAGTGGAAGTGGGCGCTGGCGGATGCGCTGCGTTTGCTGGGCTCGCTCCCCACGTTCGCCGGCGGCGTCTACCGGCACCGCTACAAGAAAGGGCCGCGCTTCGCGCACGACCCCCTGCTCGACTGGGCCAATAATTTCGGCGCGATGCTCGGCATCCGCAACGAGACGTTCTATCGCGCGCTTCGTCGCGCCACCATTCTGCAGAGCGACCACGAGGGCGGAAACGTGTGCGCATTCACGTGCCACGTCGTGGGGTCGGTTCTGTCCAATCCGTATCTTGCGGTGAGCGCCGGCTTCAATGGACTTGCGGGGCCCCTGCACGGTCGCTCCGCGCAGGAGAGCACTCACTGGGTGCTGGACGCCGTCGCGCGCTACCGCGGCGTCCCGACCGAGTCGCAGGCGGAAGAATACGCGTGGGAGACATTGAAGAGCGGACGTGTGATCCCGGGACACGGACACGCCGTGCTGCGCGGACCCGACCCGCGCTTTGCTGCGATGATCGAGTTCGGCCGCGAACATTTCGGCGGCGATCCCATTTTCGCGACGGTCGACCGCCTCTCGCGGGTCGTGCCCGAGGTGCTCAAGGAACAGGGGAAGGCCAAGAACCCGTACCCGAACGTCGACTTCGGTATGGGTGCCGTCTGGCACCACTTCGGGATCACGGAACTCGATTTCTACACGGTGCCGTTCGCGGTGTCGCTGGCGATGGGCATGCTCGCGCAGTTCGTGATCAATCGCGCGCTGGAGAGCCCCATCGTACGGCCGCGCAGCGTCACCACCGAATGGATTCGAAACCAGTCCTAGGAGGGCGATCGTGGAAGGTCACATCTACAAGCAGGTCGAAATCACGGGCACGTCGGACCAGAGCGTCGAAGACGCCGTTCGCGCCGCGATCAAGCGTGCCGGTTCGTCGGTCCGCAACATGCGATGGTTCGAAGTCACCGACATCCGCGGTCACATCGCCGGCCAGACCCTGAATCACTGGCAGGTAACCGTCAAGATCGGCTTCACGCTGGAAGACTAGCTCGCCCGACGAATCCGCGGCCGGATTCGTGCGGCCCTAGATCTCGATCGTCTCGCCAGGCTCGACGATCTCGGCCTGCAATCCCTTTTCCTCGACGCGGCGAATGAACGCCGGTGCATCCGCACGGATCACGGGAAACGTGTTGTAGTGCATGGGCACGTGGAGCTTCGCGCGGATGAACTCGCACGCCTTGACGGCGTCGTCGACGCCCATCGTGTAATTACCGCCGATCGGAAGCATGCACACGTCGAACGGGCCATTCAATTCCGAGATCAGTTTCATATCGAGGAACACGCCGGTATCCCCGGTGTGATAGATCTTCTTGCCGTCGATCGAGAGCACGATGCCGGCCGGGCTCCCCAGCGCCTCGCCCTTGGGTCCGGTGGATCCGTGGTGGGCGATCACCAGCTTGACTCGCCCGAACGGAAACATGTGCGCCCCGCCGATGCTGAGCCCGTGCGTCGCACATCCCGGGCCTTGTAGTAGTTGGCGATTTCGAAGTTCGAGACGACGAGCGCCTTCGTCTTCTTCGCAATGGCTTCGGTGTCGCCGATATGATCGCTGTGGCCGTGTGAGATCAGGATCGCGTCGAGGGTCTTGAATGCGTCGGGTCCCACGTCCGCCAGTGGATTGCCGGTGAGAAACGGATCGATGAGAAGACGGTGTCTCGCGCTCGTTATTTCCCAGCACGATTGACCGTGAAACGTGAGCTTGACCACGCTGACCCTCCCTCCGCAAATCGAGTATATGCGTATTCTATTCCGGAGCGCCCATGATCGTTCCGCGGCATTCGCCGAAACCGATGCGAGCAGCCCCCTCGCGCGCGCAATACGCGCGCAGAATTACGGTATCGCCGTCCTCGAGAAACGTACGCGTCTCGCCCGATGGGAGTTCGATCGGCTCCGTCCCGCGCCACGTGCGTTCCATCAGGCACCCGCGCGATTCCGGCTCCGGCCCGGAGACGGTTCCGCTCGCCAGCAGGTCGCCGGGTCGCAGGTTGCAGCCGTTGGAGGCGTGGTGCGCGAGCATCTGCGCGACCGTCCAGTACATATCCTTGAAGTTGCCGCGGCTCACGCGCACGCCTTCGAACCCGTCCTCGCGCATCTTCGGCGATTCGATCAGCGCCTCGATGGTGATGTCGAATCCGCCAGTGCGCGCATCGTCGTCGTCGGCAAGGTATGGAAGCGGCGCAGGGTCGCCCTCGGGACGCGCGAACGCCGGCACGCGAAACGGCTCGAGTGCTTCGGCGGTAACCACCCAGGGGCTCACGGTGGTCGCGAAATTCTTGGCGAGGAACGGCCCGAGCGGCTGGTACTCCCACTTCTGGATGTCGCGCGCGCTCCAGTCGTTGACCAGGCACAGACCGAAGATGTGCCTGCGCGCGTCGCTGATCTTGATCGGTTCCCCGAGCGCGTTTCCCTCACCCACGAATGCGCCCACTTCGACTTCGTAGTCCAGCAGGCGCGACGGACCGAACGACGGCGCCGTGGCGTCGTCCGCCTTCGTCTGTCCCAGCGGGCGCCACACCGGCGTTCCCGACGCCACCAGCGACGATGCGCGCCCGTGGTAGCCGATGGGAACGTGTTTGTAGTTGGGCAGGAGCGGATTGTCGGGCCGGAACATGCTTCCGATGTTGGTCGCGTGGAACACCGACGCGTAGAAATCGGTGTAATCGCCTACCGTGGCCGGCACGAGCATCTCGACGTCGTCCATCGACAGGAGGCATCCCTCGCACGCACGACGAAACGCGCCCATCTCCGGATGGTCCGCCCGCAACAATTCGGACAGCCGGGCGCGCAGCGCGCTCCAGTGGTCGGCCCCCAGCGCCATCAGCGCGTTGAGCGCGGGCTCGGTGCAGGCTTCGGCGGCGCGGCGCGCGAGTCCCGCGAACAGGCCCGCGCGGATGGCGGACACATCGAGCACATGGTCCCCGATGGCCACGCCGACACGCGGCGATTCGTCGCCCTCCCAGTCGCGGAACGCGCCGAAGGGCAGATTCTGAATCGGAAAGTCCGTGCGCGGCGAATTGGCCGACTCCACCCAGGAGCGGAGGTCGGCGCGGTGCGTATCGTTCATCATGACAGCCATCCCATTCGAATGAGGTCATCGACGGGCTCGTGAAACGAGCACGAGCCAAAGGAAATCGCAAACCGGCGGCGGATCGTGGCGAGTTCGTCGCGCGACAGACGATAGTCCCGCCACGCCACCGCGTCTTCGGAGAATTCGACGTCATCGAACGCGTCGCGTTCCATCAGTTCGTCGGCGTCGCGCATCGTCAGTCCATTGTAATGAAACGCCGCCGTCAGGAACACGTTGAGAAAGCCGTGCATCACGCCGCGCGGCGCGTCGGGCGCATAGGTCAAAGGTTGTATCGACCGCACCGGGTGGTGCAGACCGGCCGTCGCCTTGAACCCGGCGCCGGTCGCGTAGCACGCGCGGATGAAGCGCGTCACCTGCAACGCCGGCGGAAACGCGCCGGGAACCACGCCGCCGGTTCGGATCTTGGCGCGTAGCTTCGACGCGGCGATCGCGCCCACGAGCGCCCGCGGGTCGTCCGCGACCGGAATCTCGACGTACGCGCGTAATCCCGGCGGGACGGCCGCGGCGATACGGCCGATGGCGTCGGCGCCGGCGGCCTTCACTTCGATCGCGTCGACGACCGCGCCCCGGTCCGCCGCGTTGAACGCGACGATCCGGGCGACGTCCCCGGCAACGTCGTCGCCCACCAGCGCGGAGACACGCCAGTGGTGACCGTCTGCGCTGCCGCCGAGCGATTCGAGCGACGCCGCGAACTCGTCGAGCCGCGCGACCGGCGCGACGAAGCGCCCCAGCATCCACGCGTGCGGCGAGCGCCGGTACTCGGCGTAGTTACGAACCGCGGGCGTCATGTCGAGTCCCGCCGGCGGAAACAGTCCCGCGTAGTCGACGATGGTGTGCAGGAGCGTATGAAGCGTCTTCGGGACGGAATCGGTCACGATGCGTCGGGCCGGAGAAGGTCGGGGCCGATGTCGGCGATCGAGGCGCACCCGGACAGTGCGAGCGCATTGTCGATTTCATCGCGGAAAATTCGAAGGACGTCCGCCACGCCGCGCTCGCCGTCGACGGCGAGTCCCCACAGCACGGGGCGACCGATCAGGACGGCGCGGGCGCCGAGGGCGATCGCCTTGACGACGTCGATCCCGCGCCGCACGCCGCCGTCCACGTAGACTTCGGCGCGCCCGCCGACCGCGGCCGCGACATGACGCAGCGCATCGACCGTCGCCGGCGACGTGTCGAGCTGGCGGCCGCCGTGGTTCGATACCACGATGCCCTTTACACCCAGATCGACGGCTCGGCGCGCGTCGTCGGCGCGCACGATTCCCTTGATGAGCAGCGGGAGCCTCGTGATGCCGCGCAGCCACTCGACGTCGCGCCACGAAATCGACGGGTCGATGAAGTCGGACACGTAGTTCGTCAGACCGGAGCCGGCCGAGCCGGCGCCCACCGTCCCCTGGCCGATCGCGAGAAAATTCTTCACCGTGAGTCCGTCGGGCAACGTGAAGCGATTGCGGATGTCGCGTTCGCGCGGCCCCAGGATAGGCGCGTCGACCGTCAGCATCAGCGCGCGGCAACCGGCCGCTTCCACCCGCGCCACCAGGTCGCGGGTCGCGGCGCGGTCCTTGTAGATGTAGAGCTGGAACCACAGCGGACCGGTCGCGGCCCGCGCGATGTCCTCGACACTCGTGTTCGCGAGCGTGCTGACCGTCATGATGGTGCCGGCGTTCCCCGCGGCGCGCGCGCTTGCGAGTTCGCCCTCGGGGTGCGCCATGCAGTGGAACGCCGTCGGCGCGATCATCACCGGCATCGACACTCGCTCCCCCAGCACGGTGGTCTCGAGCGAGCGGGTCGCCACATCGACCAGCGCGTGGAAGTAGATGGCGATGCGATCGTACGCGGCGCGGTTCTCGCGCAGCGTCACTTCGTCCAGCGCGCCACCCGCGTAGTAGTCGAAGGCCATCTTCGAGAGGCGCGACTCGGCGACGCGCTGATAGTCGGAAAGGTTGACGAGTGGCGGGCTCTCGTGCATGCGGATCACATCCCCAGCGCGCGGCGCACGCCCTCGATGACGTCGGCGACGTCCGCGTCGGTGAGTTTCGGCGACAGGGGGAGACTCACCGTTTCGCGCCCGATGCGGGTCGCGCTGGGAAAGTCCTCGGGTTTCCAGTCGAAGTGTTGCTGGTAGTACGGGTGTTCGGGGATGCTCAGATAGTGAACGCCCACACCGATGTTCTGCGCCTGGATGGCGGAGAGAAATTCGTCGCGCGCGATGCCGGACCGTCCCTTCGCCACCATGATCGTGTAGAGGTGATACGCGTGGCGCGTGTCTTCGTCCGGCGCGGTCGGCGTTCCGATCGGAAAATCGGCGAACGCCTCGTCGTAACGCTTCCATATCGCTTCGCGTCGTTTCCAGTTGTCCTCGACGCGCCTGAGCTGGTGGATTCCAATCGCCGCCTGCAGATCCATCATGTTGTACTTGAACCCGGCCTCGATGACCTGGTAGTGCACCCAGCCCGAGTCGCTGAAGCGCTTCCACGCGTCCTTGCTCATGCCGTGCAGCGCCAGCACCTTGATGCGCGCGGCCAGGGCCTCGTCCTTCGCGAGAACCATCCCACCCTCGCCGGTGATGACATTCTTGGTCACGTAGAAACTGAAGCACCCGAAGTCGCCAAAGAGCCCGGCTTCGACGCCGTGGTAACGCGTCTCGATGGCGTGTGCGCAGTCTTCGATGACCATCAAGTCCTTCTTTTGCGCAAGCGCCATGATCGCGTCCATCTCGCACGGCCGGCCCGCGAAGTGGACGGGTAGAATGGCGCGCGTCTTCGGCGTGATCTTCTCTTCGATCTGCGCGGGATCGATGTTCATCGTGCGCGGGTCGACGTCGGCCAGCACCGGTGTCGCGCCCGTGTGGATGATCGCGTTGACCGACGCGCAGAAGGTCAGCGGCGTGGTGATGACTTCGTCGCCTTCGCCCACGCCCGACGCGAGCATCGACAGGTGGAGCGCCGCCGTGCACGAGTGAACCGCCGCGGCGTGCGACGCGCCCTTGTACTTCTTGAAATCGTCTTCGAAGCGCGCCACCTTGGGGCCGGTACCGAGCCAGCCGCTCTTCATCGAATCGACGACTTCGTCGATCTCCGCCTGCTCGATCTGGGGCGCACCAAAGGTGAGAAAGCGGTCTTTCGGGCGCACGGGCTTCTGATTCATGGTCATCCTGTTCCGTTGGCGATTCGAGCGGAGACGTCAGGTTATCACGGAAACGACGGGCGGGCAATCGGGTCGGCGGGGGTCAATTGCGCGCCATCGCCAGCATGCGATTCAACCGCGGGCGCGACCACCAGGCAAGCAATCCGACGTAGATAGCCGCCGAAACGGCCAGCATCACGCCCAGTTCCACCAGGTCGTTGGGCCAGGGGATCCAGCGGTGAGAGGCGAGGCATACGGCCCCCGCGACCAACGAGGGCCAGAGGAACGGTATCAGCCGGGCCACGAATTCCGCGAGCGTCATACCGACAAGCTTGCGGCGGATGACCACGTGCGTCGGGAACATGAACACGGTCACGACCGTCACCAGCGACCACGCGATTCCATCCACGCCCCAACGCGACCCGATCCAGATCCCGAGGAACATCAGCGACGTGCGCAGCACGTTCAGGTAGAAGCCCAGGTCGGCGCGTCCGCAGGCCATCAGGAGACTTCCCGCGGGACTCGTGAGAGAGAAGCTCAATCCGACGATCGAGAGAATGCGCAACAGGTGAATCGTCGCCTCGTAGCCGGGCCCGAGCTGCACGCGAATAAACGCAGGTGCCAGCGCGAACATACCGACGTACAGCGGCAACGTGATCGATCCGAGGATCTCGATCAGTTCCAGGTACCCTTTGCGCAGCCGGTCGCGATCGGCCTGGACGGCGGAAAACACCGGGAACGCGACGCGGGTGAAGACCGGGTTGAGAATCTGATACGGGCGCGCGATCAGTCGGTACGCGAGGTCGTAGAATCCCAGAACCGTCGGCCCCATCAGAATGCCGATCACGATCTTGTCGAGCTGCTGTCCCAGCAGGTTGAGCACGCGCTCCCCCATCTGGAACAGACCGAAGTGCAGGAACCGCGTGCATTCCGAAGGAACGAAACGCAGCATCGGCCGCCAGGTCGACCAGCCGATCGCGGCCAGGAGAACCGACTTGATGGAGAAGAGCAGGATCGTCGCGGCGACCAGCGACCACACACCGTAGCCGCGCCACGCCATCACGATTCCGATGACGGAGCTGGAGACGATCGCCGTCACCTCGATCGCGGCCAGTCGACGGAACCGGAGTTCGCGCTCCAGCAGCACCAGGAACTGCTGCCCCATCGGCCCGACGATGAAGATCACGCTCGCGGCGCGCAGCAACTGGACCAGCGGCGGCTGATGATAGATGCGCGCGATCAGCGGCGCGAAGAACCACATGCCGATGAACACCGCGATGCCGGCGCTGACGTTGAGCCAGTACAGGCTGGAGAGTTCTTCGCGGCGTGCGTCGCGGTAGTGAATGATCGCGTTGCTCACGCCGGCATCGGCGAACGCCTGCGCAAACGCCAGCACGACGTTGACCATCGCCATCAGCCCGAAGTCTTCGACGCGCAAGAGCCGCGCCAGTACGGCGAGCTGGACGAACTGGGTCGCGATGCGGATGCCGGTGGTCGTACTCGTCCAGCGGGCGCCCGATGTGGCGCGGCGTCGCAGATGTTTGATTTCGGCGTCGGTGTGCATTACGGGGAGCTCTCGCCCGGGCTTCCCTCATAGAATGGAGCGAAGCGCGCCATCAGCGGGCTGTCCCCGCACACGCGCTCGACGGAATCCAGAATCTCCGGCGTCACGGTCTTCATCCAGTCTCGGTAGTAGGTCGCGGAAACCCGGTTGGTGTCCAGCGCCGTGTTGCGATCGGAGCGCGACGTCGACGACTTGCGGACGTAGGCGTCGGTCTCGTCGCTCATGCCCAGGCCGCACCACGCGAACATCTCGGCCACCCGGGCCAGCGGATCGGTGGCCAGGGCCTCGTAGGTCAGCGGGCGGGCGCGGTCGGCGAGCGCCGCGGCCTCCCGCTCCAGTTCCTCGTTGGCGACGCGCCAGTAGGCGGCCAGGCGGTCGTGGAGTCGCCCATCGCGCACCCGGGCGACCACCGGCCGGTAGCGCGCGAGCGCCTCCTGGGCGCGCACCTCGTCGACGAAGCGGTCGATGTTCGCGCGAATCTCCACCAGGCGGCCGCGCCGGAGGAAATTGTCCATCGAGGTGACCACCGCCGCCGGGTGCCGGATCACGTGGACGAACCGCGACCCCGGAAACGCGTCGGCGAGAAAGGCCGCCTTGAAATACAGCCGCACTTCCTTGATCGCGGTCACGCGGATCGGGTCGACTTTCGGAAACCAGGCCACCGGTTCCTGACCGATGCGATTGAGATTCACCAGGTTGAATTGCGCCGCGAAGCGAAACGCGTTCGTATGCAGGCGCCGGCCCAGAATCTCGAGCTTGCCCATCAGCCACGCCTCGAATTCGAACTCGCGCCGGCTGGCATGGACGGGATCGAACAGACGCGAGCGATAGCGGTCCAGGCGCGCGACGTCGGTCCGTACCAGCGCGGCGAGTTCCGCAGACGGCGGCGCGACGAACCGGAACTCGTCGGGGAAATACGGAAAAATCCGGTAGCCGGGCGCGAACGGTTCGTAGTAGTGGAGGCACCGCGGGTGCGAGTCGAAGATGTTCGCGAGCCAGGTCGTCCCCGACCGCTGCGTGCCCAGAACGAAGACCAGCGTGCCCGACGTCATGGCCGGCTCGCGCGCGCGACATAGTTGCTCGTCATGCGCCGGTTGCGATCGATGGGACCGATCAGCGACGCCACCACCTGCAGCGCCCAGACGACCGGCCGCACCAGCGGACGAAAGCGCCCGGCGCCCTGATACAGCAGATAGCATCGCGACTGCAGCAGCGCGCCCATCATGCCGTTCGTTGAGCGAAGATCCTCGACGCGCAGGCCGCCGCTTTCGAGCACGCGGCGCAGTCCGAACTCGGTGAAGCGCCAGTAGTCGTACGGCTCGTCGTGCAGGTGCCACGTAAACGGAACCGACAGCACCAGCGTCCCGCCGGGACGCAGTATGCGCACGATCTCCGCGATCATTGTGGCGGGTTTGGCGACGTGTTCCATCACCTCGGTGCACAGAACGGCGTCGGCGGTGGCGTCGCGGAACGGGAGCGCGGTGGCGTCGCCGAAGACGTCGGCGTGCGCCGCGCTGTCCGGCCGCGAGGGGGAATCGAATCCAACGTAGCGCCGGAAGCCGCCCAGCATCCATCGGTAGGGTTGTTCGCCGCAGCCCAGATCGACGACGACGTCGCCGGAAAGCCCGCGCGTCATCGTACTGATCGCGCGTTCGAGCAGGCCGTTCGCGTACCAGTTATACCAGCGGGCGTTTGCGGCGCGATTCGTCACGACCGGCCTCCCGCGATGTCGCGATAGATCCCCGCCAGCCGTTCCCCCTGGCGCGCCGCGTCGAACTCGGCTTCCATGTGCGCGCGCCCGGCGTCCTGCATCGGCCGCCAGGCGTCCGGGTCCGCAATCACGCGGCGCAAGAGCGCCACGAGTGCGTCGACGTCGCGCTCCGGGGCAAGGAATCCCGTGCGACCGTGGAGCACGACGCCCGGAATGTCGCAGTGCGTGGTGCTCACGACCATCATGCCCGACGCACTCATCTCGATCAACGATACCGGAGCGCCGCCCTCGGTGTCGCCGTCGGACGCGGTGACGCTGGGCGAGAGGAACACGTGGTGACGGCGCGCTTCTTCCATGACCATCGCGTACGGTTGATACCCGAGCATGCGCACCTTCGGTCCCAGACCCGTGCGCGCGATGACATCCAGCATCGCCTGTTTCTCGCGGATCGTCCGCGCCTCGCCGTGTTCGTCGCCGATGATCGTCACCTCGAGCGCGACGTCGTCCTGGATACGCGCGAGCGCTTCGAGCGCGTACGGAAATCCCTTCTTCTCGCGGAACGACCCCGAGAGAAGAACGCGAAAGGGTTCGCCCGGACGCCAGGTCCGCGGCTCGTACGCGATGCTCGAGAGGTCGACACCCAGGTGATGGACACGGATCTTCGACTCGGGGCAGCCAAGCGCCGCGATCGAGCGGCCCATGAACGTCCCCTCGCAGAGCACCGCGTCGGCGCGAACGAACATCTCACGGTAGCGCCCGTGCCAGCGCGGGTCCATGGTTGGATAGTAGGTCACATCGGCGCCGTAGAAGGTCACGACGTGCGCGAGGCGATGACGCCGCGCAACCGCCAGATCGCGCCAGCCGACAAAACCGAAGTGCGAATGCAGCACGCGCGCGCGCGACCGGCGCGCCGCGTCGTCGAGAAACCCGAGGTGGTGGCGAAGCCCCAGCCGGCGCAGCCCGCGGTCGCGAACCTGCCGCCAGAGCGCCGTGTTCTCGAGCGAGTGAATGTGCGGCTGGGGAAACTGGTCGAGGTTCGCCGTGCGCTCGCAGCCCACGTGGCTCTCGATCGATTCAGGGAGAAAGTGCACCTGGGTATACAGCCACGTCTCCGTTTGCGGAAGCCAGCACTGCACGGAGTGGAGGACGACCAGCGGGCGCGCGGACGAATTGACCGCGCGGCTCGGTTGCCCGCTCACCCGCAACGGCCTCCGCGTCGACCCTCCGATACCCGCCCGATACGCATAACTCGTTGACTGGTAACACAAAACGAACGGGCGGTCAAGTCGCGCCGCCGCCCCATCGGACCGCCGCCGGCGCACAGACCGCCCGGCCCCGATTGCCCCGGCCGATCCGCGGTGTTACACTTTGTGGGTCCTTCATTCGCCCCGCCGCAAACACCTCCAGGAGGTAGCACCATGCGCTCCGCTCGCGGACTATGGATACTCGCGCTGGTCGCCGCGCTTTTCTTCGGCTGCAGCAACAACTCCGTTGCCCCGACCGATACATCCCAGTCGAATCTAATTCAGGGACAGATCGGCAGCGGCGACTTCGAAATTACGGTCAATTCCGGTGGCGACAGCCATCACCCGTCGGAAGGACCCTTCCTTCTCCGGGGCTCCAATCTGCATTACGACGACACGCTGCATGCGCTCCTGGTCGACCTGACCGTGCGCAACAACGGGCGCGTCACGCACCCCGAGCCCATCGGACTGACGTTCGTGTCGCTGCTGCCGGACAGCGTCACCGTGCTCAATCCCGACAACGACATCCACGGCGCCGGCGCCGCGATCGTCTTCCAGTTCGCGAACGACGACGGCGTGTGGACGCCGGGCGAAACCAGCCTGCCGCGCACGGTCCAGTTTGGCGTCGACCCGGGGGTCGCCATCGCGTTCGTGGCACGGCTCGATATCGGCACCACCCCGCCGCCACCCCCGGGAGGCGGCGTGATTGCGGGCCGTGCGTGGAACGACGCCAACAAGAACGGCGCCATGGACGACGGCGAACCCGGCCTTCCGGGCGTCCTGATCACGTTGCGCGACGTGACCAGCAGCGATTCCACAAAGAACGCGCCGTTGCGGATGACGCATACGGACTCCGACGGCCACTACCAGTTTCCGAACCTTCGCGCGGGCATCTACGAGGTGGCCAAGGCGCCGACGCCGCAGTTCATGCCGACGACGCCGGCGAACATCCACGTGCTGCTCACGAGCACCAACGGCGAGGTGTCGAGCTTCCTCGACGCCAACTTCGGGTGCCTCCCGCTGGTGATCCCGCCGCCACCGCCGCCTTACCCGGTCGGCCTGGTGGTCGACGTGCACGGCGACTTCGTCGGCGACAAGGATCACATGGAGAACAACACGATCACGCCGCTCGTGTGCGCGACCGCCGCGGACGATTCGACCATCCATGACCCGTGTTCGGGCGGCGAACTGCGCGGCCCGGTGACTAAGGTCGATCCGATGAGTCACACGGTCGTTGTCATGGGATCGCCCGTGCACTTCCGCGACTTCCCCACCGACGTCAAGCCCGGCGACCGCGTCGACGTCGTCGTGCAGCGCGCGGGCAACGTCGGCGGATGGGTGGCGGTGACGATGACGCCGTGGGACGGAGACCACGAAGAGGTCCGCGGCCGCGTCGAACAACTCGGCGCCGATCCGATGCGCGGCTACGTGATTCGCGTGGTCGGTGTGTGGGTCGTGGTGGGAATGACCGCCGCCGGCGGCCACTAGACGGCGATTTCCGGTCGGCTCCGGTCGCGACGCGGCCGGAGCCTACCGGACCAGCACCATCTTCTGCACGCGCTCCAGCGTTCCCTCTTTCACGCGACAGAAATAGACCCCCGACGGCATCGGCGCGCCGCGGTCGTTGCGTCCGTCCCACGCGATCGTGTGATCGCCCGCGTTACGGCGTCCCTCGTCGAACGCTCGCACGCGCCTCCCCGTCGCATCGTAGATCGACACCGTGACCGCGCCGGGAGACGCGAGCGTGTAGCGCACCGCCGTCGACTGCCCGAACGGATTGGGTGCGGCCGGATGCACCACGAGCCCCGCGGGCGGCGCGGGTGTGCGACCCACGCCGGTCGGCGCGCCTTCGATCTGGAACAGGAAGAGCCCGTCGGGCCGGTCGTTGATGTAGATCGTGCCGCTGGGCGCGAACGGATAGCACCCCCACGCACCCTCGAAGATGCCCTCGCCGGTCTCGGGCGAAATGTCCTGCGTGTCGGCCAGAATGGGATTTGTCGGATCGGTGATGTCGTAGATGCGGAACCCCGCCGTGTAGTACGCGACCAATAGCAGATTGCCAACGACGTAACAGTTGTGCGCCGTTGCCGTCGGGTCGTAGATTGCCGCGACGCGCACCGGCAGCGGTTTCGCCTGGAGATCCCATACCGTGATGTCGGGTGACGGGTCGAGCGCGTATTCGTCGGTGATGAAGAGATAGCGCCCGTCTTCGGTCGGCCAGCCGTTGTGGTTATAGGTGATCGTCGAGTCGACGATCATCGTCTTGAACATGGGAAGGTGACGGTCGGTGATGTCCCAGATGAACGTACCCGCCGTCCCGCGGAATTCGTAGAGCGTGTTGCCGATCACGGTGGCGTCGTGCCCGTCGGGACCGCCGATGCTCCAGATGCGTTGCGGCACCGTTGGGTCGGGGTTGAGGTCGTAGCACACGAGTCCGGGGAGACATACATAGAGATAGCCCTGGTCGTCGATCACAACGTTGTGACCACCGGGAAACGTGCCCACGACCACCGGGTGATAGGGATCCGAGATGTCGACGATGCCGCCGGGCGCGGTGAAGCCGTCGACCGTGTAAACCAGCGATCCCCAGGTCTTCATGTCGAAGCGCGGCACCGTGCTGACCACCGAGACCGCGAACGGCGTCGAGGGGTCGGTGACATCGACGATGTGCATGCCGGTCGCGTTGTTCCCCACCAGCGCATACTCGCGCGACGTCTGCGGGTCCACCCATCCCCACACGTCGGTGTACTGCATGGCGTTCGTCGGCGCGATCTGTCCCACGAGCACGGCATTCGTGGCGCGCGCGACCGGGGTCAACGCAAGCAGGAGCAATATGGCAACAAAACCGGTGCGCATCGGGATGCAGCCCACGGAGTGATCAACAAAAAAGCGGGTCGGACGGCTGGGACGACCGGGATTTACAGGAGCGTTAATTATAGCACGCGTGCGGACCGGGTTCGCAGGGCCTTCTACGGGCCTGACTCGCGCCCCTCAGGGGGTCAGAGCGAAGTGAAGAGCCATAGGAGGAACCCCCCGATCACACCGGTGACCACCACCGCGATCAGAATACTGCGTCCGGTGTGGACGGTGACCCGGTCGATCGACTCCACATTGTCCAATGCGATCTCGAACGGAACCTTCGGGGCATCTTCGGTACTCGGAGATGCCGAGCCGGTCAGCCTTCTGACCACGATGGTGGAGTCCGAGACCGAGTACTCGGCGACGCTGAAGGTGCGGTGATCCACCGTCCGAATGTGGTACGCGACCGCACCACCCGGATCGGCGTAGTCCGCGGGTGGAATACGGACCGTCCGGCTGCACCCGAACGAGAGCAGCACGAGAATGCATCCGAGAAATGCGAAGGGTCGAATCATCTGAACGTCTCGAACGTAACACGCTCCGCCACCGTCGGGAGAAACAGAAGTGCCCCCCAACGCGACTCGTTGGAGGGCACTTCGTGAATTATGGCGGGGCCGACCGGACTCGAACCGGCGACCTCCTGCGTGACAGGCAGGCGTTCTAACCAACTGAACTACGACCCCGGCGGATGCGCGAACATGAACGGTAGCACCCGGCGGCGCCCGCTGTCAATCCCCTACCGTATGGTATTTCAACGTGTTAAGCGCCCGACGCCTGTCCGCGCGGGAGGAGCCCCTCGAGCGAGCCTTCGGGCATCGTGGTTCCGGCGAGCACCTGGGCGACCGCGGCGGCCACCTGCGTGGACGCCCCGAGCGAGGCGAGCACCGGAGTTCCCTCGGGCACCCAGTCGCTCACGACCCAGCCCGTCAGTACGACCGCGACCGGCTGAAGCATGTCGGCGAGCGCGGTGAGTCCCAGCGCGAATTCTTCCGAGGGCGCGCCGCGTGCCGAGAACACAAGCACGATGTCGTCGCCGCCGCCGATGTCGAGGCTGCCCGACTCGCCGCTGTAGCGCGACGCGTCGACGACGGTCGCGCGCTCGCGTTGCAGCACCGGGCGAAGACGCCCGTCGGCGTCGGTGTCGAAGCCCGTAATCAACGGCGCGCGCTGCCAGCGCGGAAAGTGACGGCACACCACGTCGAGAAACGCGGAGAGATCCTGGCGCTTGAGCGACTCGCTCGGCGCCCACTCGACCGGAACGATCATGCAGTGCGAATCGGGCTGGAGCGCGTCGAACTGTGACCAGTGATCCCACGCAACGAGTCCCCGTTCCGCCACGGTTCGATAGACCGTCGGCACCGACGGATACGCGTTCAACTCGATCACCTTGCCGCCGGTTCCGGCGCGCGAGGCCGGGCGCGGGACGGCCGCCTTTTCGCGCAGCGCGTTGATGCGCGCCGCGGACGCGTCGAGGATCGAGAGCACGTTGCGCAAGGGTTCGTTTTCGGCTGCGGCTTCCGCAAGCTTCTCGTCGATCCTCCCACGATCGACGATTTTCTCCAATGTGCGCACGATCGTCTCCATGACGTTGAGCGACATCACCGGTTCACTGCCGTGCTCCACCTGCACCTGTTCGGGGATCGGCCGCGCGTGCAGCAACAGATCGACGCCAGCCAGAAGCGAGCGCTCGTTGCCCCCGGTCACCATGCCCGAGCGCTCGGAGGCGTACCAGCGTGCGCCCGCCATTTCGAGCGCGTCGGTGATCACGACGCCGTTGTAGCCGAGGTCGCGCCGCAGCATGTCGCGAATGAAGCGCGCGTCGAAGCTCGCCGGCACGAGTTCGTCGCGATCCATTGGAAAGGCGACGTGCGACATCATGATCATGTCGACGCCGGCGGCGATCGCGCGGCGGAACGGCACGAGGTCCGCGGCCGCGAGTTCGGCCGCCGACTTGCGCACTTCGGGGAGCGTCTCGTGCGAATCCTCCGCCGTCGATCCGTGACCCGGGAAATGCTTGGCGCAGCACACCAGCCCCGCCTCGCGGAAGCCGGCGATCGTCTGTTCGACGAATTCGGAGACGCGCTCGGGGTCGGCGCCGAACGTGCGCAATCCGGTGATGGCGCTGCCCGCTTCGAAGTAGCAATCGGCCACCGGCGCCAGCACCGTGTTCACGCCGAGCTTGGTCATCGCGCGACCGGTCTCGAAGGCCGTCTCCGCCGCGAGGTCGAGGTCGCCGGTCGCGGCGATCGCCAGCGGCGCCGGCGGGACGCCGATCACCTGCCGGAGCTCCGCGACGAAGTCGCCTTCGTGGTCCGCCATGATCAGCGGCGTCGGCGCGCCATCTTTCTGCAGTTCCTCGGTGACGGTGCCGATCAGCTCATTGACCTGCGAAAGACTTTCGACGTTGCGTGCAAACAGAATCACGCCCGCGACGCTATGGAACTCGAGGTACTTGCGTTCGTGCGGCAAGAGCCGTTGGCCGGTGAGCGCAATGACCTTGTGCCGTTCCATCTTTCGAATGAGATGAAAGCGGACTTCGGGAGTCAGAATGTCGTTTTCTTTGGTCATACGCTCCGGCGCGCGATCAATAGGCCGCACGCAGTGTCGCTCCTGTATAGTAGTGTTCGAGAATCATCGAATACGAGTACCCGCGGCGGGCCATGCCAATCGCGCCGTTCTGACACATCCCCACGCCGTGGCCGTTCCCGCCGCCGGCGATGCTCACGCGGCCCACGCGGCCACCGGTCATCACGCTTTCGATATCGAAGAGCGTACTCGGGAGAATCTTTCCACGCTGGACGTCGAGCATGAGCACGCGACGAATCTTGTCTCCTTCGACCCGAAACGTCCCCGTCGACGTCACCACGTCGAGCTGGCTCACGCGCCCCGACGCCGCGCGCCCGACGATACGCAGGTCGACCAGGTCGCCCACGTGCGCCGCGGGAATGCCGAGCGCGGCCGGAAGTGTCTGCCGGATCGTCGCGCCCAGCGACCGGCCGGAGAACGTGTAGCGCCAGCGGAAGTTACGCGCCCCGGCGCAGAAGCTCTCGCCCCCGGCGGCGGGCCGGTCCAGGCACCCGTACAGGTACGGCGCGCTCTTGCGATCGGGCCACACGGTGCGGATGTCCGAGGTGTGCCCGCCGCACGTCGCGCTGTAGTACGTCTCGCACAACTCGCCCTTGTACTCGAGCACCATGCCGCGCGTCTCGCGAATCGCCGACGACGCGATGCGGCTGTCTTTCTCGCGGCCGCGATACACCTGGTCGGCCACCCCCGACTCGAGATCGTACGGGTGATCGTGATTCAATTTGATGCGCGACATCGCATACGTCCGCGCGGCCACCGCCTGCGCTTCCACCGCCGCGTATCCGTCCGCGCCGGGATCACCGATCTCGTGCGGCACGACGCCTTCGAGATACGTTTCCACACCCACGAGGTTGATCAGGTCGATCCCCCCCGTTTCGTTGGCGCGCGCCCGAATGGAGCCAGCATACCACACGCCTCCCACCGAAACGGCCGACGTCGTCGGAGCGACGACGACATCGTTTTCGGCGACGGCGGTCTCGCCGGTGGTATCCAACCGCACCTGCAGCGACTGCCCGGTGCGCTGGATGGTGGCGGTGCCGCCGCGGTTGCTCGACAGAAGAGTCATGCCGCCGCTCTTGACCGCGAAGGGACCGGTGGTCGCCAGCGTGGCCGTGCCCGAGGTCGAAAAGACCAGCACGCGCGCGATCGGCTCCGCGCCGGTCTTGCCGCCGGGTGCTCCGGGTCGCGGTCCCGCGCAGCCGACCGCCGTCGCGACGAGTGCGGCCGCCGCCGCAATGCGAATGTTCGCCCAGGTCCTCATCCGCGCGCGATCGTTCCGAGGATGAGTTGCCGCGAGGCGCCCGTCACCGAGCGAATGACATTCGGTCGGCCGAGCAGCGTTTCGCGGGCGAGAAAGGCGAAGTCGACCGCTTCCTTGGCTTCCGCGGGAATGCCGAGTTCGTCGATGAGGCGAAGCGGGACTCCGCCGAGCATCGCCGCGAGTCCGTCGGTCATCGCGCGGTTGCGCGCACCGCCGCCGGTGACGAAGACCTCGTCGACCGCGCCGTCGGGCAGAAAGCGCCGCATCGCGTCGACCACCGAGACGATCGTCAATTGAACCGCCGTGGCCATCGTGTCTTCGCGCGAGAGTCCGTGCTCCTCGGCCGCGCGCTTGAGCGTCCACGCGAAGTGCGGTCCGAATTCGCGGTGTCCCGCGGACTTCGGCGGCGGCGTGGCGAAGAACGGGTGACGCATCATTTCCTCGCAAACCTCCGCGGACGGCGACCCCGCGCGGGCATGCAGGCCGTCCTCGTCGAATTCGCCGTCGCCCGGAAACAACGCGCGAAACAACGCGTCGACGACCATGTTGCCCGGGCCGGCGTCGAAGGCGGTCACGTCGTCGATCTGTCCCGCGCGCGGCAGAAACGTCATGTTGGCGATACCTCCGAGATTGAGAATCACGCGCCCGCTACCCGCCTCGCGGCGCAGCATGAAATCGCAATAGGGCGCGAGCGGCGCTCCCTGTCCGCCGATGGCGACGTCGCCGCTGCGAAAATCGCCCACCGTCGTGATGCCGGTCAAGGCCGCGATCATCGCGGGCGGTCCCAGTTGCAGCGTGCCCGCGATGGCGCCGCCCGACCCCGGCGGCACGTGCGCGACAGTCTGCCCGTGCGACCCGATGAAATCGATCGAGCGCGAGTCCGCCGTCGCACTGCGACACACATCGAAGAATGCGGCCGCAAACGCGACCGCGACGCTGGTCTCGAGGACGGCGACATCCTCGGCGGTCACCTGTCCGCCGGTCGCCAGGTCCGCCAGCGACTCGCGCAACTCGTCGGGATACGGCGACGACGTGAACGCCACCAGATCCACCGCCGGGCGCAGCGGGTCGGCGTCCATCGACACCAGCGCGGCGTCGACGCCGTCCATCGACGTGCCCGACATCAGGCCGACCGCCCTGAATCCTTGTCTACCGCCCAGTGATGGCCACGTACCCGACATGATGCTCCCGGAGAAATACTACTTCGACATCCCGGCGGTGAGTCCGCCGATGATCCGTCGCTGAAACACGAGGAAAGCCGCCACGACGGGCAGCGCGGAAATGACCGCCCCGGCCATGAGATGCCCCCAGTCGACGCTGTGCGCGCCCTGCGACAGGAGCGCGAGCCCGACCGGAAGTGTGCGCATCGACGTGCTGTTGGTCAGTATAAACGGGAACAGGAACGAATTCCAGTTCGTGAGGCACGTCTGGATCGCCACCACGGCGAGCACGGGCTTGAGCATCGGGAACACCACGCGAAACAGAATCGCAAATTCGCCGGCGCCGTCGAGCCGCGCGGCCTCTTCGCAGTCCGGCGGGATCGAGAGCGTGTACTGACGGATCAGGAAGATGTTGAACGGGTCTACCAGAAACGGGAGCGTGAGCGCCCAGTAGGTGTCGATCATGCCCAGGCGCTGCATCAGAATGTAGAGTGGCACCAGGATGACCTGCTTGGGGAGCATGATCGTCGAGAGGACCAGCAGGAACAGGAGCTTCGCGCCACGGATGCGGTAGCGGGCGAAGGCGTACCCGGCCATGGTGCAGAACACGATATTCCCCGCGAGGACGACCACCGCCACGATCACGCTGTTGACAAAGTAGCGGTCGAACGGCCCGGCGTTCCAGACTTCTCCATAGTAGCGAAGGCTCACGCCGTCCACCGTCCGCAGCGACACCGCGATCATCCACGCGAGCGGGTACACCATCGTCGCGAGCACCGCGACAAGCAACAGCCATCGGAGCGCGCGCATCATGCCGCCGCTCCCCGCGTGCCCGACGGCGTCTCCGAGCGCATGCGCCGCATCGCCAGGATCGAGAAGATACCGGACAGTACGAACACGGCGTAGGCGATCACGCTGGCGTACCCGTAGTCGAGTCGGCGGAAGGCCGTGTCGTAGAGCATCATCACGAGCGTGTTCGTGGACCCCAGCGGCCCGCCCTGGGTCATCACCAGCACTTCGACGAAAACCTGGAACGAGCGGATCGTGTTGATCACGAGCACGAATCCGATCGTCGGCTTGAGCAACGGAAACGTGACGTGCCGGAACGTGTCCCACGCCCCGGCGCCTTCCAGCTCGGCCGCCTCGTAGAGATCATTGGGAATCGATGTGAACGCCGCGTACAGAATCAGCGCGTAGTATCCGACGGCCGCCCACACGTCCATCGCCATGATCGCGGGAAGTGCGGTGCGCGGATCGGTCAGCCACCCGTGTCCCTGCGTGCCGAGGCCCGCGAGCAACGAGTTGAGTGCGCCGCCCGGTGCGTAGAACAGCTTGAACAACAGGGCGATCACCACCATCGAGAGAATCGACGGCAGGAACATCGCCACCTTGAACACGTCCTTGAGCGGCACCCGTTCGCGCAGGAGCCACGCCATCCCGAGCGCCAGCACCGTCGTCACCGGCACCGTGCCGACGACGAACAGCAGCGTGTTGCGCAGGGCACTGTGGAACTCGGGGTCATGCGCCAGCCGGAGAATATTGTCCGCGCCGACGAAGTGCGTGCCGGCGACGTTCAGCGGGTTGTAGGACAGAAACCCGAGCACGAACGAAAAGATGAACGGAAAAACGAAGAACGCGGTGTAGACGATCGCCCACGGCAAGAGAAACCAGACGACGGGCGGAAGAACGATCCGGCGGGGCGTCGCCATCTATTTCTTGTCGAAGCGGGCCGCGATGGCCTCGATCTGCTTGGCCGCGTCGTTGAGGCACCACCGCGGCGCGCGGCGTCCGTAGAGCGACTCTTCGACCGCGCGGTCGATGACTTCTTCCATCTCGATCCAGCCCGGGTGCGGCGGCGGCGTGTGGCTCGTGACCGCCTGCTCGATAAAGACGCGGATCCGCGGATCCTTGACGAAGGTGGAATCGTTGAGCGCCCGGACCGACGCCGGAAAGACGCTTCCCGCCTGGAGCGACAGCGCTTTCGCCTCCGGGTACGATTGAAGGAAACGCGCGAGTCGCACCGCCGCATCCTTGTGCGCCGACGCCTTGAAGACCACCAGCATCTCCGCGCCGGCGAAACTCGCGTGGGTTCCGCGGTCCGCGGCGGGTTTGGGGACCAGCGCCACGCCATAGTCCAGGCCGGGCGCCTCCAGTGCGTAGTTCTTGATGTTCCATGCGCCGGAGATCTGCATGCCGAGCCGGCCGGTCTTGAAGTACTGGTCGAGGACTTCCTGCTTCTCCTGGAGCGAGAAGGGCGCGAGCTTGAGGTAGAATTCCAGCGCCTCGATCACCTGCGGACTGTTGACGACGACCTTACCGTCCGCATCGAACACGTCGCCGCCGTTTCCCCACGCAAACGCCATGAACTTCTTGTAGAGCACGTAGCGTTCGCCGATGTTCTGGCCGAAACCGTAGATGCCGGTTCCGAGCGTCGAGATCTTCTGGGACGCGGCCAGGAGTTCCGCCCAGGTCTCCGGCGCGTGGTCCGGGTCGAGCCCGGCGCGGCGGAACAGGTCCCGGTTGTAGAACAGCACGCGCGACCCCTGCACCCACGGCAGGCCGAATGCGCGCCCGTTCCAGAGCGCGCTGTCCCACATGAGGAAACTGTCGCGCTCGGCCTCGTAGACGGGCGTCATGTCCTCGAGCACGCCCTCGTAGCTGAAGCGAGGAAGCCACGTGGACCCGAGTTCGCACACGTCCGGTTGGGTCGCCGACGCGACCGCCGCCTGGATCTTCTCGAGACCGCTTTTCCAGGTGAGCTGCTCGACTTCGACGTGGACGCCGGGATTGCGCGCTTCGAATTCGGTGACGATGGGCTGGACGACGGCGAGATCCCAGAACTGCCACAGATGAACGACGGTGCCTTCGGACGATTGCTTCTTGCCGCACGACAGAGAGAGCACGAGTCCCATCGCCATCGCGCCGATCGCCCGTGCGCGTCCGCTACGAACCGGCCGGCGGTTCACTCGCGTTCTCCCAGCGCCCGGGCGAGAAATCCGCCCGCGTCGGCGAGCAGGCGCTCGGCCTCCGCACGATCGACGCCTCGGCGCCGCATCACGACGGCTACCTTCACGCTGCGCCCCGCCGACTCGTAGACCGCCGCCGCGTCGTCGTAAGAGAGGTCCGTCAGCATCATGACGATTCCCTTTCCGCGCTCGATCAACTTGGCACTGTTGGGCCGCACGTCGACCATCAGGTTCTCGTACACCTTGCCGAGTTTCACCATGCTCGCGGTCGAGATCATGTTCAGGACCATCTTCTGCGCGGTTCCCGCCTTGAGCCGCGTCGAGCCGGTGATCGCCTCGGGGCCCGGCACAACCGTGACGACAACGTCCACATCGGGCGCGGGGCCGTCGTTGCAGCGCAGGAAGATCGTCCGTGCGCCGCGCTTGCGCGCCTCGGCGAGCGCGCCCAGCACGAACGGCGTCCGCCGGCTCGCGGTGATTCCGACCAGCGCGTCGCCCTCACCCACGCCGTGGGCGGCGACGTCGCGCGCGCCGTTCTCGGGCAGATCCTCCACCCCTTCGCGCGACCGGAAGACGGCTTCCGGTCCGCCCGCCATGATCCCCTGGACCATCGAGGGATCGACGCCGAAGGTGGGTGGACACTCGGCCGCGTCCAGCACGCCGAGACGGCCGCTCGTACCGGCGCCCGCGTAGAACAGGCGTCCGCCGCGCCGGAACGCGAGCGTCACCAGGTCGACGGCCCGCGCGATCTCCGCGATCGCCAGGCGCACCGCGTCGGCGACGCCGCGATCTTCGTCGTTCATCATCTCGAGCACGCTCTCGGTGGGCGCGAGATCGATCTCCCGCGTACGCGGATTGCGCTGCTCGGTGGTGAGCCCGGCGAGTTGGTCGAATAGGCGGTCGGATTCCGTCATGGTGGCGCGATGGTCTCGCGCCCGGAGTCTACCAGAGGGGGGAAAAACGGGACAAAGAGAAAACGGCCTACTCGATGTGAGAGACCTTGCCGCGGACCGTGGCCGATCCGCCCCGCTGCGACACGCGGATCACGTACAGGTAGACGCCGTTCGCCAGGCGCTCGCCGGCGGCGTCGCGACCGTCCCAGAACACCGAATTCTCGCCGGGCAGTCGCGATCCGGGTGGGATGGGCAGGCTTCGCACGCGTTTGCCGCTCACGGTGAAGATGTCGAGCGAGCCGCTCTCGATCTCGACGTCATTCGTATACAGGAAGCTCGTGCCCTCGTTGCGGAACGGATTGGGATAGTTGATCACGTTGCGCAGTCCCGCGGTCTCGCTGACCAGCAGGTCGTAGGTGAAGCTGTTCGTTCCCGCCTGCACGTGCAGCTTGTGCTTGCCGCCGGTCAGCGTGCGCTGGAACGTGATGGTCCAGTTGAGCGAGTCCTGGGCGGACGGATGCGTGAGCGTGATGTCCGGCACGGGGTCGCCGTCGATATCCACCGAGATCGCGCTCGCCGGAATGAACACCGGGGACTTGAGGTCGACGCGATAGCTGCCCGTGGCGGGAACCGCCGATCCGGAAGTGACCACGCGCCCGTTCACGGACACCGCGATGCTCGACACCACCTTCAGCACGAATTCCGCCGCGATGTGATACTTGCCGGCCAGCGTGTCGGGCGACTGATACGCGCGCAGCGTAATGTCGTAGTTATCCGACCGGAGCTTGTGCCGGAAGCTCACCCGGTACTGTCGTCCGCGCGGGATCTGCGTGTCGACCAGCGGCACGACGGTGAGCGAGTCGGTGGCATCGACCCCGCCGATGTCCAGCGAGAATGCGCGGATCGCGTTTTCGTCCGTCACCGTCGCGACGACCTGGATGGTGTCGCCTTCCCCGCCCGATTCCACGGCGTCGCCGCTGCGCACGGAATTCCCGTTCACCGTGACCTGGAACGCCGGCGGGCCCGCGTCGATACGGAGCAGCGGATCGCCCAGGATGTGGTAGCGCTCCACCGGATCGCGCTGCCCGCGCGACACCATCTGCGTCTCGGTCAGGAACATCAACTGGCCGAGTTTCCATTCGGCCTGGGTCTGGTTGATCATCGTGTCGAACGGCGCCTCGTAGAACCAGATCCGCGTCATGTCCTCGAGATAGTCCGCGTTGGGGCCGAGGTATTCGAAGCCGCTGCTTCCGTAGGTCGCCACCGCGCCGCGATCGTTCTGAAACAGGAACTGTTCGGCGAAGCTGTCGCCGTTGGGATTGTTGTTGGAGACGGTCTGGCTCTCCATTTCGCGCTCGATCGCGTAGTCGCTGAAATGGCAGCCCATCGCGAAGAGAATCCAGGGCTTGCCGCGATTGTCCACGCGCAGGTGGTCGCGGCCCGTGGATCCCTCGCCCAGAATGGACGCGCTCTGGGTGGACAGCAGGCGCTCGTGCGTCACCGTGTAGCGATTCATGTGCGCCTGGATCGTGACCAGCGTCGCCCCCTGGTTGAGTTCGTTCATCAACAGGTCGGTGACGTTCTGCCGCGTGAAACTGATCGCAACCGAATAGCTCGCGCAGTTCGACGTGTAGAACGCGTCCGTGTACTGCTTCAGGTAGAAGCGCCGGATGTCGTACCCGGCCGGAAGTGCGTTTTCCATGGTCTGCGCGGTGACTTCCTGACTCGACTGGAAGCCCGCCTCCACCGGGAAATTGCAGAACTGGTTGACCTGCCCGAACGCCGACGCCCCGGTCGAATAGGTGTCGTCGGCCACCAGGATCATCCGCTTGCGCCAGAAATCGGACGCCGTGGGCGCTTCGTACTTGTAGACCTTGTTGAGCACGTTGGTGAGCTCGCCCGTGTTCCCCACCGGCAGGCGACCCACGATGAGGTCGGGATAGCTGTCGATCGTACCACCGGGTCCGGGCAGCTTGACGAAACGCTTGTCGGTGGTGACAACTTCGTCGTCGGGCGGCGACGTGGACACGTGATCCATGCCGACGCGAAGATACGTGGGAACGAAGTTCGGCCCCGAGTCCGAGTGGACGTGTTTCTCGTCCTCGCTGGCGTCGCCCACCAGAACCAGCGCGCTGGCGTCGCCGTGTTCGAAGAAGTGCCGGGTGAATCGGAAGATCGCCTTCGGTGAGGGCACGCCGCCGTTGAATTCGTCGAAGACGTCCTCGACGTCGACCACCAGCACACGATACCCCTGCGCCCGCCGGTAGGACGCCCACTGGCGCATCTGCGGCACGAAGAGCGCGTTGGAAACGACGAGCACGTCGATGCCGCTCTCGGCGGAATTGCCGATGATCGAACTCGGTGTGTCGAGCTTCAGGTCCGCGGCCGCGACCTGGACCATGTTGGTGAGCGGCGTCAATACGAAGGTCCGGCGCGACGGAATGGTCTCGCGGAACGACAGCGCAAACCCACCGCTCGCGGCGGGGAAGTTTCCGGCCCCGAGCGTCATGCGAACGGGTGCGGTGGGCGTGGTGACGTCGTACAGTCGAAGTCCGGTCGTGGTCGACAGTCCGGTCACGGTGACCGTCGTGTCGCCGGTCAGCGTTCCCGTGTTGAACAGCAGTCGATTCCCCCGTGCGCGGAACAGCGAGTTGTACGTCGCTTCCACCCAGTTCGGCATCACGTTCAGGGCCGACCGGGAATTGTCGACGCGATTGAGACGGAAGCGGTTGGCCCCGACGTCGAGGTTGGTGTCGGCGATCGGTGCGGTGAACGTCCTCACCGAGACGCCCGGCACGGCGTAGGCGCCATTCAAGACCAGCTCGCCCTTGGAATTGACGAGCGACAGCTTGACCGTCTTGGGGCTGTCGTACGTCTGCCCGACCATTTCAACCTTGAGGGTGACGCTCGAGCCGGGCCGGACGGCGTTCAGGTCGAACGGATAGTCCACCGGACCGGCCTCGTACCAGAAACTGTAATAGTACGGATCCGACGCACCCGGCGGGGTTCGTTCGTCGAAGACGTGGTCTTCTTCCTGGTGCAGGGTAATCGGAAACGAGACCGTCGTCGTGTCGGACGTGACGAAGCCGGCGCCCGGCGTGCGGCTGCCCATCGTCGTCCCGGGCGACGCTTCGAGCCAGTAGACGTTGTGGTCGGAAAACGTCTCGATGGTGTCGCCCTGCGACGCGTCGTCGCGCAGCCGCCGCCCGTAGAAGATGAGCAGGTCGTTGCCGTCGAACACCCCGGGCGTGCCCGAGGCATTTTCTTCGACGGTGAACGCGATGTCCTCGGTCGTCGGGCTCAACGACGCATCGTCGTAGCCGCGCTTGAACAGCCGGAGATTGCCGACCGGCTGGCCACCGGGGAATCCCGCGGCGATCAGCGCGCTCGCCGTCACCGAGTGCATCGCCGTCTGGCGCACGCTGATCTTGACCGTTCCCGGGATCGACATCCGGGAAGCCGCTCCGGTGGTCTGAAGCGCCATCGCCGGGCGCGGAGCGCGCCACTCGCGTCCCTGGGCGGGGTTGACGAGCAGACGGCCGAATATCTCCGACCAGTCCTTCGTCTCCGGTGGCGCCGGAATCCCCGCGTCGCTCTTCCCCGCACCCCCGGAAATGTGAACCGTGATCTCGATACTGGTCGCCACCGCGACCTCTCCGGTCGCGGGGTCGTACGAGACCGGATTCACTCGCAGTGGCAGCACGCGCGTGCGGCGAATGTATGCCGGGTCGTCGGCCTCGACCATCGCGGGAGCGGACCACGCGCGGTATACGACGTCGTCCTGGACGATACGCTCGGAGGTCACCCGGCCGAAGTCGTCCGCGTCGTCGTCGATCATCGTCGGTGTCGCCACGGGCTCGAGCCGATGCGCGCCCGGGGCTTCGGATGAGAGCACGCGCGCGGTCACCGAGACCGTCGCATCCGTCGGGATCGCGACCAGGAACGGCCGGGTCGGGACCGGGGGCTCGCCGGGGTTACCGGAAAGGTCGAAACCGTCGATGTGGATCCGCTCGAACCCGGCGAGCGAAGAGGGCGAGAAGGACGGTGACGGGACCTGGACCCGGAAGGTGACGGCCCGGTCGTCCGCGCGCACCAGCGCCGCCGGCGCGCGGCTGGCGGGCGCCGCAGCCACCCGCGGGGCGGCCGCAAGCACAAGCACTCCCGCCGCACCCAGCAGACCGGAAGAGAAACAGATCGTTGTCCGTCTAAGACGTTGCAGACTCAAGAAAAATTCAACTCGACTCGGGGGAAGGTCAACCGGGCGGGCGGCGGTTTTCATAAGTCTAATCGGCGGCTTTCGGGCGTGTCAAGGCGGCTTTCGGGCGGGGCCCACCCACGCCAGAACGCCGCGTGCCCGGACCGCGATGGCCCGGGCACGCAAGAACGTCACCGATTCAGATGAACGTGACCGAAACTAGCGATACAGGGACTTCACTTTGCCCCAGGTGCTCGTCTGCACCGCGGTCGGCTCCTTACAGTCGAGGCAGGTGCCGTCGGCCGTGAAGAAGAACTGACCACCGGTCGCGGAGAACGCGACGTCCAGACAGTCCGCATAGACGATATCGCCCGACGGCTCGGCCGGATCGGGAACGATCGACAATCCCGAACACGCCGGAATCGCGCCCGTGATAAAGAAATTCAACTGGAGGATGCCGAAGTCCTGCGCCAGGTCGCAGAAACCATACGCGCACGAGATGCCGATCTCGGGGGGGTTGATGTTGATGAACCCGTTCAGCATCGAATAGCCGGTGTAGAACGTGCCCGTGGGCGCCGGGCTGATTCCCGTCACCATGAACCGCGACCCCTTGGTGCCGCCGACGTTGAACTTGTGCACCACGTACACCGCGTACGGACCACCGGGCGTCGGCGTCGCGGTGCAGTTCTGCGTAAGACCCGTTTGATCCGTGTAGAGCCCGATGTGGTGCGCGGACGCGGCGCCCGCACACAGCATCAGAGCCATTGCAAACATTAGAATTTTTTTCATCAAGGTCGCTCCTTACTCGCGTAAAAGGCAAAAGATTCTCGAGAGCAACAGGCTGGAACCACCATTCCCCGGACAGAGACCTCGCGCTCAATCAAGTTATCCCCAACGGCGCCAATATCCCGCGCGTTTACCAGACTGTCAAGGGTTTTCACCCACGCTGAAAGCAACGTTCGTGCCGCGCAATCGGCGAGCGGCATATTGTGGATGGGACGCGTGGAGAACGGCGGCATTCGCCGTGCGGATGTTGCGGAATCTCAAGGCGTGGTCAGATTCTTACCACCCTGTCTCGCCACCGACCGCATCACCCGTCCCTACCGATAGAGCGATTTCACTTTGCCCCAGGTGCTCTGCTTCACCGCGTCGGCGACGCTGCAGGGGGTCGCAGCCGATCCTTCAGGCGGAGAACTAGTGAACCCGCCACCCGAGCGCTGCGGCAACACGACGTCGTTGCAGTCCGCGACGACGACACTGGCGCGACGGCTCCGACGGATCGGCAATGACCGTTAACCCCGAACAGGTCGGTATCGTGCCGGTGACGAAGAAAGTTCAGCTGAAAGAATGCCGAAGTCCTGCGCCATGTCGCAATAACCCGTACGCGCACGAGATACCCACGTCGGGGCTTCCCAGGTTGAGGAACCCGTTGAGCATCGAGTAGCCGGAGTAAACTGTGCCCGCCGGCGCCGGGCTGAGACCGGTCACCATGAATCGCGAACCGACCGGTGCCAACCACATTGAGTTTGTGCACCACGTAAACGGCAAACGGGCCGCCCGGCGGCGGCGGCGCCGTACAGTTCCCGGTGAGACCGGTCTGGTCCGTGTAGAGACCGATATGGTCCGCGGACGCAGGGCCCGCGAGGCAGATCGAGATGAGTACTCCAATCGCAATGGTTCTCATGTTGTTTCCTCCTGTCGAACTCCGCGGCGGTCGTGGGTGGGGATGGTCACCCCCAAACGCCGCGTGCCCGGACCAGATGGCCCGGGCACGCAGGACTAACTCTACAAAGACGAACTACTGCAGACTAGCGATACAGGGACTTCACTTTGCCCCAGGTGCTCGTCTCAACAGCGTTCGGTTCGTCGCAGCCGGCGCAGGTGCCGTCAGCGGAGAAGAAGAACGTACCGCCCGTGGCCGGGAAGGCCACGTCCAGGCAGTCCGCGTATACGATCTGGCCAGACGGCTCGGCCGGATCGGGAACGATCGCCAGACCCGAACACGCCGGGGCAACACCCGTGACGAAGAAATTCAGCTGGAGAACGCCGAAGTCCTGGGCCGCGTCACAGAAGCCGTACGCGCACGAGATGCCGATATCGGGGCCATTGATGTTGATGAACCCGTTCAGCATGGCATAGCCCGTGTAGAACGTGCCCGCGGGCGCCGGATTGAGACCCGTCACCTTGAAGCGCGAACCCTTGGTGCCATTCACGTTGAGCTTATGCACCACGTAAACGGCATACGGGCCACCGGGCGTCGGCGTCGCGGTACAGTTGCCGGTCAGACCGGTCTGATCCGTGTACAGTCCGATATGGTCCGCCGATGCGGCGCCCGCACACAGCATCACAGCCATCGCAAGCATTAGAACCTTTTTCATTACAGTCGCTCCTTCAAAAGGATGTGAGTTCCGATACCATAAGGCTGGATGAACCGCTGATCGCGTGTCGTGGATGAACCCGAAACTCGTGGTTCACCCAGCCCTTCACAACTGCGTTACTACCGGTACAGCGCCTTGACTCCACCCCACGTCTGTTCCTTGACTGCGACGATACCGGGGCAGACCAGCGAGGTCATCCCGACACCGGCCAGTTCGGCGTAGTCCGGCCAGCGAATAGCCGACGGATCCTGCTTTCCGCCGTTGCTGGGCGGTTCGGCATAGTGAGTACCGCGCACGACGACCGCCTGCGGGCCGTTGTTGCAGTTACACGTACCGAGCCAGATACCGTTGACGGTCAGAGCCAGAATCGGCTGATAGCCGTTCTGCGGAAGGCCCCACGCAATCGAGATTCCACCGCTGCCGGCGCCGCTGCCGGAATCAGAGTTGGAACTGCCAAGCGCAATGCTTCCCGCCGGCAACGTCTCGCCAGCAATGAACAACGCCAACGTGGGATAGTCGATACTGAAATCAACGCCGAGCACGTACATGTTCCAGTTGTTCATGACGACATACATGCTCTGGTTCGTACCTGCCGGACCACAGTCAGCCTGTGTCTCACTGTAGTTGGCGTTGAAGTACACCTGAAGATTCGGTACCTGCGCCATCGCACCGGCGGCCATCAGGCCGACGAACGAAGCTGCAAGCACCCCTGCTAGAGCTTTCTTCATAGCGACAAACTCCTTTACCTGCAAATTCACAGTCGCGTTCAATTTATAGGAGTCACTCACGCCGCCATGCGACTAGCAATGATGCGCCGCGAGATAATGCGGCGCAAACGCCGTGAAGTCCGAAAGCGTCAACGGCGAACCGAAGGGCGCTTTGTAGTCCGCGCACGCGTCATACGTCCCGTTCGGCGGAAACGCGCCACCGAAGGCACTGAAATCCGGGAACGTAACCATGCCGTCCGTCGTCCCCAGGGGACGCAGGTCGGGCGTATGCACCGCGATCGGCAGACACAACGGCGCGCACGCACCGCCGCCGAGCACGATACCCTGACAAACAACGCGAACGCCCGTGTCGCAGCCACCGGCCGCGATCGTTCCGGCGATCGTCGTGTTGCCATTGGCATCCGTCGCGCCCGTGGCGTTGCTCGAACCGCTACCACCGCACAGCGTCAGGCCGTCGTTACAACCGATCAGCCAGAAGTCCGACGCCGGAATACCGGCAACCGGAGCGTTGGTGTTGTCGTGAATGGTGACGCTGATCGTCAGACCATTCGTGCTCAACGCGTCGCCATCGCCGGCCGGACACGCAAAGACGGCGCCCGCCGCCGAGCTGGCAGTGGAGTTGCACGGATCGACAATACCGCTGTTAACGGTACTGACGCCCGCAACCTGCCAACACAGAAATGCGGCAGCGCCAAGCGTAAGGACCGCAAACTTTGCTTTCAACATTCCTACACCTCCAAGAAGTTGTGCAATTGCCTAAATACTCGGAAGCCGACCGCCAGCGTAATACACTGCTGGCGGCACCTCCCTCCACCGGTTGGTAAAAAACGACACCTTACTCGACCGGGAAAAATTCTACCACGGAATGGAAATGACTGTCAACGCACATGTTTGGGCGGTAGGCGTCCGTACGCCGCATTCGCCCCCCCAAGACGTGCCCACCCCGGGACCGGCGGCGGAACCGAGCCGAACCCATTGCAAAGCAAGAGGTTCGAAAATGGTGGGCGAAACAGGGCTCGAACCTGTGACCTTCTGCGTGTAAGGCAGACGCTCTACCAACTGAGCTATTCGCCCCGGGGCCGGACGCCGGGCCGTCTAGAGGAAGGCGAGGGGGACGAGGACGCAGTACCCGAGTACCAGGAGGATCGGGGCCACGGTGATGTCGTTCAGAGACAGGAGAATGTAACCCACCACGACCGACGCGATTCCGGCGCCGAACACCTTCCAGCGAAACGGTCGTTCTTTTTTGGCAGTCGTTTCGATCTTGCTGGCCATCGAATTACCTCGTTGCGATCAGACCACAGTGACTTGCGCGTGTCAAGAAACGCGCCGCAGTACATCATTCAATCGTCCGCTACGGAATCCTTCGGGATCGATCTCGACGCGTTCGAACCCGGCCGCGCGCACACCTTCCTCGATCGACGCGCGCGTCGTCGCGTCGAGAATGCGCTCCATATCTCCGACCGGCACTTCGATCCGCGCCGTATCGCCATAGTGGCGAACGCGGCAGACGCGGAACCCCATTTGCTTCACGACGGCTTCTGCCCGATCCACCTGCCGGAGTTTCTCCGCGGTCACCTCCGACCCGTACGGGATCCGCGACGACAGACACGGAGACGCGGGCTTGTCCCAGAGCGACAGCGCAAGTTCGCGCGCAACCCGGCGAACGATGTCCTTGGTGAATCCCGCGTCCGCCAGGGGCGCAACCACATCGCGCTCGCGGGCCGCGCGGGCACCGGGACGAAAATCGAGCCGGTCGTCCGCGTTGGCGCCGTACGCCAGCACGGGAAACGCCTGCGACTCGGGAGCCATCTCGACACGCACGAACAACTCGCTCTTGCAGAAGTAACACCGGCTCGTGTCGTTCGCGCGGTAGCGCGGGTCGTCCATCTCGCGGGTCTCGATGCGCGCATACGGGATCCCGTGCTCGTCGAGAAATGCGATCGCCGCGCTCTCTTCGCCGCTCGCAAGGGACGGCGACACCCCGATGACGCATCGCATGCGATCGCCGAGCACCCGATGCGCGACGAACGCGAGCAGTCCCGAATCGACGCCGCCCGAGTACGCCACCACCATCGGTCCCCGGGCCGCGATTGCGTCTTCGAGCCGCGCGAGATCGGCGGCGGTTTCGGGAGTGAGCAGGGTCGGATCCATCGTGTCTCCGTTGAACGTCAGGGCCGGCTCGAGGTCGACTGGCGATCGCGGTTGCGCCGCGCCGCCCGGACCGCCGCGTGATGGTCAGCCAGCGTTGTCGAAAATACATGCGTCCCGTCGCCCCGCGCGACAAAATACAGCGCCGTCACGGTCTCGTCCGGGTAGAGCGCGGCGCGGATCGACGAGGCCCCAGGGCTGCAGATCGGACCGGGCGGAAGGCCCGCATGCTTATACGTATTGTACGGCGAATCGATCTCGAGATCCTTATACAACAGACGGCCCCGAAAACCTCCCATCGCATACGCCACCGTCGGATCGGCCTCGAGTCGCATCCCCGTGCGCAGGCGGTTGTGGTAGACCGCGGAAACCACGGGACGTTCCTCGGGCACGCGCGCTTCGGCCTCCACGACCGAGGCCAGCGCGAGCACCTGATGGCGCGTCATGCCGATCTCCGACGCGCGCCGCGAGAATTCCGGCGTCCACTCGCTGTTGAACCGCTCGAGCATCTGGGCCACCACGTCGCCGGCCTCGCTGCCGAACGGCACCTTGTAGGTGTCCGGGAACAGGTACCCTTCGAGGGTGCCCGTCGGAACCCGCCACACATGCAGCAACGTCGAGTCGCGCGTGGCGGCCAGCATGGCGGTCGAATCGATGCCCGCGGCCCGGAAAGCCCCGGCGATCTGCCAGGTCGTGAAGCCTTCCGGGATGGTGACGCGCACTGCGAGCACGTCGCCCTGAACCATCGCGCGCAGGATCTGGACCGCGGGCGTTCCGACGGCGAATTCGTACGTGCCGCGCCTGACCTTGCGGTCGTCGCCGAGCGTCCGCGCGAAGAACTCGAGCGTCCACGCGTGGCGAACGAGTCCCTGGGACTCGAGATCCTTGAGCACGGCGGACAATCCTTCGCCGCGGGCGATGGTCACGCGAACGCGGTCGCCGGTCGCCGACGGCGGGTGCGTGACGTCGATGGCGACATAGGCGCCAAACGCGATGAACGCGAACCCGAGCACTCCAACGAACGTGATGATCTTACGATTCCGAGACATCCATCTCTCCGTCATGGCCCGACCGATCGCGCCGGTGGGCATCCAGATAACCCTGCAGGATCAGGACCGCCGCCAGCCGGTCCACGGCGCCCTTGTCGGCGCGCGCGCCGGCCAGCGTGCGCTGTGCCTCCGCGCTCGAGAGGCGCTCGTCCCACATATCCACCGGCAACCCTAGCGCGTCCCGCAGTTCGGTCGCCAGTTGCATTGCCGCGCGTGTCGAATCGGTTTCGCGTCCCGCGAGCGACAGCGGATGACCGACCACCAGCCGGACGACGCCGTACTCGACCACGATCTCGCGCAACCGCGTCACCAGATCGCCGTCGCGACGGCGGTCGAACGTCACCAGGCCCTGCGCGGTGATTCCGAGCGGATCGCTGACCGCGAGGCCAACGCGGCGCGCGCCCGGATCGATGGCGAGGACGCGAGGGACGTCGCGATCCGCGCTCATGCCGTCCGCTTGAGCACGACGAGGGTCAGGTCGTCCTGATTCTCGCCGTCTCCGAAGCCGCGGACGTCCTCGATCACGCGCCGACAGATGTCGCGGGCGGATCCCGACTCGTTGCGCTCGAGCACGGCGCGCAGGCGCGCGCTTCCATAATAGTCGCCCGCGCGCGATTCCGAATCGGTGACGCCGTCGGTGAACACGATCAGGGACCCGCCTTCCGGAATCCGGAAGCCGCTCTCCGCGTATTCAAAATCCTCGAGGCATCCCAGCACAATACCGCTTTCGTCGAGCTCCGCGGTCCCGCCGTTGCCCAGCACGAAGGGAAAGTCGTGACCGGCGTTCGCGTAGCGGACATCACCCGTGTCGAGATCGACGAGCGCATAGAACGCCGTCGCGAATTCCGCCGCGCTGGTGTTGCGGTACAGCAGTCGGTTGAGCCGCGACATCATGCCGGACGGGTTGTTCTGCGCGTCCGTGTTCGTACGGACGGTCGCCTGCAGCGTCGCGGTCAGGATCGACGCCGGGATTCCCTTCCCGGAAACGTCGGCCACGACGACGGCCAGCCACCGGCCGTCGATCACGACGAAGTCGTAGTAGTCGCCTCCCACCTGGCGGCTCGGCACCGTCACGCCGAACAGATCGAACCCGCGCAACGCCGCGGTTCCGACGGCAGCATCTGCATCTGAATCTTGCGCGCGATCTTGAGCTCTTCCTCGAAGACCTGGCGATCCACGCTCTCGGCAAGCAGGCGGATGTTCAGGAATGCCGCCGCGATCTGCGTCGAGAGCACGGCGAGGTGCCCCAGTTCTTCGGCGCCGTACTGCAGGCCGTAGACTTTTTCGCCGAGGGTCAGGTACGCGAGGCATTTCCCTTCCTGGATCACCGGGATGAACACGTCCACGCGCTCGGGCAGGTGCTCCGACGTCAACGCCGGACGCGCGTCCGCGCGCTCGGCGTCCGTAAGCTGCGACGACGAAGGAGACGGCGCTTCGGCGCCGGCGTGCGCAGCAGGTCGCCGCGACGCATGGGCTCCCCGATCGTGGCCAGCGCCGTCGCGACGGAGTCGGTTGTCTCTCCCATCACCACCAGGCGTGCGTCGGATGCATCGAGCACATCGCGCAACCCGCGCGTGACGACGCGATCCAGTTCGTCCATCGTCGTGGCCGCCGCCACCGCCTCGCTCAAGCGCTTGAAACGCTGCGCGAGCCCGTCGCGGCCGCGCGCGAGAACCCGCTCCAGTAGAATTTCGGCGCGCTCGAGCGCGGGCTGGAACGCGAGCACGACCAGGATCACGAAGCCGGTCTCGAATACGTCCTTTCCCGACGCGCTGTACTGCGAGAAAGAACAGCGCCCGGCCGCACCAGCACCAGGTAGATCACGGCGAACACCACCGAGACGAGCGCATACATGACGCTCCGCTGAATGATGTTGCGCACGCCCAGGAACTGCTGGCGAATGACCGCGTACGCGATCGTCGCCCCGCTGGCCACGAGCGAGAGGTTGAGCAGCGCCACGCTCGCGCTCTCCGGAATCACCGCCAGTCGCGCCAGGAGAATCGTCTTCGCGAACGCATAGCACGCCGCGCTGACCGCGACCCCGATGCTCACCGTGCGCAGTTGCCGGACAAGGCGCGGATTGACCAGGCCCACCTGGCTGCGCCACAGGATGTCGAGCGCGAACAGCGAATAGACGATGTTCACCAGCGCGAACAGGTTGCGGTGGATGTGTTCCAGCAGACGGACGATCGCCCCGACGACGGCGTCCAATCCCGTCAGCCGAAGAACCTTCGGCCCCAGCTTGAATTCGCGCTCGACCTGGATCGACGACGGGGCGTGACTCAGCAGATCGAGCATCCGGTCGCCGAAGAGGATGGCCGCCAGGTGAAACAGGTACGGCGCGAAGACCAGGATCCCGATGACGGGGTACCGATTCAGAACCCGGTTCTCGGTGGGGAAGCTCAGTGCGAACAGGAGCAGCGACGGAAAGTAGAACTCCCAGAGATACTCGAAGTTCTCGACCATCGTGGTGTAGAGCACCGCGCCGTGGCGGAGGCTGCTCTCGAGGAACATGCCCGACGCGCTGAGCAACGGCCCGATGCCCGCGAAGAAGAGCATCAGCGCCGCCGCCCGTGTGGGTGCGCTGGCGCGCCCCACGCGAAGCAGCGTCAAACCCAGGAGGAAAATGACGACGCCGCAGACGAGGTAGGCGATGGTGAGAAGCGTGGGACCGGTCATGTCGAGCCGCTCCGGGAACTTACACGGCGTCGGTGGTCGCGCTGTCCCCTTCTACGCATTCCCAACGTCACGGGTTCCGCGACGTCGGAACGCCGACCGCGGGTCACTCTTCGGGCTCGTCGTTGCGGCGCTGCTTGACCAGTTCTACGTAGAGGCCGCCGTCCGCGTAGCGAAACTCGAGATCGTCGGTAAAGGCCTTCATGATCATCAGACCGCGACCGCGTTCGCTCATGGGATCGGGCGGTACGTCGTCGCGCAGCGCGTCTTCGAAATCGAAGCCCGGGCCCTCGTCCTTGACACTGGCCTTGAACGTCGTGCCGTTCATGCGCAGCGTCACGACCACGCGCTTGTCCGGCGCGAAGCGGTTGCCGTGCTCGATGGCGTTGCTGCACGCCTCGATGAGAGCAGTGCTCACGTCGTTGACGGCGTCGGCGGAAAACGAAAACTCGCGTGCCAGATCCTGAATGGCCGCGTCAACCGCCCCGAGGTACTTGAGGTCGCTCGGTATGTTCAGGATCATCTGATCGGCCTGATCGTTCTTCCCCATGCAACGGCTCCTGGAACGCCGGTGACGCGTCGGCTCTAGCTGGCTTGCGTAAAGCTCTTGATGGCTTCCTCTTCGTTCTCGTACGACTTGAAGAGGAGGTTGAGCTTGGTGACGTAGAGGATGCTTTCGATCCGGTCGGACGCGTGCATGACGACGAGGTCGCCCCCCGCCCGACGGACCGACGTATAGCCGCTAATCAGAATGCCGAGACCCGTTGAATTGATCCAGGAAACCTTCTCGAGGTTGACGACGATGTTCTTCTTGCCCTGATCGAGCAGCGCCTTGAACACTTCGCGGAACGTATCCGCGTCGGGGCCGCCCGTGAGCTTGCCATTCAGGTCGAGAATGACCGCGCTGCCTGCTTCTCTCTGTGTGATCTTCAAGCTAGACCTCCTTAGCCCGATCTTCGCGATACAACGTTTCCAGGGCCAGCCGCATGTCGGTGGGAAGCGCCGTGGTGAACGTCATCTTCCTGCCGGTCTCCGGATGCGCGAAACTCAAACGCGACGCGTGGAGTGCGTGCCGCGGAATCGCTTTCGCGAGACGTTCGAAGGTGGACCGAACGCGGCTCTCGGCCGCTCGCCCCCTCTGTCGTCGACTTCCGTATACGGGGTCACCCAGAAGCGGGTTGTCGAGATGCGCCAGGTGCACGCGGATCTGGTGCGTCCGTCCCGTTTGGATAGTCACGCGAATATAGTCGAAATGATAATAGGTGTCTACCACGAACGCGTCGGTAACCGCCGGCCGCCCGCCGGGTACGACGGCCATGCGCTGGCGGTGCACCGGATGCCGCCCGATGGGGGCGTCGACGGTGACATGCGGCGCGCGCAGGTTGCCATAGACGATGGCGTGGTACGTCTTCTCGAACCGGTGTGCCTTGATGTCCGCCGCGAGTGCCCGGTACGCGGCGTCGGTCTTCGCGAGAACGATCACCCCGGACGTATCCTTGTCGAGGCGGTGGACCACGCCGGGGCGGTCCCCGCCACCCAGCGACGCCAGCGCGGTACCCCGGCCGAGGAGCGCGTTGACCAGCGTACCGTCCCAGTTTCCGTGCGCCGGGTGCACGACCAGCCCGGCGGGTTTGCTCACCACAACGATCGCATCGTCTTCATATATGACGGGGACCGCGATGTCCTGCGGCGTCGGACCGGTCGTGGGGTCCCGCTGCGGCAGGCGGAGGAGGTCGACGTCGACGACGTCCCCCGGGTCGAGCGCGTGACTGTCGGGACGTTCGCGCCCGTTGACCTTGATGCCGCCCGCGGCATTGAGGGTCTGAATCTGCGTACGGGAAAGTGTTCCGACGTGCTCGGCGCAGTAGCGATCGAGTCGGCGGCCCGCATCGGCGGCGTCGACGGCGAGTGTCAACCGGTCGCCCATGGCGCGGCTATCCGCGCGTCGGCGTGTCGTCGGTGTCCACCGCGGGAGTGCCCACGGCGTGAGGATCGGAACGCGACGAACGCATCGCGTAGAGAACGAGCAGGACGGCGCCGATGGTCACCGCCATGTCGGCGACGTTGAACACGGGCCAGTAGTGTCCGCCGATGCCGATCTGCATGAAGTCGATGACCTCTCCGTGAAGGAGACGATCGATGAGGTTGCCGATCGCACCGCCGAGTACCAGTCCCAGGAGCAGACGCCGGTACCGCTCGGTACGCGGCAGGCGCCAGCCGACGATCGCGATCAGGACCATCGCGACCACGCTCGCGACCACAAAGAACACTCGCCCACCCTGCAACACGCCGAAGGCCGCGCCCGAATTCTTGACGAGTGTGATGTTGAGGAATCCGGCGATGATTTCGTGGTTCTGGCCGCTGCGCCAGAAGAACTGCTTGGTGAGCTGGTCGAGTACGACGACGAGAACCGCGGGGAGAATCAGCCCCACGCTAACTCCTCTGGAGCCTTTCCGCCTTCGACTGACATTTGACGCACATGCGCGCGGCCAGGAAAGCCTCGAGCCGCCGCGGCGGAATCTTCTCGCTGCACTCCTCGCAGATGCCGTAGGTGCCTTTTTCGATGCGGCGCAACGCTTCTTCGAGCGCCATCAGATAGTCGGTGCCGTGGCTGGCGTGGAGGAACGCCTGTTCCTGTTCCATCGCCTCCGAGCCGACGTCGGCCATGTGGTTCGAGTAGCTCTGCTTCCCCGACTGGTTCTGCGCCAACCCCTGGATTTCCTCTTCGATCATGCCCAGACGCTGCAGGACGTGCTGCCGCTCGTCCTCGATGAGCTTCTTGAATCGTTGCAAGTCCCGCTTGTTCATCCCTCGTAACCTCTTTTATAGTATAGCTTTACGCGGAAATTGGTCCGCGCTGGAGCGAACGAAAGATACGAGTCGATGACGGGACTGTCAACGACATTTCTGGACCCACACCGTGACCGGCTCGCCCTCGAGTTCGAACTCGGCGTGGTCCGGCCATTCGGCCGCTCCGGCGGCGACGTCCTCGGCCAGCGTTTCCGCAGCAATCAGCGTGCCCTGCGCGTCGAAGACCCGCGCGACGGGTGCGCCCGCCCGGTATCGAAGATGAATGCGGTCGGTGACTTCGTATCCCGACGTCTTGCGCAGGTTCTGCAGGCGGTTGATCAACTCGCGCGCCATCCCTTCCATGCGCAGGTCCTCGTCGATCGTGAGATTCATGATGACGGTAAGGCCGCGCTCTTCGCTGGCGCCGTACCCGTCGGCCGCCGCGACATGAACGGTCGCGTCCTCGCGCTGCAGTTCGACGGGCCCGCCCTCCGCTTCGACCGTCGCGGTACCGCGTTTCATGAAATCCGCGAGCGCCGGCTGGTCGAGCGCCCGGATCGCCTCGGCGATCTTCGGTACACGCTTGCCGTGTTTCTTGCCGAGCACCGGAAACGCCGGCGTCGCCGACAGGCGCACGAACGTACCCAGGTCGTCGAGCACGCGAATCGACCGCACGTTGAGCTCGTCCAGCACCAGCGCGACGATCTCCCGGTTTTCGGAGAATGTCGCGAGGCGTTTCGGATCGGCGGCGTGGATCAACAATTCGGAGAGCGGCTGCCGGATGCGCACGCCGGCGTCGTTACGAACGGTGCGCCCGAGCGACGCGATCGCGAGCGCGGTCTCCATCGCCGATTCGAGCGTCGCGTCGATCGCCGATGCGTCCGGCGTTGGAAACGGCTGCAGGTGGACGCTCGCACCCGCCCCGTCCGCGGCGGTCCGTCCGTTGAGCGCGAGATGGATCTCGTCGGCGAGAAACGGCACGAACGGCGCCAATAACCGGGTGACGCCGTCGAGCACCGCATAGAGCGTATCGTAGGCCGCGACCTTGTCCGGGCCCATCTCGCCCTTCCAGAAGCGGCGCCGCGACCGGCGCACGTACCAGTTGGAGACCTCGTCCAGCACGAAGCGTTCGAGAGCGCGCGCCACGCGCGTAACGTCGTACTGGTCCATCCATCCGCCCACGCGCTCGGCGGTCGAATGGAAGCGCGAGAGGATCCAGCGATCGAGCAGCGCCGGTTCGCCACGGCCGGCGCCGGGTTCGTAGCCGTCGACCAGCGCATACATCGCGAAGAACGCGTAGACGTTGCGCAGGTTCTCGAGCATCTTGCGCGCCGTATCCTTGACGCCGTCGCGATCGAAGCGCGTCGGCGTCCACGGCGGGCTGGTGGTGGCGAGGTACCAGCGCAGTGCATCGGCGCCCTCGTCGTTGAGAACGTCCCACGGTTCAACGGTGTTGCCCTTGCTCTTCGACATTTTCTGCCCGGTTTTGTCGAGAATGAGTTCGGTGGTGAGACAGTTCCGGTACGGGCTCTCGCCCTTCAGGAACACCGAGATCGCAAGCAGCGAGTAGAACCACCCGCGCGACTGATCGATGCCTTCGCAGATGTAGTCCGCCGGAAACTGCTTCGCGAACATCCCGCTTTCGTCCCACGGATAGTGGTACTGCGCGAACGGCATCGAGCCCGAATCGAACCAGACATCGATGACGTCCCGGACGCGCCGCATCGTTCCGCCGCACTCGCACCGCAGCTCGATGTCGTCGACCATCGGGCGGTGCAGGTCGAGCGTCGACGCATCCGCGGGAAAATTCACCGCGCGCTCGCTCAGTTCATCGATGCTCCCGACCGCGTCGCTCTTCTTGCAGCCGTCGCAGGTCCAGATGTTGAGCGGCGTCCCCCAGAAGCGTTCGCGCGACAATGCCCAGTCGACGTTGTTCTCCAGCCAGTTGCCGAAACGGTGTTCGCCGACCTCGCGCGGAATCCAGTTCACGCGGCGGTTGGCTTCGATCATGCGATCCTTGAAGGACGTGGTGCGGATGTACCAGGACTGCCGGGCGTAATACATCAGCGGCGTCCCGCAGCGCCAGCAGAACGGATACGAGTGCGTGATGCGCCCGCTCTTGTAAAGAGCGCCGTGCTCCTTGAGCCACCGGACGATCGCGGGATCGGCGTCCTTAATGAACTGTCCCGCCCACGGCGTGATGCGCGCGTCGAACGTCCCGTTGGTCAACACACCCTGGAGCAACGGGACGCCGAACTCCTGGTGCATGCGGAAATCGTCGGCGCCGAACGCGGGCGCGATGTGGACGATCCCCGTGCCGTCCTCGAGGCTGACGAAGTCGCCGGGCACCACGCGGAAGGCGCCCTCGGTATCCTTATAGAAGTCGAACAGCGGCTGGTAGCGCGCGTCCACCAGGTCCGCGCCCGGAATCGTGTCGAGTATCTCGACGTCGCCGTCGAGCACACCGACCAGCGCCTCGGCGAGAATCAGCACCTCGCCCTTGTGGGCGACGCGCGCGTAGGTTTCCTTCGGCGCGACGGCCAGCGCGGCGTTGCACGTCAGCGTCCACGGCGTCGTCGTCCACGCGAGGAACGACTCGTCGAAGCCCACGCGCTTGAACTTGATGAACACGCTGGGGTCGGCGACGTCCTTGTAGCCCAGGCTGACTTCGTGGCTGGACAGCGACGTCTGACAACGCGGACAGAAGGGCACGCTCTTGTAGCCCTGGTAGATGAGCCCTTTGCTCCAGAACTCCTTGAGAATCCACCACACCGTCTCGATGTAGCGATTGTCGTAGGTGACGTACGGGTGTTCGAGATCGACCCAGTAGCCGATGCGCTGCGTGAATTCCTCCCAGTCCTTCTCGTACTTGAAGACGCTCTCGCGGCACTTCTGGTTGAACTCGGCGACGCCGTACGCCTCGATCTCCTCTTTGCGCGTGATGCCGAGCGACTTCTCGACTTCGATTTCCACCGGGAGCCCGTGCGTGTCCCAGCCCGCCTTGCGGACCACGCGGTGGCCGCGCATCGTCTTGTACCGGCACACCAGATCCTTGCACAGACGCGCGATCACGTGATGGACGCCGGGGCGCCCGTTCGCGGTGGGCGGTCCTTCGTAAAAGACGAACGGGTTCGCCTCCGGGCGCTCGTCGACGCTGCGCTCGAAGATCCGCTCGCGTTGCCAGTAGGCGGCGAGCGCTTCTTCGGCCGGCGCGACGGCGTCCGACGAGTGGAGCTTCGGAAATCGGGGACTGGTCATGGGCAATCGGCGGCCGGGCCGCCGCGCGTTTCTATGCGCGCGAAAGATACTCGACGACGAGGGAGCGAAGCCGGGGTTCGGCGCCCTCCGCGGTGGCGATGATGCGCTCGAGATTGACCGGTTCGAGTGCATCGGGGCGGCACATGTCCGTCACGACGCACAACCCCAGGACTCTCATGCCCCCGTGAACCGCGACCAGCGTCTCCGGCACCATCGACATACCGACGACGTCGGCACCAACGCGGCGCAGAAACCGGTATTCCGCGGCGGTCTCCAGGTTGGGACCGGCGACCGCGACCAGAACGCCGCGACGGAGCGGGATCCCCAGTTCGAGCGCGGCGGATTCCATCACGGCCCGGCGCTCGCGCGCATACGGGTCGGACATGTCGGGAAACCGATCGCCGAGGCGATCGTCGTTCCAACCGATCAGCGGATTGTCTCCCATCAGATTGATGTGGTCGGTCACCAGCACGATGTCGCCGAGATCCAGGTGCGGGTTCATGCCGCCCACGGCGTTGAACACGATCAGTTCCTCGACGCCGAGCGCGCGCATCACGCGGATCGGAAACGTGATCTCGCGCATGGAGTACCCCTCGTAATAATGGAGTCTCCCCTGCATGGCGACCGCGGGCTTCCCCGCCAGTTTGCCGAGCACGAAGTTTCCCGCGTGACCGGCCGTCGTCGACTTGACGAAATGCGGGATCTCTTCGTACGGGACGGTGGCCTCGATGTCCATCGCACCGGCGAGGTCGCCGAGACCCGTCCCCAGGACGATACCGGTCGCGGGACGCGTCTTCGCGCGCGCTCGCACCGCGGCGGCGGCTTCCTGAATCTGTTCGAAAAGTCCGTGCATGATGTGTGTGAGAGACGCGTTGCGAACGGCGCATTCTATCAGATGACGTGTCCGTCGAAAACGCCGAAACGCCCCAAAAGTGCAAACGGCCCGCGGAGGATTCCGCGGGCCGTCAAAAGAACGGGGCCGGTCGCCGGATCAGGCGTTCGGGCCGTCGGGCGGACGCGTCATCGACGCCATCTTCTGGAGGTCGCGACGAATCTGCTCGATGTTCCATTCCGATTCGGATGCGTGCGATACGGGTTCGTCGACCTCGTGCGTCTCGGGCTCGGTCGGCGTCGCGATCGGCGGCGACTGCGTGGTCGACGATTCGAGCATGTCACGCTGACTCTGCGAGAGCCGGTCGAGAATATCGCCGAGTCCGTCCATGGGCTCGGCGTCGGCAGACGGCGACGGTGGCGCCTGCGGCGCCGGACGTGCCGGCGGCGCGGGCCGGGCCGGAGCGGACGGTGCCGGACGCGATTCGAAGAGCGACGAGGGGCGCGGCGACGGCGCGGGCGCCGCGGCCGGCCGCGCATCCCGTTTCACCTCGGGGATCTCGCTGTCTTCCGCTCGCTGATCGCGTTCCGCGGCCTCGATGAACTTCACGTGCGACTCCGCCACGACCTTCATCTTGGCGAGATAGGCGTCGCGCTGGGAGCGCAGGCGCTGCACTTCCTGGCGCAGACGCGCGGCTTCGCTGGTGATATCGCGGAGCGCCTGCTCCGCCTGGAGCTGCGCCTCCTTGATGATCAGCGTCGCCTCGCGGCGCGCGTTGTCCTTGGATTCGACGGTCACGCGCTCGGCGGTCAACAGCGTGTCGCGCAGCGTGCGCTCGATCGACCGGTACTCCTGCACCTTGTCGTCGAGTTCGAGCAGGCGTTCGCGCAACGCCTTGTTGTCGTTGAGAACGGCTTCGTACTCGTCGGCGACGGTGGCGAGAAACGCGTACACCTCGTCCGCGTCGACGCCACGCATGACGCGCCTGAATTCCTGCTTCCGTACATCCAGCGGCGTGATACGCATCGTGAAACTCCTCCTGACACGGGGCCCATCCGGCGGCGACCCCACCCCCGGCGCTCAGCAAGGGACGCGCCAGCCCGCCCCTGAAAACCGGCCTCGCATCTTATTGCGAAGCAAGCCGTTAGAACATCGGTCCGGGCGGACCGCCGACGGTACTCGCGGCGAGCATACAAGATGGCCGCCGCACTGGTAAGAATTTTTTCATCCGGCCGGAGCCGGGCGGGCGCCGGCGATGATGCGTCCCAGGCGGATCATCGTGGCGCCTTCTTCAATCGCGATCTCGAAATCGTCGCTCATTCCCATGCTCAGATGAGGCAACGGACGCCCGGTCGCCCGGCGGACGGTCTCCGCGAGGTCCGCGAGCAACCGGAAACACGCCCGAGTCTCCACCGGGTCGACGGACAACGGGCCGATCGTCATCAACCCCTGCAGGTCGATGTTCGGGAGTGCCACCAGCGCGGCCGCGACCGCGGCGGCTTCGGCCGGCGACACGCCGTGTTTCCCGGGTTCTCCCGACGTGTTCACTTCCAGGAGCGCGGCCACGCGGCAGTCGCGCTGGGCCGCAACGCGATCAACTGCCTGTGCGATACGGACGCCGTCGATCGCGTGCATCATGTGCACGAGACCCACGACCTTGCTCACCTTGTTCCGCTGCAGCGGCCCGATCAGGTGCCAGCGGCACCGCGCGCCGACGACGTCGGCCTTGGCGACGAGTTCCTGCACGCGGTTCTCGCCGATGTCCTCGATGCCGGCGGCGATGATCTCCTCGACGACATCGGGTCCGAACGTCTTGGTCACCGCGACCAGGGTGACGTCGTCCGGCGACCGTCCCGAGCGCTCGATGGCGCCGGAAACGCGCTCCCGGACGCGTACGATGGAGTCGGATATCGCGCTCATGAGGGCTAATCTACTCAAATGAAACGGTCAACGACCACTCGAAAACGCCGGTGACGACCGGTGGAAAACTATCCCCACGCTGTCCACCGAAAATCCACATTGTCGGCGGCGAGCGAATTCGTTATCTTATACGATATCAATAAGATAGGGCCGAATATGATAATCGTTTCACAACGCCGAGAAAGTCTTGACGCCCCCATATCAGGTCCGTAATATGGCCGAACCTCAATCGGTAGGGGTGCTGGTGTCGGTGAGGCCCAAGATGTTGCGTCAATGACGCCAACGGGTTACCATCGACCGGCCACCCGGCCCTCGCGACCACGCCCCTCGGTTGATCCCATAACTCACGAGTTTTTTGGTAGTTGGGCCCTTCAGCATCGGTAGGAGAACCATGGAGATCACGAAGGTCAAGAAGCGCAACGGATCCGTCGTCGATTTCGATCGCGTGCGCATTGAGCGCGCCATTGAGAAGGCCTGCGTCGCGACCGCGGTCACCGTGTCCTCCGAATTCTACTCACTGGTGACCGACGACGTGACCACGGTCATCGAGAACAAATTCGACGAACGCATTCCGGGTGTCGAGGACATCCAGGACGTCGTCGAAATGATGCTCGCCGAGCGCGGCCTGTTCGAGGTGGCGAAGGCGTACATCCTCTATCGCAAGGAGCGCGAGGACCTTCGCCGTCACAAGCAGGACGAGTTGCTCGAGCGCATCGATCGCCGCGAGATCAAGGTGATCAAGCGCAGCGGCGAGACCGTCGAGTTCAACATCGGCGAGATCGAACGCGCGATTACCAACTGCTGCCAGGGCCTCGACGAACCGATCGATATCGTCGGCATCCTGCGCGACACGAAACTCGGTCTCTACGACGGCATCAAGACGTCGGTGATCAACCAGGCCGTCATCATGGCCATTCGCGCCCGCATCGAGCGCGATCCCGTCTATTCGACGCTCGCCGCGCGCTTCCTGTTCAACGACCTCTACAAGGCCGTTCTCGGCGTCGACGAGTTCGCCGAGAGTTTCGCCGAACGTCACCAGGCCGGGTTCGCGGAGAAGATTCGCGCCGGCGTCGACGCGGGCCGTCTGGACCCGCGCCTGCTCGAGTTCGACCTGGCGCGTCTGGGTGCCGAACTCCGGCCGGAACGCGACCGGTTGTTCACCTATCTGGGCGCGCAGGTCCTCTACGATCGTTATTTCCTGAAGAACCTCGACCAGGAAATCATGGAAGCGCCCCAGTACTTCTGGATGCGCATCGCAATGGGACTGTCGCTGAACGAATCGAATCGCGACGACCACGCGCTCAAATTCTACGACGTCATCTCGTCGCTGCACTACGTCCCGTCGACGCCGACTTTGTTCCACGCCGGGACGCACCACGCGCAGATGAGTTCGTGCTACCTGACGACGGTCGACGACGATCTCTCGCACATCCTCAAGAGCATCGGCGACAACGCCCAGCTCTCGAAGTGGTCGGGTGGCCTGGGCAACGACTGGACCAACATCCGCGGGACGGGCGCGCTCATCAAGAGCACCAACGTCGGCAGCCAGGGTGTCGTCCCCTTCCTGAAGATCGTCGACGCCACCACCGCCGCCATCAACCGCAGCGGCAAGCGCCGGGGTGCGACCTGCGTCTACCTCGAGTGCTGGCACTACGACTTCGAGGACTTCATCGAGCTGCGCAAGAACACCGGCGACGAGCGCCGGCGCACGCACGACACCAACACGGCGAGCTGGATTCCGGACCTGTTCATGAAGCGCGTCCTCGAAGACGGCATGTGGACACTCTTTTCGCCGGACGAAACGCCGGACCTCCACGACCTCTACGGGCGCGCGTTCGAGGAGCGCTACGAGACTTACGAGCGCATGGCGGACAGCGGCGAGATCCGGTTGTTCCGTCAGATCCGCGCCGTCGATCTGTGGCGGAAGATGATCACGATGCTCTACGAAACCGGGCACCCGTGGATCACGTTCAAGGATCCGTGCAACGTTCGGTCGCCGCAGGATCACGTGGGCGTCGTGCACAGTTCCAATCTGTGCACCGAGATCACGCTCAATACGTCGGCGGACGAGACGGCGGTGTGCAACCTGGGTTCGATCAATCTCTCGTTCCACATCGAAGACGGCGCACTCAACAAGGAACGCCTGAAGTACACGATCAAGACGGCCGTGCGCATGCTCGACAACGTCATCGATCTCAATTTCTATCCGACGCCCGAGTCGCGCCGCGCGAACATGCGTCATCGTCCCATCGGGCTCGGCATCATGGGCGTGCAGGACGCGCTCTACATGCTGAACCTCCCGTTCGACAGCGACGAGGCGGTCCGCTTCTCGGACGAAGCGCAGGAGTTCATTTCGTACTATGCGATCCTGGCGTCGTCGGAGATCGCCCGCGAGAAGGGTACCTACGAGAGTTACGAGGGCTCCAAGTGGAGTCGCGGGCTGTTCCCCGTCGACACGCTCGACCTGCTGGAGCAGGAACGCGGCGTGGCGACCGGCGTCGACCGGCGCTCGTTCATGGACTGGACGCCGGTTCGCGAGCACGTCCGCCAGTACGGCATGCGGAATTCCAACACGATGGCGGTGGCGCCGACGGCGACCATCGCGAACATCGCCGGATCGGTGCCGTCGATCGAGCCGATCTACAAGAACATGTACGTGAAGTCGAACTTCAGCGGCGAGTTCACCATCATCAACAAGTTCCTCGTGAACGACCTGAAAGAACTGGGGTTGTGGGACGAGGACATGATGGAGCGCATCAAGTACCACGACGGCAGCGTGCAGCAGATCACCCGCATTCCGGAGGAAGTCCGCGCGCGGTACAAGGAAGTGTTCGAGATCGATCCGGTCTGGATCGTGAAGCACGGCGCACACCGTGGCAAATGGATCGACCAGAGCCAGTCGGTCAACATCTTCACCACCAGCACGTCCGGCAAGCAGATCTCGGAAGTCTACCTGGCGGCGTGGCGGATGGGCCTGAAGACCACGTACTACCTGCGCACACTCGGCGCGTCTTCTATCGAGAAGTCGACGCTGGACTCGAAGAACAAAAAATTCGCCGCGGGCGCCGCCCACGTCACCGACTCGGAGACGGTCCCCGCGAGCCAGGTCAAGAGCGCGTGCTCGATCATGGATCCCACGTGCGAGGCCTGCCAGTAGGCGGGAAACGGACAAGAAAGGTCACCATGGAACACAAATCGTCAGGAGAGAAACGCCTCCTCAACTGTTCGGCGACGGATCCCAACAAGATCCTCCCGATGAAGTACCAGTGGGCGCGCAAGCACTACAAAGACGGCGTCGCCAACAACTGGACGCCGGAAGAAGTCAACATGCAGAAGGACGTCGAAATGTGGCGCAGCCCGGACGCGCTCTCCTCGCACGAGCGCCGGCTGGTCCTGTGGAACATGGGGTTCTTCTCGACGGCGGAAAGCCTGACGGCGAACAACATCGTGCTGACGGTCTACCGGCACATCACCAACCCGGAGTGCCGTCAATACCTGCTGCGTCAGGCCTACGAGGAGGCCGTCCACACCGATACGTTCATCTACTGCTGTGACACGCTGGGACTCGATCCCGACGAGGTGTACAACATGTACACCAAGATCCCGAGCATCAAGGACAAGGACGATTTCGTGATCGACATCACCAAGTCGATCCTGGATCCCAACTTCAGCACCGAGGGCACGGAGAATATCCAGCGTTTCGTCCACGACCTGGTCGGGTTCTACGTCATCATGGAAGGCATCTTCTTCTACGCCGGATTCGTGATGATGCTGTCCTTCCTGCGGCAGAACAAGATGGCGGGCGTGGGCGAACAGTTCCAGTTCATCCTGCGCGACGAATCGGTCCACCTCGCGTTCGGCACCGACCTGATCAATTCGATCGTGATCGAGAATCCGGAAATCTGGACCGAGGAGTTCAAATCGACGCTGGTGGCCAACATCACCCGCTCCGTCGAACTCGAGCACGCCTACGCGCGCGACTGTCTCCCCAAGGGCATCCTCGGGCTGAATTCGGACGCGATCTATCAGTACGTCCGCTACATCGCGGATCGCCGGCTGGAGCGCATCAACCTCCCCAAGCAGTACAACGTCGCCAATCCCTTCCCGTGGATGAGCGAAGTCATCGATCTCAAGAAGGAGAAGAACTTCTTCGAGACCCGCGTGACCGAATACCAGAGCGGTGTTCTGAACTGGGAAGAATAGGCCCGACACGGGCGCGGAACCGGGACCGCAAGGCGCCCCGGCGGCACGCCCGTCGGGGCGTTTTCGTGCCCGGCCGGACAGGCGCCGCGCCGATTGCCCCGTCACAACTTACGGTTGCGGGAACGATCGCGGCGATGTAGTCTGAATGCACTCATCGGGTCGAACGCCGAGGTAATCACGCTGCTCCAGTTCCTTGTCACCATCGGCCGGGTCATTCACGAGATCCGGACTCTCTTCGGCCAGCGACTCGTGCCGCTGATGGCCGCGGGTCTCGCGTTCCATCTCCTCTTGGGGCTGATTCCCTTTCTGTTCATCACCACCGCGGTCGCCGGGTTCGTGTTCAAGAACCAGCCGGTGATGGAAAGCAATCTCTACGACACACTGCTCGGGTTACTGCCGCCGGGCGCGGGAGAAGCCGTACTGCAGAACATCACGGCACTCGTGCAGAGCTGGCAGGGATTCGGAATCCTCGGCCTGATCTCGCTGTTCTTCGTCGCCGCCGGGCTGTTCGAGTCGCTCGAGTGGAGCATCAACGGCGCGATGGGATCGCGCCGTAAGGTCGGATTTCTGCACCGCCGGCTCTTGACGCTCGCCTACGTGATGGGGGCGATGCTGTTCTTCTCCGTGGCGGCGGTCGGCGACTACGCGTTCCAACTGCTGCTCGCCGCGCCCGGCCTGTCCGACCTGACGTCGCTGATTCATATCCCGCGGCGTGCGTTCTCGATCGGGTCGTTCACGGTGTTTCTCTTGATCCTGTACCTGTCGATTCCCGCGCGGCGCCCGCAACTGGTGCGCGCCGTCATCGTCGCGGTGTGCGTCGCGGGCCTGTGGGCCGTCCTGCAGAAACTCGGCGCGACGGTAACCGTCTACATCTCCCGCCGTCACGCGGTGTACGGCGCGCTCGCCGGTGGTGCGCTCTTCCTGACCTGGATGTACCTGCTCGCGACCGCGATCCTTGTGGGTGCGCTCGTGATGGACGTCTGGGCGCGCGCGATCCACCGACTTCCACTCGACGCCGACGCCGGCTGGTCGGAGGGCGTCGGATAGGTGTCCCCGCCGGCCGCAGACCCGCGCATCGTCATCCTCGGCGGAGGATTCGGCGGGCTCTACGCAGCCAGAGTTCTCGGCGCCGGCGGCGCGAACGTAACGCTCGTCGACCGGCGCAATTTCCATCTCTTTCAACCGCTGCTCTATCAGGTCGCCACGGGCGGATTGTCTCCCGGCGACATCGCATCGCCCATCCGTGCCGTGCTGCGGAAGTACCCGCGCGTGCGCGTGGTCCTGGGAGAAGTGGTCGACATCGACCCGGCCGGCCGGCACGTCGTGCTTCGCGGCGGCGAGCGCCTGCCGTACGACCGACTCATCGTGTCGACCGGATCGAGTACATCCTATTTCGGGCACGACGACTGGGCGCAACGCGCGACCGGACTCAAACATGTCGAGGAAGCGCTCGAGGTCCGCGGCCGGATTCTGCGGGCGTTCGAGTCGGCCGAGCGCGAAACCGATGACGCGCGGCTCCCGCGATGGCTGACGTTCGTGATCGTCGGTGGCGGCCCGACCGGCGTGGAGCTGGCGGGCGCGGTGAGCGAACTCGCCCGCGGAACGCTGGTTCGTGATTTTCGCCGCTTCGACCCGCGGGCCGCGCGCGTCGTTCTGGTCGAAGCCGGGCCGCGCCTGCTGAGCACGTTTCCGCCGAGTCTCTCGACCCGGGCCCACCGCTCGCTCGAACGGCTCGGCGTCGACATTCGCACCGACACCGTGGTCACCGGCATCGACGACGACAGAGTGATCACCCGCCACGGCGACGCGTCCGCAACGATCGCGACCGCGACCGTGCTCTGGGCGGCGGGCGTGTCGATCGGGAACTTCGGCGCGCGCGTCGCCGAACGCCTCGGCGTCCAACCCGACCGCGGCGGGCGGATTCCGGTGAACGCCGACCTCTCGGTCCCCGGACACCCCGACGTCTTCATCGCCGGCGATATGGCGCGAATCGACGGACCCGGCGGTGTGCCGCTTCCCGGCCTCGCGCCCGTCGCGATGCAGGAGGGCCGTTACATCGCGCGTCGGATCCTCGGCCGTCGCGGCGCGGACCAGCCGTTTCGCTATTTCAACAAGGGACAGCTCGCCGTCATCGGCCGCAACGCCGCGGTCGCGGACTTCGGGCGCGTTCGTTTCGGCGGATTCCCGGCGTGGTTTCTGTGGCTCTTCGTCCACATTGCGTATCTGATCGAGTACGACAACAAGATCCTCGTGCTCGTCAATTGGGCGTTCAGTTACTTCACGCGCAAGCGCGGGGCGCGCCTGATTACCGGAGGTTCGGACGGATGACGCGCGACGATCTTTCCACGATCAAAGCGCTTCTGGCCGACATGGACGGCGTGTGGTTCGTCGGAGGCACGCCGATTCCCGGCGCCATCGAGGCGCTCGCGCGACTCCGCGCGCGTCGCATCCCCGTGCGTTTGATCACGAACACAACCACGAAGACCCGGTCGCAACTGGCCGAGAGAATGCGCACGATGGGCTTCGATCTCTCCGACGACGAATTCGTGACCACGCCGGAAGCGGCACGACGCTACCTGACGGCGCGCGGCATTCGCTCGGTTCGGCTGGTGGTGTCGGAGCCGGTGCGCACGGTGTTCGACGGCTTCGTCGAGTCGGACCGGCCGGAGGCGATCGTCATCGGCGACGTCGGCAACGCGTGGACCTACGACCTGATGAACGACCTGTTCCGCGCGGTCGTCGACGGCGCGGAGATCGTGGCGTTGCAGAAGGGCCGGTACTGGCAGGTGGAAGACGGTCTGCGACTGGACATCGGCGCGTTCGTTACCGGCCTGGAATACGCGTCCGGGCGCCGGGCCACGGTGATCGGCAAGCCCTCACCGGCCCTGTTCGACGCCGCCCTCGACGACCTCGGACTGGAGAAGGACGACGTGGTCATGATCGGCGACGACGTCTGGAACGACATCGCCGGCGCTCAGGCCGCCGGAATTCGCGGCGTGCTGGTCAAGACGGGCAAATACCGCGAGGACCTGGTCGCCGCGTCGGGTGTCGCCCCCGATCTCGTGATCGATTCGATCGCGGACGTGTGACGCGTCTATTCCTTCGACGCGGGCGTGATCAGATCGAGGACGATCTTCCACTTCCCATCGGCACCACGACGCCAGATGCGCAGGTAGTACGCGCTGCGCAACGCGTGGATGAACCCGATCGAGTACCCGAGATCGGCGGAATCGGCGATCCGCGCGTCCGAGGGTTCGGAGGTCCCGACGGCCGGCGACTCGCCGACGGCAGCGCGAGCCGCGGCCTTGCCCAGAATCGGCAGCGACCCGACCCGGTAGAGCCGCACGTCGTCGGCGCAGAAATCGGAATACGCGGCGCCGTTGCTCGTTTTGGCGGCGGCCGTGAATGCCTGATCGGCTTCGAACAATGCCGCGCGCGCCGGCCGTTCGTCGTCGAAGCCCTTTCCCGACGGGGCGTAATACGTGAGCGCGGGTTTCTTCGAAGAGGCATCGTGGTCGATGCCGACGTCGAGAATCACCTTCCACTTGCCGTCCTCCTGCTTCTTCCACACCGTCACGAAATGACCGAACCCGATCGGATCGGACGTCTTGTCCTTGCGGTAATCCCAGGGACCCGTGGTGTAGCCGAAATTTCCCGACGCCGATACCTCGGCGAACTCGGGTCGCCACGACAGGACGGCGTCGCTCGGCGCGCGCTTCTCGTACAGGTCGCGCCCCATGACCGGTCCGGGATTGAACACGATGGCGTTGTCGGCCAGGTACGCGAGAAAGGCGTCGCGAATCCCGGTGGCTTTTGCCGCGGCGGCGAAGGCGTTCTCGGCGTCGACCAGCGACGCGACGGCCGCGGGCAGTTTCTCCGCCGAGACGACCGGCATCGCCGTGAAAAACACAACGCCCGACACAAACAACGCGATGACTTTCAGCATATTGAATCTCCCGGTTTCCGGTGGTTCAGAGGTTCCAATGTGCGGCGTGCGCCGATCGCACGCGCTCCATGACGGGCCCGAACGAGCCCTCCTCGGTGATTGCCGGCGCGGATTCTTCGGATCGCATCCGCCTCAACGCCGTGGCGACGCAGGACTGCAGGGCACCAACGTCATAGCCGCCCTCGAGGACGGCGATGGTTCGACCACGCGCGCACTCACGCGCGATCGCCAGCAGGTCCGACGCCATCGCGTCGAATCCCGATTCGGTCACGCGCATCCCGCCGAGCGGATCGCGAACGTGCGCGTCGAATCCCGCGGACACGAGTACCAGCTCCGGCGCAAACGCGCGCGCGACCGGTCCGACGACGCGCCGGAAGGCGGCGGCGTATTCCGCGTCGCCGAATCCGCCGGTCAGCGGAATGTTCACCGTGCGCCCGAGACCATCGCCTGCACCGATCTCGCCCGCTCCCCCGGTTCCCGGATAGAACGGATACTGGTGCAACGACACGAACAGCACGCGCGGGTCTTCCCAGAAGATCTCCTGCGTCCCGTTGCCGTGATGAACGTCCCAGTCCACGACGAGCACGCGCCCGAGTTCATGGCGCGCGATCGCATACGCCGCCGCGACGGCAATCGTATTGAACAGGCAGAACCCCATCGCGCGGTCGGATTCGGCGTGGTGTCCGGGCGGACGAACCGCCGCGAATGCGTTGTCGAGGTCGCACGCCATCACGCGATCGACGAGATCGAGCACGCCGCCGACGGCGTGACACGCCACGTCGAACGACTCCGGTGACGTGAACGTGTCGGCGTCGAGCATGACGCCCCGTCCCGCGGACGACGCGAGCGCGTCCACGTAGGCGCGGTCGTGCGCGAGCGCAAGTTCGTCCGGGGTCGCCCGGCGCCCCGCGGGAACCAGCGACACCCCCAGCTCCTTCGCCCGCGCCGCGAGCGCGAGCAACACCGCCATCCGCTCGGTGCGCTCGGGATGTCCCTCGGGCGTCACGTGCCGCAGATAGATGTCGTCGATATGAAATCCGGTCTTGATCAATCTTCTTCGTACCGGGCCTTGAGTTTCTCGATGACGCTCGCGTCCGCGAGTGTCGTGACGTTCCCGAGTGCCCGCCCCTCGGCCACGTCGCGCAGCAACCGGCGCATGATCTTTCCGGATCGCGTCTTGGGCAGATCGGCGGCGAAGACGATGCGTTCGGGGATTGCGAACTTGCCGATCTTCTTCGCCACCCACTCGCGCAACTGGCGCTCGAGCGCGTCGCTCGCATCGACGCCGTCCTTCACGCTCACGAATGCCACCAGCGCCTGCCCCTTGAGTTCGTGGGCAACGCCGATGACCGCCGACTCCGCCACGCCCTCGTGTTCGACGAAGACGCTCTCCAGTTCCGCGGTGCCGATCCGGTGACCGGCGACGTTGACCACGTCATCCACGCGCCCGACAATCCAGAAGTAGCCGTCCTTATCGCGGCGCGCGCCGTCGCCGGGAAAGTAGACGCCGTCCCATTTGGACCAGTACGTCTGCCGGAATCGTTCGGGATCCCCGTACACGCCGCGCAACATGCCCGGCCACGGTTTTCGAATCGCGAGATACCCGGCGTCGACGTCGTCGCCGTTTTCATCGAGGATCGCGGCGTCGACGCCGAAGAACGGCAACGTCGCGCTGCCCGGCTTGGTGGATGTGACGCCCGGCAGCGGCGTGATCATGATACCGCCGGTTTCGGTTTGCCACCACGTGTCGACGATCGGGCATTTCTTGCGACCGATCGTCCGGTGATACCACATCCACGCTTCCGGATTGATCGGCTCGCCCACCGTTCCCAGCAGCCGCAGCGACGAGAGATCGTAGGCGGCCGGCCATTCGTCACCCCATTTCATGAACGCGCGGATCGCCGTCGGCGCCGTGTAGAAGATGTTCACGCGGTAGCGTTCCACCATTTCCCAGAAACGACCGCGGTCGGGATAGTCGGGAGCGCCCTCGTAGAGCAGACACGTCGCGCCGTTCTGCAACGGGCCGTAGACGATGTAGCTGTGACCGGTCACCCAGCCGATGTCGGCCGTGCACCAGAACATGTCCTCGGGCTTGAGGTCGAACACGTATTTCGTCGTGAGATACGTAAAGACCATATAGCCGCCCGTCGTGTGCACGATCCCCTTGGGCTTTCCCGTGGTACCGCTGGTGTACAGGAGGAAGAGCATGTCTTCGCTGTCCATCTTTGCGGGCGGGCAGTCCGCCGACACGCCACGCGTCAGCTCGTGGTACCAGCGATCGCGGCCGTCGCGCATGTCGCACGTAAAGGGCTCGCCGCCGCGCCGGACCACGACCACGTGCCGCACGCTCGGGCACGCCTCGATGGCCTCGTCGACGGTATCCTTGAGGGCGAGAACCTTGCCGCGGCGCCAGCCGCCATCGCCGGTAATCACCAGAGACGCCTGGCAGTCCTGGACGCGATCCCGAATGGACTCGGCGGAAAAACCCGCGAAGATCACCGAGTGCACGGCGCCGATGCGCGCGCACGCAAGGAGTGCGACCACGAGCTCGGGCGTCATCGGCAGATAGATCGCGACGCGGTCGCCCTTCTTGACGCCGAGCGACTTCATCGCGTTGGCGAACACGCCGACCTCGCGCGCGAGGTCTCCGTATGTCAGCACGCGGCGGTCGCCGGGTTCGCCTTCCCAGACGATGGCGGCCTTGTGACGCGTGGGCGAGTCGAGGTGCCGGTCGAGGCAGTTGTAGCTGATATTCGTCTTGCCCCCGACGAACCATTTGTAGAAGGGCGCCTTGCGCTCGTCGAGAACCGAGGTCCACTTCTTGAACCAGTGCAGTTCGCCGGCGACGCGTCCCCAGAACTTCTTCGGGTCGCGGATGCTTTCCTTGTACAGCCGGCGATATTCCGCTTCGGAACGCAGGTGCGCGGCCTTGCGAAACTCCGCCGACGGTTTGAAGCGACGCGCTTCCTTCGACACGGTGTCGAGTTGTCGGAGATCCAGACTCGCCATCGGGACCAGGGCTCCTTTCACTTGCCAGGGTCTTCGGGTTTCATCTAGTCTATCGAACGGCGCGAGCCCGAGCCAGTGGCGTTTTTCCTCGCGTCGCCAACGATGCGCCATCGCGCAATTGATCGACCGGCCTTCGCGTGGGCCCTCTACGACTGGGCCAACTCCACGTTTTCCACCACCGTGATGGCCGGATTCTTCCCGGTGATGTTCAAACAGTACTGGAGCACGGGTGTCGACGTCTCCACGTCGTCGTTTCGCCTCGGTCTCGTCAATTCGCTCGCGAGTCTCGTGATCGCGCTGGCCGCGCCCGCGCTGGGCGCGATCGCCGACGCGGGCGGCACGCGCAAGCGTTTCCTGCTCGTCAGCGCCGGCGTCGGAGTCGCGGGAACCGCGGCGCTGTTCTTCGTGCCCGGTGGCAGCTGGATGGCCGCGGCCATCGTGTTCCTCGTCGCCACCATCGGCTTTTCGGCGTCGATGATTTTCTACGACTCGCTTCTGGTCGACGTCTCGACGCCGGAGACATCCGACTACGTTTCCGCATACGGCTTTGCGCTCGGATATCTCGGCGGCGGACTGCTCTTCCTGCTCAACATCCTGATGTACCGGATGCCGGCGACGTTCGGACTGGCCGACGCCAACGACGCGGCGCTGTGGTCGTTCCTTACCGTCGCCGTCTGGTGGGCGGCGTTCTCGCTGCCCATCGCCCGCCGTGTGCACGAGCATACGCGGCCGATCGATCACGCGCACAGCGCGCGCCGCGGTTTTCGCGATGTGTTCGACACGCTCCACCACCTGCGGCGCCACCGCGTCGTCCTCCTGTTCCTGCTGGGCTACTGGTTCTACATCGACGGCGTCAGCACGATCGTTCGCATGGGAATCGACTACGGGCTCTCGCTCGGATTTTCCGCGGGAACGCTGATCCTGGCGCTGCTGCTGATTCAGTTCGTCGGCTTCCCGGCATCGATCGCGTTCGGCAAGCTGGGCGAACGTTACGGGGCGAAAACCGGCATCACCGTCGCGATCGTCGCGTACGTCGGCATCTGCGTGTGGGGCTACCTGCTGTCGAAGCCGTCGGAATTCTTCGGACTCGCCGTCGCGATCGGTCTCGTCCAGGGCGGGATCAACAGCCTCTCCCGGTCGTTCTATTCGCGCCTCATCCCGACCGAACACTCGGCGCAGTTCTTCGGCTACTACAACACGATCGGGCGTTTCTCCGCGGTGCTCGGTCCGGTGGTGATGGGGTGGGTCAGCGTCGCGACCGGCAACCCGCGGCTGTCGATGCTGGCGCTGATCAGCTTCTTCGTGGTGGGCGCGATGTTCCTTGCGCGCGTTCCCGAACGACGGGTATCCTCGGTCGTCACGCCATGATCCATATCACGAGCCTCGTCGAACGCTTCAACGACCAGGTCGCCCGCGCCGCCGCGGCCGGCGTCGTGGAGCCCACCGCCGCCGCGGTCGCGACTGTCGGCGTCGACGGCCGCCCGTCGGTGCGTGTGCTGCTGCTCAAGCAGGCCGACGACCACGGCTTCGTCTTCTATACCAATATGGAGAGCCGGAAGGGCCGGGAGCTGGCCCGGTTCCCATGGGCGACCGCGTGCTTCTGGTGGGGCCGGATCGGCGAGCAGGTCCGGATCGAGGGCCGGGTCAAACCCGTCACTCCCGCCGAGGCGGACGAATATTTCGCCTCGCGGCCCCGGGGCAGCCAGGTAGGCGCGTGGGCCTCGCACCAGAGCGACGTCCTCGGCTCACGCCAGGAGCTGCTCGACCGCGTGGCGGACGTCGAACGGCAGTATGAGGGCGCCGAGATCCCCCGGCCGCCCCACTGGACCGGATTCCGAATCATTCCCGATCGCATTGAGTTCTGGTTCGCCCGCGAGAACCGGCTGCACGAGCGCCTGGAATATCGCCTCCAGGAGGGCCGCTGGACCGAGCGGCTCCTGTCCCCCTGACCAGAAACCCGTTGCGGGCGCGGTGTCTCCGGTGCTAAGATTCCAACACCCTGAAAGAGATGGCTGGCCCTCCCCACAGTCGGGCCGGTGGATGCCCCTACGGTAACGGCGTATTTGCGCTTGGAGGAAGTCAGCTTGACCGTTCGCATCCGTTCGCTTGTCACTCCCGCAATAATTGTCTGCGCGTTGATCGGCTCGTCGAGCACGAGTCATGCGTTTACGCTCAACCGGCTCGCCGCGAGCATCGACATGAGTCGTCTGGCTGCCGGCGCGTCCGGATCGGGTGCCGCCGCCCTCGCAAATGAAGTATCTCTCGCCATTCCCGTCCGTGTCGAAGTGCCACCGTCCGTCGAACTCGTTTCCGCGAGCACGGAGATTCGAATCGGCGTCCCGCACGAGTCGGACGTCGACATCGAAGTGGCAAACGAGGCGGGCGAAATCGTATGCAGCGCGCGCGTTCACATGCCGGCGGGATGGCAGAAGCTCGGATTCAGCGGTCACGGCGCGCACGGTGTCGAACTCCCGAACGGCACGTACTTCTATCGCGTGCGCGTGGGCGACGACATTCTGACCACGCGGATTCTGATCAACCGCTGACGCGGTACCCCCGACTGTTAACGAAGCCGGCTCGACACGGGCCGGCTTTTTTGTTGCCCGTCACCGCCCTTGCCAGGCGTCGCGGTTTGGCCGCATTCTCCGCGCATGCGTGACACCGCCGACATCGTCATCGTCGGCGCCGGGGCGGCCGGACTGATGACCGCCATCTCGGCGTGTCGCGCCGGTAGCCCGGACGTCCTCGTCCTCGACGGCGCGCGCAAACCGGGCGCGAAGATCCTGATCGCCGGCGGCGGTCGATGCAACGTCACCCACGACGTCGTCGACGAAACCGCCTTCGCCGGGTCGTCGTCCCCCGCGATTCGCAAGGTCCTGCGCCGGCTCGACGTCGGCGCCACCGTGGCGTTCTTTCGCGAGATCGGCGTCGAACTCAAACGCGAAGACACGGGCAAGCTCTTCCCCACCACCGACGACGCGCGCACCGTACTGAACGCGCTGCTCGGCGAGGCGCGAGCGCGTGGCGTCGACATCGCGTTCCCGCGGCGGGTGCAATCGATCGAGCGCGCGACGGACGGGTTTGTGGTCGCGGGCGACTGGGGTCGGGTGCGCGCGACGCATGTCGTCGTCGCGACCGGCGGCAAGAGCATCCCGAAGTCCGGCTCCGACGGATTTGGATTCGAACTCGTTCGCCGGCTCGGTCACACCATCACGCCGGTGGTGACGCCGGGCCTGGTTCCGCTCACGCTGCCGCGCGATCATTTCCTGTGCGCGCTCGCCGGCGTTACCGTGGACGCGGCCGTCGAACTGCGCTCGGGAACGGGAAAGCGACTGGCGTCGTTTCGCGATTCGACGCTGCTCACGCACTTCGGACTATCGGGGCCGAGCGTGCTCGACATCAGCCGCTATTACCTGCACGCCGTCATCGACGACCCGAACGCCGCGATCGTCGTGAACTTCCTGCCCGCGATGACCACGGCCGATCTCGACCGTGCGTTGCGACCACCCGAATCGCGCACGATCGGGGGTGTGCTGCGGGAGCGGCTGCCGGAACGGCTCGCGCGAGCGCTCTGCGATCACGCCGGCGTCGATCCCGCCACGCGCACGGCCCAGTTGCGCAAGGACGCGCGTCGCGCGCTGATGGCGGCGGTGTGCACGTTGCGCATTCCCGTCACCGGGTCGCGCGGGTACGGCTTCGCCGAAGTGACCGCCGGCGGCGTGCCGCTCTCGGAGATTCATCTCGACACGATGGCGTCGCGCGCGTGCCCGGGACTCTATCTGGTGGGAGAGATCTGCGACGTCGACGGTCGCATCGGGGGCTACAATTTCCAGTGGGCGTGGTCGAGCGGCTTCGTCGCGGGGGCTGCACTCGCGCGGGTATCGCGCTAGCGACTCCCGGCCGCGTGCCGGGCCGCCAGTTCGCGCCAGTCCGTGACCAGGCGCAACGTCGTGTTGCCCCCGCCTTCGGGAACGGCGACGAGAAGTCGTTTTTCGTCGGGGGTGATGTCGGCCTCGCCCGGAACGGGTTTCCCGGAGAAGACCGGCCGCGCCGCGCCGAGCGCGATGCGCCCGCCGCTCGCGTCGACATCCACCAGTGTGGCCCGGCCATCGGGACTCACGACCACGATCCGGCGGCCGTCGGGCATCCATCGTCCCGCACGTACCCCCTGGGTGGAAATCTGGAAATGGGCGGTCGGGTTGGGGTACGACGCCGCGTAGAGTTCTTCGCGACCCGATTCGCTGGAAACGTAGAGCATCCACCGGCCGTCGGGCGAGAATCCCATTGCCAGTTCGCTGGCGGGCGACGTCAGGAGTTCGCGCGGCTTCCCCTTCCCGTCGGCCGGAAGCGCCCACACGTCGGTACTCGTCTGCGTGTTCTGGACATTCGCCAGGATGGACGCCCCGTCGGGCGACCACGCCGCAATCCAAAGCGATACCTCCTTCATGTCGAGGATCTGGCGCTTGGGCGCCGAGCTTTCCACCGGCTGCACCCACACGCTGCCACTCCCGTCGCCGTAGGCCAGTTCGCGACTGTCCGGTGACCACGTGGGAAACGCCGCCTGCTCCGGCCCCAGCGTAAAGCGCGACTCGGTGCCCGTGGCGATGTCGATCATCCACAGATCGAAGCGATCGCCGCGAACGCAGACGGCGATCTTGCGGCCGTCGGGCGAGATCACCGGAAAGCCCTGGATCGCACCGGGGCTTCCGACGGGGCCGAGTTCGTGGCCGTCGAGGTCGAACCACGTCAGTTGCGCGTTCGCCAGCGTTTCTCCGGTCAGATAGACCAGCGGCCCGCGATCGGCAAACGCAAAATTTCCGGTGAACCGATACGGGTTGAACTGCAATCCCTCCGCCAGCGGGATCGGATCGCCCTGTGGCGACAGGTTGTCGGCATCGACGCGCTGGACAATCAGATTGCGATCCTTGACGAACGCAAGGAATCCGGGATCGAGATATCGCGCCTCGCTCTGTCCCTGGAACACGACCGTCTGTTTCTTCGTGCGGAGATTCAAACACAACACGGAAACCGTATCGCCTTCGACGGAACCGCGCGCATAGAGAACACGTTCGCCGTCGGGCAGGAAATGCGGCAGGCGATGCGATATCCCCTTGTGCTCGAGTGTCGTGATCGACGTCGGCGAGCCGCCGGAGGCGGGGACGCGCTGCAATCCGTCCAGTGCTCCCGGCGCGAACACGATGGTGCCGTCGGGACCCCAGGTGCCACCCCGCGGTTCGGTCGCGTCGCAGATCGACTGCACAACGCCGCCGGCCGCGGGAACGCGCTTGAGCTTGCGATTGGCGAAGAACCCGATGGAGGCGCCGTCCGGCGACCAGAATGGATACGTCGCGCCCTCGGTGCCGGCGAGTGCGGTCGTGGCGCCGCCGTCGAGGGGCCGGATCCACAGCATCTGGTCCTGACCGGGGGCGATGGCGGCCATCACCAGTGTGCGGCCGTCCGGCGAGAGCGCGAGCGATGCGTTGTCCAGATCGAGTTGCAGCCCGCGCGGCAGGGCGAGGTCCGCCTGGAACAACGGCTCGCGCGGCGACGGGTGGAGCATCCATCCCGCGAGTCCGGCGACGAGTGCCAGCGGCAACGCGACCGCAATCAGCCGTCCGATCGACGCGCGCGCGCCCGACGCGGCGGGCGAGGTCTCCAGGGCCGCCGTGAACATCCCCGACAATCCGCCCTCGCCGCGAACGACGCGCTCGATCGCAATGCGCGCCTCGCCGATGTCGCGCAGGCGCTGCTTCGGATCCTTCAGGAGACAGCGCTGCAGGAGATCGCGCACCGCCGGCGGCACGGCCGCCGGCAACGCACTCCAGTCGGGTTCGTCTTTCAGAACTGACGCCAGCGTCTCCGACGCCGTCTCGCCGGTGAAGGCCTGTGCGCCCGTCAGCATTTCGTAGAGGACCGCACCGAACGAGAAGATATCCGCGCGGCGATCGACGGTCTTTCCCTTGGCCTGTTCGGGCGACATGTACGCGGCGGTGCCCAGGATCACGCCGGCTTTCGTGCCCGCGCTGGTCAGCGTGGGCGACTTGGTGAGGTCGGGCGACGACGACGACGGATCGTCCTCGAGCGCTTTCGCCAGACCGAAGTCCAGCACCTTGACGGTGCCGTCGCCCGTGATCTTGATGTTGGCGGGCTTGAGGTCGCGATGAACGACGCCCCGCTCGTGCGCGTACTCGAGCGCGTCGGCCACCTGCCGCGCGATCGCAAGGGCGTCGTCGACGGGCAGCGCGCCGCGAGCGATCCGTTCGGCGAGGGTTTCGCCCTCGACCATCTCCATGACGATCGCGCGCGTGCCGTCGACGTCTTCGAGCCCGAAAATCGACGCGATGTTCGCGTGCGACAGCGAGGCCAGTACGCGCGCCTCCCGGTCGAAGCGCGCCATGCGTTCGGCATCCGATGCGAACGCCGCGGGCAACACCTTGATCGCGACGTCGCGCGACAGGCGCGAATCGGTGGCGCGATACACCTCGCCCATGCCACCCGCGCCGATGGCGGCGGTGACGCGGTACGGTCCGACGGTGCGGCCGATCATCGTCATTCTGGAACGGCTACCAGCCGTTGCGCGCGCGTAACGATGTGATGTGCGCGACGTGGTGAAGACAATGCCATTCGTAGAGCATCGTGAGGAGCGCGATGGTGATGTCACCGTGCTCGGGGTGGAAAAGCGGACGCCGGAAATGGGCGTCTTCCAGGGATCGCAGCAGGCAAACCCAGCGACCGTGCAACGAATCGAGCAGCGTAAGCGACAGATCGATCGGCGCCGTGCGCGCGTCGGCGAGTTCCGCCCACATCGCTTCATTGTACGGTTTGACCGCGGGGTGCTCCTCGGTCAACGCGAGCTTCGTGCGAATGTATGCGTTCATGTGGCTGTCGGGCAGGTGATGGACGACCTGGCGCACGGTCCATCCGCCCTCGCGATACGGGGTGTCGAGTTGCGTCGCGTCGAGCCCGCGGACCGCGTTGCGCAATGCCGCGGGGCACGCCTCGATGACGCCGATCGCGCCCTGGATGTGCTCGAACGAGATCGGACGCGGCGGCGCGAACGGCCCGATGGGATAGCGGAGATCCGGCATCGCCGGAGAATAGCACCTGAGTCGGAACGTGGGAAGTGCCACGGGCACGTCGCGCGGATATGATAGAGTCTTCCGCATGACGACGCGACCGAGACCATCCGAACCGGTGCGCCTGGTGTTCGCAGAGGCCGACGGGTCGATCCTGGACCACCCGCACCTCCTGCTCGCGGGCAGCGGCGGCGGCGACCCGCGCCGGGTTCGCGACGACGAACTGATTCCATTGCCCCGCGGCAGCGATCTGTTTCTCCTGCCCGGACGCCGACCCATCGGAATCGAGCCCGCCAGCGGCGCGCCGGCGGAATGGGCCGGGTTCGAGGGCGACGTCTGCGCGGTGGCCGCATTCCTCGCGCCCGCGTGGACGATGTTCCTCCACCCCGCGTATCGCACGCTGGCGGACGCACCGGCGTTGCCGCTCTTCGCGTACTCGGCGGTCGGCTTCGCCGACGGACAGTTCTGGGCGACCGGCGTGCGCGTGGACGACGACGTCCGCCAGGACCCGTGGCGCTTCGACCTCAAACGCATGTCGAAACAGGTCGCGCAGCGGCTCGACGAAACGCCCGACAACCTCGTCGTCCAGCAACTCAAGCACTGCGCGCTCGACTACGGCTGCCGTGCGGCGCAGAACTACTTCATCGGCCGCCACGAGGCGCCGATTCCGACCAGCGTCGCGTGCAACTCGAAGTGCATCGGGTGCATCTCGCTCCAACCCGACGGCGAGTTCCGCGCCAGCCACGACCGCATCCGCCGTTCGCCCACACCCGAAGAAATCGCGGACCTGGCCGTGGGCCACATCGAACGCGTGCCCGACGCCGTCGTCAGTTTCGGTCAGGGATGCGAGGGCGAGCCCTTGCTGGGACGCGAGCTCTTGCCGAAAGCCGTCGGGCGGATCCGCGAGCGCACCGCGAACGGCACCATCAACGTGAATACCAACGGCAGCCTGCCGCCCGTGGTCGAAGCGATGTGCGACGCCGGGCTGGACGCGATCCGCGTGTCGATGAACAGCGCACGCGACGATGTCTACACCGCCTACTATCGTCCGAAGAAATACACGTTCGACGACGTCCGCGAAACGCTGCAGGTGATGAAGCGGCACGGGCGCTTTCGATCGATCAATTATCTCGTGTTCCCCGGCGTCACCGACACCGACGACGAACTCGACGCCATTTCGTCGTTCGTCGACGCGGCCGACCTCGACCTGATCCAGATGCGCAACCTCAACATCGATCCCGAGCTGTATCGCGACCGATTGCCCGCGGGGACCGTGCGCGAGGGATTCGGCATCGGCGAATTCATGCGCCGATTGAGCGAACGCTTCCCCCACCTGCGCTACGGCTACTTCAATCCGTCGAAGGAGACCTACGCGCGCTGGCGTTCCGAGCGCGTCCCCCGCTGACATCGCGTGTGCCGCGCGGCCCGGACCTGTGGTAGAATTCCCGGGCGCGCTTTCTTCTCGCGCGCTCCCATCACCCGTTTTCTTCCTTAGAATGAGGAGCCCCCGATGCGCCGAGCCTCCCTCATCCTGGCCACGCTCTCGTTGTTGATCGTCGCCCCGATCGCCTCCGCCGAGTCCGTCCGCGACGGGCTGACGCTCATCGTCGTCGACACGCCGGATATCGCCGGTCTCCACGCCGCGCGCGAGTTCGTGCAGCAGAACGGGGGTCGCGTCGGCGTGATGGTGCCGCCGTCGATCCTGATCGGATGGGTCGATCCATCGACCGCGCCGCGGCTCGTGGGCCGCATGGGAATCCGCGACGTGCGCTGGACCGAGCTGCCCACCGCCCAACTCGACGCGCGCGACGAATCGGCGCTCACGGCCGTTCGAACGTTCAACAGCGTCGTGAGCGGCGACTACGACCGGCGGGTTCGCGAAGAAGCCGCCGGAGCCGGCGATGCGCCCGCGGCCGGGACGATGCCGCGCGCGGGCGACGGCATCACGCGTCCGGACATCGACCGTGCCGCCGTGCTCCAAAATCTCGCGCGCGCCGGGCTCGACGAACGCACGCTGTCCGAACGCGGCCTCGCGCCGGGCAATTCGCCGTCGATCGGAAACAGCGACGCGATGACCGGCACGGTCGCGGTAAGTTTCTTCCTCGTGGAGAGCGACGGCAGCGGCGCCGATCCCGATTCGTACACATGGACGCCCGAGGACATGCAGAAGTACATGGACGCCGCCGTCGTCGGCCTCCTGTGGTGGGTGCAGCAGGCGACGGGATACCGCGATTGCGCGGTGACCTTCCTCGTCAATTATTACTCGGCGTTCGACCCCCGCTGTCAGCAGTGGGTCGAACCGTCGATCCACACCTCGGGCTACGTGTCGGTGTGGTCGGCCAACGTCATGGCCAACTTCGGTTACACCAGCGGCAACCACTTCAGCCGCGTGGAAGCGTTCAACACCTGGCAGCGCGCCACCTACCAGACCGACCGCTCGTACTCCGCGTTCATCTGCTACAACCCGATCGGCGCGCCCAGTTCCTTCTCCGACGGCGGCTACGCCTTCGCCTGGGTCTACGGACCGTACTTCTGGAGTCTCTTTCGCACCACCGGGTGGACGCACGACGTGGTGGTGTCGCACGAGTCGGGTCACATCTTCGGCGCGTGCGACGAGTACACCGGCGGGTGCTCGAGTTGCTCGTCGTCGTGCGACTACCAGGGCACGCCCAACGCGAACTGCGAGGCGTGCAATCCCCTCTCGCGCCCGTGCATCATGCGCAACAACGAACCCTCCGTGTGCCAGTACACCAGGGGGATGATCGGCTGGGACGTGAACACGCCGTGCGGTCCCGCGCCGCCGGCGCCGTTGCCGGCACCGACGATCGTCTCGGTGTCACCGGGCAACGGGCTCGTGGGTGACCAGGTACACTTCGACATCACCGGTTCCAATTTCGTCGCGGGCGTAGAGGCCGACCTCGGGCCGGACGTCTTCGTGCACGAGACGCAACTGGTCAGCCCGACGTCGCTCACGGTGTGGATATCGATATTCAACGCGGCGGCGACCGGCCCGGTCGACGTCGTCGTCCGCAACCGCGACGGCCAGACCGCGACGCTGCCCGACGCATTCCTGATTCAGCCGACGCTGCACCACTATTTCTCGCCCACCGGCGGCAACCAGTTTCCGTTCACGACTCCCGCGATGGCGGGAACGTCGCTCCCCGCGGTCATCGCCGCCGCCGCCGAGGGCGACACCATTCTGATGCCGACGACGACGCTGTCGAACATCGCCGTTGCCATCGACCGCGGCGTCGTGCTGCAGGGAGCGTGGGACGCGTCGTTCACCACGCGCGACCTCGTGTCCGGCAAGACGGTCATCGATCTCACCGGGATCGTGGACTTCTACCCGGGCACCACCGGCGGCGGACTCGACGGGTTCATCATCGAGAACGGCGACGGCAAAGCGGACGCCTATCCATACTCCGCGCGCTTCGCCGGCGCGGTCCGCATTCTCACGTCCACCGCATCAATCTCGAACTGCGAGATCCGCACCAGCACGACGGGACCCGGAGGCGCGGGATACGGCGGCGCGATCTTCGCCTATCAATCGACGGTCACGATCTCCAATTGCTGGATCCACGACAACGCCGCGACGCGCGGGGGCGCGGTCTACCTCGACGGGTGTTCGGGGTCGATCGACCACTCCGTGTTCGACGCCAACCATGTCGCGACCAGCGGCGCCGTTCAGGCGGAGGGGTCCGCGGTCTACCTGCATGCGTGCACCGGCGTTTCCCTCGACGCCAACACGCTGACCCGCAATACCGGCGGACAGAACGGCGGCGGCATTCTCGCCGAGAACTCCACCGGCATCGCGATCGACGGCGGCGCGGCCGCCTACAACGCGGCCGGCAGCGGCGGCGGCGGGATCGCGTTCGTGGCCTCGTCGGGGTCGGTCCACGGCGTGACGTTCACGCGCAACACCGGATTTTTGGGCGGCGGATTGCTGTCCACATCGTCGTCCGACGTGACGCTGCACGAAAACCGCTTCGACTGGAACTCGGGGACGATCGCGGGCGGCGTCTTCGTCAACGGCGGCACCGCCGCGGTCGAACACAATATTTTCGTCGGCAACTCGGCCTCGAGTTATGTCGGCGGTCTCGCGATGAGCAGTGCGTCCTCGGGCTCGGTCGCCGGCAACACCTTCGACCGCAATTCCGTGACGTCGGGCACGGGCGCCCTCGCGGTTGCGAGTTCACCGGTCCCGGTGTTCGACAACCTCGTCGGCAATTCCACCGGCGACGGGATCTTTTGTTCCGGAACGGCACCGACGTTGTTCGACTACAACGACGTCTGGAACTCGAGTGGGAACGATTACGTGGGGTGCGTCCCGGGATCGGGGTCGATCTCGGCCGACGCGGCCTTCGCCGATACCGCGTCGGGCGACTACCACCTCGGCCTTCACTCTCCCGCGATCGACGCGGGACGCCCCGGCGCCTCGTACGACGATCCCGACGGCTCCCGCGGCGACATGGGCCGCTACGGCGCCCACGCGTTCGCGATGGACCAGCCGGTGTACGTGAAGAATCTCGTCGCCGAGTTGCCGGCCGTCGGCGGCAATTCGCCGGCGTCGATGACCGCAACGCTCCGGTGGAACCGAAACCCGGAAGGCGATCTTTCCGGATACGCGGTCTATTGCGACAGCGTCTCCGGCTTCACACCCGGCGCGTCGAACTTCCTCGCCTTCGTCGCCGCACCCGATTCGTTCGTCGACGTCAGCCTCTCGGACACGCTGTACTATCGCGTGAACGCGGTCGACGCGACCGGATACGCCGGCGGGTATTCCGACGAAGTGTTCGTGTCCCCCGCGACGGCGGTCGACGGGCGGCCCCTCGCGCTGACGACCGCGCTCTTCCCCAACGTTCCCAACCCCTTCAACCCGGAGACGACGATCCGATTCGATCTGGGCGCGACGATGCCCGTGCGGGTGACGATCTACGACGTCGGCGGGCACCGGGTGGCGGTCCTCGTCAACGAGGCGCGCGGCGGCGGATCGCACGCGGTGCGCTGGCGCGGCGTCGACGATCGCGGCCGGCCGGTGGCGTCCGGCGTGTACTTCTATCGCCTCGAGGCGGGACGCTTTTCCGAAACGCGTAAGATGGTGCTGCTCAAGTAGCCCGCGCCGCGCCTGCGCCAGACAGAAAAGCCCCCGGCGCCGGATGACGCGGGGGCTTTTTCGTGTCGACTCGCGGCGGAGGCCGCGCTTCCTACTTGATCATTCCTTCGTTGCGCAGCTCGTTGGCCGTCGCGCGCGCGATGCTGTCGATGAGGTCGTCGAGGCTCGTCGGGTCCGACGTCTCGCTGTGACCGGACCACAGGAGTTTCTCGTCGGCCAGCGAATAGATGTTGGTCTCGACGCGGACCAGGTTGGTGGTCGTGTAGTACCCCGGGTCATACATCATCGGGGTCGCGTATCCATAATATCCCCAGAACGGCTGGTAGTAGGTCGGACCGTACGTCGTCGTCCCCGGCACGTACTCCAGCTTTTCCTTGGAGCCCAGGAAGCGAAGCGTCACCACGCCGTCGATGCCGAGGGCTTCGACCTTGGCCTTGGCCGCGTCCTCGTCCTTCATGTCGGCCGTGGACAGGATCTTGTACGCCGGAATCGCCTCGACCTTGGTGATGTTGGCAACCAGCCGGTCCTCCGCCGAGCGGCGCTGGCCTTCGTTGTTGACGAACGCGACCGCCAGGATCTTGTGGAACTGCAGCGGCTGCGCATCGGGCGCCTTCCACGTGCTGATGAAACTCGTGGGGGTCCCGCAGGCAATCGCGAGCGCGAGTGCCGGAGCCAGAATCGAAATCTTCCTCATGGAATTCCTCCGTTTGAACACAGTCGTCGTGGACGTCGTCGATTCAGCACGGCGTTGGCAACGGCGGCCGCGTGCATCGCAGGAGACCGGCACGAATCGCAAACCCGCGTGGGCCGCTCCCGAAGGCCCACGTCACTATCTTCGGACGCGACTATACGCCGCCGGAGCCGCCGGTGTCAAAATGCTTGGCAGCCAGCGTCGATTCGGGCGCCCGCACGCCACTGGCGGCGCCTGCCCTCGCGCCCGTCATCTCGTCGTTGACCGCCCCATCGACCCACCGCTAGACTCCGGGTCCATGACGATTCGTGTCACCGCAATCGCGATACTCATCTCGCTCGTCGCATTCGCCGGCGGCGTGCCGGCCGCGAAATCCGCCGGCGCGCCGCGTCCCGTCGCGTTCCGCACCCAGACGATGGGCACGTGGGCGACGCTCACCATCGTCACCGCGGATTCGGCCGCCGTCGCCGACCTCGCCTACCAGAGTCTTCTCGTCCTGCATCATGTCGATTCGCTGATGAGCAACTGGACCGACGTGAGCGACGTCGCGCGCATCAACCGCGACGCCGGTCACGAGACCGTCGTCGTGCATCCGGAGATCGGGCGCGTCCTTACGTGCGCGCAGCAGGTTACGCACGACAGCGGCGGCGCGTTCGATATCACGGTGGAACCGCTGGTGCGCCTGTGGGGCTTCCTCGGCGGCAAGCCGCACGTGCCGGAAGCGAGTGCGATTACCGCCGCGCTCGCGCGCGTGGGTCCGGACAAGATCCACTTCTCGCCGGACACGGGGACGATTCGCTTTGCGCGCGACGACGTGCGCATCGATCTCGGCGGTATCGCGAAGGGCTACGGCATCGACCAGGTCGCCGGCCTCTTGCGCCACGCGGGCACCACGGACGCGCTGATCGACCTGTCCGGGAACATGGTCGCGCTGGGCAACGCGGCCGGACACACGGGCTGGACCGTCGGCGTGCGCGACCCGGCCGGGAAGAATCCATATATCGCCCGCATTCACCTCTATAATGAGGCGATCGCGACCTCGGGCGACTACGAGCAGTTCGTCGACGCCAACGGCAAGCGCTTCGGCCACATCCTCGATCCACGCACCGGGTGGTCGGCTCACGGGCTGGCCTCGGTCACCGTCGTCTCAGCGCAGGGCATGCTGTGCGACGCCTGGGCCACTGCACTCTTCGTGCTCGGTCCCGAAAAAGCCCGCGAAGTCGCGCACGCACACCCGGAACTCAACGTCGTGCTGGTCGAACCGCAACCCGGCGGCCCGCCGATCATCTGGATCGAAGAGGCCCTTCGCGGCAAGGTCGACGTCGACCCGTCTCTCCACGCCGTGGAAACTATCCGTTACTTTTAGTTTCGCGTCTGACGTTCCACCGCCCGGTTCTTTCCCGAACACCGTTTTGTCTGCCCGGACCGGGTACCGCACCCGCCTCCCCGCACCGTCATTCCCCGTCCACGACCGCGCCGTCGCCTCCGCTCAGCGTTCTGGCGTAGACCTTGCACGACGGACCCCGGTCGCACCCCCGTTTACGAGAATCCGCGTCGATATGCGGAGAACGGGGACACGTCGGCCCCCGCTGCGGGGCGTCGACGGTGTCACGGACCTGCGGCATCCGGGCAAAACGCACGGCTGCGCGCATGCCCGCCCGTTTCCTCGTGTGCGCCCCCGATCGATGACGGCACTCCCGTCCGCAATCGGAAATTCCGGGAACGATGATGAACGCACGACCCGTCATGAGAAACGTCACATGCGCCGCGCGAGCGGTGCTGCTGCCGTGTTGCGTCGCGGTGCTGGCCGGTTGCCAGCAGCCATCGACGACGGCGCCCACGCCGCCGTCGGGCGGGCACGAGTTCGTTCTCGATTACGCGACGTTCTCGACGGTGGTCGATCCGATTCTCACCGCCCACGGCTGCGACAACGCCTCGTGCCACGGCGGTGGCATTCGCGGAACGTTCGAACTGTCACCGAACACGAACAAGGACATGAATCTCGACTTCACGCAGGCGAGTCTACAGGTCAACGGCTCGGACCCGGCGGCGAGCACGCTGCTCGAGAAACCGCTCGCGACCAACGCCGGCGGTCTTGCGCACGCGGGCGATTCGCCGACGGTGAGCTTCGCGTCGACCGACGACCCCGACTATCAGGCGATCCTCGCGTGGATCCAGGCGGGTAAATACAAATGACCGCGCGATCGCTCACGATACTCGTACTGGGCGCGCTGGCGCTCTTCGTGTTGCCGGAAATCGCCGCGGCGACCGACAGCGACTCGACGTCGACCTCGACGCCGGGCCTGGAGTTGATTCCGCTCGCCGAACCGGCGACGCCGGTCCACGAGAGCGGCAACGGGCTGGTCTATCTGCAGCCGGAACTCGAAGACGCCGGCTACCACGTGAGCAACGACCCCGAACGGTTCAAGCATCGCGTGTCGTTCAGCCCGGCGGTCGGCGAGCTCGGTTCGCACAACCTGTTTGCGTTCCGCCTCGGGTACAGCCCCAACACCTGGCTCGGCTACGAAGTGTCGTTCGGACACAACCCGGCCTCGTCGCTGCACGCGCTCCTGCACACGTTCAATGTGCAGTTGAGATATCCCCTGCCGTGGCGCGTGCAACCGTACGCGACGTTCGGCTACGGCATGATGACGGTCTATCCGGGTCAGGCGATCAACGCCGACCCGACCACGAAAAACACGCTGACATATGGCGGTGGCCTGGAGTTCTACATCCGCGACGACGTCGCCGTCCGAGGCGAGCTGCGCGGAGCCACCGTATTGGGTCAGGAGCTCGGGACCGCAGGCACCGTTGCCTACGACTACCGCGAGTACACCATCGGCTTCGCTTTCTACAGGAGTCTGGGAAGGTAGCCCGACGTCTCGGCCGGGGAATCGTTCGTGCGGCTCCACGGTCGGGTACGCGAAGGAGAGCAACATGCGACAGGCAACGATCATGAAGAATCTCTACGGCATGGGTGTCGTGGCGCTTCTGCTGACGTTCGTCCCCGGGTGCCGCGACAGCGCGCCCGGCGACGTGATCGTCCAGCAGGAGTCCACCGAGGCCCTCGTCTTCGTGAAAACGAAGGGCGAGGAGTCGCTCAATCGCAGCTGGGCGGAGGGCAACCTCTACAAGCTGTCGCCCATCTCGCCCAACGGCAAGGTGACGCCGATCACCAACTTCACCGGGGCCAGCGTGAGCGACCCCGCGGTGTCGTTCGACGGCAAGAAGATCCTGTTCTCCATGCGGCCCCAGGGCGGGCAGTGGCGGAACATCTACGAAATCAACGCCGACGGAACGGGACTGCGCCAGGTGACGAGTGGCGGCGGACACGACTTCGATCCGCTGTACCTGCCGGACGGTCGCATCATGTTCACGAGCTCGCGGTCGGGTCACATGGACGAGTACAACCACTCGCCCGCCGAGAACCTGTACGTCTGTAACCAGGACGGCTCGGCGATGATGCAGTGCAGCTTCAACATGAGCGACGATTTCGATCCGACGCTCCTGCCGGACGGCCGCGTCATCTACACGCGCTGGGAGCACTTCGGGACGATGAACCGCTTCCCGCTGTTCTTCGCGAACCCGGACGGCTCGCACTTCTTCCACGAGTTCGGCCCGCACGACCGGAACTTCTTCCACGCGCAGCCGACTCCGGACGGCCGCATCATCGCGATTCAGTCGACGATGGTCAACGAAGACGCCGGTCCGATCACCGTGCTCAAACTGGAAAACGGACCGGCGGACCCGGCGCTTTCCAATCGCGAGATGAACTGGGACGTCCTGACCGCGCAGGTCAACATGGACGGCCCGCCGTGGGCGTACGGCGCGTTCAAGTACCCGTTCCCGCTCGGTGGCAACAAGTACGTCGCGTCCTACACGCTGCCCGCGGCCGACGAGACCGACGTCGACTACGGTCTGTATACATTCACGCTGCACCAGACCGGCGCCGGAACGCCGCAGGATCCCGCGGTCATTTCGATCCAGGACCTGACGTTCCTCTATAACGATCCCGACTGGAACGAGTACGACGCCCAGTTGCTCGCGCCGCACCCGAAACCGCCGGTGATCGCGCCGGTGGCCAATCAGGCGTTCGACTACGGCATCATCACCGCCGAAGACGTCTACAACCGCACCACGGTCGGCGACGGCCAGGAGATCCCGGTGCCGGGCGACGTCGACTCGATCATGGTAATCGTCGGGATCCCGACGATGCAGGGCGAACCCAACGACATCTCGGCCAACGAGTTCGAGAAGCGCGCCATCCTCGGATACGCGCCGGTCTACTCCGACGGCTCGTTCCGCATCAGGGTGCCGGCGAATACGCCGGTCAGCTTCGCCACACTGGACAATCAGCACCGCGCGTTCGTCAACAAGCGCACGTGGCTCTACGTCCAGCCGGGCGAAGAGATCACCAACTGCGTCGGCTGTCACGAGGACCGGTCGACCGCGCTTGCGCACACCAATCCGAATCCGATCGCGGCCACGCAGATGCCGACGGATCTCAACGTTTCGCCGGCGGGCTACACGCACATCACGTACCGCGACGACATCGGACCGATCGTCGCCGCCAAGTGCGTGACGTGTCACTTCGAGTCGTACAACTACGATTCGCTGGGCGCGGTCACCGACACGATTCCGGCGCCGGGCAACCTCGATCTGACCGCGGTGCCCGACACAACGATGGAGAACCAGATCTTCCCGCGCGGCTACGTGAACCTGTCGGGCGAGGCGGACATGGGCAAACCCAACGTCACCGACCCCGCGTTCCCGCGCCGGTCGCTTTTGATCGACTACATCCTGGGTATCGGCCAGGCCGCCGGTCAGGGTCCGCATCCGGACGCGACGGCACTGACGCCGGGCGAGCGACGGAAGTTCAACGAATGGGTGTCTCTGGGCGCGCAGTACCGCTAGTCGGACCAAAACGCCCGGGAAGGACGACGCAATGACGAATCGACAGACACGAACCTTCGCGTTGGCGATCGCGCTGGCGGCTTCGGCCGCCGGCGCGGTGCGCGCGCCCGCCGACACCGGCGCCGCGAAGGAAACGCTGGCAAACTATCCGCTCACCACGCTCGACGGCACGAACGTCACGCTCTCCAGTTACCGCGGCCAGGTGGTCGTGGTGAACTTCTGGGCGAGCTGGTGCGCGCCGTGCCGCAAGGAACTGCCGGTGCTGGACGCGTGGAATACCGAGTGGAGCGGACACGGTGCGCGGGTGGTCGCGATCTCGATCGACAAGGAGCAGCGCTACGCGCAGCGCTTCGTCGACGACGAGAAGCTCTCGCTCACCGTCCTGCACGACGGGCCCGCGGGTCTGGCGAAGGCGCTCGACCTGCCGTCGCTGCCGTGCACGTACGTCCTCGACGCCGGCGGCAACGTCGTCGCCGTCGTGAAGAACAGCTCGGACGCGAGCCTGGCGTCGATCCAGAGCAAGGTCAAGCTGCTGATGGCCCCGATCCCCTCGCCGACACCGCTGGAAGCGGGAATGGGATCGCCGTCGACGGGCGTGCCCCCGGTGAACGATGGAGGAGACCGATGAAGACCGTTGTGAGCAGAGTTGCGTTTGTCGTGTTTCTCGGACTGGCCGCGGGTTGTTCCACCGTCAAGCCCTACGAGAAGGAACACCTGGCGGACCCGATCATGCTGACCGTCCAGGAAGACGAGTTGCGCGAATTGAAATGGCTCGAAGCCCGCGAGGGCTCGACCGGAGGCGCCGGCGGCGCCGGAGGCGGATGCGCCTGCAAGTAACCCATACGCTCGCTCTCGCGACCGCGATCACCGCGGCGGTGTCGCTGACCCCGCGCCCCATCCATGCGGGTGGCGTGCAGGACCCGACGGCGTCGTACACGTTCAACTATTACACGGACGTGAAGGGTGTCAACGTGCGCAGCCAGTATACCAACACGAGCATGATGTTCCCCCGGGACTTCCTGCTGTCGTTGCAGTGGGTGCACGACGTCGTCGTGTTCCCCGCCATCGACGCGCCCCCGGGAAGCCAGGAGGCGGTCGACGCGATCACGACCGCGAGCCGTCCCATCAGCACGACGTCGGATCCGTACACGGACTACGTCAAGGTGCGTAACTCGATGGAGGGTTCGCTCAAGCACGGCGACTATACCACCGGGTACTACGTGTCGAAGGAAAGCGACTATTTCGCCCAGATGGTGTCGGGGTCGGCCGACCACGACTTCATGGACGACAACCTGAACGTCGCCGCCGACGTCAGCTACAGCTGGGACAGCATCACGCCGCTCAACGACGCCGACACGTCCACGCTTCCGGACTACCGGCGCACGCTGCACCTGGGACTCGTGGCCACGGAGATCGCGACGCCGACGACCGTCGTCCGCGCGGGCGCCGAGTACAACCAGGTCCACGGCCTCCAGCACGATCCGTATCGCAACGTGTATGTCGACGGAACCAACGTGCCCGAAAACGCGCCCAACGACCGGCACCGCGAAGCGGTGTTCGTCGACCTGAGCCAGTACATCACCAATCGCTCGAGCGTGAAGCTCGACTACCGGTACTACACCGACGACTGGGGCGTGTCGTCCAACACGATCGGCATCAAGCTGAACCAGTACGTCACCGACGACCTCGTCGTGCGTTACCGCTACCGGTACTACACGCAGGGACCCGCCACGTTCTACCGCGCCGAGTACACCGAACCGGGCGGCGTCAACGGGTTCCAGACCAACGACTATCGCCTCGGCGACTTCTCGGCGCATCTGTTCGGCGGCCACGTGACGTGGCGCCCGTACGGCGCCATCGGCGGCCCGCACTTCATGTCGGGTCTGCAGGTGATCCTGAATTACGAACGGTATTTCAACAGTAATAACTTCTCGGCAAGCATCATCGAAACCGGTCTGCAAATCGCGTTCTAGGGGACCCAAGCAAAGGAGCCGGGTATGAACCGGACATCATTGATCATCAGCATCCTGGTTCTGGGTGCGGCCACGGCCGGCGCCTCGACCTTCAATTCGACGCCTTTCCTCACGGATCCGAAGGTGGACGTGCTCACGAAGTCCGTGACGAACGCGCAGTTCGGCCGCGATCTGTTCGGCGAGCCATACGCGTCCGTCGTGGTCGGAAACGTCGACGTGTACGACCGCTTCCCCTACCTCGAGTCGCACTACTTTCAGGTGGTGTCGGACCCGTCGTGGAACCGGCTCCTGATCGGCGAGGCCGGCCGGGCGCTGGCCGCCGTCGACGGCGAAGGAACGCCGTTCGGCCACCTGTCGTCGCCGCACGGGATGTCCAGCGACGCCGCCGGCCGCGTGTACGTGGCCGACACGGATAACAACCGCGTCCTCGTGTTCAAGACGGCGAGCGAGTACGACAACGTCTCGCTATTGCCGCTCTACGCGATCGACGGGCTGAGCAAGCCGTACGACGTCGCGTTCTCCGACGCCGGCACGCCGTTCGATTCACGCGACGATATTCTCTATGTCGCCAACACCGGCCAGAACGAGGTGCGCCGCTACACGCTCGGCGACAAGGCCGCGCAGTTCACCGGCTCGATCGGGTCGCTGGGAAGCGGCGACGGCCACTTCGCCGGACCGATGGCGATCACCGTCGGCCACCGGCAGGGCGTCAACACGGGCGACGTGTTCGTGGCCGACGCGCACAACGGTCGCATCGTCGTTCTCAACGATGCGGGCGGATCGCTCGCGTGGAGCGGCGCGGTCAAGCAGTCGCTCGGTTTGATCACCTCGCTGGATTCGGACCACTGGGGCAACGTCTACGCGACGTCGCCGCAGTCCGGAAAGATTCAGAAGTTCACGCCCACGCTCTCGCCGGTCGCGAGCCTCACGGGCGAGAAGAACCCGCAGAGCTTCCACGTCGTGTTTGCGAACGTGACCGACCACCGCACCGGCACCGAGACCCGCTCCGGACAGGGGACGGGCGTGCTGGTCGAGCAGTGGAGTGGTCAGAGCGGCATTCGCCTGCTCAACCTCGGCGTCGAGATCAAGAACGCCGCGGCGTCGACCGACGGTTCGCCGGCGATCACCATGACGCTCACCGACAACGCCGCGGTCACCGCCGAACTCGTCGACCCGCACACCGGCCAGGTGGTCGCGCGTCACGAGACCGGCGTGCTCGCCGCGGGCCCGCAGTCGGTGCGCTTCGCCGACGGCGACTACGTCGCCGCGTGGAGTACTGGCGACTATCGCGTCAAGATCAGCGCCGCGTCGACGTACGACGACGGCACGTCGAGTTCGATCGAACTGCCGATCGCGTTGAACGGCTCGGGCGGCCCCGCGCTTCCCACCCGTCTGACGTTGCTCGGCAACACGCCCAACCCGTTCAACCCGAGCACGACCATTCGCTTCTCGGTGCCCGCGGGTCCCGGCCGTTCGTACAGCCTGCGCGTTTACGACGTGGCCGGCCGTCTGGTGACGGAACTGGCGTCGGGCACGATCGGCGCCGGCCAGCACGATGTACGCTGGGACGGCCGCGACGCGCGCGGCGTGCCGACGAGTTCGGGGATCTATCTCTACCAGCTCGTCGTCGGCCAGGAAAAACTCACCGGCAAGATGGCGCTGATCAAGTAGGAGCCTTCGATGTCGCGTCCGCGTAATCTTCGTTGCCGGATTCCGGCCGCCGTGTGCGCGTGGGCATTCCCCACGCGCACGCGGACGTGGCTCGTGGTCATGGCGGTCGTCGTCGTCGCGAACCTCGCGGGCTGCCTCGAGGAACCGCAGATCGACGAGAAATGGACCAAGATCGAGTTTCTGTCGATGGCGCCTAAACCGGGACAGACCTCGCCGGCGACGCAGCCGCTGCAGGTCTCGGTCAAGGGCCGCATCACCTACCGGAAGATCCAGACCGGATACCTGGTCGCCGAAGTTCGGTACAGCGACACCATCGCGCCGTCGGGACTCGCGCTCGATCCCACGCAACACACGCTGGAAGCGTCCGAAGACGTCGACCGCATCCTGGCCAACTCCGTGACCGCGGGGCGTGCGATCCGCCCCGTCACCGGGTTCGATCATCTGATGCAGGACATCGACCTGGCGTTCACGGCACAGGTCCCCGCGGCGATGCTCTCGCCCGCGCCCGGAACGATGCAGGGCCTCTATCTCGTCCTTTACATGGGGTCCGGCGAAAAACTCCGCCTGCAGGGCGGACGCGACAGCGTCGTCGTGACGCCGTTCGTCTCGACGCAACACGAGGTGCTGCACACGGGCTACGCGCTCAGTGTGTCGCCGTGATCGCGCCGCGAATGCGACCGCTCGCAACCGCGGTCGCCATGGTGATCCCTTTCATCGCCGCCGCCGCGCACGCTCAGAGCGACGCCGACACCGGTCGCGCGCACTGGTCGATGGCGATCGGTCCCACCATCGGCGGGCTGCTGCTCGATCCGCACCTCGGCGACTACCGCTGGGACACGAGCCCGACCTTGCAATCGGGCGCGCAGGCGACGGTCTTTCGTGGCCGGTTCGGTCTGGGTGCGCGCGCCTCGTTCGCACAGACCTCGCAGGAGAGCGGCATCCCCGGCGAGACCACCGCACCCGACGTCAACCTCACCGGTCTCGCGTTCGTCGGCCAGGTTCGCGCACTCTCGGTCCGCGGAATCGGCCTCTGGGGAACGGCCTATGGTGGCAGATTGCACCTCGGCTACCACCCCGATCAGCTGACCTTCGAGCCCGGCGGGCCGACCCAGCCGGTCACCGTCACCTATGACCCCCTATCGGAGTGGGATTTCGGGCTCGGAATCGAGATCCGGGGCGATCTGACGAGACAAATGGCCCTTGCCTTGCAAGCAGAACGGTCGAGTTTCTCCCTGGACACGGCTCACCGCCGCGGCGACGAAATCGTCGAGGCGCGCGAGCGCTTTTACAGCTGGGGCCTGCGCCTGCAGGTCTCCTGGTGCGTGGACCTGAAGTAGGCCCGGAGAAACGGCGGAGGAGACGGGCATGAAGCGACGCGCAATCGTCCGGTCGACGGCATTTTTCGCCGTCCTGATGGCGGCCGGCATGTGCATGGCCGGCGACGGCCTCAAGAATACCGAACCGGATCAGAACGCCCCGCATTACACGACCGAGAAGAAGGTCAAGCTGATCGGCGACGGCAGCAACGTCGTGCGCAGCGGGCCGGGCAACACCTTCGCGATCGTCGGGGTCTATTCCAAAGGGTCGGAGTTCGTCGTCATCGCCAAACGCGACGAGTGGTACAACATTCGCCTCTCGGATACCAACACGGGCTGGATCCATTCCTCGCTGTGCAAACAGTTCGACGACATGTCGGACCTGGAGTTCCGTCCCAACCCGCGACTCTTCTCGCGCATCGGCAGCTTTTCTTTGACCGCGTACAGCGGCGGCTACGCGTTCGACCGCAAGTCCAACTCGGTCGTGCTCGGGGGGCGGCTGGGCTACTACGTGCTCGAGTTCATCGAGGTCGAAGGCAGCGTCGGCTATACGCACGTCGTCCGGCCGGCGGAGATCGTGGAGTCGCTTTTCGATCTCTCGCTCGAAGAGGAGAATTTCCACATGCTCTTCTACGCAATGAACGTCAACGCCAAGCTTCTTCCCGGCCGGCAGATGGTGCCGTTTATCACCGCCGGCGCGGGCAGCACGATCATGCGGGGAGAAACCGAAACGAGTTTCAACTACGGAATCGGAACCGACTTCTTCATCAAGAAGGACACCGCGGTGCAGTTCGAATTCCGCGACTATCGGTTCGATTCGGGGACGTCCAACTCGCGCCGCACGAACTCGAACTTCGAGTTCAGCGTCGGCGTGTCGTTCCTGATGTAAGGAGCTGACGACCGTGCGCTTCGGAATTCACGAGACTCTTCGTCGCCTCGCGGCGACCGCGCTGGTGGCGGTGCTCGCGTGCCTCGCCCCCGCAGGACCCGCGCGCGCCGGCGACCCGGTCCCCTTCACCGCCCACGCCGGACTCGACCTCGCGCGGGACGCGGCGACCACGTGGTCGCCCGACGCGCGTCTGGTGTATCTCGAAAACGACGAACACGTCGCCCCCGACGGCACCGCCGAGCGCTGGGGCTACCTGTTCTACTCGGACAGCAAGGGCAAGGCGCGCGCCTACCAGGTGCGTAACGGCAAGATCTCCGAGGCGTCGGACCTGGGATTCGACTTCGACGCCCCGCCGGTCGCCGACACCTGGATCGACAGCCAGGCCGCGCTCGCTGCGGCCGAAGAAAAGGCCGGGCAGAGGTACTGCACGGAGAACAACGGGCACCTCGCCACGATGCTCCTGATCCGCGGCGCGTTTCACGAGAAAGAACCCGACGCGACCACGTGGACGATGGTCTATACGTCCGACGGCGCGCCGTCGCTGTTCGTCGTCGTCGACGCCGCCAAGGGCAACGTCGTCCGGACGTGGAAGGGTTGACGCCGATGCACGCACCCTTCACCCGTCTGCTCCTCGTTCTCGCTCTGGCAGCCGCCGTCGCGCCGGCGCCGCGCGTTGCGCGCGCGGGCGACACCGACGCGGACACCACCGGCACCATCGAGACCATCGAGGTCAAGCGCGCGGATACCAAAGACCCGAAGCATCCCGATCTTCAGTTCCTCAAGGACAACCGCGTGTTCATCCGCGCGCAGATCGACCGGCTGAAAATGCTCGTTAAACGCACCGACGCCGGCGAGGCGGGCATGCTCGATCCGCGTTACCTGCGGCTCAAGGAGATGTCGGCGGAAATCGCCGCCGCGCGTGACACCGTCCGCGCCGAAGGCGACCTGATGTCGCAGCGCGCACTGCTCGCCAACGTCACCGACCTCGGCGAACTGGTCAGCGAGCTGAATCTCATGGAGAGCCTGCTCACCGACGAACGCCACCGTCTGCATGCGATCGAGGCCGACTTCCTCGGCCACCAGGAGACGGCGCTGGTCGTGCTGGTGCGCGGCCTCGCGGGCAAGAACGTGCCCGCGTCCATCGTGCTGACCGAAGAAAACCAAAGCACCCGTGTCGACCTGACCCCGGAGCAGCAGACCTCACTGGCGCAGGGCGGCATCGCGCAGATCTGATCACGAATTCGTCGAGCCCAGAGAACACATGTTCACGGTGAGCTTCGATGGAGGCGAGTGGGCCGGTTCGCAGCCGGTCAACGTGACGCTGGAAACGGCGCGCGATCAGCTCACCTTTCTCGAGCTGGACCTGAGTCGACTCGATCGCAAGCACGAGGCGGCGGGGCTTCAGACCAGCATCTGGTATCGCTAGGAAAGCGGCAGGTCCATGCGGCGCACCACCAGGATTTCACTGTCCTGCCTGACCGGCTTTGTGCTGGCGGCCGTCGCCGCTCCGCTCGCGTTGGCGTCTTCGAAGTCCAACGAGCCGCCGGCGCCGTGGGTGTCGCACCCCGATTCGCTCACCCTGTCTCCCGCCGAGTGGGACGGCATCACGCTGGGCCGCGCGGTCGACCGCTGGGTCAAGGGGGACCCGTTCGGCGCCGCCGATCTCCTCGAGACCATCGATATCTCCCCGGCCTCGCCGTTCGATCGCGCGGATCGCGCGGCGTTTCTGTTGGCGGCGATCTATCTCGGTGCCGGCGACGGCGCGGCGTTCGATCGCGTCGCGTTGCGCGCGGGTGACGCGGGCGATTCTCCGTATCGCCAGTGGATCCGCTACTGCCGCCTCATGCGCTCGGGAACACTCGGTAACGACGCGGGCGCCGGTGCGCCGTTGCCGGCCGACTTCCCCGGCGTCGACGTCCTCAGCGCGACGCTGCTGCTGGAGTCGGGACGTCCCGCCGACGCGCGCCGCGTGCTCGAATCGACGCCACCCGGACCCACCCTGGCGACGATCCACAAGTATCTCGAAGCGTTGTGCCGGACGGCCGCCGGTGAAGACGCGACCGACGCGTGGGAGGCCGTCGCCGGCCGCACACCGGGCAACACGCTCGAGGCCGATCTGGTGGCGACCGCCCTGCTCCAGCTCGCCGCGGCGCGGATCGAAGCCGGCGGCGACGCCGGCGATCTGCTCGCGCGCGTGCCCGCGAACAGCCGTCTCGTACCGCGCGCGCTCCACATGCGGGCACTCGTCGCCGCCGACAAGGGCGACACCGAAGCCGCGTACGCGATTCTGGTCCAGTTGCTCAAGGACTACCCCAAGTTCGACGCGCGCCGCGACGTGCAGTTGTCGCTCGGCGGCATGGCGATGGACGACAAACACTGGCTCGCGGCACTTCGTTATTTCGAATCGGCGGCCGACAGCTGGAACGACGAACACGACGCGCTCGCCCGCCTCGACGCCGGCGACCGCCTGCAGGACGCGTGGCACGTGTGGGACGAACAGCAGCGATGGAGCGACGAAATTCGCCTCGCGCCCGAAGCGCTGCTCACCGAACTCGACGGGCTGACCGGCGCGTCGTTCGATTTGCGGACCACGCCGTCGCTTCTGCCGAGCAACGACCTCGCCCGGCGGTTGTGGCCGGCGGAGGATCACACGCCGGCCGCCGCCGACTGGGATAGCACGCGCGTGCTCTCGCACCTCGGGCCCACACCCGCGGAGTGGGACGCCTTGCGGACGATCCAGGACGATCGCGCCACCGTCGCCAACGCCATCGCCGCCGAGACGCGGGCGATCGCCGCGCGCCAGGACGAGATCGCGCACCGCATCGACTATCTGGGGATCGGCCACGGCCGCGCCGATTCCAGCGCGGTCGATCTCGACGCCGCCATCGTGCGCCTGAACGCGATTCTCGCCGGACTCGACGCATCGGTGCGCCAGCTCGAAGCCGCGCGCGACAGCGCGCTGGTTCAGATCGCGTCGCGCACGCGCGACACCGCGCTCGGCCTCGAACGGGACATCCTGTTCATGCAGGCGATCCGGCACTTCTACGTCGACGGGCCGCAGAAGGAGCGGCCCGAACACTTCCCCGCGGGCGTGCCGAGTACGGCCGAGGTGATGGCCGAAGAAGATTCGCTCGCGCACGAAACGCAGGCCTTCGTCGAGCGCTTCGCGGCGTACTACCCCGATGTGATCAACCGCTCGTTCAACGAGCACTGGAAGCCGCGGTTGCTGGTCGACGTGCGCGGCATGCTGGGCGATTTCCAGATCGCACTGCGCGCGCGCGCACGGCATCGGTGCGAACATCGACTCGACGGTCACCGCCTTCGCCACCGACCCGGTGCTGATGGCCGCCGTCGCCCGCCGCGACAGCCTGTCGGCGCGCGGCGATTCGCTCGCGATCGCCGAGAACACCATGCGCCGCGACATCGCGCACGACGTCGCCGCGCGCGGACGCGAACGCCTCGGGCGCGAGCGCGAAGCCATCGACTACGACCTCGCCGACGCGTCGTATGAAGTCGCGGTCGAACTCGCGACCCGGTCGGCCAGCGCGGCGGATTCGGCGGCGGCGGCACCGCTGCGCACGCAGGCGATCGCCTACCTCGACACGTTCCTCACGCGCTACCCGGAGAGCACGGCGCGCGGCGAGACGCGCTTCCGTCTGGCCGACCTGCGCCTGATGCAGGCACGCGACGACTTCCAGGCGAAGATGGCCTCGTTCCTCGGCAACACGCCCTCCGCGGACGAGATTCACAACCGCTCGCTGGCGCCGTTCGTCGACTACGCGCCGGCCATCGCGCTCTACCGCTCGATTCTGGCCGAGGACAAAAACTTCCCGCACACGGACGCGGTGCTCTTCAACCTGGGCATGATTCTCTCCGACGACGGCCAGGCGGACGCGCCCGAGATCCTGACGCGCCTGGTCCACGAGTATCCCGAATCGCCCGATGCGCAGGAAGCGTGGCTGCGTCTGGGGAGCGACCGCTTCGACGCGAAGGACTTCGCCGGCTGCGTCGAGTACTTCGAACAGGCCGCCGCCGGCAAGGACGCGTCGTTCACCGCGATCGCGCTCTACAAACTCGGCTGGGCGGAGTTTTCGCAGGACCGCTTCACCGATTCCGCCGACGCGTTCCGCCGCCTGATGGATCTCTACGAGGCCAACCCCGCGGTCGCCAAATCGATGGATCTGCGCGACGAAGCCGAGGAGTACTTCGTGCACTCGCTCGCGCGCGCCGGCGGGGCGTCGGCGTTTCGCGAGTACTTCGGCACGCTCGGGCCCCGCGACTACGAATCGCGCATCCTCCTGTCGCTCGGCCACCTGATGCGCAGTGTGAGCATGTACGACGAGGCGGTGGCGTGCGACGAGTTGTGGTTGTCGAAGTATCCGACCGACCCGAGCGCGTTCGAGGTCGCCGACCGCATGGTCGCGACACTCCGGCGCTGGAACAAGCCCGACGTCGCGCGCGACGCCAAGCTCGCGCAGGCCTCGCATTTCCTCCCGGGGAGCCCGTGGTACGAAGCCAACGCCGACCCCAAACTCCGGGAAGAGGCGCAGGCGTTCTCGCAGAGCGCGTACCGCGAGGCGGCGGCGCACTTCCACCAGCTCGCGCGCGCCGACGACAAGCCGGCGGACTGGCAGACGGCGTTCACCAACTACGAGGCGTATCTCGCGCACTGGCCCCACGCGAGCGACGCGACGCGCATCCATTTCTTCGCGGGCGAGACGGCGAGTCATTTGAACGAGTACGCGCACTCGATCGACCATTACCGCGTGGCGGCGAAGAGCGATTCGATTCCGCTGGCCGCGGAGGCGACATGGCAGTGCGTCGCGGTCACCGACGCGTGGTACCGGAGTTCGCGCCCCGCGGGCGCGGCGGCGTCGGCGAACGGCGCCGATTCGCTGGCGACGCGTCTCTTGAACGCCGGCCGCGACTTCGTCACGCGCTTCCCCGACGACCCGCGCTGTGCGGACATCATCTGGCGCGCGGGTAACGTCGCCTATGCGCACGGCCGCTATGCCGACGCGGCGATGATTCTGCCGCTGTTGAGCGATCGCTACCCCGACGACAAGCGCGCGATCACCGCGGTCCGCATGACCGGCGACGCGCGTTACCGTCGCGGCGAATACGAACCCGCGGGTGCCGCCTACGAAAAGGCACTCGCGCTCGCGCGGACGGCCAAACGCGACTCGCTGGTCGCCGAACTCGAGACGACGATTCCGCTCTGCTACTACAAGAACGCCGAGAGCGTCGCCAAAGCGGACAGCGTGCACGGCGAAGAGAAAGCGGCGCCGATGTTCGCGCGCGTGGCGCGGGACTGGCCGGCGTACGAGCACAGCGACGTGGCCCTCTACCGCGCCGGGCTGGGATTCGCGGCGGGCGGCCAGGCCGCCGACGCAGCGGCGTCCTGGGAGCAGTTGCTCAAGGCGTATCCGAAGAGCGAGTACGCGCGCGACAGCGCGGTACAGATCGCGTCGGTGTGGGAGAAGTCGGGCAACGCGCAGAGCGCCGCGGCCGCCTACGAACGTTTCTCGCGTCTCTACAAAGACGATCCCGACGCGCCCTCGGCGCTCTTGAAGGCGGCCGACCTGCTGGCCGCATCCAACGACGACGCCGGCGCCGAAGCGATGCGCACGCGCTTCCTCGAGCGCTTCCCCGGCGATGTGCAGACGGCGATGGATATCCGTTCCGCGCGCGCGAAGAAGGAACTGGCACAGGTGACCGCGGGATCGTCGAGCCTCTCGTCGCTGCTTCCGGCGCCCGCGACGGGCAAGAAGTCGAAGACGGCGGCCGCGCCGTCGTCGGAACTGGCCGCGTACCTCTCACTCGCGGAGAAGCACCCGGAGATGGCATCGCCCACGATCCTGGCGGAGGTCGATTACCTGAAGGCGGAAGCGGCGTACCCGGACTATACGGCGACGAAACTCACGCAGCCGTTGCCCAAATCGCTCGACAGGAAGAAGAAGAAAATGGAAGCGTTACTCGCGCTCTACACGACGTGCTCGGGACACGGGGTCGCGGAATACACGCACGCGTCGACGTACCGGATCGGCCAGGTGCTGATCGAGTTCGGCGACGCGCTAATCGCGAGCGAGCGCCCCGCGGGTCTCTCGGGCGACGACCTCGCCGCGTACGACGAGGTGCTGGACAAACAGAGCTGGGATTTCTACGACCGCGGCGAAGACGTGTGGTCGGAGATGCTGCGGCAGGTGGGCGACGCGCCCGACGACCCGGGCGGCTGGGTGGCGCGCACGCGCGACCAGTTGTGGCCGCGCCTCGCGCAGAAGTTCATGTACGAGCCGGAGGTCGATTACCCGCTGGTCGCGGCGACACCGCCGGCCGAACCGTCGGAGAAATAGGCGGACGGACGCCGCGGAGCGGGAACAGCCTTTGCGTTACTGGAACGGCGGGCAAGCATTCGCAATCCGTCAGGAACAACGAGAAACGATACGCCACGTTATGGACAACCGGGTGTTTGGTTTTGCATCGCCCGCGATCGCATCGCGGCATCCGTCCACGGGGACCGGCGCACACGCGTCTGGCCCGTGGCGTCGGGCGATTCTCTGCCTGGCCGCGGTCGCGCTGATGGCGGCCACGAACGGGTGCAGCTGGCTGGGATGGGTCCCGGGAATGGGACACGACGACGCCATCGACATGCCGAAGAACGCCGGCCAGGCTGTCGATGCGATGACCGCCGTGCAGTTGAAGATCCAGGCGGCACCCAACGAACCCTACTGGCGATTCCACCAGGCCGAACTGTACGAGGCGTCGGATTCCACGACGCAGGCGGTCGCGTCGCTCAAGGCCGCACTCGCGATCGATCCGGCGTACGCGCCGGCGGCGTCGCTGCTCTCGAAGATCTATTACCGCTCGGGCCTGTATGCCGACGGCGTCGCCCTGTTGAACGACGTGCTCGCGCGCGACCCCCACGCCCCGGATGCGCTGCGCGCGGATCTGGCGCTGCACCTGGATGCGATGGGCGAACTCGATCAGGCCGCGACCACGATCGCGTCGTGCACGGGCGATCCGCGCGAGACCGACGCGGCGCGTGCGTACGTGACGCTTCGCGGCAACGACCCGAAGTCGGCGATGGACGCCGCCAGACGCGCGGTGGAGGCCGACGGCAAGAGTGCCGTCAATCACAACAATTACGGCGTGGCACTGCTGCACGCGGGGCATCCCGTCGAGGCGCGCGAATCGTTCAAGAAGGCGCTCGAGCTGGACGACCATCTGCCGGGCGCCCTGTACAACATGGCCATCGTCGAGGCGTTCTATTTCTTCGACGACGACGCGGGCCGCGGCTGGTACGCCCGCTACAAACAGGTGTCCAAAGACGACCCCGACGATCTCGAATCGGTGCTCGGAACCGACGTCACGCGGTTGTCCCGGGACAAGAAGCAGTAATCCCTTTCTTGTGTTTCAGGAGTTCACGATGGCACACGGCATGGTACAGCGCGTGATCCGACGACTGCGTCGCGCGGGAGGAATCGCCCGGATGGGCGGACTCGTCCGCGCGGCTGCGTCCATCGTCGCCGTTGCCGGCGTCGGCATGATCGCCCGGCCCGCGGTCGCGGCGACGCCCGCGAACGCCCCGGCGACGAAGTCGAAGACGACGCACGCCGCCGTCGCCGATTCCACGCATCACGCCGCCCCGGCGGCGAAGAAACCGGCCGGCGTGCGCACGCTCGAAGAGATCAACATCGAAGGCGAAATCGCCGTTCCGCAGGTTCTGTTCATCACCGCCCGGGACACGCGCCGCTTCCGGGACGGCCTCGGCGCCACCTACCGCATGAGTGCGGTCGACGTGGCGAGGTCGCTCACGTTGCCCGGGCGCGTCCGCGTCGTTCCACAGCAGAGTCACAAGGAGGAAGAGAGATGAATCCGCTAGCCGCATTCGCGAGCTTCTTCAAGAACGGGGGACCGTTCATGTACATCATCCTCGGCACGGCCGTGGTGATCGTGGCGCTCATCGCCGAGCGCTTCTGGGTCATCGGACGGGCCGCGTCGGTCAACAGCGGCAAGTTCCTGCGCGACGTGACACAGCGCGTCAGCAAGGGCGACCTGCTGGGCGCGGCCGATCTGTGCCGCAAGGTCAAGAGCCCGGTCGGCATCGTGGCGCACGCCATCGTGTCGCGCAACGAGTCGGACGAGGAGAAACTGCAGAACGCCGCCGACGGTGCCGCGACCATCGTGTTGCCGCCCCTGTCGCGCCGCCTGTCGTACCTCAACATGCTCGCCAACGTGGCGACGCTTCTGGGGCTGCTCGGCACGATCTTCGGTCTGACGACGGCGTTCTCGGCGGTCGGGGCGGCGGACCCGGCGCAGCGCTCGGCGTTTCTCGCCGTGGGGATTTCGCAGGCGCTCAACACGACGGCGTTCGGCCTGATCGTGGCCGTCCCCACGCTGTTGATGCACAGCTTCCTCGTGAGCAAGGTCGAAGGCATCGTCGAGAACATTGACGAGGCCAGTGTTCGCCTGATCGACGCGATGCGCAAAGTCGCGGCGGCCTGATAGCGAGGAATCGGAGAGAGCCATGCGAAGCAGCACGCGCCGCGGATACCGACAGATCATCGAGGGCGACCTCGAGCTCATGCCGCTGATGAACCTGTTCGTCGCCATGATCCCGATGTTGCTGATCTCGGCGGTCTTTTTGAACGTCACCGTGATCGACATGAAGGCGCCGTCCGATCAGGCCCAGGTCAACCCGAGCAAGAAGGAGAACCTCCTGCTCGCGGTGACGATCAAGAAGGACTACTTCGTGATCGAGGGCCACGGCATCACCAAGCAGGTGGTCGCGCGCGCCGACGCGGACGCCAACGACAAGCTGGCGGCCGCACTGGCGTCGATCTCGTCGCAGCACCCGGACAACCAGGACATCATCGTGATCTCCGAGCCGCGTACGCACTACGGCGAGATCGTCGCCGTGATGGACATCGCGCGCGCCAACGGAGCCCCCTCGGTCGCCCTGATGGGCGCCGAATAGAGGTCGATTCATGCGCAGAAACCGACGCAGACGCATCCGCCCGCACACGGTGCATTCGCCGTTGCGGTTGACGTCGATGATGGACATTCTGACGACGCTCCTGTTGTTCCTCCTCAAGAGCTTCGTCGTGGATGGCGAGGTCATGACGCCGGCACCCGGGGTCAACCTGCCCCAGTCGACCAGCAGCACCACGCCGCAGGCGTTCGGTGGTGGTCGCGATCTTCAACGATTCGATCATGATGGACGGCGAGGTCGTGGCGCGCATCTCCAAGGCGGAAGGCTCCAACGACCTCGTCATCGAGCCCCTGGCGCACAAACTCGACGAAGCCCGCGACCGTGTGATCGACAACGCGCGCGCGCGCGGCAGCAAGGAAGAATTCCACGGGCGCGTGTCGATTCAGGGCGACCGCGACATCGACTTCAAGATCCTCCAGCGCGTGATGTACACGTGCGGCGAGGCCGGCTACGAAGACCTGTCTCTCGCCGTACTGGGGACGTCGTGATGCCGAACGTCCACGCCGGCATTCCCGCGCAGTATCAGCAGCCGATCTGGGGCCCGATCGATCCGGTCCTGAAGCGGTGCTTCACCGTGGCGTCGATCATCGGCGTCCTGTTTCTGATCGTGATTCTGCTGGCTCCCGTGCTTCCGCCCGAGTTGATGACGGTGGACAACGTCCCCGACCGGCTGGCGCGTCTCATTCTGGAGAAGCCCGCGGCACCGTCGGCGAAGCTCGCCGAGCGCGTCGCGACCGAGGCGCCCAAAGCCGAGCCCAAACCGCAGGAACCGGCGAAGGCCGAACCGCGGCGTCGCACCGAGACCCCGAAGGTCGCGGAGAACCAGGGCACGCAGGGCCGCCAGATCGCGGAGCGCGAGGTCACGCAGAACCTCGCCCAGGTCACCGGGTCGCTCGACAAAGTCCTCGAGAGCGTGTCGAAATCGCTGCCGGCGTCCACGAATCCGACCGACGAGGCAACGCACGCGCGCTCGCGACGCGGCGTTCGCAGCGGTCGTTCCAGCACGCAGATCGCGTCGGTGGGCGGTATGTCGACGATGTCGACGGCCGACGTCACCGGTTCGGCGATCGAAGGCAAGGGCATCAGCATCGCGGCGATCTCCGACATCGCGGTCTCCGGGAACGGTGACGGCGACGGATTGCCGTCCGCCGGATCCAACGGGACCGACGGCACGGCGGCGGGACGCAACGACTACCGGAGCAACGAATCGCTGCTCGCGGTCGTGCGCCGTTACGCGCCCGGCATCCAGTTCTGCTACGACAACGAACTCAAGAAGAACCCGGGACTGCGCGGCAAGCTGGTGGTCAGCATCACCGTGTTGCCCACCGGTGCGGTCAGCGACGCGACCGTCGTGGAGAACACGCTCGGCTCGGACGCGGTCACCCAGTGCGTGCTCGCCCAGATCCGCGGCTGGCGCTTCCCCGCCATCCCCGCCGGAACAACGAGCTTCAAGACGCCGTTCGTCTTTACGCCGCCCAATTGATCAAGGTCTCTTGACCGCTCAACGCGCGGCCGGTACCGTCTGGCCATGGCGTCGCCCGCGCCGGTCACGCCCGGTATCTCGATCAGCTACGCGTTCGGTCGCGGGGCCGACGCTCCGCTATCGCTGCGTCTTCTCCGGCCTGCCTGGTACCCCATCGACGTCATCGAAGACGACCGGCGGACCATCGTTCTGGAGGGCCGCGTGTACGGCGGCCTGCAACCCGCGCTGCTGGGTCGGCTTCGCCGAGATACCGAACGGCGACGACGACATCGCGCGTACCGGGCGAACGATTCGCGATCTCTGTCACCAGGTCGACGGCGACTTCGGGGTCGTCTGGCACGACCAAGAGACCGCGCGCCTCGTCGTCGTCGGAGACTTCTACGGTCGTCTGCCGCTCTACTACCGCGTCACCCGCGAACGCCTCGCCGTGTCGCGCAACCAACACGATCTGCTCGACGCGGCCGATGAGAACACGATCGACCGGATGGCGCTCTCGCAGGTAATCCTCTTCGGCTACCCGCTTCGCGAACGAACGCTGGTCGAGGGCGTGTCCCGGCTCCTGCCGGGCGAGGCGATCGTCGCATCGCCGGACGGTTTCCAGTTGCTCACGCCGCCGGGATCGCCGTTTCGAAAATCCGCGAGCATTCCAAAGTCGCCAGAAGCTTGTGCACAAGCGCTCCGCGATGCCTTCGTCGCGTCGTGCCGCGACCGGCACCTCGGCGCGTTCAGCCAGGTCCTGTCGTTGAGCGGCGGGATCGATTCGCGCACCACCGGTGCCGGCATGCGCGAGGCCTTTGGGGCGTTCGCCTCGGTGACGTTCAACGCGCCCGGCTCGTTTCACGCGGACGAGAACGCGTGGGCGGCGCGTGTCGCGGGTGTCCTCGGATCCGACTGGCGCGCGTATCCACTGGACTGCCACGATGCGCGCGACATCGACGATATCGTCGCGCTGAAGCTCGGGCTGAATCCGGCCAGCGTCGGGTTCGGACTGGAATATGTGCGACGCGTCCACGCGGACTTCCCGTCGCCGATTGCGTTCTGGACCGGCGAGGGCGCGGACAAGCTATTGTGCGAACACCGTGCGATTCCCGGGCGACCGCCCATGGACGAACTGGTCGAGTTCATCGTCGCGAAGAACGGCATCTGGGCGCCGTCGCAAGTGGCCGCGATCACCGGTGTGCCCCGCGATGACCTGCTGCACAGCATCCGCCTGGCGCTCGCCGCGCATCTCGATATCGAGCCCGAAGACGCGTACGTCCATTTTCTCCTGTCGGAACGTGTGGTTCGATTTCACGATGAAGGCGAGGACCGACACCGGTGCAGCGTCTGGCCCATCGCGCCGTTCTTCGGGCGCGAGTTCATGTCGATCGCGCGCGCCGCGCCGGCGCGATGGAAGCGCGGCCGAAAGCTCTACCGCGCCTTTCTGATGGCACTCGCCCCCGACGTCGCCGCACAGCCGCTGATCGGCGGGCACCCCGCGCCAAGCTCGCGCACGTACGCCATCGAGTATGCCCTCCGGGATGCCGTGCGAAACAGTCGGACGGCGTCGTCATTATATCGACGCCTTCGACCGCGTCCGGAGTCACGCGCGCGCGGCGGTTACTGGCACGGCCGACTGAACGCACTCGTTCGCGAAGGACGAATCCCGCCCGTGTTCGATCAGGCCGGCATCGATCGCGCGATCGCCACGGCACCCGAACCCTCGCTCGCTCAGCTCGTCACCGCACTGCTGGCCACCGAAAAGATACTCGAGAAGAATTCGTTACCCGGGAACGCGCAAGCACGAACTGACTACTGAACGAGGAGCTGCATGCCGAACTGGAAGGTGGTGCCGACGGTCTGTTCGCCGTACAGGTTGGTGAAGACGGGGATCTGCGCGCGGGCGTAGAGGCCGATCGTCTGCGCGGGGCTCCACGAGACGCCGGGTGTGAGGTCGAGCACGGTGCCGCCGGTGTTGAGTTGGTCTTCGCCATCGGCGACGTCGCGTTTGGCGTAACGTCCTTCGCCGGCCAGCGACACGGCGAAATCCGGTCCCAGCCGGCGCTGTCCTTCGACGCCCCACCGCACCGCACTGCCGAAACGATACTCGTAGGAATTGGTGGAGTGCGTGGTGCCGTTCACATTGGCGGTGAGGTTCCAGAGGTCGCTGCGGAGCACGTAGGTGACGCCGACGTACGGGCCCCAGGATCCGGTGCCGAGCTGCGCGTGCTGATCGATGCGTTCGCCGTCGACCTGGTCGTTCTCGCGCCCCGTCGGAAGCGTGCTCCCCGCGGTCAACGCGATGAAGTGGCTGCGCATCGATTCATAGTCGGCGCCTTCCGTCAGATAGTAACGCGCGCCCACGTTGACGTCGCCGAGACCGGTCGGCGACGCGCTCTCCGGTGTTTGGCCGCCCCCCGTGAGCGTCCAGTCCTTGTTCACGAACGGCACGATCGCGACCAGCGAAAGCCGCGCGGTCGGGCCGTAGGTCACGGTCCCGCTGACGCTCCGCTGGGTCAGGGATTCGGTCTGGGCGGGGTTGTCGTCGCTCGCGGCGGTCGCGGTGAGATAGTCGGTCTGGAGCGACAGGCGGAAGCCGCCGGGAAGCGGCGGCACGCTGCCCGCCGACTGCAGGGGATCGCCGCACCCGCACACCGAACACGCGAGCGGCGCTTCCGGCGCGGCGGCGAGCACAATCATCAATAATAGTGCGAGCGGACGTTTCACGGTTGCGACCGCGAAAAGTATACGCCCGGGCGGGCGCGATCGCAACCCCACGGCGGAGAACCGCGAAAGAACGCGTCGGGACGCGACGTTCGCCTACTTGAGCAGCGTGAGTTTGACCGTCCGCGAGCCGGATGCGGTGGTGGCGCGCACGAAGTACGTGCCGCTGGCGACGCGGGCGTTGTTATCACTGCGACCATCCCACTCGATCGACTGCGGCGTCGAAAGGAGCGGACCGTCCCAGAGCAGACACACGCGCCGGCCGGCGACGTCGAACACGGTGACGCGAACCGGCGTGCGCGCGTCGGTGTCGACGCGGATCGTGGTCACCGGGTTGAACGGATTGGGAAACGCAGAGAGATGGACTGCCCCGGCGGGCCGGGGCGCGTCGCCCACACCGGTGGCGCCGTCGGGCACGATGTAGCCGTTACTCTTCGCGAAGCCCAGCGCCTGATCCTGGTAGAACACGTTGGTGATCCCCATGTCGTAGAAGCGGTAGTCCGCGTCGTAGCGATTGAGATGAATTTCAGAACCGGACTCCTCGCAGGTGGTCGTGCCGTTTTGAATCAGGACGCACTGCGTCGAGCCGACCGTCAGCGTACTCGTGTCGACCGCGAGATACCCCTCGACGTGGGAGTGGCGCATGCGCACCATCGCGATTCGCGCGTCAGTCTGAATCGACCCCGCGGTCACCGACGTCCCCGAGTCGTTGCGCACCAGGTAATCGACCCGGCTGCCCGGCCAGTCGATCGTGCACAGATAGCCCCACGGATAGGCGACGTTGGTCACCGGCGGCGCGGACGTGGTGGTGGAGCGTGGAATCATCAGAAACGCGAAGTGCGGGTTGACGGCGCTGGTCGCGATGCGGAGCAATTTCGAGTTGGGATCGTCGTTGCCGGCGGCGAACGTCTCCGTCGATGCGGTCACCGACGTTCGCGGCGGATTGAGCAAATGCAGATCCATCGCGGCACCCTTCGGGGACACGATCGTCATCGAATCCGTGGCGGTGTCGACCGTGTTCGTCACCAGCGTGTGCATGCGCCACTCGTAGGTGTGAACACCGCCGTCCTTGTCGATGTCGTCCATGACGACGAAATACGGCGGTTCGCTCGTGCCGTGGACGACGACCACGCGTCGATCCGCGAAATTCACCGGGTTCGCGCCCTGGTATCCCCACGACCAGTCCGAACCCAACACCGGCACGTTGGGCGCGTTGAATTCGCTGTGCGTGGTGTACGCCTGCGTCGCGTCGCCCATGACGTAGTCGGCGATGCCACCCAGCACACAGTCCGCAATGTGCCCGTCGGTGCCGATCGACGACCCGGCGTTGTACTGCCCCTGGCCGTCGATGAACACCATGTTGTGCGCCTCGCTCTGCTTGGCGGTCGTGCCGGACCCGTGGTCGAGAACGAAGCGCGCGCCGTATCCATACAGCGCGGAACTGATTCTGATCTTCCTGCGCGTGCCCGCCTTCGAATTTCCCCGAATAGAAGCTGAACGCGATGTCGTCCGAACTCGCACCCGTCTGCCACCCGGTGCGGAACTCGTAGAGGCCGCGTTGTAGCCAGACCCGGTGGAGCGGCAGCACCGTCGCCGGCTGCACGACCGGCACCGTCGCATGCCAGAGAATGATGGCGGCCTTGTCCGCCTCGGCACCGAAGTCGAGCCCGTAGGTGCCGACGCTGTGTTCCCAGAGCCACGCCGAGAGCCCGCTGTTCCATTCGTGGATCGCCCAGTCGAAGTAGGCGCTGTTGCGCGCGAACGGCGTGGTGGTGACGCCCGAATCGTTGAGATTCTGCGACGCCACCCCGCCCTCGGGAAGCAGCTCGTACGCCAGCCACTGTTCGACGGCGCGCAGCCGCGGCTCGTCCGCGTAGTTGGTGCCGTCGAAGCGCTTGCGTGCCTCGAAATAGAACACGAGATGCTTGAGCGTCCACAAGGCGTAGAGGCTGCCCTCGTTGTAGGCGCCACCCGGGTCGAACTGGAACTGGAGCAGGTTGGAAACGATACGATCCGCCATCGCCATCGCTGCGTCGAGGAGCGGCTGGTCCGCTTCGCCCTCGAGGTCGATCGCGGCCATTCCGAGCGCGGCGGCGATCATCGCGCTGTGGTTGGAGAGGTACGGCCGGAGTTCGAACACGTAGTACGACGAAGTGGTCGTCATCACCTGGAGGTAGTGCACCATCTCGTCGCGAATGTGCGCGCGTTCGTCGGGTGTCGCCGTGTCGAAGAACAGGTCGTAGCCGATCGAGAGCGACCGCAGTCGTTCGGACGACCCGGCTTCGTCGTAGTCGGGCTCGTAGGTGTCGGCGATATACGTGGTCAGCGACTTCCCCCGCGCGATCGCCACCGCGTCCGGCGGCGATTCGAGGTGACCCACCAGCGCGATGTCCGGGATGGACTCGAGGCCGTACCACGTTCCCAGCACCAGCGCGTCGGACCAGGTCGGGAAAAGCGTCTGGACGCGGCCGCGAATGAATGCGTAGGCGTCGTCGTCGGGGCCGCCGTCGTGAACCTTGGTCACGAGACCCGGGACGTCGCTCGCCGAGAAGAGCAACCGGGGATGGTGAGAACGGTAGAGGGTATCGGTCAGGACGGGCTGCGCCGACGACGTGCTCGCGGCGACCAATAGCGCCGCGGACGCGACCAGGATCGCGACCAACGGTTCGGGAGTGACTCGCACAATAGTTTGCGGGGGCGGAGGCCCCCGCTGCCCTCGAGGGAGAGTATGGGCGTTCTTACGCCACTTTCAAAGAGTGATCTGGCGCCGGCATCGCCCGACCGGGTCTCGACGGACGGTACCGGGGCTCGCAAGCGAGCCCCGGATACCACCCTCGCACCGGCACTCGCGCGACCGCAGCCGTGCTAATCGACGAGTGACCGACGCTCTACGGAGTAACTGCCGCGCCTGGTTCGGGTTCATCCGGTCGATGGCGTGAAATGACTCCACCTGTAGAGGCGTTTTTTCCCGGCGACCGGGGCGAAAGAATCTCGAGGAAAATTCGGGGAGTGAGAAAATCCGAGAATCAGCCGCCCGCAGGAGGCGTGTTTCTCGCTTCTACAGGTAGGGGACGGCGGATGGGTTCGCCGGTCCCCCACGTAGACCCCGCGCGAACGCCCCCCCACTGTCCGGTCGGTCAGGCAGGCAGTGGTCGTCGCCACGCACGTCGTCCACGCTCGCCGGATGCGTGCGTGGCGACCCTCAGGGCGATTTTCTTCAGGGATCCTAAAGCGTGAATTCGATGCCGAGCGTCGGGATGACACCCGAGCGGAGGCCGCCGTTGTTGAGCGGCACGATCACGTTTCCCACCACCATCACCGAGGCGTTGGGCGCGAACCGGAAGCCCGCCGAGAGATCCACGAGATCGTCCCGCGACCAGTCGGGGATATTGGTCAACTGAACCGTGCGCGTGTAGACGCCGTCCGCGATCGGCCGCGTGATGACGGCGGTCTGCGGGAACCGAAGCGCGGCCACTTCGCTGCCCACCTGGAAACGGCCCAGCACATCCGACGCGAAGGTAATGGCATCGGTGATCTTCTGGTCGAAACCCGCGGCGAAATCGATCTGGTCGCGCTGCAGATCGCTCGACCGGTACGTGTAGCCCGCGTTCACGTGCGGGCCGAAGTCGCCCATGGTCCCCGACGCGATCAACAGCGCGCGCACCGACGTCGATCCCGAACCCAGAAAATCGGCTTCGTCTCCCGTCGGCAGGTGGATATCCAGGAGGCCGGCGGCATGCACGGTCCCCTGACTGGCGAACTGGTACTTGCCCCGCAGCAGGATGTCGCCGATGCCAACGGCGTCGTTCTTGATGTGGGCACCCTGATAGGTGAGGATGGGGTCGGTCTGCGTCCCTCCATAATAGTGGTTCGCGGAGTCGTTCGAGAGATAGGTGAAGCTGTTGATCACCGAGTACGGATCCGCTTCCAGCTGGTTGTCGATGATCGGGATCGCGAGGCCGACGTCCACATGGTCGGCGACACCGTACGACGTGAAGAACACCAGCACCGTGCTCGAGAATTTCATGTTCATCGACAGGTCGATGGTGTCGAGTTCGTTGGGTGAATCGCCGAGACCCGGCTTGCCGACATCTTCATGCGTAAACGTGAACTTGAGGTCCTGGAGCGGAACACCGCGCAGGTGGCTCTGATTCAGGTACGAGAAGTTCCAGCCGATGTTGATGCGGTTGCGTCCGAGGGTCTCCGCGCGCTCGGAAAAGATCGGGCCGAGACTGCTGGTGGAGCGCACGGGCACGCCGCTGCTCAGGTCGTAGGTCACACCCGCCGTGCTGGAACTGAACGCGAAATTCGACGTGGACGACGCGATGAAATTTCCCAGCGCGTCGATCGTCGTCTGGCTGGTCGCGACGTTCGACGGACTGAAGTGCTCGCCGTGCTGCGCCGGGCTGCCCGCGAGCTGGATCTCCAGCGCGTTGTGGAACATGCCGGCGATCTGATCGCGCAGCGACTGTGCTCGGGCCGGAGCGGCGGCGAACAGGATGACGGTGACGACGAGTACGCCCTGAAGAATTCGCATAATCCCCCCGGTCAGTGGACCGTCTGTTGGATTCCCGACACGAGCCAGCGGTCGCTCTTGTTGACGAACCGCATCTTCCATTCGTACGACGCCGTTCCGCCGCCGGCCCCCTGATACACCAGCCCCACCTCGACGGTCGACGCGGCGCCTTTGTCGTCGAAGCGAACCGCGCCCGGCACCATCGTGGCCTTGACGTGGTCGACCGACGCGAAGAAGTTCTCCCATTTGGTTTTTTCCGACGCCGGCATCTTGTCGTGGAGCGCCGCGAGCAGCGCGGCGTTTTCGTTGTCGAGCGCGGCGCGATACTGCTCGATCAAGGCGCGGATGTCCTTTTCGGCGTCCGCGCGTTCGGTCGCGGCGCGGCGATAAAGACCGGTCGCGTCGTGGTAGCGCGACACGCCGGCCGCGGGATCGCCCGCCGACGAGGCCGCCTCCGCGGCCGCGGCATCGGCACTCGCGTACGACGGGAACACCGACGCGTCCGCCGGGCAGGCGTCGCGTGCCGCGTTCATCTCGGTGCGCGCCTGCGCGAGCCGGGCTTCGAGCGCGCGCTGCTCGGTGACGCGCGTGGTGGCCGCTTCCTGTTGCGTCTGGAGCGTCGCCGCGGATTCCGGTTCCGCACCGGCGGCTTCCGCCTTCGGCGGCGTCGCATGGGACGCGGTTTCGACCGCCGCGACACCCGCATCCCTCGCCTTCGACCTCGCGGGCTCGGGCACCGCCGGTGTCGCGGGCGGCGGCGTGCTCACCGCGTTCTCCGACGCCACATCCGCGACCGGTTGCACCCGAACAGAATCGACCGGCAACGCGACCGCGGGATGGTCCGCGCTTCCCGAGCCGATGTCGCGGGCCGCGACCGAGTGCACGTCGCCGTCGGCGGCCATCTTCTCCCGCGAGAACCACAGCGCGCCCGCCGCAATCACGGCGACGCCGGCCACGATGGCCGCCGTCACCAGCATCTTCTTCTTCCCCGACCGCCGGTGATGCCCGACGGCGAGCGAGGCGGTCGACAGCTCGCCGACCACGAGCGGCCGCAGATCCGCAATGACCTGGCTCATGCCCTGGTATCGCGCACCGGGGTCCTTGTGCAACGCTCGCGACACGATCTTTGCGATCTCCGGCGGCGCATCCGGGCAGCGCGTGCGCAACGGAACGGGATCTTCGTTCAGAATGAAATAGACGATCGCCTGTTCGAAGTCGCCGGCGAAGGGGCGAATGCCGGCGATCATTTCGTACAGGATGACACCCCAGGCCCAGATGTCCGATCGCGTGTCGACGCGCTCCCCGCGCGCCTGTTCCGGGGACATGTAGGCCACGGTTCCGATCGTCGACCCGGTCTTGGTGAGCCCGGTGCTGCGCGCGAGCTTGGCCACGCCGAAGTCGATGATCTTGGTTTCGCCGCGCCGGCCCAGGATCACGTTGGCGGGTTTCATGTCGCGGTGCGTGATGTTGTTCTCGTGCGCGCGCTCGAGCCCGCGCGCGATATCGAAGGCGATATGGAGTGCTTCCTCGATCGGAATCGGGCCGCGCGCGATCCGATCGCGCAGCGTCTCGCCGTCGTAGTACCCCATCGCGATGTAGAGCGTGCCTTCGGCCGTCTCGTTGATCTCGTAGATCGTGCAGATGTTGGGATGATCGAGCGCGGAGGCGGCGCGCGCTTCCTGGAGGAAGCGTTCCTTGTCGGCCTTCGAGCCGCTCAGGTGACCGGGGAGGAGCTTGAGCGCGACCGTGCGGTCGAGACGGACGTCGACCGCCTTGTACACGACGCCCATTCCGCCGTGGCCGATCTTGTCGATGATTCGGTATGAACCGATGGTCTTGCCGATCATGGGTACGGCACGCCCATCGGGTGGTTCGGAAGGGGCGGCCGCAAACGATGGTATCGGACGGCGGTCCGGTTCGCAACCGGGGAATCCACGCGACGGCGGAAACGGACCCGCGACTCCGCAGCGCGGCATGGTCAATGTCTTACCAGCCACGCGCGCGCGGTTATTCCCCGGCGCGAAGAATGTCGAATTCCTCGCGGATCCGGTCTTCGAGTTCCACCTTGGTGCCGATTCCGCGGTAGAGCTTGCCGTTGATCAGAATGCCCGGCGTCTTGTCGATCCCGTAGGAGCGGCCTTCCGCCTTTTCCGCGCGGATACGAGCGAGCAGCTCCTTCGATTGAATGTCGGCCCGATACTTCGCGAGGTCGAGTCCGGCGAGCGTGGCGCAACTGTCGAGCGCGGCGTCGCTCAAGTTGTGCGCGTGTGCGAACAGGAGGTCGTGCATCTCCCAGCCTTTGCCCTGGCGTTCGGCGGCGAGATGCGCCAGTGCCGCCGGAATCGCGCGGTCGTCCTGGGCGAGCGGATAATTCTTGAACCACACCGACACGCTGTCGGGCATCTCGCGGCTGATGTCGCGAAGCGCCGCCGCCGCGACGCGACAGAACGGACACTCGAAGTCGGCGAACATCACGACCCGCACCGGCGCGTCGGCCTTCCCCGAGGGGACGAGCCCGGCGACGCCGACGGAAAAGGTGGTGTCCGGGAACGCCGAGAGTTCGCGGTTGCGCACCGAGTCGAGGATACTCTGGAGCGGCCGTTTGGCCGCGGCCCGGCGCGCGATGAAATTCGCCATGCGCATACCGAACGGATCGCCGGACAGGAGACAATCGAGGACCGTCCCCTCGCAGCCGCCGTAACACGGCGCCGTTTCGAGGGCGTCTCGCGCGACCTGCTTCTGCGCGGCATCCAGCGCGGCCGCGTCGCGGATCTTGTTCCAGGGAACATCCTGCGCACCCGCCTGCGTCGTCGTGAGCGCGGCAAGCAGCGATGCGAGCGCGATGGTTCGGACGCGCGCCGAAATAGAGAAGACGAAAGCCATGGCACGTCGAGCGGGTTGACGTGGCCGCTCCCCCGCAATATCGCAGGACGAGCGCCCGGTTGCACGAGAAAAGACGTCCGGCAAGAAATGACTGGTCGACCACGCTTCCGTGTGGTCCGATTCCCGGACGGGGCATCCGCCGCGAATCCCTTCCGGCCGGTGTTCTAATTTCCAGCATACCATGGAGAATGTCCCATGAGATTCCTGTGCCTCGCTCTCGTGTTCGCCATCCTCGTTTCGCCGGCCGCCCGGGCGGACCAGGAGACGTTCGAACACGGACCGTTCGGCACCGTCACGCTGTACCACACCGCGCCGAAACCCGCGCATGTCGTGCTGTTCGTCTCCGGCGACGGCGGCTGGAACCTGGGCGTGGTGGAGATGGCGAAAGCACTGGCGACGAAGGACGCCCTCGTCGTCGGGATCGACTACCCGCACTATCGCCGCGCGCTCGAAGCATCGGCCGAGGCATGTGTCTATCCGCCGGGAGATTTCGAACTGCTGAGCCGAACGGTTCAGATGAAGATCGGCTATGCCGAGTACGTCACGCCCGTCCTGGTGGGCTATTCGTCCGGGGCATCGCTGGTGTACACGCTGCTGGCGCAGGCGCCGCCCTCGACGTTTCGGGGCGGAATCAGCCTCGGTTTCTGCCCGGACCTTCCGCTGAAAAAGCCGCTCTGCCGGGAAAACGCGCTGCGCGCGTTTCCGGCGAAGGACGGAAAATCGCAGACCTTGATGCCGACTCGCGACCTCGCCCGTCCGTGGATCGCCCTCCAGGGGACGATCGATCAGGTGTGCAACCCCGACACGACCGCCGCGTTCGTTCGCAGTGTGCGTTCGGCGCGTGCGGTGATGTTGCCAAAAGTCGGCCACGGGTTTTCGGTACAGGCAAACTGGATGCCGCAATTCAGCGAGGCGTTCGCGAGCGTGTTGAGTTCGCCGGACCCCGCGGCGACACCGCCGGCCACGGCCGTCACCGATCTCGGCGATCTCCCGCTGACCGAGGTGCCGGCCGCCGGGAAGGCGTCGTCGCTGATGGCCGTGATCGTGACCGGGGACGGCGGCTGGAGCGTCACCGAGAAGGCACTCAGTTCCCAGCTCTCCCAGGCGGGCATCCCGGTAGTCGGCCTCAACTCACTGCATTACTTCTGGAAGCGACGCACGCCCGACACCGCCGGTGCCGATCTGGAGCGCATCCTCGATCACTATTCGCGTGCGTGGAAAAAACCGGACGTCGTGCTCGTCGGTTACTCGATGGGAGGATCGGTGCTGCCGTTTATGGCGAACCGCCTTTCGCCGGCCTGGAAGTCGAAGATCGCGCAGATCATCCTGCTCGGACCCGAGACGCGCGTCGATTTTCAGTTTCATCTGACCGACTGGTTCGGCAAGCACACGCGACCGACGTCGCTTCCCGTCCTTCCGGAAATCGAGAAGCTCAAGGGAATCGAGATGGTCTGCATCTACGGCGTCGATGAAAAGGACTGCCTCTGCCCGCAAATCCCGGCGACGCTGGCGAGATCCGTCGAGCGACCCGGCGGGCATCGCGTGGGGACCGGCGTCGATCCCATCATGAAGGAGATTCTCGACGCCGACGCCCGCAGGTCCGGCACGGGTAACAAATGATCGTGAACTCGAGAGTTCCAACCGCCGGCCCGCAATCCTTGCATCCCACCCGTCCGCTCCGGTCGCTGCCGTTCGCGCTGCTGGCGGTGCTGGTCGGCATCGTGGCCGGACTGGGTGCGGTCGCGTTCCGAGGGCTGATCGCCTTCATCCACAACCTCGATGTTTCTCGGGCCAATTCTCGCTCACGTACAACGCCAACTCACACACGCGGCCGGCCCTGGGGCGCACTGGTGATCCTCGTGCCCGTGGTCGGCGCGATCGGCGTGGCGTTTCTGGTCAAGAAGTTCGCGCCGGAAGCCAAGGGCCACGGCGTGCCCGAGGTGATGGACGCCATCTACTACCACAAGGGCGTCATCCGGCCGGTCGTGGCGCTGGTCAAGTCGCTGGCCTCGGCGCTGTCGATCGGCAGCGGCGGATCGGTGGGCCGCGAAGGGCCCGATCATCCAGATCGGCTCGTCGTTCGGCTCGACGCTGGGGCAGATGCTGCGCGTGCCGGCCTGGCAGCGCATCACGCTGATCGCCGCCGGCGCGCGGCGGCGGCATCGCCGCGACGTTCAACACGCCCATCGGCGGCGTGCTCTTCGCGATCGAGATCATGATGCACGAGGTCAGCGTGCGCACGCTGGTGCCCGGTGGCGCTCGCCACGGCCACGGCCACGTACGTCGGCCGCTCGTGCTTCGGGGCGAATCCGTCGTTCGTCATTCCCGCGCTGCAGACGCTTACTTCCACGTGACCCGACCCGCTGCGTGCTGCTCGCCTACGTCGGGCTGGGCGTGCTGATGGGCTGGCGTCGGCCGCTGTTCATCCGGTCGATCTACGCGCTTCGAAGACTTCTTCGAGACAGCTGTTCGGGCAATTACTACGTGCGGCACGCGCGTCGGGATGCTCGGTCGTGGGCGTGATCATGTATGCGCTGATGGTGACAGCGGGCACTACTATATCGAGGGAGTCGGTTACTCCACCATGCAGGACATGCTCGGCGGGCTGACGCATGCCGGTCGTTCCTGCTGCTGTTGCTCGTCGGCTGAAGCTGCTCGCGACGTCCCTGACGCTGGGTTCGGGGGCGTCGGGCGGAATCTTCTCGCCGGCGCTGTTCATGGGCGCAACACTGGGCGGCGCCTACGGCATGATCCTGGACGCACCTGTTCCCGGCGTCGCCATCAGCCCGCCCGCGTTCGCGGTCGCCGGCATGGCCGGCGTGGTCGGCGGGGCGACCGGCGCGGCCGATGGCCGCCATCGTGATGATCTTCGAGATGACGCTCGACTACAACGTCATCATGCCGATGACGATCACGGTGGCGATCAGCTACGGCGTGCGCAAGCGTGCTCGCGCACGAGAGCATCTACACGATGAAGCTGGTCCGCCGCGGCCACCACATGCCCGATGCGCTGCAGACCAATTATCACATGGTGAAACGAGCGGGCGCGGTTATGGAGACGCCCATTGTCCTCCCCATCGAACGCATGACGCTCGCCGACGCGATGGCGCTCTTCGCCGAACACCCCCACACCGAATGCGTCCTCGCCAGCGTCGACGGCCGACTGGCCGGCATCGTCGCGCGGGACGACGCGCTGGCCGCGCAGGTGCGGGGGCACTCCGGTTCCGGATTGTCCGATCTGGTGCGGCACGACTATGTTATCGTCTCGCCGAGAACGGTGCTCTATCAGGCGGTGGCCAGCCTGCGTGTGAATGACGCGTTCGCCGCGCTCGTTACCGACAAGCCGGATGCGCCCGGGATCGACGATATCAAGGGATTGATTACACGCCGGCATCTCGGCGACGTTCTGGTGGAAACCGCGGGGTTTTACACGACTGACCATGACCGACCGGCGACGACGAAGGTGCCGCGGCGCCGGCTCGCACCGAGGAAGGAACGCCCCATGAGTGCATTCGACAAGCAGGTCGAGGCGGTCCGCGACTGGTTCGAGAGCCCGCGGTTCGCGGGTCTCGTGCGCCTGTATTCGCCGCGCGAAGTCGCCGAACAGCAGGGCACGATCGATAACGACTACACGGTCGCCAGCGACGCGGCGGAGCGCTTCTATACGCGGCTTCGCGAATTGTTCGCGCAACGCAAATCCATCACCACTTTCGGCCCCTACTCTCCGGGCCAGGCCGTGACCATGAAGCGGCAGGGGATCGAAGGGATCTATCTGGGAGGCTGGGCGACCTCCGCCAAGGGATCGATCACCGAGGACCCGGGGCCGATCTGGCGAGCTACCCTTGAGCCAGGTTCCCGACGAGGCGGCGCCGATCGTGCGAGCACTTCTCACCGCGGACAAGAATCAGCATTTCGCGCGCTCGCGGATGACCGAAGCGGAGCGCAAGGCGACCCCCGCCGTCGACTTCCGCCCGTTCATCATCGCCGACGCCGACACCGGCCACGGCGGAGACGCCCACGTGCGCAATCTCATCCGCCGCTTCGTCGAGGTCGGGCGTGCCCGGGCTACCACATCGAGGATCAGAAGCCGGGCGTCAAGAAGTGCGGCCACCAGGGCGGCAAGGTGCTGGTCTCCCAGGACGAACAGATCAAGCGCCTCAACGCGGCGCGCTTCCAGCTGGACGTGATGGGCGTCGCCGGAATCATCGTCGCGCGCACCGATGCCGAGGCGGCGACCTTTCTCGAGGGTCGCGGCGACGAGCGCGACCAGCCGTTCATTCTGGGCGCGACCAACATCGACGCTGCCCAGCTACAAGATCGGCTACCTGGCCATCATGCGGCGGCTCTTCGAGCTCGGGGTGGACGGCGATCGCGGGTCACCTTCTCTTTGCGATCGCGGACGAGCGAGTACGGGCGGCCTATGCGGTGGCTCGACGCAGCGGCGTGATGCGGCGTGATCGACGAAGGCGGCGAAGGAGTTCTCGAGCCGGCCGACACTCGCATCGACAGCGTCCTGGACGCCGTCGTCGACCGCTTCCTGGACGCCTGGCAGGCCGAGGCCGGCATGAAGACCTACGGGCGCAGGCCGTGGCCGACGTGATGGAGTTCCGAATCGGCGAGGGCGAGCAGTTCGAAATGACGCGTCGAAGAGTGGCTCGACTTCGCCGAGTCGGCTTCACTCGTCGAGCGACGCGCGAGGGCCGCGTTCCATGGGCATCAGCGTCATCTGGGATTGCGAGCACCCCAAGACTCCCGAGGGCTACTACCAGTCGAAGGCGGCGATCGAGTACGCGATCGCCAAGTCGCTGGCCGCGGCGCCGTTCGCCGACATCCTGTGGATGGAGACGAAGACGGCCGAACCTCGCCGACGCGCGCAAATTCGCCGAGGCGATCCACGCCGAATTCCCCGAGCAGATGCTCGCCTACAATCTCTCGCCCTCCTTCAACTGGGACACCACCGGGATGAGTGACGAGGAGATGAAGCGTTTCCCCGCGGAGCTCGGGCAAGCTCGGCTATGTCTTCAACTTCATCACCTACGGCGGACACCAGATCGACGGCCTGGCCGCCGAAGAATTCGCCACCGCGCTGCAGGAGGACGGCATGCTGGCCCTGGCGCGGCTGCAGCGAAAGCTTCCGGCTCGCTGGAGTCTCCGTACCGCACGCCGCAGACGCTCGTCGGGTGGTCCGCGCCTGGACGGCGCGCTGATGGCGTCGACCGGGCGGACCGCCACCACCAAGGCGATGGGGAAGGGTTCGACCCAGTTCCAGCACCTCGTCCAGACCGAGGTGCCGCCGCAAGCTGCTCGAGCGAATGGCTGGAGACCTGGGGCGGGCACTACGAGCTGCCGGCGCCGCTACTGCGTGGAGCTCCGGCCTCACACCGCCGGCTCGGAGCTGCTCGAGCTCAGTCGTCAATGAGCGCGACAAGACGACTGGCCAACATGATCTTCGCCAACATCCACGACCGCAAAGGCGAGAGCATCCTATCGGTCCGCGATCAGAACACCTTCGCCGAAGCTGCTGCGCAAGAAGCGCCTCATGACCCTCATCCACCTGTTCTTGATCCACCGGTACAAGGCGTCTCGGTGCACTACGTGAGTCCGACCGAGGACAACCACTACCAGACCGCGAGGATGAAACACCACGGCATCTTCTCGGACGTTCACAGCGAGATCGGGCAGATCATCGTGGCGATGGTCAACGCCGAACGCGTTGCCGAGTTACTCGAACCGGATCGCGTCGCGCTCACGAAGCTGATCGACAAGACGGGCCCGCCGTCGCAGTAGTTCCGGCCGATCGAGCCGAGGCGACCGCGAACGCCCCCGCGCAGCGCATCTTTTTCGAAACCCGCTACCGTGGTATTATTTGTATACCTCCACCATCTATTGACCTGCATCCGCCTTGGAAAGGAGCCTCCCATGACCCGACGATCGATCTTTCGCGTGGCCGCCGGGCTCGTCGCACTCGCGGCGGCCGCCGTTGTGGTCACCCAGTTGACCGACAAAACCGAAGCGTCGCGCACCGCCGACCCGGGGCTCGCGCCCGGAACCGCCGCGATGCGTGCCTACCTGAATCCCGAGACCGGCAGGCTGGACGTCGGCGCCGGACCCGCCGCGGCGGCGGAAAGCCTCGACCCCAGCACCGAGAATGCCCTCCGCCGGGACGCCACCGGCCTGGTCGAAGTGCATCATCCCGACGGCTCGGTGAGCGTCGATCTGCAGGGACGCTTCCAGAGCGTCGCCGTCATCAAGAAAACGAAGAACGGAAACGTCTTCGTGTGCTCGGACACCGGAAGCCCGGTTCCGCAGGAACAGGCTCCGCTGGAGGTGAAGTGATGCGTCGCGTCATCGCTCTGTGCGCACTGCTCCTGGTGGCGAGCATCGGGCTGGCCGACGCGGCCACGATCGTCATCATCAATGCCGACGGAGCCGGCGAGGGATTCAACGACCCCACCCCGGCGGCACCCGTCGGCGGCAACACCGGCACGACCGTGGGCCAGCAGCGACTCATCGTGTTCCAGACCGCGGCCGACATCTGGGGGGCACTCTTGCCCAGTGCCGTGACGATCCGGGTCAATGCGCAGTTCAATCCGCTCAGTTGCACCTCGACCAGCGCCGTGCTCGGTTCCGCGGGGCCGGCGTCGGTGTATCGCGACTTCCCGGGCGCGCCCGTCGCGGGAACGTGGTACCACGTCGCACTCGCCAACAAGCTGGCGGGAACCGACCTGGACGTCAGCGGCGCCGACATTTCCGCCACGTTCAACAGCAGTCTCGACGGCAGCGCGAGTTGCCTCGGCGGCGAGCAGTGGTATTACGGCCTGGACGGCAACGAAGGGACCAACGTCGAGTTGCTCCCCGTTCTGCTCCATGAGCTCGGGCACGGACTCGGCTTCAGCACGCTGATCGGGTCGAACGGCGTCGAGTTCAACGGCTTCCAGGACCGGTTCGAGATGTTCATCCGCGACGACACGCAGGGAACCACGTGGGACAATCTGACCCAGGGGCAGCGTGCCACGTCGGCGATCAATACCGGCAACGTCGCGTGGAACGGAGCGTTCGTCACCGCGCACGCGCCGCTCTATCTCGGCGGCACCCCCACGATGTTCGTCAACGCGGGCGCATCGCTCCCGGCAACGATCGCGCTGGGGCTGGCTTCTTTCGGGGGTGCCTTGACCGTGGGCGGGGTCACCGGTGACATCGTGCTCGCGCAGGACGGCGTCGGCACGACCACCGACGCGTGCGACCCGTTGACCAACGGTGCCGCGCTCAACGGCAACATCGCGTTGATCGATCGCGGCTCGTGCACGTTCGTGAGCAAGGCGCTGGCGGCACAGGCGGCGGGCGCGATCGCGGTGGTCATCGCGGACAATGTCGCCGGCTCGACGCCGCCGGGGCTGGGCGGAACCGACCCGAGCATCACCATTCCGGTGGTGAGTATCACGCAGGCCGACGGCAACGCGATCAAGGCCGCGCTCCCCGGCGTGAACGTGACGCTGGCGCTCGACGCGAATCACCTCGCCGGCACCGATAGCGGGGGCCGGGTGTTGCTGTACGCGCCGAGTCCGTACCAGAGTGGTTCGTCGATTTCGCACTGGGACGTGAGCGCGTATCCGGACCTGTTGATGGAACCCGCGATCAACAACGGACTCTCGAGCAGCGTCGACCTGACGCTGGCCGCGTTCGCCGACCTGGGCTGGTTGACGTCGCTTCCCACCGGGACGGCGAACGCGCCGGCGCCGTTCGGCGTGTCCGCGCTGTCCAACTATCCGAATCCGTTCAACCCGGCGACGACGATCGAATACACGGTGTCGCCCGGACAACACGTCGACCTGGCGGTCTACGACGTGCGCGGGCATCTGGTGCGTTCGCTACGCTCCGGATGGGCCGACGCCGGCCCGTACAACGTCGCGTGGGACGGCCAGACCAACCGCGGGCAACCGGCGGTATCGGGCGTGTACTACATTCGCCTGACCGGACAGTTCAACACGATGACGCGCAAGATCGTTCTGTTGAAGTAACGCGTCGCGCGAGGCGGCTCATCGTTTCGCTTGCGAGAGGGTCGGCATTTGCCGGCCCTCTTGCGCGAACCGTACGCCTTGACCGCGCCACCACAAACGCAGTAGACTCAATGGGTGAAAGCACCGCCCCCACCGCCTTTAGATACGTCGAACCGAAGACGTCGCCACCTGGTTCGATTGCTGATCCTCTGCCTTGCGCTCGCCCTGCTGAGTTGTTCCAAAGATAATCCGTCTGCTCCGCCGGCCGCCAAGATCACGACACCTGCGTCCACGTCCGCGATCGAAATCACCGATCCGCCCCGCGGCGGGATGATCCAGAGCGGCACGTTCAACAACGAGTCTCTGACTATCACGGGGGTTGCCTGCGACTCCGTCAGCACGGTGACGAGTCTGACGCTCGGCGGGCAATCGGTTGCACTGACGGGAACACCGCCGTGTCTCGACTTTTCGACGCAACTCGACAGCCGCTGGGGGCTGAACGTGATCAGCGGGACGGCGAAGAACCAGGCGGGCGCCAAACGGCAGATCGCGCAGGCGTACCTGCGCAGCCCCGCGTATTTCACCGCCCCGGCGAAACGGACGACGCGAGCGTCCGACGCCGCGGAAGTCGACGAGGTGCCGAGCGGCATCTACATGCAGTTGAACCAGACGGTCGCCGACGACGGCAACCGGAGCGACGCCAACGATCTCGCGACGCTGATCGCCCTGCAACTGTCCACGATCGACCTCAACACGCTCGTCCCGGATCCGATCGTCGTCTCCCCGGACGCAAACAACGACGGCCTGGTGGACAGCCATAGCTGCAACTGCGTCTTTCCGATCCCGGACATCGTCGTGCACAGCACCGGGTATCGCGTGGGACGAAAGACGATGACGGGTGCGCTGGCTCTCGACTACGTTCGGTTTGTGAATGGCGGAGTCGATGTCGGCATGACCGCCTCGGGAATTTCCCTGCCGGTGACGGTGAACGGCTATCTGGATCCGACGTGTGCGGTCGCGTGCGTCACCCGCAATCTCACCTCGGGCGTGGTCACCGGAACCATTTATGCGGATGCGATCACCATCGATATGCAGGTCGCCATATCGTCCTCCGGCGGCGTTCCGCAGGTGAGCATTTGCCCGTCCTGCGTGTCCATCAATCTGCTGAATCTCCGGCTCGATATCGACTGGGGAGTACTGGAGTTCCTGGATGCTCCCCTGGGCCTCAGCAACATCACAACCAGCATCATCAATTCGTTCCAGAACCTGATCGAAAATGAGCTGGACACCCAGCTCCGGTCGATACTCCCGCCCCTGGTCGCGAATTTCATCGACAGCTTCCAACTCCCGCCGACGGTGACGTTGCCGCCGCCGATGAACACCGTCCTCAACCTCGCGACGTCATTCGACGTCGATCAATTTCCAGGGCCCGAGCGGCAGCGGAGATGCGCGTCTGGGGCTCTCCGTCGGCGTCTACCCCGCCAGCCCGGTGGTGACGAGTCCCCGGGGATCGATCCGCCGCGACGGCCAGGTGCCGATCTTCAGTTCGACGCAGTACGGACTGGGCGTGGGACTCAAGGACGACCTGCTCAACCAGTTCTTCTGGGCCGCGTGGTCCGGCGGCGCGTTCGAGATTCAGGGCGTGTCCTCGAGTCTCGGGTGCACCGTTCCGGGCGGGGGCGATGCGACCATGTCGCTCACTCTGCCGCCGGTCGTGATGCCCGGGACCAACGGCAATCAGATCGATATCGGTCTGGGTGATATCTACATCGAGGCTGGCGTACCGTCGGGGGCCACGGAGGCCACAAGCGCCGCCGTACCGGCACCGGTTCGTCTCTACGCGTCGACGACGATCGGCGGCACCGTGACGCTCGCGTCGTCCGGCGATTCGTTCGACCTCACCCTCCAGGACAACCCGACCATCGACATACAGATCGTCGAAGCACCGAAGGGTGCCGACCTCACGGCGCTCGCGTCGCAGTACCGCGAGATGCTGACATGCATGATCCCGCAGCTTCTCACCGGAATCGTCCAGGCAATTCCGGTTCCCAGTCCCGCAATCGGAGAGTTCGGATTGCCCGGCATTGCGGCCAACGCAAAATGGGGACTGGGGAACGCCACGCTCGACCGCACCGCCGCCTACTACGCGATCACCGGCGACATCGTCGTCAAGTAACCGTGCCCGGGCACGTCGGGAAATGTCGGCTTACGACCGGTCCCTTCTGTTATACTTGTTTTCTGATTTGAGGCATCCGATCGCCCTTTTCTAGCGGTTCGGCCGCGCTCCGGAAACGCGCGGGCGACTCCTATGTCCCAATTTCCCGGAGAACACACTCATCAAGAAAGGGACATCACATGACCAAATATTCCATTCGCCTCGGCATTACGGCCATGGCGGTCGCCGCCGCCGTCTATGGCTGCAGTAAGGACGGGAGCTCGCCGGTCGGCCCGAACGCGTTCCCCCACAGCGCCATCACGGTGCAGTCCGAGTGCGGTGAGGCGAATTACCTCGCCATGCTCTCGCCCGTGCTCGCGTCCTGGCAGGACTCGATCGAGACGTGGCTCGGCGACACCGAGCTGCTCGATGACACTCCGGTCTGGATGGCTAACTCGACCGTCGGCGACTATCTCGGCGCCCTGGCGCCCGCCCTCCAGCAATGGGAAGGCGCGATCAACGGGACGCTTGGCTCGACGGTGATCGACACCGTCGCCACCTTCGATCCATCGACGACATCGCAACAGGACTATCTCTCGGGACTCTCCTCGCTTCTGGTGTCGTGGAAGGACTCGCTGGAGACTCAGCGCGGAACGGCGTTCCTGCCGACCCCACCCGTCTTCCAACGGGATGAAACCGCACCCGTGATCAGTTGTGTCGCGGACACGACGATCGCGTGCGCCGGCGAAGACGGTGCGGTTGTCGAATTCGACGTCACCGCCAGCGACGATTGCGACCCGTCGCCCCAGGTAACATGCGATCCGGCGTCGGGCAGCACGTTTCCCCCGGGACAGACGCTGGTGACGTGCACCGCCGTCGATTCGTCCGGCAACGCATCGACGTGCATGTTCACCGTGTCGGTCGAGGCCGCGCAGCCGCCCACGATCGTCGGCGCCCACGCGAGTCCCAACGTGCTCTGGCCGCCCAATCACAAGTGGGTCAACGTGTCGATCGCCGTGGACACCGAGGACTCGTGTGACTCGCACGTGTCCTGCACGATTCTCGACGTGACGAGCAACGAACCCATCAATGGCGTCGGCGACGGCAATACCGAACCCGACTGGATGGTCACCGGTGACTCGACGCTCAAGCTCCGCGCCGAACGCGCGGGAACCGGAAGCGGACGCATCTACACCGTTCACTTCCGGTGCGACGATGATTTCGGCAACCGCACCGAGGGGACGGTCGCGGTCACCGTTCCGCATGACCAGGGCGGAAAGGGCGCCGGCAAATAAGGATCGGGCGTTGTCGTTTTCGGAAGAGGGCACGGTTCGCCGTGCCCTTTTCTTGGGTTGTGGACGTGAAAATGTCCCTGGCACAGGGAGTGCAGAGCGGGGCGTATGGAACGCCGTCGCCCGGGATGGCATCCTCCCCACTGTCCCAACCCCAACTGCAGGTATCACAAGGGATCTTCCGGGTCCTGGCGCTGGAAGCATAAGGGCTTCTACACGCGCGACACCTGTCCTCAGCGTATCCAGCGGTTTACGTGTTGTCACTGTGGTCGACATTTCAGTACCCAGACCTTCTCGACGACGTACTGGCAAAAGAGACCCTCGCTGATTCCGTCGATCTTCGCGATGACGGTTGGTTGCATGGCGAATCGGCAGATCGCCCGGGCGCTGCGATGTTCCCATTCGACCGTCGCTCATCAGATCGCAAGGCTGGGTCGACACTGTCTTCTGTACCAGGCGCGGGAGTTGAAGAAGTTCACGACCGTGGGGCCCGTCGCCATCGACGGGTTCGAGAGTTTCGAATGGAGTCAGTATTATCCGTTCCACCACAACGTCGCGGTGGGCACACAGACGGGGTACTTTCTCTTCCACACCGATAGTCCGTTACGGCGCAAGGGGCGCATGACGGCGCATCAGAAGCGGCGTCGGGCACAACTCGAAGCGACGCATGGCCGGGCCGATGCGAAGGCCGTCGAAGTCGGGGTGCGGGAACTGGTGGAGACCGTGGTGGGAGGGAAGGTCGCCGTCATTCGCAGCGACGACCACCGCGCGTATCCACGCTCGATGCGGGGGCTGTCTGTCTCGCACCAGATCACGTCGTCGAAAGATCGCCGCGACCGGAAGAATCCCCTGTGGGAGGTGAATCTGCTCGACCTGATGATCCGTCACTCGACATCGGCGCACAAGCGGGAGACGATCGCGTGGGCGAAGCGGCGGCAGGCCTCCGCCGAGAAGCTTGCGATCTTCCAGGTGTGGCGTAACTACATCAAGCGACGATGGGAAAAGGGCGCGCCCGTGAGTTCGGCGATGCTCGCCGGTCTCTCGGGGAGATTGCTGCGAACGCGCGACGTGCTGTCGCGGCGACTGTTTCGAACGAGACTCTCGCTACCGCGGCGATGGGCACTCTATTACGATCGAAAGGTGGAAACGGTACCGCTCGCCGTCAATCGTCGGCACTGCCTGACGTACGCCTATTGATCCGGCGCCCGCGGGCGGCCGGCCCCTTCGCTCCGCCGATCTCCATCCTCCGCAGGGACAATCTCCCGGCCACAACCTACTTCTTGCGGTAGACGTCGGTGTTGAGGTACTTGAGACCCGAGTCGGCCATCAGCGTGACGACCGTCGCCCCCGGTCCCAGCCGTTCGGCGACTCGAATCGCCGCCACCACGTTGGCGCCGGACGACGTGCCGGCAAAGAGTGCTTCTTCCTTCGCAAGGCGCCGTGCCATCGCCTTCGCGTCTTCGGTCTTCGCCGCCTCGATGCCGTCCACGAGCGACGCGTCCCAGAGCGGCGGCGTGTAGCCGATTCCGACGCCTTCGATTTTGTGCGGTCCCGGTGAACCGCCGAGCAGCACCGACGATTCGGCGGGCTCGACCGCGATCATCCGGACACCCGCTTTGTGGCGCTTGAGCGCGGTCGCGACCCCGCGCGACGACGCGGCCGTGCCCACGCAGTGCACGAAGGCGTCGACGCGTCCCTGCGTCTGTTCCCAGATCTCGTCGCCGAGCGCGTGGTAGCCCGCGATGCTGTCGTGATTGTTCAACTGGTCGGTCCAGCAGGTGTGCGGTTCCCGCGCGAGCACGCGCGCGGTTTCGATCATGTCGAGGATCAGCTTCTTCGTGGTGAGTCCGCCCTCGCTGGGGACCAGCGTGAGTTCCGCGCCCAGCGCCCTCATCTGATCGAGCTTCTCCGGGCTGAACGCATCCGACGTGACGATGTGGATCTTATAGCCTTTTGCGGCGCAGACCAGCGCGAGCGACGCGCCCGTGCTGCCGCCGGTGTACTCAATCACGGTGTCGCCGGACCTGAGACGGCCGGTTTCCTCCGCCCGGGTGATCACCGTCTGCGCCATGCGGTCCTTCATGCTGCCGGTGGGGTTCTCCCACTCGAGCTTCACGAAGATATCGGCGCAACCTCGCGGAACGACCTTATGAAGTCGAACCATCGACGTATTTCCAATGGCGTGGAGAACGGAACGATCCGACGACGTCATCGAGCGCGCTCCTTTCGCATCTGCATGTACCGCCGCATGAGCGCGGTCGTGGAACTGTCGTGGCCTTTCGCCGGTGGTTGGTCGGCTTCGAGTTCTCCCCCGATGCGCTTCGCCAGCGCCTTGCCGAGTTCCACGCCCCACTGATCGAATGAATCGATGCCCCAGACGACGCCCTGCGTGAACACGCTATGCTCATAGAGGGCAACCAGCGCTCCCAGCGCGGCGGGTGCCAATCGCTCGGCGAGAATCGTGGTCGATGGACGATTGCCTTCGAACGTCCGGTGCGGCACCTGCCACTCCGACACGCCCTCGGCGCGAACCTCCTCCGCGGTCTTACCGAAGGCCAGCGCTTCGGACTGCGCGAACACGTTCGCCATGAGCAGATCGTGGTGATGGCCGACGGGGTTCAGTGGTTCGACGAACCCGATGAAGTCGCACGGGATGAGCCGGGTTCCCTGATGAATCAACTGGTAGAAGGAATGCTGGCCGTTCGTGCCCGGCTCGCCCCAGTAGACCGGCCCGGTCTGGAAGTCGACTCGCGTGCCGTCCAGCATCACGTGCTTGCCGTTGCTCTCCATCGTCAACTGCTGGAGATACGCCGGGAAGCGCTTCAGGTACTGCTCGTAGGGCAGCACCGCCACGGTTTCCGCGCCGAGGAAATTGGTGTTCCATACACCCAGGAGTCCCATGAGCACGGGCACATTGCGCTCGAACGGCGCCGTGCGAAAATGCTCGTCCATCGCGTGAAACCCGCCGAGCATCTCGCGAAACGCCGCCGCACCGATCGCGATCATCGTCGAGAGACCGATCGCGGCATCCATGGAATATCGCCCGCCGACCCAGTCCCAGAATTCGAACATGTTGGCGGTATCGATACCGAACTTGGCCACCGCTTCGGCGTTCGTCGACACCGCGACGAAGTGCCGCGCGATCGCATCGGAATGCTTGAGCGATTTCAGCAGCCACTCGCGCGCGGTGTGCGCATTGGTCATCGTCTCGAGCGTGGTGAAGGTCTTCGAAGAAATGATGAACAGCGTTTCTTCCGCGTCGAGGTCACGGGTGGCCTCGACGAAGTCGGTGGCGTCGATATTGGAGACGAAGCGAAACGTCAGGTCGCGCTGACTATAGTGGCGTAAGGCCTCGTAGGCCATCACCGGTCCCAGGTCCGACCCGCCGATCCCGATGTTGATCACGTTGCGAATCCGCTTGCCGGTGTGGCCCGTCCAGGCCCCGCTGCGCACACGGTCGGAGAAGGCGGCCATCTTGTCGAGCACCGCGTGTACACGCGGGTACCACGTCATCGCCGTCCACGACGATCGACGTCCCGCGCGGCGCGCGCAACGCCACGTGCAGCACGGCCCGCTTCTCGGTGACGTTGATCGCGTCGCCCCGGAACATCGCGTCGATGCGAGCCCGAAGCCCGCGCTCGTCCGCCAGCTTCACCAGCAGGCGAACGGTCTCGTCGGTGATGCGGTGCTTGGAGTAATCGACATAGAGACCGGCGGCCTCCGCCGTCATACGCGTTCCCCGCTCCGGGTCGTCGGCGAACAACCGGCGCAGGTGGATGCCGCCGACGGCGTCGTAATGCGCCTGGAGCGCTTTCCACGCCGCGCCGCCGGCCGGCGAGCGGGACGTTCCCGATGGTGTCGCTGTCATCGTGGTTTCCTCCCGGTGGAATCCGAAGCCCCGAGCCCCAGCCGCGCGGCAAGGTCGACGTCGATCAGATCGCCGATCCGTTCGACCGTGAGATCGGCGGCCGGGTAGGTGGCGAGATTGTGGGGATCGAGCGCGTAGTGACCCTGTCGCGGGAATATCGTCGTCACGCGATCGCCCCACACCTCCTTGATCCGCGCGAGGAGTCGAAGCTTGTCGTCGACGACGACATAACGGCGCGCCGGGTAACGTTTCGCGATCGCATCCAGGACCTGCTCCTTGTGAACATAGATGAGCACGCGACCGCCGACGGCGTCCCAGAGCCCCGAACGCTGAATCTTGCGCGGTTGGAACACGACGTCGCCGTCGGTCAGGACCACCGTCGTACCCACTGTGTCCAGATGGCGGACCGCCTCGAGGGCGCGGGGATACAACCGGTCCGCGAACGGATAGTCGATCAGAAACGACGACATCTGGAGCAAGCGCGGGTCGCTCACGGTGTCCCGGCGGTAGCGCTGCAATGCGCCCAGGTAGTCGGCGTAGCCGAGTTCCACGCGAAGCGCTTCGAAGATCGCCCAGTAACGCTCGCAGTTCTCGGCCCCGAACTCGCGCGTGAGGTGCGCCCGCAGATCCTCGGTCACGCGGTCGTTGTCGAGCAGGGTGTTGTCGCAGTCGAGGAAGAACACAATGCCGTCGCGCGCGGTCATCGTGCTTTCCGGTCCTGCGCGGGATTGTGCCAGCGGCCGTGCGGCGCGACCAGCGCATCGGCCTCCTTCGGCCCCCACGTGCCGCGTTTGTACGGAATGGCCTGCGGGTGGTTCTCCAGAACCGGATCCACCACAATCCATGCGGCCTCGACCGCGTCGGCGCGCGTGAACAGCGTGCCGTCGCCCGCCATCGCGTCGCCCAGCAGGCGCTCGTAGGGCGACTCCGCGCCCACGAACTCCTCCATCAGGCTCAGCTCGCGCTGGTCGCCGACGAATGCCTTTCCGGGATGTTTGACGCGCGCCGCGAGTGCGACCGCCGCAATGGGCGAAAGGCGGAAGCGCACGTAGTTCGCCGGGCCATCGGCCGGGACGGAGTCGGCGAACAGACGCGTCGGCGGCGGCTTGAGTTCGACCATGACTTCCGCGGCGGTGTCGGCCAGACATTTCCCCGACCGCAGATACCATGGCACGCCCTGCCATCGCCACGAATCGATGGACAACCGCACGGCGCAGTAGGTCTCAACATCGGAATCCGGCGCGACGTGCTTTTCTTTCCGGTACCCGACGTACTGGCCGCGCACGATGTCGCCCGGGTGAAGCGGCCGTATGGCCTTGAGCACTTTCGCCTTCTCGGTTTGAATCGCGCCGCTGCCGATGACGACGGGCGGCTCCATGGCCAGCAGGGCAACGATCTGAAAAAGGTGGTTCTCGATCACGTCGCGAAGGCAGCCGGCGGTCTCGTAGAAGCTACCGCGACCCGCCACGCCGAATTTTTCGGCCAGTGTGATCTGGACGCTCGCGATGTGGTCGCGATTCCAGATCGGCTCGAGGAACGAATTCGCGAACCGGAAATACAGGATATTCATGATCGCTTCCTTGCCCAGGAAGTGATCGATGCGGAAGATCGCGTCTTCTGAAAACACCGAGCGAGCGATCGCGTCGAGGCCGCGCGCCGAAGCGAGGTCGCGCCCGAACGGTTTTTCGACGATAACCCGCGCGCCCTCGGCCAGACCCGCCGCGCCGAGCCCGCGGATGACGGTCGCGAACAGCGACGGCGGGATCGCGAGGTAGTGCGCCGGACGGCGCGCGCCGCCCAACTCATGCTCGAGCGCGTCGAACGTCTTTGAGTCGTTGTAGTCGCCGGAGACGTATCGCAGGAGCGCCAGGAAGCGCTTCATGACGCGCGGCGCCACCTTGACGCCCGACGCCTCGACGCTGTCGGTTGCGCGCTTGCGCAGCCGTTCGACGGTCCACTTCGTCGACGCCACGCCCACGACGGGAACATCGAGGACGCCGCGCCCGACCATCGCGTACAACGCCGGGAAGATCATCTTATACGCGAGATCGCCCGAGGCGCCAAATACCACCAGCGCGTCGGACGCTCCGCGACCGTTCTTTGTCTGTTTCATTGCCTTCATGCACCGGCTTTCCCCGCGAGTGCCCGGTCGACGATCGCCTGCGCCTCCGACACGATGCGGTCCAGCGCGTCCTTTCCCCGGAAACTCTCGGCGTAGATCTTGTAGATGTCCTCCGTACCGGACGGCCGCGCCGCGAACCAGCCGGTCGCCGCACTCACTCGTACACCGCCGATCGGCGCGTGGTTTCCCGGAGCCGCGGTAATAATTCGCTCGATTTTTTCGCCGGCGAGGTCATCGCATTGCACGTCGTCGGGCGAAAGCGCCGCAAGGCGCTTTTTCTGCTCGGCCGTCGCGGGCGCCTCGACACGATCATAGACCGGCTCGCCGAACTCGCGCGTCAGGTCCGTGTAGAGTTCGCCCGGATCGCGGCCCGCGTGCGCGGTGATCTCCGCCGCGAGCAGCGCCGGGACGATGCCGTCCTTGTCCGTGGTCCACACCGTCCCGTCCCGGCGAAGAAACGTCGCGCCCGCGCTCTCCTCGCCGCAGAACCCCAGGGACCCGTCGACGAGTCCGTCGACGAACCACTTGAACCCGACGGGGACCTCGTGAAGTCGCCGCCCGAGCTTGCCGCTCACGCGATCGATCATGGCACTGCTCACCACGGTCTTCCCCACGCCGGCGTCCGGTTCCCACTTCGGCCGATTCTGGAAGAGGTGCTGAACGGCAACCGCGAGATAGTGATTGGGCGGCAGCAGGCCCGTACTCTTCGTGACGATTCCATGACGATCGTGGTCGGTGTCGCACGCGAACGCGATATCGAATTGATCCTTGAGGCCGATCAATCGCTGCATCGCGTACGACGACGACGGGTCCATCCGGATGCGGCCGTCCCAGTCCACCGTCATGAACCGGAACGTCTGGTCCACGACGGTGCTCACCACGGTCAGGTCCAGACGGTAGCGCTCGGCGATGGGCCCCCAGTAATGAACACCGGCGCCGCCGAGCGGATCGACGCCCATGCGAATAGTCGCCCCCCGGATCGCATCCATGTCGACAACGTTTCCGAGGTCGCTCACATAGGCGTCGACATAATCGTGTCGATGCGTCGTGGCCGCGCGCAACGCGCGCGCGTAGGGAATCCGCTTCACGCCTTCCAGGCCGTGTTCAAGAAACTCGTTCGCGCGGGCTTCGATCCATTTCGTGACGTCGGTGTCGGCCGGTCCGCCGCTCGGGCGGGTTGTACTTGAATCCGCCGTCGGCCGGCGGATTGTGCGACGGCGTGATGACGATGCCGTCGGCCAGGCCCGTCGTCCGTCCGCGATTGTAGCAGACGATGGCGTGCGACACGGCCGGCGTCGGCGTGTACTCGTCGCGTTCGGCGAGCATGACGTCGACGCCGTTCGCCGCCAGGACCTCGAGCGCGGTCGCACACGCGGGCACCGAGAGCGCGTGCGTGTCGATGCCGAGAAAGAGCGGGCCATCGATGCCATGCGCGACGCGGTAGAGGCAGATCGCCTGGCTGATGGCACACACGTGCCGTTCGTTGAACGCCGTGTCGAACGACGATCCGCGATGTCCCGGACGTGCCGAACGCCACACGCTGGGCGGGCACCGACGGATCGGGAATTCCGGTGTAGTAGGCCGTCACCAGCCGGGACACGTTGAGCAGCATCGCGTCCGGCGGCGAATGGCCGGCGAGGGGACTGATCTTCATGGTCTTCTCCATCCGAGTGCCGACGCCGCAGCCGCATCCACGAACCAGTGCATCTGTCCCTCCAACGGAACAATCATCTGCGCCGGAAGTTCCCCGGGACAACGGGGACCGGCCAGCACCCGCCGCAGAATGTTTGCTTTGTCGCCGCCGGATACCAGAAACAGGATTTCGGCGGCCGCATTGATGACGGGCGGCGTCAACGTGATCCGCCCCATCGACACCGCCGCCACGTGTTCGGCAACCACCCACCGCAACCGCTCATTCAGCGCGACGCCGTTGGGAAAGAGCGACGCGGTATGCCCGTCTTCACCCAGTCCAAGCAGGACGAGATCGATGCGCGCTCCTGCTGTCGTGTGCGGCGGTCCGGCCGGCGTCGCCAGCAGTGTGCGGAGCGTGGCTTCGTAGTTTGCGGCAGCGGTCACGGGATCGTCCTCCCCGCGGATGCGGTGCACGTTCGCCGCCGGAATCGGCGCGCGGTCGAGAAGCGTCTCTCGGGCCATTCGATAATTGCTCCGGGCGTCGTCCGGCGGTACGCATCGCTCGTCCCCCCAGAGGACGTGTACCCGGGACCAGTCCACCTCGGACGCCCGCGAATCGTTGGCGAGGCACGCATAGGTGTCTCGTGGCGTCGATCCGCCCGAGAGCGCGATGACGAATCGACCGCGCGAACCGATTGCGTCGCGCGCGGCCGCCACAACGCGGTCCGCGACCGCAAGGGCGAGCGCGCGCCGCATCCGGAAACACCCGTAGTCCAGTGTGCATCACGAATCCTTCCCGCCGCCGGTTCCCAGAACGACGCGCACGTGATGGGTGGCGCCGTCGTCCTCCAGGGGAACACCGGCGCTCAAATCGAGCGCGGCGCCGTCGAGCTCGAGCGTCGTCACGCCGCGGCAGACGCCGACGGGATTTTCGACCACGATGTCGTAGCGCGACGAACGATGCCGCAACGTCGCGGTGAAACCCGGCCACGCCGACGGAATGCACGGGTCGATCGCCAGTCGTTGCCCCCGAACCCGAATACCGAGCAACCACTCGATGCCGGCGCGATGCAGCCACCCGGCCGACCCGGTGTACCAGGTCCACCCGCCGCGACCCACATGGGGCTTCTCGGAGTAGACGTCGCCAACGACGACGTAGGGTTCGACGCGGTAGCGCTCGACGCCCGACGGCGTCCCGGTATGCGTGATCGGATTGAGCATCGTGAGTAGTTCGGCGGCGCGTGTCGCCCTCGCCGAGTTCCGCGAAGGCGATCGCGCCCAGACGGCCGCGTGCGTGTACTGGCCCGCCGTTTTCCCGAACGCCGGGCACGTATCCTTTGATGTAGCCGGGTTCGAGCGGCGTGTCGTCAAAGGGCGGCGTCAGCAGAAGGATCAAGCCATCGTCGCCGCCGCACCAGGCGCTCGTCGAGGGAGTGCATGGCGCGGCGCGCATGGCCGGGATCGGCGGCGCCGGACAGCACGCTCCACGATTGCGCGATCGAATCGATGCGCGCACGCGTCGCTGCCGGCGGTGCCGAGGGGGGTGCCGTCATCGAAGTACGCGCGCCGGTACCAGCGGCCGTCCCACGACGTCCGCTCGACCGCCGCCTTGAGCGCCCGCGCGTGCCGCGGTCCAGGCGTCGGCGCGCGCCGTTCCCCGCGCGCTTCGGCGATCGGGCTCCACGACGTGAGCACGCCGTACAGGAACCAGGCGAGCCACACGCTCTCGCCCTTGCCTCCGGCTCCGACCCGATTCATACCGTCGTTCCAGTCGCCGGTGCCCATCAGCGGCAGGCCGTGACTCCCGACGGCGAGACTCCGATCGATCGCACGCGCGCAATGCTCGAAGAGCGTCCCGCTTCTCGTCGGACACGCGCGGCTCGAAGTAGGACTCCAGCTGGTCGGCCGCGAGCGACGCGCCCTCGAGAAACGGGATCGATTCGTCGAGAAGTGCACGATCGCCGGTGACGTCGAGATAGTGATTCGTCGCGAACGGCAGCCAGAGCAGATCGTCCGAGATCCGGGTGCGCACGCCGCGGCCGGCCGGCTCGTGCCACCAGTGCTGCACGTCGCCTTCGACGAACTGGCGCGACGCGGCTTTGAGCGATCTGCGCGCGCGTGAGATCGGGTCGCGGTACGGCGAGCGCCATCACATCCTGCAACTGGTCGCGGAACCCGTAGGCTCCGCTAGCCTGGTAGAACGCCGTGCGTGCCCAGACGCGACAGGCGAGGGTCTGATAGAGGAGCCACTGGTTCAGCATCAGATCGAGCGCGCGATCCGGGGTTTGAACCTGTACCGCTCCGAGCACCCGCGCCCAGCCGGCGGTCACCTCCGCGAGCCGCGAGTCGAGATCGTCCGACCGGTACCGTTGAATCAGCGCCCGGGCCGCTTCGCGCGTTTCGGTCTGGCCCAGGAGCCAGACGACAGTCATCCGCCCACCGGGAGGAATCTCGAGGTGGTCTGCAGTGCTCCGCACGGGTCCAGCGCCGGCCCGGTTCGTCCCGACAACGGCTGACGAGGTCGAGCGCGGCGGGGCGATCGAGGCTGCCGTTCCGGCCCAGGAATTCGGTGCGATCGCCGGTCCAGGCGTCTGCGGCCCCGCCGAGATCGGCGAACGCGATGCGCGTGCCGAAGTCGGCGCTCGACGGGTTGCGCGCGAACATCGCGCCGGTCTCGGAGTCCATCTCGGTGATCACATACGGCGCGGAACCGCTCCGCGACGTCCCGAGCACCCACTCGAGATACGCCGTCACCGACAGACGCCGGGAGCGGGACGAGCGATTCGTCACCGTCAGCCGGGAGATCTTGATGGGGTCGTCCGTGGGAACGAATTGCAGCAACTCGAGCGCGATCCCGTGCGCATCGTGTGTGAAGCGCGTATACCCGTGGCCGTGCCGGATCACGTACTCGCCCGTCTCGCTTCGAACCGGCAGCGGCGTCGGGCTCCATATGTCGCCGGTCTCGTCATCGCGAATGTAGAACATCTCGCCCGGCGGATCATTGACCGGATCGTTGGACCAGGGTGTCAGGATATTTTCCTGACTGTTGACGGACCACGTGCAACCCGATCCCGCCTCGGAAACCAGACACCCGAACGCGGGGTTGGCGATGACGTTGATCCAGGGCGCCGGCGTCCAGCGGCCCGCGCGCACGACGATCGCATACTCGCGCCGGTCGGCATCGAAGCCGCCCAGGCCGTTGAAGAAATCGAGCTCGGGGAGCGGCGCGGCGGTCTCGGGCGTGGATGTCTCCGAGTCCGAGGGACGTCGGCGGGCGATGACCGCCGTCGAATCGGCGCGATGGGCGCGCGCGACCTGCTCGACCAGCGTGCCGCGCCGGCTCGACAGCCCGACGCGCGCCACGGCCTCCAGCACGTCGCGCTGCTCCGGGGTCAGGCGTTCCGCGCGGAGCGTGAACACCGCTCCTTCCGACGGCGAACCGTCCGGACGCGGAGTCGGTTGATTCATCCGCGCGAGCGTCTCAATCAGCGACTGCAGATCTTGCGCATACGATGGTGCGCGGTCGTTCAGGATGACGAGGTCCACCGCCAGTCGTTTCATCCGCCAGTACGCGTGCGCGTGCAGGAGTTGCCGTACGATGCCGATGTACTCGGGATCGTCGATCTCCACCAGCACGATGGGCCGGTCGCCCGAAATACCGTGGGCCCAGAGCGCCGCGACTCCCGGCTCCCGGCGCGCAAGGACGTAGGCCGGGGCGCGCAGCCCCGGATTCGAATACAGGATGGATCCACCGAGTCGCTGGAATACATGCGCTTCGTCGGGCCCGACACCCAGGTGATGGAGTTCCGCCTGTGCCTGCGTCCACGCAAGCGTCGCGACGCGCTCGAACGTGGTCACGTCGTGATACTTGTCGGCCAGATCGAGTGCGGCGCCGCGCGACGACGCCGCGAGCATCGAGAACACCACACTGACCGTCCTGCCGGGACGGACACGTACGCGGCGGCGAAGGCTGACGATCGGATCGAGCACCGATCCGACGGTATTGGACAACTCGCCGCCGGTGGTCACTGCGTGTGCGCCACGCACCCCACGACCCCGCCCGAGAAACTGCGCGCGATCGGTCTCCCACTCCAGGTCGCCGATGGTCTCGCCCTCCACCGCGAGGACGTGGGCCAGCCAGATCTCGGCGTCGTCCGGTTTCCGTTGGCGCCGCGTCGCAAGCAGGGTGTTGCGCCCGGAGACGATCTCGGTCTGCACGAACAGATTCGAGAACGCGGGGTGCGATGCGTCGCTCGCCGGCGGCGCCAGCACGATCTCGGCGTACGAGGTCACCTCGATCTCGCGCGTCCGTGCGCCGTGGTTCGTCAGTGAGACGCGACGCACCTCGGCGTCGTCTTCCGACGACACCATCACCTCGAGCTTCGTCGCAATCGCCCCGTCGCGACGGATGAACTCCGCGCGGTCTTCGGTGAACGATACGTCGTAGCTTTCGGGCTCTTCCCCGCTCGGCTGGAACGCCGCCGACCAGCGCTCGCCACTGGCGACGTCGCGAAGAAAGATGTATGAGCCGGTATCGTCGCGCGTCGTGTCTTCGCGCCACCGCGTGATCGCGACGTCGCGCCAGCGGCTGTAGCCCGATCCCGCGGACGTGATCATCACGGCATAGTTTCCGTTGGACAGCAGTTGCGTCTGCGGTATCGCGCTGTGCGGCGAGAGAAACCGCCGGGTGTGCGGCGGCACCAGCTCGCGCACGTCGATCATCGCAGCCAGTGGATCCGGCAACGGGCGCGCGACGGCCACGTCGCGGGGCACGCGCTCCTGCAGCAGGAGTTCGCTGGCACGCACGATGGGTTCGGCGTGAAATCGCGCGCGCATGGCGCCGTCATGCAGCACGTTCCCGATGGCCACGATCGACATTCCCTGGTGGTGCGCCATATACATGCGCACTACCTCGCGTGTCGCTCCGGCGTGAAGCCGCTCCGGCGTGTAGTCCACCGACTCGTAGTATCCGTAGTCTCCGCGGGCGCCGACGCGCGTAAGGGCCCGGAGGTTTCGCACGGCCTCCAACGGTTCGACCATCGCCGCGAGTGCCGTGGCGTATGGAGCGATCACGATGTCGTCCGCGAGACCGCGCCGCAGGCCGAGCCCGGGGACTCCGAAGCTCATGTACTGAAACGTCATCGACAGGTCGCGCGCGTTGTAGCCGGACTCCGACATGCCCCACGGCACGCCGCGCATGGCGCCGTACGCGATCTGTCGCTCCACGGACAGACGACACGACTGTTCCAGAAGACTGCCGTCCGGCGAGCGCATGATCAGCCGCGGCATCAGATACTCGAACATCGAGCCCGACCACGACATCAGCACCGAATCCCGTCCCACCGGGGTCAGAAGGCGGCTGAGACGGAACCAGTGCTTCACCGGCACGTCGCCTTTTGCGATCGCGACGAAACTCAGGAGGCGAGCCTCGGAGGCGAGCAGATCGTAGCGTCCCACGTCGAGGGTTCCGTCGGACATGCGATACCCGATCGAGAACAGCATTCGCGTCTTGTCGAAGAGAAAATCGAACTCCATCGCCGTCACCATCGCGCGAGCGTCGGCCGCGATCTGGACGAGCCGCCGGGTGAGTGCCGTGGCCGCGGCGGCCGACCGTTCGAGACCGGCGGAGAGTGCATCGATGTTTCGGATTTTCGAAGGAGTCGCCCCCGGGTCGCCCTCCAACGCCGAGCGCGCGGCGACGAGATCGTGCAGCAACGCATGGCAGCGCCCGGGCAACTCCGACAGAGGCGGCGAAGGCGTCAATCGCGCGATGAACGGCGCCGAGACGTCGTCGATGCGCGACCGTGCCCAGGGCATGAGCGTATCGAGCTCGCGGGCGTGCGTCTCCACCACGCCGCGCAACTCCTCGGCCAGGGTGAGCACGTCCCGCGCTGATTGAGAACTCGCGCCGCCTCCGAACTCGCGTGCGTGGTTTGCCGCCGTCCGCGCCGCGGCGTCGAGTTCCGCCAGCCGTGCGGCCCACGCGGTGGGCGTACCGGAACGCTGGTCGATCACCGTCAAAACGACGTCGAGCGCATCGTCGAGGCGCTGCATCTCCGCGCTGCGCGGTGTCGCACCCTCCGCCGTCGCGTACGCCGCCTCGCGCATCAGCAGGGCGGCGTCGGCGATACCGGAGAGCGCCGATTGCTCGGAGATGCCCTTGTCCACCATCTCTTCGCACGCGGCCGCGAGCGTGAGGAGACACCCCGCCAGATTACCGCTGTCTACCGAGGAGATGTACCTCGGTTCCAGCGCGCGCAGTTCACGGGTGTCGTACCAGTTATAAAGGTGCCCGCGATGGTGCTCGAGTCCCTTGACTGTGTTCAACGCCGCTTCGATGCGATCGACGGCGTCGAGGGTGCCCAGCCACCCGAAGTCGCGGGCCGAGATGATCGATAGCAGATACAACCCGATATTGGTCGGAGACGTGCGCTGCACGACCACCGGCGTCGGCGTTTCCTGAAAATTGTCCGGCGGCAATCCGTTGCCGTCCACGGCCACGAACGTCGTGAAGAAACGCCAGGTGCGTCGCGCGATCAGACGAAGTTCGCGCGAATCGACCGTGGTCAGAAACGCTTTGTGTGCGGATTGCCCGGGACGACTCACCGCACGCGCGATCGCGGGCGCGAGTCCCCACGCCACCAGCACGGGCATGGCGACCAACGCCACGCCCGGGCGTTGCCACAGCATCGCCGCGGCGGCCGTCGCGGCCAGCACGACACCGCCGGCCATGCGGCGGTAGTAGCCGGCAAGTCCGGGCGAGACCTGCGATGCCGCGTGCATCGAGGCCTTCCATTGCAGCAGGTTTCGATGCGTCACGTAGAGCCGCATCAGCGTGCGCACGATCGCGTCGCCCATCAGCCACGACTGGTGCGCCATCATCGTAAGGGTCATCGCGAAATTCGCGGCGGCGGACCGGAGGTCACGAGCGCTCGCGCGCAAATGGCTGCGTCGAGAGACTCCCCGGGCGCGTGGCCGGAGTCCGGCGAATGCCGGGATCAACGCGGGAATGCCGATGACGGCCAGGACGAACGCGGTCCACAGTTCCGGCGATGCGCCGTGCCAGGCCCATCCGCAGACCAGCGTGAGGAACGTGGCCGGCATCGAGAGCGTTCGACGGAGGTTGTCCAGCATCTTCCAGCGCGCGACGAGCGAGAAGCGCCCGCGCAAGATCCAGGGGAGCAGCTGCCAGTCTCCGCGCGCCCATCGGTGCTGCCGCGCCACCGCCGTCAGATAATCCGACGGCGCGCTCTCGAACAGTTCGATATCCGTCACCAGGCCGGCCCGCGCAAAGAGTCCCTCGAACAGGTCGTGACTCAACAGCGTGTTTTCCGGCACCCGTCCCTCGAGTGCGGCTTCGAACGCGTCGATGTCGTAGATTCCCTTGCCGGTGTACGACCCTTCGCCAAACAGATCCTGATAGACGTCCGACACGGCGGCCGCGTACGGATCGATCCCCGACGCGACGGAACCGAGCCGCTGGAATATGGAACCGTCTTCGCCCGGCAACGGCGGCGTCACCCGCGGTTGCAGAACGGCGTAGCCGGTGACCACGCGCCGCGTCTTCTCATCGAGAAGCGGCCGGTTGAGCGGGTGCGCCATCGTCCCGGCGAGTCGTCGCACGGTGCCGTTCGGGAGCCGGGTGTCGGAGTCGAGTGTCACCACGTAACGCACGCCGTCGGGGACGGCCGGCGCGACACCGTCGACATCGAGGAACGTCGTGTCGGTCGCGCCGCGCAGGAGACGATTCAGTTCGTGAAGTTTGCCGCGCTTGCGCTCCTGTCCCATCCAGACGCCTTCGCTCGGATTCCAGAGCCGGCGCCGGTGGAAGACGAAGAAACGGTCCCGCCCGTCGGGTGCCGGACCGTGGAGAGCGTTGAGACGAGCGATACCGGCGCGGGCCGCGGCGAGAATTTCCTCGTCTCCGGCCGCGTGTTCGGTGGCGGCGTCGACCCAGTCGGACACCAGAGCGAAGCGCACATCGCCGCCGGCGTTCGCAAGATAGTGCACGTGGAGTCGCTCGATCTGGTCCTCGACGTCGGTGACCCCGGTGAGCAGCGTCGGCACCGCCACCATGGTTCGAAACTCGGACGGCACACCCGTCGTCCATTCGAGCCGCGGCAGGAGGCGGGGCGTCACGATACTCGTCACGACACGATTCAGCAACGCGACCGCGAGGTCCGACGCCGGTACCAGGGCCAACAGGCCGAACGCGGCCAATGCCGCGTGAGACATGTGCGCCGCCGCGACGTACAGAGGAACGGCGAGAATCCCCGCCGTCGCGAGCAGGAGCGTTCCCAGATAACCGGGAGTCGCGGCACCGACGAAGACGCGTCGCACTCGCTGTCGCAGCGTCGGCGAGAACCCGAGCGCGTGTTCGAATTCGCGGCGACCGCCGCGGATCAGATAGAACCCGGGATCGGCCTCGCGTTCGTCTTCGGCTTCCGCGATTCGTGCCAGCGCGGCCCGCGCCACACCGAGCTCGGTGCGCCCGGATCCACGCGAGAGTTCCTCGATCGCGTGGCGATACGTGTCACGACTCGCGAAGTCCATCGCCGCGAAGTCGCTGCCTTCGCGGAGCGCTTCGTCGACGAGGCTCACGCTCTCGAAGAATTCCGTCCAGTCGAGCGCCGATATCAACCGCATGCTGGTGATGATGTTGCGAACCGTCACCGTCGCGGCGGCCTGACGCCGGTGTTCGACGAGCGCGATTTCGCTCGCCGTGGTTCCCTGCGCGGCAAGGCGTTCGTGCAACCACGCGAGCGCCGGCGTCACCGCCGGATCGCGGTCGCGCAGGCGCTGTACCAGTTCGACCGCGAACGCGGTAACCAGCCGCGGGTTGTCTTCTCGGGACATCACCGCCGCGACCGGCTTCGCGTCCCACCCGTTCAGTTCGAGAACCTCGTCGGCGAGTTCATCGGCCTGATGCCGCGCCACGCGATCCCGCACGATCGCGTCCGCCAGGCGCCGCAGGTTCTCTACCAGCACGACTCGCAACGAGATCGTGACGGCCCATAGTTCACCGATGGTGAGCGGTGCAACTTTCTGGTAGGCGTGCAGGAAACGACGGAGCGTGTCGGGATCGAACCGGCTGTCCGTGTGCGCGACGAATGCCCACGCGATGCCGTAGACCCGCGGGTAGCCCTCCAGATGACCGTCGGCGAGCGCGGGAAGCTCGTGGAGAAAGCCCGCCGGCAGGTGATCGCGAATCTCGCGCAGCTGTTCGTCGACGACAAAGAAGTTGTCGATCAGCCACTCGGCCGCCGGCGCGATCCATCGTTCCTCGCTAGCCGCCCGGGAGATGGCCCGGCTCGCGGCGCGCAGTGTTCGGGCGTTGTCTTTGACTCGCGCCAGCACCGGGCGCGACGGCCCGACACCTTCCGTAATTCGCTGTGCGGCCGCGAGACTCTCGGCGTGTTCCTCGAGCCGCTCGATGCCGAACAGCTCCGCGCGGATCGGGGCTTCGAGCGGTGGGAGAGACGGGAAAAAAATCGGCAGCGGGTCGCCCACCGGTCACCTGCCTTCGGGCTGGACCGGGCCGGAGAGCCAGCCGCCGGTGAAACCGGCGGCACGGAGTCCGTCCACGACGTAACTGCAGCCACGTAACAATTGCCACACCAACCCCGACCGGTAGTTCCCGATCATTGCGACAATGGGTCCCTGATTGAGACCGCAGTGCCACGGCGAGACCCACCCGTGCGGCGAACCGGCCGAGACGGCGAACGTGGGGTTGAACGACATCTTGAACCCGTAGCGGTGCTTCTCTCCCAGCGGCAGAGTCCGCAGGTGCGCGATGGTCGGCAGCACGATTTCCGGAGCGAAGGGTAGCGACGCCACCACGCTCCACGGGGCGATCGTGCCGTCGTCGGGCCCGTCCGGCACTCCACGAGCGCGGTAGCCAAAGAAGCGTCGGGTGACGCCATCGATCTCGCGGGTCACATCTCCGGGTCCGTCGCTCGCGGTGATCCCCCAGCAACATTCACCGTACGCGGCAAAGCCGCGCGGATTGCGCACGGCGTATTGCTGCTGCACGATCGTCGCGCGCCGGCTGTTCTCGAAATAGTCGCTGTCGTGGTCGCGCATGAACGCGTCGCGGATACCGCGCAAATCGATCCACACGTGGGAGAGCTGGTGGATGAACAATGGTCCCGCATACAGGAACGAAACGCCGTCGATCGTCCTCCACTCGTAGCTCTCCGCCCAGGCGCGATAGCTCTCGTCGAGAAGTGCATGCGTGGGCGACCCGAGTGCCAGCACGTAGAGGATGAGCGCTTCGTCGTATCCCTGCCAGCGGTACGGCAGAAATCCCGTTTCCGGTTTCCAGCCGTGGGTCAGCGTCGTCCCGCCGTTTTGGGCCCACTGCCAGTCGACCCGTGCGTACAGTTGCTCTGCATGAGAACGAATTTCGCGCTCCTCGGGTCGGTTGGCGTCGAAGAATTGGGCGGCCGTCAGCGCGCCTGCGATCAAGAGCGCGGAATCGACGGTTGAAAGCTCGCATTGCCAGGCGCGAGCACCGGTATCCATGTCCAGGAAGTGATAGTAGAACCCGCGATACCCGGTCGCATCCGGCTCTGTCCCCTGCTTGCTTTCCCGGAAAAACTTGAGTGTCGCCAGCGTGCGACGCGCCGCGTCGGAGCGGGTGATGAGCCCTTGTTCCACGGCCACCGGATAGGTGGTGAGTCCGAGCCCCACCGCGGCGATGCTCGCGGGTGCGTGCCGCCGGTTCGTGTCGGCCACGAGCCCGTTGGCGAGGTTCGTTTCGTGCATGAAGTAGCTGAATGCTTCCTGCTCGACCGCATTCAACATGCGTCCGTCGTGGTCTTGATGGCGGCGCGTCCCGTAAGGACTCGACTCACCGGACGATCCGTCCAGGATCACCGTCTGATCCTCCTCGGCGCGGTCACCGGACTCCGCGCTCATCCCAGGTTGCATCGTGGATATCACCCGTCGCAGCGTCGCATCACATTCCGCAGAAACGCGACGATGTCGCCGGGGACTGCGCGGCCGGGACGAACGGCGACGACATGCCAAGTCTACGGCATTGTCGGCCGATGCACAATGTCAGCGAAGGTTTGGGCGAAGATGGCCCCGAGGGGCGTCGATGACGGTTGCGCGTCACGTTCTCCGACGCGCGCACAGCGGAATATCCCCCGGCGAACGCCGGAGGATATTCCGTCGGCAGGTACTTCCGATTCTGATATCTACCGGGCGACCATCCCGTTGGCACCGTCGGGCAGCGGACCGAAGTCGCCGATGTGCGTGAGACCACCGTGTCCGTCGTAACGGAACGCACCGATCGTACCGCCGTTGTTGCGCACGTAGAGGAAGCGACCGTTGCGCGAGAACGCGGCGTCCTGCGGCGCGCTGCCGTCCCCGGTGATTCCGGCCGTCGCGTCGGCCAGCGCGAGTTTTCCACCGCGGCCAATGGTCAGGCTGGAGATCGAGCCGCTTCCGGTATTCATCGTGAACGCGAAGCGACCCTCCGGACTGACGACGGCCCAGCAGGCGGCGGTCTGCGTGGTCGCCACGGGCCCGGTGATCAGTCGCAACTCTCCGCGGCGGTTCACGCGATACGACGACGCCGAGCTGGCGCCGGCCGCGCCGCCGGCCGCTTCCGACACGACGAGATCGCCGCGCCAGTCGAAGCTGAAGCCGTACGGCGTCTCGCCCGCGGACGGAAACGTCTTCGGGTCCGATACGAACGCGTTGAATCCGCCGTGATGGCCGTGATCGTCGTCGCGGTCGCGATCGCCTTCGCCCACGACATAGGTGGTGATGGTGTTGGTCGCTTTCTCCGTCACCGCCAGCACGCTGCCGTCGGGACTGAACGCGACCTGCGCTGCGCCGGCCGATGTCGAACTCAGCGGCCGCGTCGAATTCGGAATCGGCGTCGGCGTGCCGTCGCGTCCCAGATGAAATCCGGTGATGTTCCCGGTGCCGCCCGCGTTGAGGATGAAGAGCATGTCGCCGGACACAGTCAGACTCACGGGACGTTCGCCCCCCGACGAGACCGGCGAGCCGATCGCCTGCAGGTTCGTTCCGTTCACGTCGAACGTTGAGATGTCGTTGCTGCCGGCGTTGACCACATACAACCGGCGTCCGTGGTCCGCGAACGCGAGCGACGCCTGATTGCCCAGGCCGCCGCCCGTACCGAGACCGCCCGTCGCCACGGTGCCCGCCGGCGACAGTTGACCGTCCGGCGCGCGGTCGAACACGATGATCTCGTTGCCGGCCGCGGCATTGCTCATTAAATAGACGGCGCCGGGGCCGTCGGACACGCCCCGCGATAGCGACGGAGCGGCGACTTGGTTGCCGTCGGTCGAGTCGAGCGGTTGCTGGGAGCATCCGGCGGCGACCAGTCCGAACAGCGCAAACAGCCAGATAGCACGATTCGTTGCCATTCCAACCTCCAGAGTGGTGATTCGGGTGGTACGGGGGAGCTTCTGGAAGGGCTACGAAGTGAACCGGGCATTCAGTTCACGACCAAATTTCCGGCTCTCCGTTCGGCGCGCGTGCTTCCCGGGCAGCGGGCATCGCGCCGGATGAAAGCCAGATGAGAATCGCGAGAAAACACGGCGCATGGACCGCATATCGAATTGAACGAATGTGACGTTGCTCCGTATAATTGCGACGTGAGCGCATTACTCGATCGAGCACGACCAATCCCTGCGGTGCTGATTCTCCTGGCCGTCGCGACGACGGCTTCCGCCCAGACTTCGCTGACCCTGGACGACGCGTTGCGCGAGGCACGCACCCACAACGCCGGGCTGGCGGTCGCGGCGTTCGACACGTCGTTCGCGGACGCCGGCGTCCAATCGGCCGGCGGCCGCCGCTGGCCGAGCCTGAGTCTGGACGGTCATGTCCACGGCGGTACCCCGCCGGAGTACGCGTCGGGCGACGCACGCCTGCAGCTCGTCGGGGAAATGCCGCTCTATGACGGCGGCGCGTTGCGCGCCGAACTCGGTCGCGCTCGCGCCGACCGGAGTGCGAGTCTTCTCCGCTATCGCATGGCACAGCGGGACGTCGACCTCGACGTCCGCGTGTGGTTCGCGCAGGCAATCGAACTCGAAGAAGAGATCGCCCTTCGTCTGAAAGGAATGGACCGGCTTCGTCGTTATGTCGATCTCATTGGTGCACGCCGGGAATCCGGAGAACCGGTTGCCGGCGATCTGCTCAAGGCCCAGGTGCAACGCGACCAGCAGGCGGCCGAAATCGAAGAGACCCGCCGCCAGCACGCCGCGGTGCTACTGCAACTCAAAGACATACTCGGAAGAGAACCGGACGACGACGTCGTCCTGTCGCCATTGCCTGCTCCCACGCCCCCGGGCCCCGGAGCGACCGACCCCTGGGAAACCGTCCCCGACGTGCGCGCGGCGGACGCATCGCAGCAGAGCGCGACGGCGGCCGTGGATGTCGCGCGCGCGGGTCGGCGTCCCCATCTCGATCTGTCGGCCAACGTCGGCACCGAGCCCATCCTGGGTTCGAGTTTCGACGCGCCGCTCAATACCGGACAGGGCGAAGGCGCGGAAGTGATCCTGATGATGTCGTGGCCACTCTGGGACCGGGGTGTCTACCGCGGAGAACTCCTGCAGGCGCAAGTCGCCGCGGAGCAGGCGTCGCACGAAGCGCAGGCGACGCGACGCGCGGCAAAACTGGAATGGTACCAGGCGCGCGCCGACCTGACCCACCTGTTCGAAGTCGTCCGCCTGCGCCAGCAGATCGTCCCCACCGCGGAGGACGCCTATCTCCAGACCGAGAGCCAGTACCGCGGCGGCGACGCGACCGCACTGGAAGTGTTGGACGCGTTTCTCGAATGGCTGCAATCGAGCCTCGACGCGAGCCGTGCCACACTCGACTACCGAAACGCCGAGGCGCGCGAGCGCCGCTGGGGGACACCATGACGAATTACGCCGGGCGCCTCGCCGGCGCGGTTCTGGCCATCGCACTCACCGCCCTGCTCGCCTGCGGCGGCCCGGGCGACAAGACGAACGCCGATACACCGCCGCCCGCAATGGCGACAACACCTGTGCAGGTCGCCGTGGTGCGCACCGACACGCTGCTCGAACGCATCACCGCACCCGGACAGACGGAAGTCCTGAACGCTCCGACGCTACGCGCCCCGTTTGCCGGCGTGCTCACGGCGCTCCATGTCAACGACGGCGATCACGTGCGCGCGGGCGAGGTCATCGGCACCATCGTGTCGATGAACAGCGCATCGGCTCTGGAAGGCGCGCGTGCGATGTTGGCCAGCGCGAAAACCACCACCGACTCCACCGACGCCGCCCGTGCGCTTCGGCTGGCCGAGGCCAATCAGGTTGCCTACTCGCTCCATGCGCCCGATGACGGCGTCGTGCTGTCGCATTCGGCAAGCGCCGGCGATCGCCTCGGCGAAGGTGACGAAGTCGTGCGGCTCGCGTCGGCGCGTTCCTCGGTCTTCATCGCGGATGTTCCCCAGAGCCAGGCGGCCCGCGTCCGCGAGAAGCAACCCGCTCGTGTGCAACTCGCCGCGTCGAACAGCGTGATCGAGGGAGTGGTCCACGGCATTCTCCCCGCGGCCAGCAGTTCGGCGTTTAGCGTGCGGGTGCGCATCGACATCGGGGCGGCGATGAGCGTCCCGTCGGTCGGACTCTTCGGAACGGCGACGATTATCGTCGGGCGCGTCGCGGGCGTGGCGTCGGTCCCGACCGCCGCCGTGCTCAACGACGACGTCACCGGAGTCGCGCGCGTCGCCTCCGTCGAAGGCGGTCGCGTGCGCTGGGTCGTCGTGCGCACGGGCGTCGAAGACGGCGGTCGCGTCGCCGTGACCGGCGCCGGGCTCGCAGTCGGCGACACGGTGATCGTTTCGGGTCAGGTGGGGCTTCCCGACTCGGTGCGAGTTCGGGTGACTCCGTGAGCGCATACCGCTTTGCATCGCGCCGCTGGCCGGCGTTGTTCACCGTCGCCGCACTTCTGGCCGGTGCCGGGATCTACGTCGTTCTCGGTCTTCCCCTCGCGATCTTTCCGTCCGTGACGTTTCCGATCGTCAAGGTGATCGCGGACGCCGGCGAAGAACCCGCCGCACGCATGATGCCCACCGTGACGCGGCCGCTCGAAGAGGCCATCCACCGCGTGCCGGGCGTCATGCTGGTCCGGTCGATCACGTCACGCGGCTCCACCGAACTCACTGCGCAGTTCAACTGGGGCACGAACATGGAAAACGCGCTCCAGCGCGTGCAGATGGAAACCGAACGCGTGCGCCCCGACCTCCCGCCCGATACGCGCATCGACGTGGAATGGATGAACCCGGCGTCGTTCCCCGTGCTCGGCTACGCGCTCACGTCGAAGACGCGCTCGCAGGCCGATCTCCTCCAGCTGGCCGAGTACACGCTCAAGCCCGAGCTGATCCGCATTCCCGACGTGGCGCAGGTGCAGGTCCAGGGAGGGCGGCAGCGGGAATTCGAAGTGCACCTCGACCCCGCCGCGTTGCAGGGTCGCGGGCTCGCCGTGCGTGATGTCGTCGATGCGATTCAGGCCAACCACATCACCGAGTCGGCGGGCCTGATCGAGCGCAACCATGAGCTCTACCTGGCGCTCGTCGACGGCCGCGTTCACGACCTCGACGCACTCGGGAAACTATCGGTGCCCGTGCCCGACGGCCAGCCGACCACGCTCGCCGCGCTCGGTAATCTGCGAACGGCGAACGAAGTGTCCTACGTGCACACGACCGCCGACGGCGACTCTGCCGTATTGATCAATCTCATCAGCCAGCCGGCCGGCAACACCGTGGCCATTGCCGACGGCGTGCGGCAATTGTTTCGCGATCGGCCGGACCTCTTGCCCGCGGGCGTGACGTGGACGCCGTTCTACGACCAGGCGCGGTTCGTGGCGGCGTCCGTGCACGGCACGCTCGACGCGATCCTGATCGGTTTCGTGCTGGCCGCCATCGTGCTGCTCATCGGATTGCGCAGCGTCCGGCTCACCGTGGTCGCGGGGCTTGCGATTCCGTTCGCGGTGGCGATCGTCGGGATGGCGTTGGGGGCCACCGGCCAGACCATCAACCTGATGACGCTCGCCGGGGTCGCGGCGTCGATCGGCCTGATTGCGGACGACGCCATCGTCGTCGTCGAACACATCGAATACCAGGCCGCGCGCGGCGCCGAGGGCGCGGCGGAACGCGGCATTCGCCGGCTGCTTCCCGCGCTCGTCGGGTCGAGTCTCTCGACGACGATTATTCTGCTGCCGTTCGCGCTGTTGACCGGAGTCGTCGGCGCGTTCTTCAAGCCGCTCGCGCTGACGATGGCGCTGTGTCTCATCGTCTCGTTCTTCCTGTCGTGGATTGTCGTCCCCGCGACCATCCACCGCGTGGGCCTGCCCCGAAAATTCACCGCGCACGCGCAACCGGAGTCCACGCACCCGCATGCGCGCGCCTGGCGGCTTGGCCTCGCGCGTGTTTATGACGCGACCGTCGCCGTGCTGTTACGACGTCCCGCCATCGCGGTGCTCGTGACCGTTGGCCTGGTGATCGCCGCGTGGGCGTCGTACCGGCACGTCGGCACCGACTTCCTGCCCAGCATGGACGAAGGCTCGATCGTGCTCGATTACTGGACGCCGCCGGGCACGTCGCTGAGCGAGACCGACGCGATGCTCGCCGACGTCGAGCGCGTGATCCAGGCGCTCCCCGACGTCGCGGGTTATTCGCGGCGGACGGGAACGCAGCTCGGGTTCTTCATCACCGAACCGAACACCGGCGACTACGTCATCAATCTCAAGCCCCGCGGAAAACGGCGCCCGGTCGACGACGTGATCGACGACCTGCGCACGCGCATTGCCGAGGTCGAGCCCGCGATCCGCACGGACTTCGGCCAGCTGATCGAAGACGAGATCGGCGATCTCACCGGCGGCGAGCCGCAGCCGATCGACATCAAGATTTTTGGCGACGACATTGGCGTACTGCAGCAGAAGGCCCGACAGACGGCGCACATCGTGGAAGGAATCGACGGCATCGAAGACGTGTTCGACGGGATCACCATCGCCGGTCCGGCGTTGACGATTACGCCCCGGCCGGAAGCGATCGCCCGCTATGGCCTGACCACGCGCGACATCCACGAGGCGGTCGAGCCCGCCGTGATCGGCACGGTGGCCGATCAGATTCGCGTCGGCGACCGGCTCTACGACCTGCGCGTGTTCGTCAAGACCGACCGGCCGCTCGCCGATCTGTTCGTGCGCTCCGCGACGAGCCCGTCGGCGCTGGTTCCGCTTTCGGAACTGGCCACCATCACCACCGGTCCGCCCGAGGCGGAAATCGACCGCGAGAATCTCCGGACGTACGTGGGCGTGACCACGCGCTTGTCGGGCCGCGACCTGGGAAGCGCGACCGCCGAAATCCGCCGCGACATCAAAGAGAAACTCACGCTGGCGCCGGGCCAGTACGTTCGCTACGGCGGCCTTTACGCGCAGCAGCAGAAGTCGTTTCGTGATCTGCTACTGGTGCTGCTCGGCGGCCTGGCGCTGGTTGGCGTGGTCGTGATGTTCCAGTTCGGCGACTGGCGCGCGCCGGTTCTCACCGTGATTTCCGCGATCGCCGTGCTCGCGGGCGTGTTTCTGGCACTCGACCTGACAGGCATGACGCTCAACATCTCGAGCTACGTGGGTGCGATCATGATGGTCGGAATCGTCGGGGAGAACGCGATCTTCGTGATTCACGAAGGACGCGAAGGTCTTCGTGAGGGACTCTCGGCGCGGGATGCGTGGATGCGCGCGTCGCGCACGCGCCTTCGGCCGGTGATCATGACCGTGCTCGCCACCGACCTGGCACTCGCCCCGCTCGCCATCGCCATCGGAGAAGGATCGCAGCTCATGCAGGCGCTGGCGATCGCCGTCATCGGCGGCTTCATGCTCTCGGGCCTGATCGTGCTGCTCCTCTTACCGGCGCTCTACTGCTGGATGGACCCGAAGGGAAACCTGGGTCGTTCATGAGGATGTGCGGTCGTCGTCGTCCCGGTGGCCGTTCTCCATCGAGATGACCGCCTCGAACTCGCCTCCAACCGTGGACTGAACCGCGAGGCTGCAGCGAAGAATGGCCGCAATGCGCTCTGCGATGGCCAGACCCAGACCGAAGTGGATTCCCGTCGCGCCCCGTGAACGGTCGGCGCGCGAGAAACGATTCATCAGGGCCGCGACATCGTCCTGGGGCACCTCGCTCCCGTCATTGACGACGCGCAGCACGGAACGATCGTCCTGTTTCTCCACCGAGACGACGACATACCCGCCGTCCCGCGCGTAGGCAACCGCGTTTTCGAGCACGTTGCGGATCGCGACCTCGACCAGGAGCGGGTCGGTGACCGCGTCCACACCCGGTTCCAGACGCCATTGCACGTCCAACCCGCGCCGCACCGCCTGCGGCTCGATCGACGTCCACGACGCCCGCACCAGCTCGCCCAGATCAACCGTGCTCTTTTCGACGTCGATCTGCCCGGATTCCAGACGGCCCAGATACAGCAATCGTTCCACCATGGCCTGCAGGCGGCGGATAATATCGAGCAGGTCGTGCAGCGTCGCCTGATAATCGTCCGACGAGCGACCCCGCGACAGCGTGACTTCGATGGAAGAGCGGAGTCCGGCCAGCGGCGTTCGCAACTCGTGGGCGATGTCCGCGCTGAACGTGCGCTCTCGTCGAAACGCTTCCTCGAGGCGCCCGAGCAGGTCGTTGAGTTGATCGACGACCGGCGTGACCTCGCGCGGCGCCGACGCCATTTGAATCCGGGAAGACAGCTCGCCACCGCTCAACGACGAGATCTCGCCGGCCAGCACGTCGAGCGGTCGCAAGCTCCGACGAATGACGAGTGCGAGAACGACGCCCGTCGCGATCGCCGTGAATACGCCGACCACCGCCAGCAGTCCCCGCAGACGCGCGAGCATGCCGTCGATGTCGGCGACGCTGCGCGCCAGCACGAGCTGAAGCGCCGGCATCGGCTGATCCGGGTTCGCCATCGACTGTTCGTCGTCCTCGTCGACGAACGGCCGGAATACCAGGGCAACGGTCCGACAACGCATCTGCCCGCCAACGGACGTCCACGACAACTGCTCGCTGCCGACGCCCGCGTCGATGCGGCTCAAATCGCCGCTGCGCAGGCTGGGCGACCGGTACAGAACCGTGCCTTCGCGCGACCACACCTCGAGGTAGGCCGGCCCGCCGTCGTGCGCGAACCGCTCCACGTCCAGCTCGTCGAATCCCAGCTCGATCCCGTCCGGCGCCAGCCGCACGGCCGATGCGAACAGATGGGCTTCGTCGGTCAGGTTCTGATCGAGCTGACGAAACAGCGCCGTGCGCACGCCGCGGTACACGGCGGTTCCGGCGATCAGGATGATCACGATGGTGGCCACGGCGGTGCCCGTTATCAACGACGCACGAATGGACCTCGTCACCGTTCGTCCTCCAGCACGTACCCCAGGCCGCGTTTCGTACGAATGGGCACCGGCGATCCCTCGCGGGAGAGCTTCTTGCGCAGGTAGCCGATGTACACGTCTACGACGTTGCTGTTCCGCTCCGCCGCGAAGTCGTAGATGCGATCCCAGATCTCGTCGCGCGTTACCACCTGTCCCTTGCGCACGGCCAGCACTTCGAGAATGCCGTACTCGCGGGCGGTGAGTTCGACGGCGACTCCGCACAGTCGGACCACACGCGCACTGGTGTCGACCTCGAGATCGCCGACCCGGATGACCGGCGACGTCTGTCGGTACCGACGGCGCTGCAGGGCGCGCACGCGCGCCAGGAGTTCCTCAAATGCGAACGGCTTGATCAGATAGTCGTCGGCACCCAGATCGAGCCCGCGCACGCGGTCGTCGATCTTGTCCCGCGCCGTCAGCACCAGAACGCGGCTCGCGTTCTCTCCGGCACGCAACCGCTTGAGAACAGCGAACCCGTCGAGCCGGGGCAACATCACGTCGAGCACGATGACGTCGTAGCTCGTCGACTCCGCGTAGGTCAGTCCCGCCTCGCCGTCGGCCGCACCGTCGACGGCATAGCCCGCCTCGCGCAACCCGCGCATCAGGGACCGTCGCAGCGGCTCATAGTCTTCGACCACCAGGACCTTCATGCCGTCAATCTTAAGCCGTCGTCGCATCGTTTCGCCACCCGGAACGGCGGCCGGGGCATTTTCATCGGACTCTCATTTTCAGTTCATTTTCCACGGAAGTTGAAAAAGCAACGCCGTTCTCACGTCTTTCTCACCAGTTCGACTTAGATTACATGCAGACGCAGTGCGCCTGCTGAACCGAAAGGAGACTCGATGACATGGAATACGATGCGAGGAATCGCGCTGACTCTGCCAGCGATCAGTTTCCTCGTTGTGACCGTGTGTTCGGCGCAGACGCTTGAGACGGAGACGGCGCGCCCCCTGCCCAAAGGAACGTGGGAAGTCGCGAGCGCATATGAGTACCAGTATTCCTCGGAAGGATCCGAGGTCGGTGTGCCGTTTGGTATCGAGTACGGCGCAACCCGTGCGATCGACATCCTGGTCGAACCGGTCTTCTACACGGCCATCGACCCCGTCGATTCGGGACCGGGGCCGCATGCGACTGGCATCGGCGACCTGGAGTTAACGGTCTCGGGTTTGATTCGCGGCGAGAGAACGAGCGCGCCTGCGATCGCGCTGGCCGGAGAAGTGAAGTTGCCGACCGCGCAGAACACGCTCATCGGGACCGGGCGGACCGACGTCGCCGGCTACGTCATTCTGAGCAAACGGTTCGGGAGTCTCGACACCCACGCTAATCTTTCTTACACCGTTATCGGACAACCGGCCGGCGTTCAACTGAACAACACGTACGGGTTCGCGGTGGCCGGCATGTATCGATCCTCAGGCCCCCTGACGGTGTTCGGCGAAGTTCTCGGCAGTTCGGCGGCGAGTCCCGAGAGCGATGCGCCGAACGGTTCAATCCCGTCGAACGCAGTAGCCATCGAGGCACCCGGCGCCGAACTCGTGGGCACGCTCGGCGTGGGGACCAACGTGCGTCCCGACCTGTTCGCGTCGCTCTCGGTGAGCTACGACAATAACAACGCCGTGCTGTTCCGCCCCGGACTGGTGTTTACGTTTGAATAAGGCCCCATCACTGTCCATTTCACGAGAGCAGGTTCTATCATGAGAATCGTCAACTCGTTGCCAGTCATAGCGGCGTTCGCCATCGCGGTCGCGGGCGCCGGCAATCTGATCGCCGGGGACAACGCCGGCGACTATCACCCACGGATCGACCCCGCCGACTTCCAGACCACCATCGACAATCCCTACTTCCCGCTCACCCCGGGGACGATGTTCGAGTACAGCGGGAAGTCGCGCGAAGGGGTCGATAAGGACGAGGTCACGGTGACACGCGACACGCGAATGGTCATGGGCGTGCGCTGCGTCGTGGTGAGCGACAAGGTCACGCGCGACAGTACGACCGTGGAGGAGTCCTTCGACTGGTACGCGCAGGACAAGGACGGCAACGTCTGGTACTTCGGGGAGGACACGAAAGAGGTCGACCGCAACGGGAAGCCGAACCGCGAGGGTTCGTGGGAAGCCGGCGTCGATGGCGCGCAGCCCGGCATCGTCATGCCTGCCCGCCCCGCGACGGGAGACCCGTATCGTCAGGAGTACAAGAAAGGCACGGCCGAAGATATGGGGCAGATTGTCGCGGTCGGCCAGAACGTGGTGGTCCCCTACGGGACGTTCTCCGATTGCATCAAGACCAAAGAATGGTCGGCACTGGAGGGCGATCTCGAGCACAAATGGTACGCGAAGGGCGTCGGACTCGTGCGTTCGGAGGCGGGACCCGGCGAGGGCCCCGAAGTCTTGACGCTCGTGTCCGTGACCCATCCCTGATTCCGGGTCGTGCAGGCGCCGACGATCGCCGCGACCCGGCAGGGCGCATCGCGTGCCGGGTTACTTCAGCAGCACCATCTTCTTCGTCAGTCGCGTCTCGCCCGCGCGCAGTTGATAAAAGTAGATGCCCGAACTCACCGGCTCCCCGCGGTCGTCCTTGCCGTCCCACGCGGTCGCGTGCGGGCCGGCCGCCTCGACACCGTGGACCAGCGTGCGCACCCGTCGCCCCGCGGCATCGAAGACGTCGAGCGACACCATCCCGCGGAAACCGAGCTCGTACGAAATCGTGGTCGTGGGATTGAACGGATTGGGATAGTTCTGGTCGAGCGTCGCGTCCGTGCGCGACGACGGCGTTTGCGCGACGCCCGTGGGCACCAGCGGCGGATTGCCGCCGGGGACGTCGAAGCGGCCCGCGAACTCGCGCGAGTCGACGACCAGGAGCCAGTCGCCCGATCCCGGCGGCGAATACGACCGCGTGATCTTCGACAACACGCCCACGTCGGTAACGGCGCCGTTACCCGGATTGAACCAGTATGTGCGCAGCGAGTCGCCCGACAGGACCGAGGGATTGATGGTGACGGCACGCGACGTCGGCAGGTACGCGATGATCGAACTTCCGTCGGACGCGTACGATGTCGTCACGTAGTCACCGCCGCCGTAGCCGCCGTATCCCGCCGTCATCACGGTCTGATTCACGTCGGGATTCAACTTGAACCAGTAGCGCGAGCGGAACAACTTCCCGCACCACATCGTGCTGATGTGACCCGGCGAATTGAACCACGTGCGGTAGTTCCCCGGCCCGCACACCAGTCCCGGCCCGTTGCTGAACAGCCAGATGGGACAATTGCCGAAGACCTGCCCGGCGATCGCACCGCCGAGCACGCCGTAGTACATCTGCTGGCGCAACTGCATCGGCGTCGGATACGTGGAACCGCCGTAGGTGTGCTCGTCTTCGTACCACGCTTCCTGCAACAGGCACGGCAACGTGGGGCCGTTGACGCGGCTGTCACGCGCCATTTCGTAGATGATCCACGGCGAGTACGAGATCGGCCCCCAGTAGGGATAGAATCCGTCGAGAGTCAGCCACGGACGGTTGGGCCAGTGCGTGTGCGAGAACGCGCCGGCTTCGTCGCGCGTGCTCACCAGGTGATTGCTGTCCTGTGGCAGCAGTCCGCCGACCACCATCGAATCGATCTTGGTGCGCCAGGCGGTCGGGTCGCAGTCGCCGCTGACGCCCCAGACGACGTTGGTCGCGTCCTTATAGCGATTGCCGATGTAGGCGCCGTACGACTTCATGTCGGCGATGCTCGCGTATCCGACTTCCGTCTGCCAGCCTTCGCCGCCGCCGTTGCCGAGATAGGTGATGTACAGCTCCAGATAGATGCCGCGCGCGGCGGCGTCCGCGATCACCGAATCGCAGTGCGCAAAATAGGCTTCGACCGGCGTCACGAACGGCGTTCCGGAGAAGGGCGGAATGCCGTAGATGTTCTGGGGCGCGTTGTAGGTAAACCCGTCCTCGATCAACATCGTCTGCAGATAATTGATGCCGTGCGCAACGCAGTTATCGAGGAACGAATCGGCGGACGCCACCGACAGTGCCGTGAACAGGCACCAGGCGCTCTCGCCGTTCAAGAACACCGGCGTATTGTCCTGGTCGGTGACGTAGAGGTTGTTCGCCGACGCCTTCAACTGCGCGGCGGTTTCTGTTGCCAGGAGTGAGGTGAGGAACATACCCAGCAGGCCTGCGCAAACGACGGCGCGACGGCTGCGGTTCAGGGCCCGGCGAATCGAAGTCGGCTCGATGGTTCTCATGCAATCGCCTCGGTGTGCAGTCTCGGGGGGGGGATACGGTTGCGGACGCTCAATTGTACTACGCACGGCCGAGCCGGGCAACCGGCGGTCCTCGCCGGCCGGCGCCCATGACTGGACCGCGGGGCGCTGCCGGGAGTATGCTCCGGGTCCAACCATGGAGGCCGACATGGACAGCGATGAAAACAAGGACGCGCAAGACATGAAGATCGTGGTGCAGAAGAATGGCCCGTACGTCGTGACCGGCTCGGTTCCGCTGGCGCTGCAGGTCATCACACCCAACGAAGATGGACTCTCGTGGGATTGGGTCCAGGGCGATTCCTTCCCCGACCGACCGTCGTACAAGCTGTGCCGCTGCGGACACTCGAAGAGCAAGCCGTTCTGCGACGGCACGCACAACAAGATCGGGTTCGACGGAACCGAGACCGCCAGCCGCGAGCCCGTGGCGGAGCAGTCGGAGACGTTCGACGGTCCCACGCTGAAACTGGACGACGCCGAAAGCCTGTGCGCGTTCGCGCGCTTCTGCGACCCGGGTGGCAAGATCTGGTCGCTGATCGAGATGACCGACGACCCGGTCGCGCGCGAGCTGGTGATCCGCGAAGCAAACCACTGCCCGTCGGGCCGGCTGGTGGTGCACGACAAGGAGACGCACAAGACCGCCGAAGAACCGTTGCCGCCGTCGATCGGTATCGTGGAAGATCCGGCGCTCGGGTGCAGCGGGCCTTTGTGGGTGCGCGGCGGAATTCCGATCGAGTCCGCGGACGGCACGCCCTACGAGGTGCGCAATCGCGTGACGCTGTGCCGCTGCGGGGCGTCGGAGAACAAGCCCTTCTGCAACGGCAGCCACGCGAGTATCAAATTCAAGGACGGACTGACGCGCTGATCGCGCGGCGGGCGTCCGATTCGGGGCCGCGTCGTTTACATCCAACCAGCCGGCGGGTCCGGCTTTGTCAGGAGACACAATGTGTTTTCGTATTGACCGGGTTCTTCCGGCGTTACTCATGGTTCTGGCCTTCACCGTGCTACCCGCGCAGGCGCAGGAGCGCGACTACTTCACCGTGTCCGGAGGGTGGTCGTGGCCCATGGGCGGGCCCGTCGAGAAATCGTACCAGTCGGGCCTGGAGCTGGCGGCGTCGTTCCGCGCGCCGGTTGCGCCCAACTATCTGAGCGGTATTGAATTCGGATACGGATGGTACTCCCTCGACACCGGAAAGCTCACCGACAGCAACCCGGGATCGACGTTTTCCGGCGGCGACATGGGCCTTCTCAGCATCACCACCGAAAACGACTATCTGTTCGGGGCGCCGGCAAATCCGATGCGTCCGTTCTTGAATCTCGGCATCGGGTATTACAAATCCTTCATCGACGACGCCATCCAGAAGACCGGTTCGACGCAATCGAGTTACGATACCGCGGTCTATGAAGGCAGCTTCTTCGGGTTCCACGCCGGAATCGGCGCGCTCATCAATCGTGACCGTTTCGGCCTGCGACTGGACGCGAACTACCAGCATCTCTTCGCGGGCGGACCGGATCTGGAGTACTTCAACGCACGCGCCGGGTTCATCTTCTATCTGCAGAAGACGACCCCTTCGAGCAGCGGGACTTCGGACACCGGCCACGCCGGCTGACGACCGGCGCGAGTCTCGCCATGACCGCAGCGCTGCTTCTGATACTCAAGCTCTCCGTGGCCGTGCTGATCATGGCCATCGGTATGGGATCGAAACCGGGTGACGCCCTGTATCTGTGGCGTCACCCGGGCAAGCTGATCCGAGCCGTGCTCGCGATGTACGTCCTCGTTCCGCTCGCCGCGTTTCTTCTGGTGCGCTTCCTTCCGCTGACGCCCGCCGTCAAGGCGACGGTGCTCGTGCTGGCGTTGTCGGCGGGAGCGCCGCTCCTGCCACGCAAACTCTCGCGCCTCGGGAACGACGCGTACATCTACAGCCTGGTCGTGACGTCATCCGTGCTGGCCCTGGTCGCGGTCCCGGCGTTCGTGACGCTGCTCGCACGCCGCTTCGGCGTCGACGCCGATCTCCCCGTCGAAGCCGCCATCGTGAAGACGTTCGTGGTGCCGCTTGGGACCGGGACGCTGATTCGCGTCCTGTTTCCGCGCGTCGGTAACCACGCGGCCGGCGTGATTGGAAGCGTAGCGGGCGTGGCGCTCGCGGTATCCGCACTGGTACTCGTCGCCACGCACTGGCGTCTGCTTCTGGAGATCCCCTGGCCGGGCGTCGCCGCGCTCACCCTGATGATGCTGGTCTCGCTCGCGATCGGACACATGCTCGGCGGCCCGATGCGCGATGAACAAACCACCCTCGCGATATCCTGCGCGACCCGCCATGTCGGCATCGCGCTGATCGTGGCGACGGCGTTCCAGGGACCGCGCACGGTGACCGCGATTTCCGCGTACCTGATCGCGTCGCTCCTGGTCACGATCCCATACCTGCAGTTCCGTCTTCGTAACCCGTCGACGAAAGCGAGTGAGTGAAATGCCCGATCGAGACGAAGATAACAGACCCGACCCGTCTGTTCGCCCGGCGACCGATGTGTTCAGCGAGTGGGCCGAAACAGATCGTGATGCGGGCATGGAACAGCATCACGCGTCAGCCGTCGACGAGATGCTCACGGACGCATTCGCGGCCATCGATACCGCGCGCGAGTGGACCGCGATCGACGCGGGATGCGGCAACGGCTGGATCGTGCGCCGGCTTCGCAGCATGACCGGATGCCGCGCGGCGACCGGTGTCGACGGGTCGGCGGGCATGATTGAAAAAGCCCGCGCGATCGACCCCGCCGGCAACTACATCTTCGCCGACTTGATGACGTGGCAACCCGACGAGCCGGTGGATCTCGTCGTGTCCATGGAAGTGCTGTACTACTTCGCCGACCCGCTCGCCCTGCTCACGCGGATCGCAAGCGCATGGTTGAAGCCCGGCGGACACGCGGTGTTCGGCATCGACCATTATAAGGAGAACACCCCGAGCCTCGACTGGCCCGCCGCGGTCGGCGTTCGCATGACCACGTGGTCGGAAGCGCGGTGGCAGACGGCGCTCGACGAGGCCGGTTTTACGCGCATTCGAACCTGGCGCGCGGCGGTCGAACCGGGCGAAGCCGGCACGCTCGCGATGCACGTCACCGTCCGGAAATAACACCGGATTGCCAACCGGCCGCCGTCGCGGTAGCATGAGGTCGGCCAACCCGCTCATCATCATCACCCAAAGGAGAAACCGATGCGCCTCGGACGATTCGCATTGACCCTTTCTGTCCTGCTCGTCGCGGCGGTGTGTTTCGCCGACGACGTCGACCCCTATCTGTGGCTTGAGGACGTCGACGGCGCGAAAGCCCTCGAGTGGGTCAAGCAGAAGAGTGCGGCCGACACGAAGGAACTCGAAGCGGTGCCGCAGTTCGCCCCGATCCACGAGAAACTGCTCAAGATTTTCAATTCGAAGGACCGAATTCCGTTTCCGCAGGTGCGCGGTCCGTGGATCTACAACTTCTGGCAGGACCAGGACCACGTGCGCGGCATCTGGCGCCGCACCACGCGCGACCAGTACGTCACCGAGTCGCCCAACTGGGAGACGGTGATCGATCTCGACAAGCTGGCCGCCGACGAAAACGAAAACTGGGTGTGGAAGGGCGCCGACGGCCTGCCGCCCAAATACGAACACTTCCTGGTGACGCTCTCGCGCGGCGGCGGCGACGCATCGGTGGTGCGCGAGTTCAATGCGACCACCAAGACGTTCGTCAAAGACGGCTTCGTCGTTCCGGAGGCGAAGTCCGACGTCGGCTGGAGGGACGAGAACTCGCTGTGGCTCGGCACGGACTTCGGCGAAGGGTCGCTGACCAAGTCCGGCTACCCGCGTTTCGCGAAGATGTGGAAGCGCGGCACGCCGATCGAAAGCGCCACGACGGTCTTCGAAGGCACCGTGGACGACGTCTCGGCGAGCGCGTACAGCATTCACACGCCCGAAGGCCGCTACGACATGGTCAACGAGACGCCGGAGTTCTTCCGCGGCACCAACTACATCATTCGCGACGACAAGCTCGTCAAACTGGACATCCCCGAGGATGCGGACCTGCGCGGCGTCTTCAAGAAGCAGCTGCTGCTGTCGTTGCGTTCCGACTGGACCGTCGGCGGCAAGACCTACCCGCAGGACGCCCTGCTGGCCATCGGCGTGGACGATTTCCTGGGCGGCGGACGGGACTTCTCGATGCTGTTCACGCCCGAAGAGCGCGTTGCGCTGTCGTCGGTGCAGAATACGAAGAACTATCTGCTCGTGACGACACTCGACAACGTGAAGAGCCGGCTGTATCGCTACACGCTCGACGGCAAGACATGGAAGCACGAAGAGATCAAGCTTCCGGGCCTGGGATCGGCCGGAATCGCCGGCGCCAGCGACGAGGACGACGTCTTCTATGTCACCTACACCGACTTTCTGACGCCGTCGAGTCTGTACATCGTTCGCGACGGCAAGAAGCTCGTGCGCATCAAGAGCATGCCGACGGAGTTCGACGCGACTGGGATGACGGTGGATCAGTACGAAGCCGTGTCCAAGGACGGCACCAAGATTCCCTATTTCATTTTCATGCCGAAAGGCTTCAAGGCGGGTCAGCCGTACCCCACGCTGCTCTACGGCTACGGCGGCTTTGAAATCTCGATGCGTCCGAATTATTCGGGCACGGTCGGGTCGAGCTGGGTGGAGCGCGGCGGCGTGTACGTGCTTGCCAACATCCGCGGCGGCGGCGAGTTCGGCCCCAAGTGGCACCAGGCGGCGATGAAGGAGAAGCACCAGAACGCGTTCGACGACTTCATCGCGGTGGCGGAAGATTTGATCAAGCGCAAGGTCACGACGCCCGCAGCACCTGGGCATCGCGGGCGGTTCCAACGGCGGGCTCCTGGTGGGTGCATGCTTCACGCAGCGTCCGGAGCTGTTCGGCGCGGTTGTGTGCCAGGTGCCGCTGCTCGACATGAAGCGCTACAGCCACCTGCTCGCCGGCAGCAGCTGGATGGCCGAGTACGGCAACCCCGACACCGACGACTGGAACTACATGAAGAAGTGGTCGCCGTACCAGAACCTCGACCCGAACAAGACCTATCCCGAAGGTCTTCTTCTACACCATCACGCGCGACGACCGCGTGCATCCGGGCCACGCGCGCAAGATGGTGATGAAGATGACCGAGATGGGCAAGCCGGTGTACTACTACGAGAACACCGAGGGCGGTCACAGCGCGGGCGCGAACCTGAACCAGAGCGCGCTACATGTGGGCACTGACGTACGCGTATCTGTGGAAGATGCTGGGTTAGCGGTCCGGCCTCGACCGAGCAACCGGTCGCAAGAATGGCGGCTCCACCTGCGATGGTGGGGCCGCCTTTTCGTTGAGCGGCGCCCCACACCGGCGGACGCCGCGCGATCGGACTACCTGCCGGACTAGCTCCGTTTCATCCTCTAGAGCTATTCAATCCCGGGGCCTTCCCGACTAGACTTCAAAGCACCACTCGGACAACTCGCGCTAAGGAGCGCTGTAGCCGAACGAGCGGGCAAGAAACCCGCGACTGACATCTTCGATGCGGCCCCGCTCGGTGCACATTCACGAGGCAGTTGAATCGCCTTGTTACAATCAAAGGGAGTTCTCATCATGAAGAAAACAATCACACTGTTGTTGAGTGGGGCGCTGCTCTACGCCTCCATTGCGGGGTGTTCCTGGAATAACGCCGCCAAGGGCGGCGCGATCGGCGCGGGCGCCGGCGGAGCGGCCGGCGCGGCAATCGGGCACGCATCGGGAAACACCGCCGTTGGCGCCATCATCGGGGCCGCCGTCGGCGGAGCGACCGGGGCCATCATCGGCAATGAAATGGACAAGCGGGCCGCGGAGATCGACGCCGACCTCGCGGGAGCAAGAGTCGAACGGGTTGGCGAAGGAATCAAGATCACGTTTCGATTCGGGCCTGCTTTTCGATTTCGACAAGTCGGACCTGCGACCGCAGGCAGTGACCAACATCGCGAATCTCTCGAAGATCCTGAACAAGTATCCCGACACCGACATCGTGGTCGAAGGAGACACCGACGACATCGGCACCGCGGACTACAACGTAGGGTTGTCCAACCGTCGCGCCAAAGCGGTTTCCGACCACATGGTGAGCCTCGGTGTTTCCGGGTCGCGAATCTCCGACATCGGCCTGGGCGAAACCAACCCGGTTGCGTCCAACGATACTGACACCGGTCGTCAGCAGAACCGTCGCGTCGAAGTGGCCATTTTTGCGAACGACAAACTGAAGAAGGCGCCGAACAGCAGGTCAGCTCGAACTAGTTTATCGCGCTCACGTGCAGCGGATCGGCCGTTTGGCCGATCCGCTCGCTCATGTATTTTCGTAACTCAGGAGGCTACTATGAAACAATTCTTCGCCGTTGTTATGGCGATGGCGTTCATGTTCACCATCGCTCCGGTATCGAAAGCCGGTGACGACAAACCCGCGGCGACGACACCGGCGGTCAGTGACGAGTCACAGAGGATGATGAACTCGACGAGCACCCTCAAGGAGATCGTCGGCATTCCCGAGGATGGCATTCCGCAGTCGATGTTCGACAATGCGGCGGCGATTGTCGTCATTCCGAACCTCCTCAAGGCGGGATTCATTGTCGGCGCCAAACGTGGCGAAGGCGTCATGTCCGTTCGCAGTGGAAAGGATTGGACCCACCCGACGTTCGTCAACCTGACCGGCGGCAGCATTGGCTGGCAGGCTGGCGTCGAGTCCACCGACCTGGTCCTGGTCTTCATGAGCGAGAAGAGCGTCAAGGCGCTTCTCAATGGCGAATTCACTTTGGGCGCGGATGCGTCGGTCGCAGCCGGCCCCGTCGGCCGTACGGCCAGTGCCGGAACCAACCTGTCGGCCCAGGCGGAAATCTACAGCTATTCGCGTAGCCGCGGTATTTTTGCCGGCATTTCGGTAGACGGATCCCAACTCGGTATCGACAACGACGCCAACGGCCGTTACTACGGCAAGGGCATGACGGCCAGCGACGTACTCTACGGCAACCATGGCAAGGCGCCGCAGAGCGCCGATGACTTCAAGGCAACCCTCAATGGTTTGACCAAGAAATCCTAGTAGCAAGCCAACAAGGCAAGGGCGAGCGGCTCCACCGAGCATCCTCGGTGGAGCCTTTTTCTTGCGAGACACGGTTGACGACTCGCATGATTCGTTTGATCGCCACGCTACGAACGACGGATCACGACTTCCAGGTATTCACCCGGCACGAGCAGCGCGCTCTCTCCGCCGCGATTCCACCTCGCGAGCAGCGCGAGCAGCGCTTCGTGAAGCTCGCGCTGGGCCCGCACGTCGAGCGCCATGAAGGCTTTGTGGATCGGGCCGTAGTAGCGACGGAACGTATCGATCCAGTGCTCGGCCGAGTGGTCGCGGAAGATGAAGTGCTTGTGTTCCGTTCGAATGTCGCTCGCGTAGGGGCCGAACATCGCTGTCAGGCGCGCCTCATCGCCCCACGCCGTCGGCGAGGCCAGTCCCTCGGGCGCGGGAACGAACCGCGTCACCACGCGGAACAACTCGCCGATGAAGCCGTCCGGCGTCCAGTTCGCGAGTCCGATCCGGCCGCCGGACTTCACGACGCGGAGCAGCTCCCACGCGGCGCGCAACTGATTGGGCGCGAACATGACGCCGTAGGTCGAGAGCGCCACGTCGAACTCGCCGTCCGCGAACGGCAGCTTTTCGGCGTCGGCCACGCGGGCCGTCATCGAGAGTCCGTCCGCTTCGGCGCGGGCCATCGCCTGCTCGAGCAGTTCCCGGAACGTAGTCGGTGGCGGTAACACGAGCCAGGCGACGCGCCGCGGCGAGCGAGGCGTTTCCGCTGCCCGCGGCCACGTCGAGCACGTTGTCGCTCGAACGCAGTTCGACGGCTTCGCACAAGAGTTCGCCGACGATCTGCAACTGCACTCCGATGCGCCCGTAGTCACCCGATGCCCAGGTCGATTGCTGGCGCGCCTTGATGGCTTCGAAATCGATGACGGGTGCCCTCAATGTGGTCTGCATGATGTTCCTCCGTTGGTCATGTGTGTCCGTGGGCCCATCCCCACGCACAGCAATCTACCGTTCCCAACCAGACGGGACCATGCCACGAGTCGGCAGCATCATGCCGATCGTCCGACCCGCGTGGACGGTGAAATGGGAATACGTCGAGATCGAGAGTACCCGGAATTGGCCGGTAACCCTCGATTCTGGTACCATCGGGCCAACGCTACTTTCGGGCATATGGCCTGCAACCGGAGTGCTTCAACACGATGGTCGCGAGGCGACCCAACCTTACGATGAGGAGAGGTACATGATGACCAGGGGAAGAGAACGACGGGATATTTTCGGATGGATTGGAATCGCGCTGTTCGCCGTGTCACTGGCGATCCCGGTGACTCGGGCGAATGCCCAGGACGCGGACACCACGACGCAGAATGTCGGACCGTACAAGGATTTCAAGGGCGTTATCAAGCTCGACGTTCGCGATTCAAAGGCCGACTGGGGACCGTTCACACCGAAGAAAGCGCCCGAAGGCGCGCCGAATATCCTGTTCATTCTCTATGACGACACCGGGCTGGCCGCGTGGTCGCCGTACGGCGGCCGCATCAACATGCCCACGCTGGAACGGCTGGCCGATCAGGGACTGATCGTACACGCAGTGGCACACGGTGGCGCTGTGTTCGCCGACGCGTTCCACCATCCTGACGGGACGCAACCACACGCTCAACGGCATGGCCGCCATCACCGAAGGCGCCAACGGGTTCCCGGGCTGGAGCGGGCGCATCCCGCCGGAGGCCGCGACCGTCGCGGAGATTCTCCAGGACAACGGCTACAGCACCTTCTGGCTCGGCAAGGACCACAACGTCCCCGAGCAGGACGTCGCCGAGGGCGGCGGCCGCCAGCAGTGGCCGCTCTCGATGGGATTCGAGCGTTTCTACGGATTCCTGGGCGGCGAGACCAACCAGTGGTATCCCGACCTCGTCGAAGACAACCACTTCATCGAGCCGCCGTACACGCCGCAACAGGGCTACCACCTGTCCAAGGATCTGGCCGATGAAGCGATCAAGATGATCCGCGATCAGAAGGCGACGAACCCGTCGAAGCCGTGGTTCATGTGGTATTGCCCGGGCGCCAATCACGCGCCGCACCAGGCTCCGCAGGAATACATCGACAAGTACAAGGGCAAGTTCGACGACGGCTACGACGCGTATCGTTCGTGGGTCTTGCAGCGCATGATCGAGAAGGGCGTCATGCCGAAGGGCACCAAGCTCACGCCGATCAACCCGCTGCCGGAGTCGAGTCGCGAACCCGGCCGACGCCGTCCGCCCGTGGAAATCGCTCAACGCCGACGAGAAGAAGCTGTTCTCGCACATGGCCGAAGTGTTTGCCGGATTCTCGGAATACACCGACGCGCAGATCGGACGCGTCATCGACTACCTGGAGAAGACCGGGCAGCTCGATAATACGATCGTGTTCTACGCCGCCGACAACGGCACCTCCGGCGAGGGCACGCCCAATGGCTCCGTCAACGAGAACAAGTTCTTCAACGGCTACCCCGACGATCTGGCCGAGAACATGAAGATGATCGACAAGCTCGGAGTCGCCCGATACCTACGGCCACTTCCCCACCGGCTGGGCGGTGGCGTTGTCGACGCCGTTCCAGATGTTCAAGCGCTACTCGCAGTACTCGGGCGGCACGTGCTGCCCGCTGATCATCTCGTGGCCCAAAGGTATCAAGGCGCACGGCGAAATCCGCAACCAGTACCACCACTCGGTCGACATCGTCCCGACGATCCTCGATATCGTCGGCCTCGAGATGCCCGGGGTCTACCGCGGCGTCGAGCAGTTCCCGCTCTCCGGCGTGTCGATGAGGTATACGTTCGACGCCACGCCGGATGCACCGACGCAGAAGAAGCGTCAGTTCTACTCCATGCTCGGCACCCGCGGGATGTGGGAGGACGGCTGGAAGGCCGCCGCCGTGCACGCGCCGCTCACCGGCAAGGGCCATTTCGATCAGGACAAATGGCAGCTCTATCACGTGGACGTGGACCGTTCGGAATCCACCGACCTCGCAAAGAAGTATCCCGAAAAGCTCGAAGCGCTCAAGAAGGCGTGGGACGAAGAAGCCCGGCTCAATCTGGCATTGCCGCTGGATGACCGTTCCGCCGCCGAAATCCTGGGGATCCCGCGTCCCTCCGCGGAACCGGCGCGCGACCGCTACGTCTACTATCCCGGCACGGCTCCGGTTCCGGAAGGCGTCGCGGTCAATGTCCGCAATCGCTCGTTCAAGATCCTCGCCAATGTCGAGATCACCGACCCGGACGCGGGCGGTGTCATCTTTGCGCACGGTTCGCGCTTCGGCGGACACACGCTGTTCATCAAGAACCACAAGCTCTACTACGTCTACAACTTCCTCGGTATCCCGCCGGAGCAGAAGTTCGTCTCGTCGGTGGAGTTGAAGCCCGGCAAGTACACCTTCGGCATGGAGTTCACGCGCACCGGCGCCGGCCCGCACAACGAGTCCGTGGGCACGATGAAGCTGTACGTGAACGACCAGGTGGTGGCCGAAGGGCCGATGAAGACGCAACCGGGCAAGTTCACGCTGTCCGGCGACGGGCTCTGCGTCGGATTCGACAGCGGCGACGCCGTCAGCGCGGAGTACACGACGCCCGGCACGTTCCACGGCGGAACGATCCAGGGCGTCGGTGTGACCGTCGAGAAGGCGGCGTACTCCGCCCTCGAGCAGGAAGCGCAGAGAATGATGATGGGAGACTAGCGTCACATCGCCCGGCAGAATCCCGGGCCCCTTTGCCGAAAAGAAGCGAAAGAGCGACGGGTCAACGCAGCGTTGGCCCGTCGCTGTTTTTCGAGAACGACGGCAACCACGGCGGAAGGCGGACTGGCAAGTCCCAGAACGGGTTACGGGCGGGGCGTCATGATTGCGTGAATCAGGGGTGCCCTCCCGGCCCGCATCGTCTATAATTCAGACCGTATAGTCCGAAACTGAGCCGCGACGCGACCCGGAGGAAAACCTCGATGAAACGCCTGCTCCCATACGCCCGGACCTTCGCCTTCCTGATTCTCCTGTCGATCCCCGCCACGGGATGCAACGACGAGTCGGGAATCACTCACCCCGCGAGTCGGGACGTCGCATTGTCACAGGACCTTCAATCGAACTGCTATTCATGGCCCGAGCATGAGTTCTCTCCGCAGAACGTCGCCGCTCTGGAGGCCGCCCTCCCGACGGGGTCGGCGGCGGTGGAGTTCTCGCTCGAGGATCTGGACGGAAACGTCACCCGGCTATCCACGCTATTGAAGAGCAAACCGGTCCTCCTGGTTCTCGGTTCCTTCACCTGAGCGAAGTACCGAGCCAGCGTGCCTGGCTTGAATGTCCTTGCCGCAAAGTCCTACGACTCCCAGACCCGCTTCTCCGACCGGGTGCACTTCGTGCACGTCTACGCGGTTGAGCCACACCCGAAGGCGCCCGACCCCGCCCCGCACGTCGGTGTGGTGGCCGAGGACCCCGTCTACAGCGTGGTTCGCCAGCCTAAGACCTACGACGATCGGCTGGTCAACGCGGCCATGGTGAGGCCGCTGATCCTCGGGAATCAGAATCCAGCTGGTGGACGCGCTCGATCCTCAGGGGCTGATCAATCCGGTGTGGTGCACATACGGGGCCTCGCCCAATGCGACGTACCTGATCGGCCGCGACGGGATCATTCGACTGGCTTCCACATGGACGGGAACGGTCGATCTGGAGTCTGCCATCCGCGCGCTGGTGGAGGAAGAAAACGCACAGGCGATGACGACCCGAAAATAGCTGTCGACGGGCCAAACGCCGAAGCAGACATCCGCGCACGGCGTGTCGACTATCTGCACTGTACCGGAAGCGACACCAGGGTCCGGCCTCCCGCGATCCACACGTACGAGCCGGATACGGCGACCGACGATCCTTCGCCGCGAGCGGTCGCACCGCCGACGTACAGCGGCGAGGTAGCGGAGGAGATGTCGATCACCTGGAGCCCCATGCCGTAGACCGCCCCGTAGGCCACGTTCCCGGACACGGCGATGTCGTTCGGAGACACCAACGGGTTGACGCTGCCCACGATGTGCGGCGACGACGGCGTGGAGACATCGATCACTTCGACACCGACGTTGTCGTCACCCACATACGCCATCGTTCCGACCACGGCGACACACCAGGCGCCCGGGTTATGCGCGTTTCCCACCACTACCGGCGACGACGGAGTCGACACGTCGACAACCTTCAGCCCGTCGCCGTAGTCCGCAACGTACGCGTACGAACCGGATGCGGCGACGTCGATCACATCTCCCGGCAGCGACCCCACGATCGCGGGCGCCCAGGGGCTGGAGATATCGATGACTTGAAGACCCGTCCCGCTCGCAACAAATGCCAGCGAGCTGTCGACCACGATCGCCTTTGACACGTCGTTCATGAACAGCCCGTTGCCAACCTCCGTCGGATGAGTCGGATCCGAAACATTCGCGACCCGGATACCACCGTAGTCCTGCGCGACGTAGGCATACGAATCCGACACCGCAACGCCGACCGCCGCGTCGAGCGTCCGGAAATTTCCCACGATGGCGGGATGCGCCGCGTCGGAAATGTCGATCACCTGCATCCCGTCGGAATAGTTCGCCAGATACGCGTGAGAGCCTGCGACCACGACCGCGCCGACGAGATCCGATGTGTCCAGCTGCCCCGTGGGCGCCGGCGAACCGGGAGGCGACACGTCGATTACCTGAAGACCCGCGGACGACGCTCCCACGCAGGCGTGACCGTTGGCGACCGCGATTCCTTCCGCCTCACCCCACGTGTACGCGCTTCCAATCGTCCGGGGTGCCGTTGGGCGATGGACGTCGATGATGCGCAGACCCGCGCGGCCAGCAGCCACGTAGGCAACCTCGTTCATCAAGAACACGGCCCGGGCGTCGTCGGGCGTTGGCTCGTTGCCGACGACGACCGGCGATGACGGCCGGGACAGGTCGACGATGGACAAACCCGCGCTTCCGTCGGCGATGGTTGCGAGTGGCCCCGACAGTGCGACGCCGGTCGCCTGGCCGGGCGTCGCGATGCTCCCGATGACCCGGGGCGTGGCCGGTGACGAAACGTCGATCACGTGCAGCCCGCCGTCGGTGGCGGCCACACACGCGAGGTGACCTTCGACCGCTACCCCTCGCGCGTGTCCCGGAAGCGCAACGCTTCCCGCGACGATCGGCGACGTGGGCGACGACACGTCCACGACGTAAAGGCCAAAACCGTAGTCCGTCACGTAGGCGAGCGATTGGGTCACCACGACGGAAGTGGCCGAGTCGGGGGCGGCAGCGGTCCCGACAATCGCCGGCGCAGACGGAACCGAAATGTCGACGACTTCCAGACCCGCGGTAAGATCGGCGACGTATGCATACTTGTCGGACACGGCCACGTCCAGCGCCAGTCCCGGAGTATCGGCACCCCCCACAAACGCAGGCGCCGAGGGATTTCCGACGTCGAATATCAGGAGGCCGTCGCTATCATCGGCGACGAACGCGTACGACCCCGAAAGTGCGACACCCCGCGCGCCGTACGTCTCGGCACCGCCGATTCTGCGAACGTAGTTGGCGTAGTCGATACAGGTGGAGCCCGGCGTGATCGCCGTGGGTTTGTCGCCGTCGCCGCCGCAGCCGGCCGACAGCATCGCTGCCGCGCACGCAACGCCGAGGAGCGCGAACTTTCGATTGGAGAAGGAGTCGCCGGTCTGCATCAGGAACCCGTCGACGAGAATAGCAGAAGTGCGGGGCGCCCACAAACGGCGGGCGTCACGCTGGCAAGCGGCCGCGGATCGCGCGAGCGAAGCGTCCGGGCGCTTCCGGATGGCGCGCGAGAAACATCAAGGGTTCGAAGACCTCGAGTTCCATCAGCAGGAACCTGCCGTCCTTCACAACGCCGTCCACGCGGGCATAGACCGGCAACGCCGGCGCGTGCGCAATGCATTCACGCGCCTGGGCGACCAGGGCGTCGCCGACCTCGATGTCTTCGTCGGTTCCGCCGTATTGAAACTGTACCCGGTAGTCGCCCGCTTTGGGTCGCTTGAGGACCGCGTGGCTGTAGACGCCGTCGAAGAACAAGAGCGACAACTCGCCGCCGGTCACGATCTCCGGCAGAAACGGCTGCACCAGCACACCACGATCTTCCAACGTCCGTTCGATGTCGGCCAGGTAGCGCGGGAGTTCATCCAGCCGAAAACGATAGGTGCGATAGCCACCACCGGCGATGGTCGGCTTGACCACGATGTCGTCCCAACCGCGCGCCCGCGCCAGTGCGGCGATGTCGGTCTTCTCCCGGCGCGCGATGCAGATCGTCGGCACCAGCTCAACGCCCTTGCGTGCGAGATCCTGCAGATAGTCTTTGTCGAAATTCCAATCAAGAATCTCGGGTGGGTTGCACATCAGCACGCCGCTCGCGATTCTGGCGTCGAGCCAGGCGCGGAACTCTTCGGCGCGTTCGAAGTAGTCCCAGGGGGTGCGCATGACCAGCGCGTCGAAGGACGTCCAGTCGATGTCGGGTCGGCTCCACACCGCGGGCACGGCATGGACGCCGATTTTCTCCAACGCGGGAACGAGCAGGCGGTCATCCTCGTAGAGGTCGGCGAACTTCTCGCAGGTCACGAGGGCGACGCGATGCGTGGCGGGTTGGTTCTTGCGCGGGATCATCACTTTCCCGGCGTCCGATAAACCGCCTTGACGCCTCCCCAGCTCTTCGACTGAACGGCAACGGTCGAAATCGAACGGCGCCACAGTCCGTCCCCGCGCGCCGCGTACAGCGTGTTGCCGTGCGTCGCCAGACCAAAGATGAACGTCGACGGTAGTGTGTCGAGGACCTGCCAGGTGGCGCCGTTGTCGTGGCTGTATTCGATCTCGGCGAAGGTCGCCGTTCCGAATGACGCCAGCACGTCGGGCGGCCGCAGCGCGAACACGACGTTCACGAGCGAACCGAGTCCGACGCCGACGAACGTCCACGGCGACTGTCCCTGTGCGCTGTGGTAGACGCCCGTGTTCGTCCCGACGATCCACTGGCTTCCCGTCCAGATCGCGTTGAATGGCGAGGTCCCGGGAGACAGCGCGATATTCTTGAGCAAGGACTCCGTCCAGTCGCCGTCGCCGGGGTCGCGGAAGAACACCATGCCGTTGGCGCCCGCGCACGCGAGAAGCCGCGTCGCGCCCGTCGCGATGCTGCTCACGGTCGACGCCTGCTCGCCCTCGAACACGGCGCCGAAATGGATCCACGAACCCGACGTGAGATTGCGTATCCAGACACCGTCACCGGCGGTCGCCGCGTACAGACTGTCGCCACGAACCAGAAGGTCGTCGATGAACAGTTGCGTGTCGAAAAGCCCGCCGGTGAGACCCTGGTTGAACGCCTGCCACGAATCGCCCTGGTCGTCGCTGGTGAACACGCCCTGCCCGTACGTCCCGGCATAGAGTCGTCCGCTGCGCTCTCTCGCCGCCTGGACCGAAATCACACCGGCGGCGACACCCGCGGACGCCTTCCAGTTGGCGCCACCGTCGGTGCTGATATAGACGACGCTGTCCGCCGTCGCCAGGATGGTGTTGTCCTGCGCCCACACCGAATAGAAGGTCGTGATCGGCACGTCGGTCACGGGCGTCCACTGCGCGCCCGCGGGCGACGCGATCGCCAGGAGTGCGGTGGCAAGGAGAACGAATCGACGGGTCGCGGCCATAGGGGCGGGACTATAGCACAAAAACAATCGCGCCCCGGCGTCACTCGTCGCGCGTTGCGCCAACCTCGATGATTCTCCAGGGCGCCCAGTCCAGCCAGACCTCGCCGAGACGCGTCCGGAAACTGGTGAGTACGCGCCGGGGATCTCCCAGGACGTTCATCGGAATGCGAACCGTGACTTGCGTCGGCTGACGGTCCACCTCGACCGTTGCGCCAGCAACGATTTGATCCTGATCGAAGACCCTGCACCCGCCTGCATCTACATTGACGCGGAGCTTGGGCATCTCGCCGAAGGGTCGGTCGGGTCGGTAGCCGAAACCGTACACCGACAGGCCGGCCGTCTCCGGCAGGGGTCGGGAAAACCTGACCGACAGGACGAGCTTGCCGTCCTCCACCCACATGCGTCGTTGTTCGATTCCGACGACCCGCGCGCGTTCCTTGTCGGCCAGTTCTTCGGGCGTCCCGGCGCTGCCCGCCGGGTCCGGCGCGGCCGCGACGAACGTGCGATCGTCCCTGAGATCGATCACCGGGAAGTCGCCGAACGGTTCGTTCGGCCTGACGAATGACTGAAGGAACCAGGCGCTGGAATCGTACTGCGTGCGATGGGTCTGGAGGGCCCGTTGCTTGCGTTCGATCTCATCCGGCGTCAAACGGTCCTCCTGCCAGAGTATCTCGCTCGTCAATTGCGCGGGGGGATCCAGTGAGACGGCAGGCTGTAACGTCAGCGGCCGCGGCCAGTGCTTGTAATGGATCAAATAGGGATAAACCTCCGGCGTCATCTCACGTTCGAGATTCCAGAGAACGATTCGGGTGAAGAGGTACAGTGCCGCGTGATCCGGATGGCGGTCCGCCGGATGCGAAACGAAGATCTTCGTCGGCCGGAAATCTCGCATCACCGTCGTCAGATCGCGCAGGACTTCTTCGCCCCGGTAGGGAGCGCCCGGACGAAACGCATTCTGATACGGCACCGCGGTGACGCGCGTCAGAATGCTGCGAACCGGCGGCCGATGGTTCCAGTGGGCCTGCCAGATGTCCAACGTTCCAACGTCCGGGTAACCGAGGAACGTCAGGTTCTCGGGCGACAGCCCGAGCAACCCTTCCGCCGCGATGGCCTCGTCGTGTCGGACCAGCCCCATCTTGCGAACGGCTTTGGGTTCAAGAACCGGATGCTTGCGATAGAACAGGAACGACAGTTCATTGCCATCGCCATAGGTCAGGAACACGACGTGTACCGGCACATGCAGCGCAACCGCTTGCTGGATGATACCGCTGCAGCCCAGAATGTCGTCGTCGGGATGAGGGGCAAGAATCAGAACACGGTCATTGGCGTTCAATGTGACCTGCGGGCGGGCGGCCTGCCGGGGCTGCGACGAGGATGAGCACCCGTGCAGGAGCAGAAGAACCGCAAGGAGCGTGGCCCTGCGCGCGTTGAGCAGGCGCGACCGCCGAACGGCGGCACGAATAATTTCAATGGAGAACGTTTTCAAGAAAATCTGGCATACTCGCCGAAGGTAAACGTGACCATGAGTGATTCAAGCGCCAATTTACGGTGAGCCCGAAGATGCAGGAACCGTTCATACGGCCCTTTCGGCCCGGGGATCGACCGGCAGTCAGAACGATCGTCTGCAACACGGCCGATCGTGGAGAGCCGGTCGAACACTTTTTCCAGGATCGGGAGGTGTTCGCCGATCTCCTGTCCCGCTACTACACCGACTGGGAACCCACCTCACTCTGGGTGGCGGAACACGACGGGCGTGTGATCGGCTATCTTACCGGCTGCATGAACAACCCGCACTACTATCGTATCATGACGTGGCGCATCATTCCCGCCGCCGTGCTCCGGGCGTTATTCCGGGGACTGCTCTTCCGTCCAGAAACAAGGCGGCTGGGCCGAGCGGCGATCAAAACGTGGCAGTCGGGGCAATGGAGGCACACCGCGAACCTGGAGAATTACCCGTCCCATCTGCACCTGAACATCGAGCGCGCGTTTCGGGGCCAGCGCATCGGAGAGCACCTGGTCACGCGCTTTCTTCAACAGCTGAAGACGGCCGGGGTTCCCGGCACGCGCGCCACGGTCCGCGGAGACAATCCCGCCGCGTGTCGGTTCTTTGAACGCATGGGGTTCACCGTGCTCGGCCGCGCACAGGTCGCGTTTCCGCCCGGGGACGCGTCCGAATTCCACGAGAAACGTCTCTACGGAAAACGCCTCTGAAGCACGGGGCCGGTTCCGCTTCTTCGCCCGTCAGATCGGTCCCGCGTTTGGCCGGAGGACACTGACACACGCGAATCGGTCCCCGTTCTCACCCTGCCGCTTTCTTTTGCGAGTGCCGACGACCGTCGCAAGGCCCCGCTCGGATTCAACGTGCCCAATCATAGCACGTTGGGAACGCAGCGTCATTTGACGCCAGGCAATCCGGGCGAAACACGGCGTTGGTGGAGACAGCGGCTAGCCCGACGCGCCGCTCAGAGCCGACTCCTGGTTCTCATCCGATGGACCATCACCTCACGACTGCGACTCGTCCACTCAGAACGATGTTCCTCTCGATAGCCACAAGCGTTGCGCGGTAGAAGTACATGCCGGACGGGAGCGACCGGGATGGCTCGAAGCTACCGTACTGTCCGACCGAGACGCTTCGGCGCGAATACTCAAGGCGGCGTCCCGCGACGTCGAAGAGTTCGAGCGTCAACGTTCCGGACAGTGAAGAGCTAAACCCGATGGATATTGTCTCGGCCGGATTCCTTAGCGGGCTCACCCGCAGCGGTGCGGAGTGGAACGTTGGCGTGCCGACCGTGGTGGCGGGCGTCTCGTATCGCACCCAGGACGTGTACGATTCGCTGTTGGCCCAGTACGTCGGATCGCCGAAGTACAGCAGTTCGGTGGTCTCGACCGGTCCCAACGTGGGCAGCTCCAGTACCAACGCCCCGTCGATACGAAGGGCGGCACCCACACCGCCGGATGCACGTTCGATGCGGTACACGTGGTATTGATCCGTGGTAACAAACGGGGTGTCCACGGTATTCGGCTGGCCGTACTGACCGTAGAAGGTGTTCGAAAGAAACACCTCCGTGCTGCCGAGGCCGATCCAGAACGACCTCCCGCTGACATCGGTCAACGAAATCGTATACCCGGGGCGGGGCCAGCCCGTCGTCGTATTGATGCTGTGGTCGGGGGCGTCAACGATCTTCACACGCGCCTCCACCGCGAAATCCTGCGTGAAATCAATCCCGAGGCCCGGGCGTGACCAGGACACTCCGCCGCCGACGTCCGGCGGCACATTGACCCCGAAACCCAGGGTGGAGAGATATAAACCGGCGGCGCTGACGCTGACCGGGTACGACGCGGGCGGCATGATGTCTTCATTCAGTGTCCAGCCCTGGGCCTCCGGGAAGGTGCCCAGTGACGCGTCGTAGAGATCCGTCAAACCCAGTGCTCCCACTGGAATGAGGGCACTGCCAATGAGTGAGAGCAAGAAGACGAGAGAATTGACCTTCCTGTGGAACCCGGTCTGCATAGAGAGATCCTCCTGAATTGGCTGGTATCACCCATATATCAGACACGCGAGGAGCAATCGGATCACGCGGCTTTTCGTCCGGCGAACAAATGGGGACGAGGACTGATGAAGCCGTAGCCATCCGCGCGCGCCGCGCCGGTCCCTGCGGACTAATCCAACTTTCATCCCCCGGAGCGATTACCCCGCGCTCGTTTCCCCCGTACACTTCACCTCAACCACGCGAACAACCCGTGCTCAGCGGATCGCCCGTTTGGTCGATCCGCTCTCATCTTCTTAACCAGGGAGTCGCCATGAAATTCCGACACAACTTGTTCCTCGTTCTCGTACTCGGCGCCACAGGTCTCTCGTCCACCGCGTTCGCACAGGGAGACGTGCCGGCGCACGAAAAAAGTAGCTACGTCGCACTCAAGGGCGGCATCTACTCGCCGAGTGCGTCCTTTAATATTCAGAATCTCAATGTCGAGACCACCTTCGATGGAAACACGGAGACCGGGGTCGATGCCGAGCTCGCGTTCGGCCACTACTTCCTCCCCACCGTCGTTCTTGAACTGGGCGCCGGATACTTCAAGGCCAAGGGAACCTTCGATACCGGAAGCAATGTCCGGAACGACCTGGAGTTCAACGTCATCCCGGTGATCCTCTCGGGCAAGTTCATGATCCCGGTGGGGTCGGTCAGTCCGTACGGTGAAGTGGGTATTGGCGCTTACTTTTCCAGCCTCGACGTGAGCAACAACGGCAACACCTTCAGCGGCACGTCCACCTTCGGCATTCACGCGGGAGCCGGAGTCAATGTGCCCGTCGGCGACACGGTATTCCTGGGGGCCGAGGGACGCTACGTGTGGGCCAATCCCTCATTCGGCGACCAGAACATCAAGTTGAACGATACCGAGTATGCACTGAACGGCTTCAAGCTCAACGGCTTCACGCTCACGGCTGTCGTGGGCTTCTGTTTTTGAACATACGGTCTTGAAGGTAGACATGTTTGCAGAAGCGACGGCGGGCGACAGCCCGCCGTCGTCTTTGAAAGAACCCAGGGCCGTGCGCTGCGGAGATCATCCATCGACCGGCAGTTTGGGAACGAGCACCGTGAGGGCGCCCGGCAGGACCTCGACCACGAGTGGCGTTGTTCCGATGATGTCACCGTCAGCCTGTACGCTCAGTGGAACGCGGCTTGTGATGGTCACGTTCTTCTCGGCAGTCAAGAACTGCGCATTCGCGCGCCAGCCGAAAACGATTCCAAGCAAATACCGGCAATAGTCCAGAAACGTCCTCATGCTGAGTATCCAGACGTCTATATGGCCGTCATCGCTGCGAATGTCCGGCCCATTCGGATACATCATCCTGGCGAGAATCCCGCAGTTTGAGATCGCGACCTCGACCGCGCGATACTTGCGTGTCGTTCCGTCGACCGTCACATCGAGATGGCGAGGCATGAATTTGAATATCCTGAACGCGGTTGCAAAGTAAGCAATGCGTCCGAAACGGCGCTTGCTCTTGCCGGTGGTACCCGCAATGACCGCCGCACTGATACCCACGCCGGCGTTGAGGACATACACGCGCTTTCCAATCCTCATCGCGTCGACCTTCTTCGATCGTGGCGCTCCGGCAATGAGTGCAACCGCATCGTCGACTCCGGTGGGAATGCCGGAACTCGCGTGCGATCAGATTCCCGGTGCCGGTCGGAATGATGCCGAGCGGGACCGAACTGCCGTGGAGACCGTCCAGGACGCCGGAGACCGTGCCGTCTCCTCCCGCGACCGCGACCAGGTCGAACCCGTCGCGCAGGCTGGCGCGCACGATCTCGCCCAGTTTGTCTTCCTCGAGCTTCTCGTGGACCTCGAATTCGATGCCGGACGTGGTGAAATGGCGGGCGAGCGCCTCGCGCACCGCATCAAGGGCGTCGCCCTTCCCCGAGCCCGGCTGCACTATGACAAAGGCCTTCATCTAATCGTTGGTGACGATCACTTTCAGGGTACGTTCCTTCATTGCATTAGCAAATGTATCGTACGCTTTCATGATGTCGGGCAACACAAAGTGGTGCGTAATCAGCTGCTTCGGCTGGACCTTGCCCGAGATCACCGTTTTCAACAGCATGGGAGTGGTCACGGTGTCCACGAGTCGTGTGGTCAGCGTGATGTTGTGTGACCAGAGCTTGTCGAGATTCAATTGGACGGGCTTACCATGCACTCCAATGTTGGCGATGTGACCGCCCGCGGTCACGATTGCCTGGCACACGTCGAAACTCGCGGCGATCCCGATGGCCTCGATCGCAACGTCCACGCCCCTGTTGTCGGTGAGAGCCATCACCTTCGCGGCGGCTTTTCCGTCACTGTTGTTGACGACCTGGGTCGCCCCGAACTTCTTGGCGACCTCAAGGCGGTTGTCGTCAATGTCGACCATGATGAGTTCCGCAGGTGAGTAGAATTGCGCCGTTAGAAGCGCTGCCAGTCCGATCGGACCCCCACCGACAATCGCCACCGTGTCGCCGGGCTGAACATGCCCGTTGAGCACACCACACTCGAATCCGGTCGGCAGAATGTCGCTCAGCATGACGAGCGCTTCTTCGTCGGCTCCGGCGGGGATGGGATACAGACTGTTGTCCGCGAATGGGATTCGGACATATTCGGCTTGAGTGCCGTCGATCAGATTCCCCAGGATCCAACCGCCGCCATTCTCGCAATGCGAGTACATTCCCTTCTTGCAGTTGATGCACTTTCCGCACGAGGAGATGCAGGAAATCAGGACGCGGTCCCCCACCTTGAAGTTCGAAACGCTCTTGCCCACCTCTTCGATGATCCCAACGCCTTCGTGCCCGAGGATTCGGCCGTCCGTAACCGTCGGCACATCTCCCTTCATGATGTGCAAATCCGTTCCGCAAATCGTGGTCTTCGTGATCTTGACGATCGCATCGGTTGGTGTCTTGAGGGTAGGTCTGGGCATATCCTCGAGTGCACGTTTGCCGGGACCGTGATATACAAGCGCGTTCATTGGCAGGTTTCCTTCCTGATTGATGTCTTGTTGGCCGACACTCGTGGCGGGTGTCGGCGATCGGCCGGCCAGATCCGATGTCCCCGGGGCACGCGACAAACGAGACCTGGCGGTCTGCCTGACATTCGCTAGATTGCCATTGCCGGGAACCGATTAGAATCGGCCGAAGGAGCGGAATGCGGCCTAGCTCTTTCGATGGATGAGGCGGGCGAGACGGCGGTGAAGCATCACATTTCCCGCAGCATACGGGAGGACGCGCCTCGAAAGGTAGCGCCCCGCTTCTACTTTTCCAACTGCGGGAGGATTCCCTCCAGACTCACTCTGTAAAGTTGCGTATCTGGCTCAATGTCGAGAATCTCGACCGTCTCAAGTCCATAGGACTGTGGATCGACAGTAAAGTACACCCGACTGGGTTCAATGGCAGCGATCCTGCCGAGTATGTCCTCACGTGACGGCAGAGCATACTCGATATCAATCTGTTGCAACTTGCCCAGAACAAGCTTGTAGTAGAGCAGCTGGTTCGTCTGATACCACAGCCCGAATATCTGACTGCCGGGCGGGACCCGCTTGATCACACTGAGCGCGAATGTCTCGCCATCGCGATTGGAGCGCGCATCGAGGTGATGGAACCGGTGACGTGACTTATCTATCGCGGCGAGCCCTTCCTCAGAGCGAAAAACCCGGGCGAGCGGTGAAGCGGTGGCTTCCCGGAGTATCGGCAACGAGACAAGCAACATAGCCAATACCGCGAGAACAGCCATACGCGCATTCCGACGCAAACGCCGTGTCACAACCTGCAAGCCGAACGCGAGATAGACGCTAAACACCACGAAAACAGGAATGGAATAGGCGTCCGTCCTGTAAGTCCAGTTCAGTGCTATGAAAGCGTAGGCGCCAGCGGTAATTAGCCAGTAAAAGGCGGCTTCCACACCCCGTCTCCATGATGCGATGAACCCCACGAAAATCAGAAACGGTCCCAGGAAAGGAAACTCGCTTGAGAACAGGTTCCTGATCCACACCTGCGTTGCCGCCACAAGCTCCTGTGGGGATCGAAATACCGGTGCGTCGTACCGGGCAGGCCACATCTGAAATCGCAATCGTTCGAAAAAGCCGTGAAAATGTGCCGGGTCGTTTCCGGCAGCCCGGTAGAGATACTGCCCCATGCTATCCAACCAGTTAAACGCCCCCGGGTTGCGGTCCATGAAATACGTATAGAGGTACAGCGTAAACGGGAACGCAAATGCTCCGACGCCTCCGATGATGTGCCGGAGGCCCAGGTTCGTGCGCAGATAACGTCGCCGCGACCACCATAAGAACGCGACGCCCGGCAGTATCGCGATGTTCACCTGATGATGCGAGCAAAGGAATCCAAGCGAGAGCATGAACAAGTAGTTGTTGCTCGGCTTCGGTGCTTTCAGCCAGCGATGCAGGGCAAGAAAGAACAAGACAAGCAGGGCGGTATTGAGACAGGACACCTCTGGCACGATTGAATATCTCCAATGCGTGCAGGACAACCCGAAGGCGGCGGCGCTTACGACGGAGATGAAGAGGTCCCCGGTGATCCCGAAAATCAAGACGACAAGACCGCCCACCGCCAGCGCGCCGAGCAATACCCCGAGCAAGGTGACGCGAAATGCCGGCTCGCCAACCGGCACGAGCGACGCGACGTTGGTCAAAACACACCATAGTGGATAGGGCTGATGCGGTATCCCGCCCACCGCCCCAATGATCTGATACTCAACGCAATCGCCCTTCCCAGGGATGACCGTTCGCGGTGCATCCGACGCATAGAACAGGAAGAAGCCGATGACGATCGCGATAGCGCAAACCCGGACCGCCCAGGAAATAGATCGGCTTTTTTCAGTCTGGCGATCCGACAACGTGACAACCTCGTTTCTCCGCGCCATCTGCTCGGGCGCGAAGTCTGGCACTATCTTCACATAGCGGATCCAAGATGGCCCATTCGGATCCAACGAGCATGCACCATGAATCACCCGTCGCCGCATCCGCAATCCAAATGTCGGCAGCAACTACGTCTCCGACGTAGTGCAACTGGGTTGGGTGCGAGAACGCAATCCACCGGCCGTCCGGGTTCCACGAGAACTCATGCGATGCGGGAACATTGAGACTATCGATAACCGTTACTCGGGCGTCGGGAACGGTGACGGTGTACAGGAGCACGACTTCTTTTCGATTTTGACAAGTCAGACCAGAATTATTCTACTCTACGGGGTCAGGGTCTGTTCGGTGACTCTGTTTCTCGCGCTGTCGCCCGAGGGTGTGCTCGATCAGTCTGGTCAACTTATCCGCGGCACCATCGACGGCTTCGTTCAAGGTCGTGGCCTGGTGAGTGACCGCGATGGGCTGACGGCCTTCGAGGCGGGCTTGCATCATACAGCGCATGGCGTTATTGCCGGCCTTCTTGTCGCTGTTCTCATCACTCAAATGGACATCCACTAGCGTGATGTGTTCGCTGAATCGGCGCAGTGCACTCTCCACTACGCCACTGACCTGAGCGGTCAGCGCCTCGTGTCTTTCGATGTTGCTGTCGGTATGGATTTCGACCCGCATGGTGTTTTCCTTTGTGAGCGTGTTTGGTTCAATATCGGTAGATGCCAGTCAACCTCGTCCCTCGTGCCTTCAACTTATTCTGTCCGCCTTCCGTTCGTGCAGTCACTTTGCAGTTACACTGATCTTATTATATCATGTGTATTAGTCCACCGAATTCAGAACGCTCGTTTGAAGCCGCAAAATGCCGGTGAACGGCGCTCCTTCTCCGAGAAACTAGCGATGCGCGTGTACCCCCGACAGTAAGCTGTCAGGGAAATGCCATCACTGGAACTAGCGAAAAAGAAGAATGGTGGAGGCGGCGGCGAGCGCGCGAAGCGCGTTGCTCAGAGCCGACCCATGGTTCGCGCCTCGCAAACATGGGTTGGTCGAGGCGGCGGCGAGCGCGCGAAGCGCGTTGCTCAGAGCCGACCCATGGTTCGCGCCTCGCAAACATGGGTTGGTGGAGGCGGCGGGAATCGAACCCGCGTCCGAAGAAGCAGCCGCACCGGTTCCTACGTGTGTAGTCCGAGGTGAAATCTCGCCAGCTCGTGACGCAGGCGCCCGACCGTCAGAACATCCCCGACGTATGCGTCGATACCGACGAACCCGCGTTCGTCGCGTGGTCGGACTACCGCTCGAGCACCGATCCCGACGTCTACGTGACGCGTATCTACCACACCGTCAGCGGCGTCGGCGACCGCACGCCGCGCTCGGGCGGCATTGGCCGCGCGCTCCCTGTGATTTGTCGCGCCTGGATGAGTCTCTCCTGTGACCAGAGACATCCATGTCGACGATCCCGGGAGATAACGACCATGACGACGCTCTCGCACAACCTGTTACAGATTAGCAAACTAGCCGTACTCATCCTGGCCGCCACGCTGTGCGGATGCACGAGCGACGGGCCGACCGAGCCCGAGATGGTCCCGGGCGGTGGCGGCCCGACCGGATGGTTCTGGGAGAATCCGCTGCCCCAGGGCAACGATCTTCGCGACGTGGATTTCGTCGATGCAAACACGGGCACAGCGGTCGGCTACTACGGTGTCATCATGCACACGACGGACGGAGGTGCAAGCTGGGCGATGCAGAACGGCGGCACGACGAGTCCGCTCCTGAGCGTGTCGTTCGTGAACGCAGATGTCGGCTTCGTCGTGGGCGAGTCCGGCGCGGGCTTGCGGACCCGGAATGGCGGCGCGACATGGGAACCCATGAGCGGCCCCGAATTCAGCGTTGGCAGTCTCAACGGCGTGCAATTCATCGATGCGGAGGTCGGCACCGCGGTCGGACCGGGAGGACGCATCATCCGCACACGCAACGGAGGGGACACGTGGACGCAGCAGACGTCGAACACGACGCAGACGCTCACGGCCGTGAGTTTCACCGATACGGCAAACGGAACCGTGGTCGGTTACGGCGGGACGATCCTGCATACCGCCAACGGGGGTACGACGTGGACGGCGCAGACGAGCGGCACGACGGTGCGCCTCTGGGGTATCGCGTTCGCGCGGGGCGGCTCGGCGACCGCCGTCGGTGACGGCGGGACGATGCTGCGAACGACGAACGGCGGCTCGACGTGGACGCCGATCAATACCGGCATCAGTCTTTCAATTGAAGACGTGGCTTTCAGCGGCAGCCTCGGTCTCGCGGTCTCGGGCGCCGGTATCGTACTGCGGACCGGCAACCGTGGCGCGACCTGGGAGCAGTCGACGGCACCGGTGCAGACGTTGCTGTTCGGTGCCTCGCTCGGCGACGATGCGGGCGACGCCGTCGTGGTCGGCTCATCGGGGCTCGTGGCGCGAACGACAGACGGCGGCGCCAACTGGACGCGCATCGGACATGGAACCATCCGCCAGTGGTCCGGTCTGGCATCGATCGACGACCAGACGGCCGTTGCTGTCGGCAGTTTCGGCGCCTTGCTCCGCACCACCGACGGTGGAAAGACATGGACGGACGTCACGAGTCCCCTTTCCGGCACGAGTATGAGCAATGTCACCTTCGTAAACTCGAGTACCGGATACGCCGTCGGGACAGCCGGCAATATCGTGCGCACCGATGACGGCGGGCAACACTGGACTCCGTCCACCCGAGTTGTCGCGGACAACCTGTATGGCGTCACCTTCCGCAATGTCGACACCGGAACCGTGGTCGGCGGAAGTGGCTACATTCTGTATACGACCGACGGCGGCGCCAACTGGGATTTGCAGACCAGCGGTACCACCGAGTCACTTCTGAACATCGCGTCCATCGGGGACGACGCCGTCGTTGTGGGTGCCAACGGAGTCGTCTTGTGGACCACCGACGCCGGCACGAACTGGACCGCGCGATCGAGCGGGACCACCGAAATCCTCCGTGGCGTGGCGATGACCGGTATCGGCACCGCGATCGTGGTCGGCGATGGCGGCACCGTGTTGACCACGAGTGATGCGGGCATGACCTGGACCGCTCAGACGAGCAATATTCAGTCGAACCTCGACGATGTTTGCTTTCCAACGGCGAAGATCGGCTTTGCGGTCGGCGAGTTTGGCCGGATACTCCGGACCGCGGACGGCGGCATCACATGGACGGAGCAGCGAAGCGGAACGAACCAGCATCTCTTTGCGTGTGAGTTCACGAGTGCGAACACGGGTCGCGCCGTCGGGAACGCGGGCGTGATCTTGCGGACGTTGAACGGCGGGCGATAAGCGGCAACGAGCGCGCGAAGCACGCTTCTCAGAGCCGTCCATGGACCCGCGTCCGAAGCAGCGCGACTACTGAATGTAGCCCAACGCTCGCAATTCTTTTTCGCGGGCTTTGAGCATGGCAGGATCCAGATCCTTCTCCCCCGATTTGTCCTGCTCAATCCACTGGTCGAGGCGCAATCGCAGACGTTCGCCGATCGCCGGTTCCGTCGCGTAGAGATTGTTCCGCTCCAGCGGATCCTTCACGACATCATAGAGTTCGTACTCCCCGCCGGTGGCGTTCGGGATATAGATGAGTTTCCAATCGCCTTCGCGAATCATACGCCATTTTCCAGCAACACCCGGCAGGTAGACCCGGTAATTGGGATACCTCTTCAGAGCCGGATCTCTCATGATATCGTCTTCCGCGAAGAGCGGATAGTTCGACACGTCGTTGTCAATCTTTCTCAGCATGCTGACGCCGTCGAGCGGCGCCGTGTACGAGATACCCGCGAGTTCCATCAATGTCGGGAACACGTCCACTTCCCCAACCAGCCCTTTGATACGGGCGGGCTGGAGTTGCCGTGGATAATGTACCACCATCGGCACGTGCAACGCCGCCTCGTAGAGTTGTGTGTGCTGGAAATAGATGCCATGTTCCCCGAAGTTTTCGCCGTGATCCGCCGTCACCATCAGAACCGTGTTATCGAGAAGGCCCCGCTTGCGCAAGCCCGCGACCAGGTTCCCGATTGCCCAGTCAACGTATGCGATTTCTCCGTCGTACAGGGCAATGGACTGCGCAACGTCGCGCTGCGAGTAACCGAGTTTATCGAAGTCGTAGATGACGTCATAACGCGGAATCTTCCGGGTTGAAATATCCTTCATCAGCGTGTATCCCGGATAGTCCTCGGTGAACTTCTTGTTGAACGGCGGCGGCGGAACGTAGTCGAGGTGGGGTTCATTGAACTCCAGCAAACAATAAAAGGGGTCGGCGGCGTCCGAATCGATCCAATTCAGGACGCGAGGAACCGCCCTGGTCGCATCTTCGACTCGCACGCGCTCGTTTTCGTCCATGTACCATGGCGTCAGTCGATTCAGGGTTAGTTCGAGGCCGCGCAGCGCCGTGGTGAAGCGGAAGAGGTCGTATGGCGTCCCCAGACACTCGTAAGTCTCAAATCCCCGGTGGTAACCGAACTGCGGCCCCATGAATAGTCCGGACGCGAACCCGCCGGTGCGATATCCGTTCGCCCGGAACACCTGGGCGAGTGTCTTGACGTCGCGGCGAATCCGCTGCGGCATGCTCCTGACACCGTTGTTGTACGGGAAGAGACCCGTGGCCAGCGTGGCTTTGGACGGCCCGGAAAACGGCGCCGCCGTGTAGTAGTTCTCGAAGACGACGCCTTCTTTCGCCAACGCGTCGATATTGGGAGTCGTGTCCCGCTTGTATCCGTAGCACCCGATGTGATCGGCGCGGGTCGTCTCGATCAGTACCATTATGACATTGGGATTGCGCGCCCCGCCCGATCGCGATTCACCGGCATGTGGACCGGAACTGTGCCACATGATGATCGCGATACTGCCGAGACCCAGCATTCCTATCCAGAGGACCAGGAAGAGCCCGCGGGCCAGTCGCAGGGGCGTACCACCGGGCTCGCGGACACTCGCGGCGACCCACCGGTAAAACACGAGAAGCAGGATCAGCGACGCGACGCCGTATCCGACGTTCCCGATTATCGAAGCGGTCGAGCGCAGCTCCGGAAGATAATCGTGGTTGATCACGACGAGAAGTCGAGCGAAGACCGGCAGCCCAAGGAGAAACGGCAAAAGGAAACAGGCAAGACGACCGGGGCGCCGCGACTTCAGCAGGACAAGCCCAAGGATTGCGCCGAGCACGGAACCGGCTCCGAGATACAACAGGATCCCGTACGCCGTAAGGCCCATCTCCAGCCCGCGAAACCCGTCCGCACGCACCCATGAAAAGTCGCGTGTCAGACAGAGCTTCCATTCTACCGCCCACCAAATCAACGCGATAATCGCGCCGACGAGGGCCCCGACAGTCATTCGGCTTTTCATTCTGCCGCAATCCTTTCATTCGACGCAAAGCGCGCTGCTCGGAGCCGACCCATGGTCTCCATCTTACGTGAACATGGGCTGGTGGGGGCGGCGGGGGTCCGTTGCCGAACGAAAATACTAAGCTGATGATGGCGTGCGATTTCGGCTACTGCGCGTTACAGGACCGCAGGTTAAATGGCCCGCCGCTTCTCCACTCGAGTCCACTCCAGTATACCGGAATCGACCCACGTCATGGACACATTTTGGAGACGGCGCGACGGCGTTCGGTCGCGACGTCAGTGTTGCCCGGGCAAATCTGCGGTGTGTGAAAGCTCAACCACCAGTCGCTGCTCTTCGTTGGCTCCCCTATCGTGCCACCGAACGCGCGTGATCTGGATCGACCGGTTGGTGATCCATAGCGGATCCAGGACGGCCCATTCGGAGCCCTCAAGGATGCACCATGAGTCACCCGTTGCCGCATCCGCAATCCACAGGTCGGCTGCTATTACGTCTCCAAAGTGGTCCAGCCGTGTCGGGCGCGAGAACGCAATCCACCGGCCATCCCGGCTCCAGGAGAATTCGTGCGAGGCGAGGACGTTCAAGCTGTCGATCACCGTCACCCTGCCATCGGGGATGGCGACTGTGTACAGAAACGCGCCGCTCCACTGATAGGCAAGGCCGCTCACCGCGATGGCGCGGGAGTCCGGCGACCACTTGGATTCAGTCCCCTGCGTGAGCGTGTCTTCCATGACCACCTTCTTCCCCGCCACGCCGACCACCGTCAATTGATAGGGTCTCAGATGCGATTTCCAGGCCACGCAGCTCACGTGGCGGCCGTCGGGCGACCACTGCGGCAAGGACGCCCACCCGCCGAAGAGCGTGTCGACCTCGCCGGTGCCGGCTCGCTCGATCACGACGTGTGGGTGTCTCTTCGCATCAGTAACGACGCGCGCAATCAACGAATCGGGCCCCGGTACCTGGTTTCGATCCCCCGACGACCGGAGATAATCCGTTTTTGTTTCGAAAGGGATGTCGTCGGCCCACGGCTCTCGCAAAGCCACGACTTTCCACGGATTCACGGATGAGCGATTGCTAACTGCACCGCACTTCGTGGAAGGCAGGAGCAGACTTTCGTCGCTCGGCGCAAAATTTCCAACGGCAACATCGTCCAATCCGAAGCTCGCCCCGTTCTTCTCCACGACCCGGAAGCCAAACTGAACCTTCTTGCTCGCCCACGCTGACAGGTCGACGAAACATTCGCGATAGATGAATGGATCCGCCGGTGACTCGTTGCCGGCAATCGACCAGAGCAATGTCCACCCTGTCGTACCCGCTTCCCGAATGTTCAGCGATCCATCGAGCACGCTCGACCACTGCGTACTCCCGGACCAGGAAAACTTAATGGCCTTGTCGGCCGCCCCGAGCGCCACCACGGGCGTGATCAACCACTCGTCGATGGCGCCCGGCGACTCGCTGCCGACGCAGGCCGCCGCGCTCCCGGTTCCAACGTTGTCGGGATCCATCGTTCGATGCCAGGCGTGCGGCAGTGCCAGGCCCGCGCTCTTTGTACTCCAGCCCGGCGGTGGAAAGGTCGTGCCCTCAAATCCCTCCGCCAGTGTGGCAAGCGGTACATGCGCCGCCGACTGGAACCGTTCGGAAGCAGCCGAGGGCATGCATTCTGGCACCCCGTACGCACTGCCGACCAGGAAAGGGGGAGCGCCGACGAAAAGCCCGGCAATAAGCACCTTCATAGGGAGCGGTATGGGTCGCTTCATCGTTCACCTGCGGGTGTGTCATAGGTCGCTGCATAACCCTCGCCAGTCGCCGGACGCCGCGCACAATCCCCTTGCACAGCGGAACCCGGGCGGATATATTGACCTATGAGCTAGGTCATATAACCTATACATGAGGTCGCCATGCTTGAACCGATACTGGGGTCCACCGGCAGCGAACGGGTTCTGATATTCCTGCTCGTTCGAGACAGGGGATACGCGAGAGAGATTGCGCGCTTCTTCGAAACCGACCTTGCCCCGATACAAAGACAGCTCGAAAAGCTGGAGAACGGCGGCGTTCTCGTCAGCCAGCCCGTCGGAAGAACCCGCGTCTTCTCGTTCAATCCACGCTATCCGATGATCGACGAGCTCCGCGCACTCCTGGAAAAGACGCTGACGTTCTACCCGGACGACATCATGGAGAAACTGACCATGAATCGGCGGCGACCCAGACGCCGGGGAAAGCCGCTTTGAAGTCAATCGCGAGAATGTCCGTCGGCGAGTTGGCCGCCTGCATCTCGAGCCATCTCCGAGAACTCGGTATCGACGTTGTGCTTTCAGGCGGCTCGTGCGTGTCCATCTACAGCGACGGCAGATATGTCTCGAACGATCTCGATTTCATCGAAACTCGCTTCGCTCGGCGCACGGAGATTCGCGACGCGATGGCGGAGATTGGATTCATCCCGGAAAACCGATACTTCACGCATCCGGATAGTGAGTACCTGGTCGAGTTTCCAACCGGTCCACTATCGGTTGGCAAGGAACCGGTGGCTCATGTCAGCGAGATCGAATTCTCGACCGGCGTCCTTCGAATACTGTCGCCCACCGACTGCGTCAAAGATCGCCTCGCCGGGTACTATCACTGGGGAGACCTGCAAAGCCTGGAACAGGCCGTGCTCGTCGCTCAGTCGCGCGACGTGAACGTGAAGGAAATCGCGAGATGGTCCGCCGCGGAGGGTATGGCAGATGCATTCGCGAATATCGCAAAGCGATTCGAATAGTTGGTGGAGGCGGCGGGAATCGAACCCGCGTCCGAAGAAGCAGCCGCACCGGTTCCTACGTGTGTAGTCCGAGGTGAAATCTCATCTCCGTGCCCACCCCGAACAGAATGCACGAAGACCAGCCCGGTAGAGTCTCGCGCTTTGGCCCCGAGCGGTGCCGCCACGCCAGCTCCCAGAGTATGACGCCCACTCACCGGCCCTGGAAACCCAACCGGTGGGGACGGGTACCTACCCTAGCTTAGCTAGTTAGGCAGCCAGTGCGACGTTATTGTCGACACTTACGGTTTTGTCACGAAGATTAACGAGCTCTGGTGACATTGCTCGACACGCAACCGTTACGCCCATCTTCCCCGTCGAGACCAGTTCGCCCCCATATCCCAATCGGCGTGGTTACCGCCCAATGATAGCAAGCCGCTTGCCGCCGGACAACTCGCGTGCGGGTATTTCTCGCCGCGACGGTTCCTCTGCACCCCGTGCCTCCCTCTCGGCGGGCCTGCTATAATGATGCCATGCCGACCTTTCCGGACGACCGGCTACCCGCCGAACCTGGAACTCGAAGTCGCCGGGGCCGGCGTCTCCCGCGTTCCTTCTTCCAACGCTCCTCGGTCGTTGTCGCCAGAGAACTGCTCGGGTGCTACTTCGTCCGTGAACTCAGGAGCGGCGTGCGGCTGGTCGTTCGCATCGTCGAAACCGAAGCCTACCTCGGCGACGGAACCGATCCCGCCTCGCACGCCCACAACGGCGAGACCCCGCGCAACCGGGTGATGTTCGGCCCGCCCGGCCGCCTCTATGTCTATCGAAGCTACGGCATTCATTTCTGCGCGAACATCGTATGTGGGAAAAAGCCGCCCGCGGCGGTGCTGTTGCGCGCGGCCGAGCCGGTCGATGGAACCAAGCGCATGCGCCGCAACCGCGGACTCTCCCCCGAAACGCGGGACGCGGCGATCCTTCGCGGCCCGGGGAACTTCTGCAAGGCACTGGGGATCACGATCGCGCACAACGGTGAGAGCCTGCTGTCGGGATCGTTTTCCATCCGCCCGCCGGGAACGGGAGACATGCCCGTCAGAGTCGGCGTATCGCCCCGCATCGGCATCTCGAGAGCGGTCGACCACCCGTACCGGTTCTTCATCATGGACAACCCGCACGTGAGCGGACCGAAGCGCGGTCGCGCCGCCCGCTGGCGGAGCCTGCTATAATGGTGGCATGTCGACCCTTTCGGCCTATCGGCTCACCGACGAACGTCGCCTCGACCGGTCCTTCGCTGGCACGGTGTTCGACCTGTTTCCCACCCGGGCGCCGCTCGAGCTCGAAGTCGGTTCGGGCAAGGGACGCTTCCTTCTGCACCGCGCGGCCCGGCACCCGGACCGCAATTTTCTCGGCCTCGACTACCGCTGGCGGTTTCTCAAAGAAGGCGTCGAGCGCGCCGACAAACGCGGACTCACCAACGTGCGCTTCTTCAAGGCGGAAGCAGAAGAGGTCGTCCCGTTCCTGGTGCCGGACGGCAGCATCGACGTGTTTCACATCTACTTTCCGGATCCGTGGGCCAAGCGCAAATACCGCAAGCGCCGGTTGCTCACACCCGACTTCTTCAAGCTCGTGCATCGCCGGCTCGTCGAACGCGGCATGCTGGAGCTGGCCACCGACAACTTCGACTACATGATTGCGTTCAAAAAGGCGTTGATCGAGGCGGGCGACACGCTGTGGTCGCGCGTGCGCGAAACGCACAACGAACGCATCCTCGATCCCGGTGTCCAGACCCACTACGAGGCCAAATACGCGCGTCAGGGCCGGGACCTCTACTACATCGAACTCGCGAAGTAGGCCGGGCAGCCACGGTCGCGCTTGACACACCGGGCGCGTCGCGATGTACGATCCCCATTCGACCGACTGGTACTAATGAAGAAACGACTCCGCCTCGATATTTCCCCGCAGCCCGACGACATCAGCTGCGGCGCCACGTGCCTGCACTCGGTCTATCGTTACTACGGCGAGACCCTGGACCTGCATAGGCTGGTCCACGACGTCGTCCAGCTGGAAGAGGGCGGCACGCTCGGCGTCTTCCTGGGAACGCACGCGCTACGACGCGGCTATCGCGTGAGCATGTACTCGTACAATCTTCCCGTCTTCGACCCCACGTGGCATCAACTGGGCCGTAACGAACTCATCGCCAAGCTGGAACAGCAGATGACGGTCAAGCACCAGCGCAAGCTGGCGGTGGCGTCGAAGGCGTACATGGAGTTCATGAAGCTCGGCGGCGATATCCGCTTTACCGAGCTGTCGCCCAAGCTCATTCGACGTTACGTGCGCGGTTCCGTCCCGGTCATCGCGGGGCTGAGCGCGACCTATTTATATCAGAGCGCGCGCGAATACGGGCCGCGCGGCGAGTACGACGACGTACGCGGTCTACCCGCCGGTCATTTCGTGGTGCTGTGCGGATACGACATGACGTCGCGCGAGGTTGTCGTGGCCGATCCGTATCAACGCAATCCGACAAAACAACTCTACTACGAAGTCGGCATCAACCGCCTCATCTGCTCGATCCTGCTGGGCGTGCTGACGTACGACGCCAACCTGCTGGTCATTACACCGAAGCGCGAGCGCTGATCGCCTATGTCACGACTGTTCGTCGTCAACAATCCCAACAACTGGCCGCTCCAGATTCCCGGCGTCGAAGTAGTGTCCGCACGCGCGTATCTCTCGGACGCCGAGTACAGCGACATTCCCAACGCCAAGGTGTTCAACCTGTGCCGCACTTACCGGTACATGAGCACCGGCTACTACGTGTCGTTGCTCGCCGAAGCCCGCGGCCACCGCGCGATCCCGAGTATTCTGACGCTGCAGGACATGCGCACCGACGCGCTGTTTCGCCTGCGGTCCGAAGACCTCGACGAGCTGATTCAAAAGAGCCTCTCGCACCTGAAGGCCGAGAAGTACCAGCTCAACATGTACTTCGGCAAAACCATCGTGAAGCGCTACGCGCGCCTCGCGCGGGAGTTGTTTTCGTACTTCGAAGCGCCGCTGTTGCGTGCGCATTTCGTCTTTCGGAAGAAATGGGAGCTGGACCAGGTCTACCCGATCGCGGTCAGAGACATCCCCGACTGGCAACGGCCGTTCGTGGTGACCGCGGCGGGCGAGTACTTCCTCAAGCTCGACCGCTCGCCGCGCCGGCGCAAGCGCTTCGAGTACGACCTGCGCGATCCTCTACAATCCCGACGAGGCCGAGCCGCCCTCGGACGCGCGCGCGCTGCGGAAATTCTGCCGCGCCGCGGAGCAAGTCGGCATGGACCCCGACCTGGTGACGCGCGACGACTATCGCCGCATCGCCGAGTTCGACGCCCTCTTCATCCGCGAGACGACCGCGGTCAACCACCACACCTACCGCTTCGCCCGCCGCGCCGCGGCCGAAGGGCTGGTGGTCATCGACGACCCGGAGTCGATCATCCGCTGCACGAACAAGGTCTACCTGGCCGAGACTCTTCGAGCGCCACCGGCTGCCCACGCCGCGCACGATGATCGTCCACCGCGACAACGCCAGCCAGGTCGGCCGATACCTGGGCCTGCCCTGCGTCCTCAAGCAGCCCGACAGCGCGTTCTCGCAGGGCGTGGTGAAGGTCGAACTCGCGCGCAGGAGCTGGACGACGAGGTCTCGCGTCGCCTGGAGAAGCTCCGACCTGGTGATCGCCCAGGAGTTCATGCCCACCGACTTCGACTGGCGCGTCGGCGTCCTCGACGGCAAGCCGCTCTACGCCTGCCGCTACTTCATGGCGCACGCGCCACTGGCAGATCCTCAAGCACACGCGCCGCGGGCGGCTTCGACAGCGGCGCGTCGAGACCATCGCCGAATCGAGCGCGCGCCGCGCGAGGTCGTCCGCGCTGGCGCGTCGCCGCCGCCAATCTGATCGGCGACGGCCTCTACGGCGTCGACATCAAGCAGCGCGGCAAGCGAGTTCTACGTGATCGAGGTGAACGACAACCCCAACATCGACGCCGGCTACGAGGACGCACGTCCTCCGGGACGAGCTCTACCTGCGGATCATGCGGTCGTTCCTCGGGCGGATCGAGCAGCGCAGGCGGCGGGAGAATCACGCATGAGCGGCGTGCCGCTGCACCTCTTCGAAGGCTTCGGGGTCGAGCTCGAGTACATGATCGTCGACGCCGACACGCTCGACGTCTGCCCCGCCGGCCGACAGGGTGCTGGCGCCGGCCGCGGGCGACTGTGGTCGCCGAGATCGAACGACGGCGACGCTCGCGTGGTCGAACGAACTGGTCATGCACGTCATCGAACTCAAGACCAACGGCCCGGCGCCGTCGCTCGGCGGGCTCGCCGCGCGCGTTCGCGCGCCGACGTCGCGTCGATCGGCGACCTTGCTCGCGCCGCTCGGCGGCGCGGCTGATGCCGACGGCGCATGCACCCGTGGATGGACCCGCCGCGCGAGACCGTCCTGTGGCCGCACGAGTACAGCGCCGTCTACCAGCGCCTTCGACCGCATCTTCGATTGCCGCGGCCACGGCTGGGCCAACCTGCAGAGCGTGCACCTCAACCTGCCCTTCGACGGCGACGAGGAGTTCGGCCGCCTGCACGCCGCCATCCGCGCTGGTGCTGCCGATCCTGCCGGCGCTGGCGGCCAGCTCGCCGCTGCTCGACGGCGCGATCCGACCGGCGCTGCTGGACAACCGGCTGGAGTTCTACCGGCAGAACCAGCAGCGGATCCCGTCGGTCACGCGGCCGCGTGATCCCCGAGCCGGTGTTCACCGAGCGCCGACTACGAGGGCACGATCTTCGAGCCGGATGTACGCCGACATCGCGCCGCACGACCCCGACGAGATCCTGCGGCACGAGTGGCTCAACGCCCGCGGCGCCATCGCCCGCTTCGACCGCGACGCCATCGAGATCCGGGTCCTCGACATCCAGGAATGCCCGGCCGCCGACCTGGCCGTGCTGCACGCGATCGTGTGCGTGCTGCGGGCGCTGGTCGCGGAGAAGTGGCAGACGCTCGAGCGCCAGAAGCTGTTCGACACCGACGCCCTGAACGCGATCCTGCTGGAGACCACGCGTCACGCAGAGCGCGCGCTCGTCACCGACACCGACTACTTGGGCGCGCTCGGTATTCGCGCGCACCGGGCGACGCGGGCGAAATCTGGCGGCATCTCACCGAGACCGTCATCGCCGCCGACGGCGATTTCGGCGACGCGTGGCAGGCTGCGATCACGACGATTCTCGACGAGGGGCCGCTCGCGCGCCGCATCGTTCGCGCGGTCGCGGGCGAGAACCCCGGCGCGGCGGCGCATCTCGCGATCCCCGGGACGCGCTCTTCGCCACCTACTCGGCGCTCTGCGATTGCCTGGCCGCCAACCGGTTGTTCCATGCGGCGCGCTAGTTCGCCCGTCGCGCTGGTGCTGTCCTGCGAGCACGGCGGCCATCGCATTCCCGGGCGCTATCGCTTCCGCTTCGCGCGTCACGCGCGGGTGCTGGCTTCGCATCGCGGCTGGGACCCGGGCGCGCTTGCGCTGGCGCGCGCCATCGCCCGGACGACCGGCGCGCCGCTGGTGAAAACCACGGTGTCGCGGCTCATCGTGGAGTGCAACCGGTCGATCGGACATCCGCGGTTGTTTTCGGAGTTCATGCGCGATCTCTCGCCGGACGAACGGCAGCGCATTCTCGACACTTACTACCACCCGCACCGACGTGCGGTCGAGCGCGTGGTGTCGCGCGCGCTGCACGCGCACGGTCGCGTCGTGCACATCGGCGTCCACACCTTCACGCCCGTGCTTCGAGGGAAAACGTCGGGCCGTCGACATCGGCGTGCTGTACGATCCGCATCGCGCGTTCGAATGCGCGATCGCCGACCGGCTGATCGCGCACCTCCAGGATCACGCCCCGTCGCTGCGCGTCCGCCGCAATCTTCCCTACCGCGGCTGGACCGACGGGCTCACGACCACGCTGCGGCGCCACTTCCCCAAGGCGCGCTACGCCGGGATCGAACTGGAAGTCAGCCGGGCGATCGCGACCGGAGCTCGGGCCCGACGCATCCGACGCGCGATCGCCCGCGCCTGCGAGGACCTGGTCGCCGACGTCCGCAAGTAACCCCTTTCCCCGCACTCGGTTCTCCAAAATCCGCGCTTTTTTTCGCGCGCGTGTGACAAACGCGCCCGGCTCGGGTCTCACCGATAGGAACGGCGCGCAGTCGCCCCGAGCCAGCGCCTTTTCGCCCCCACCGAAAACGGGTCCCGCCTTGCGCGGGCCCGTTTTCGCGTTTCATGCGGAGACCGCCCGGTTTGACAACCGTCTGCCGCCCTGCTACCGTTCAGTTCTTCCTGCGACCCGTGATCCCGCGCTTCGACCGCGTTTTCTCACTCCGAGGGGGCCTGCGATGAGCCGTGACTCGCACCGCGCTTCCCGCCCGCACTGGACGAAAGCCGCGCTTTTCTGGCTGATCATCGTCGCGTTACCGTTTCTCGTGCTCGAGGGTGGCGCGCGCGCATACTTCGCGTACCAGCTCGGGCCGAGCATGCTGGCGTACGGGACGCGCCTCAACCGGCAGACCAGTGGCGACGCGCACAGCGGCGACATGAATCTTCTCGCCGGGTACTTCAAGTATCACCCGCACGAGGAGCGCTACACCCGCGACAAGGAATCGGGACGGCTGATCCGCGCCACCATCAACGCGCGCGGGTTCCGCGGCGAGGAATTCGTCAAGACCAAACCGCCGGGCGTCCTGCGCGTCGTTACGCTGGGCGCGTCGTCGACATTTGGATTCTCCGACCGCGACGACGAGACCTATCCCGCCTACCTCCAGCAATTCCTGAATCGCGACGCGATCGACAGCCGGCGCTTCCAGGTGTACAACCTCGGCATCCCGCATCTGAAGTCGGCGGAGATCCGCGCACTCTTCGAGGCGGAAGCGCTCCCGCTCCACCCGGACGTGGTCACTTACTATGAGGGCGTCAACGACAGCTGGGCGAGTCCCGTCCTGTTCAAGAAGGAAGGCGAGGTGCGCTCCTCCAACGTCATGCGGCAGACTGTCAGCCGCAATCAATACCTGCATGAGGCCTATCACTGGCTGCGCGATCATTTTGTCACCGTGAATCTCGCCGACGCGTTTCTCAAGCAGGAGAACCGCGTCACCTTCGACGCGGCCGACGTGGCCGCGCATATGCAGGGAAAGAGCGAGGCGTTCATCGCGAGTATCTCCGCGATCCGCGACGAGTGCCGCAAGCGCGGCATCGTGTTCGTCGTCGCCACGCAGCAGGCAAAGTCGTACCGGATCGACCGCGCGCACATCCGCGGTGTCACCTACGAGCAGGAGGTTGGGATGATCCAGAAGGACCTGGCGCAAACCGGTCACATCACGCGCTACGAACTCGACCTGTTGACGCACGCCCGGTTCATGCACGACCTGCGGGCGTGGGCCGCCGACAACGGCGTGCCGCTGGTCGATGTCATCGCGGCGATGGATCGGCGCCGCGACTGCCTGGTGAGCTGGGTGCACCTGACGCCGGAGGGAAACCGGATCGTCGCGAAGGCGTTCGAACGCACGATTCTGGATCGGACGGCGCCGACGCACGCGCGCGCCGGGTCGGGCGTGACGGGCTAGGCCGCGGGGGCCGGCGTGGGAGCCGGGGCGACGGGGGGCGGCGGGGGCGCCGGAGGCGGTTCTTCGGTCTCGCGGCGGCGGGCGCGACGCTCGAGTGCCAGTGCGCGCAGCATCGAGCGCTTCGTTTGTTCGTAGAACGACGACGTACCGACCATGCGCGCGCTACCGAAGGCGACCAGCGCGGTCAGCATCATCGGGAAGATCGCGCTGTGACGGTCGGTCATCTCGAGGATCAGCACGAACGACGTGAACGGCGTACGCGTGAGCCCGGTGAGCACGGCGATCATGCCGAGTAGTTCCAGCAGAACCACGTTGGTCCCCGTCCACCACGACGACACCCACGATCCAAAACTCGCGCCCACGGCGAGCGCCGGTGCGAAGACGCCGCCGGCGTTGCCGCTCATGTACGAGACCGTCGTCGACAGCACGCGCACGATCACCAGCACGAAGCCGCCCTGTTCGTCGCCGGCGAGAATGCGCGACACGAGATGGTTACCCGGACCGAGCGCGCGGCGGTCGATGAAACTGAGCCCGACCAGCGCGACCGCGCAGATCAACGCGATCATCAGTCCGGTCACGGCACGGCCGCCGCGGAGCCGTCGCTCCAGCATGCCACGCCCGCGGAACAACCCGGTGCCGAACACGGCGCCGATCAGCCCTCCCACCACGCCAACCGCGAACGCGACCGGAATGACCGAAAAGGTCACCTTTCCGACTCGCGGAAATCCAAGGTACAGATAGCTGCCGAGCAGCCACTGCGACACGAGGCCCGAGACCAGCACCGAGGTCAGCACCGTCGTCCGCATGCGGTTGAAGTGCTTGCTCGCCAGTTCTTCGATGGCATACACGATTCCGCCGAGCGGCGTGTTGAACGCGGCGGCGAGTCCCGCCGCCGAGCCCGCGAGCATCCACGATTCCATGGAACCGATGCGCGTGTAGCGCCGGACGCGGCCGCCGATGGCGTAGAAGACCGATGCGCTGACCTGGAGTGTCGGGCCCTCGCGGCCCATCGCACCGCCGCCAACCGTCGTCAGCACCGAACTCAGGACCTTGACCAGTGCCACGCGCATCCCCAACAGGCGCGCCTGCGCCGTCGAGCCGGGGCGCTCGTCCTCCAGTTCGATGGCCGTCATCACCTGCGGAATGCCGCTCCCGCGCGCATACGGCTCGTAGCGGTAGACCAGCCACCAGCCGAGGGCAAAGCACACGGGCGCGCCGAGAAACAGCCAGAACGGGTGCTCGCCCCAGAGGCTATTGGCGAGCATTTCGGCCGCCTTATAAAGCTTGGCGTAGCCGACCGCGAGGAGGCCGGCCACAAAGGCGGTCACCAGCAAGCCGACTCGATGTATGTTGCGGGGTTGCGCGAAGAAGACGCGCAAGCGTCGGGGAACCTGGCTCATTTTGATGAGAACACCGCAAAATACGCGTGGCGTCAAGGCTCAATCCAGATCCGGCGCGCAACGGACATCGCGCGGCCCGCCGGACGGGTGCGGCGAGCCCAGATAACAGCGGGCGGGCCGGCATCGCCGACCCGCCCCATTTTGAGATAAATTCCTCGAGACTGCGTTCTACTTCATCAGCACCATCTTCTTCGTCTGCGTGAACGACCCGGCGGTCAGGCGATAGAAGTACACGCCGCTCGCCACCGGGTTGCCGGACGAGTCGCGTCCGTCCCAGGTCGCTTCATGCGTGCCCACCGACCGGACACCGCTGTCGAGCACCCGAATCAACCCGCCGTCGACCCCGAAGATCGCGAGCTGCACGGTGGTCTGCGCCGGCAGCGCGTAACGAATCGTCGTCGAGGGGTTGAACGGATTCGGATAGTTCTGATCGAGCTGGAACGACTTCGGCACGCTACCGCCCACCGGTGTCGGGTGCGGCAACTTCGTGACGATGAACGAGAGGTCGATACTCTGGCCGCCATTCGGCAACCCCGGAGGCCACGTGAGGTCCGTCCACGTCGGATCGCCGCCGGCAGCCGGGAAGACGCCCCAGACGCCGTCGTCCTGGAAGTGGTTCCCCGTGTACGGCTGCGGGTACTGCGCGAGATCCGCCGTCTTCCAACCCAGTTGCTGGTCGCTGTAGACCGAGATGTCGAGCCAGTAGATATTCCCCGCCGTCTGGATGAACGGCTGCGGAATCGAGTCGACGTCACACCGGTACAGACCGTAGTGATTCGCCGGCTGGTAGCCCTGCGCCGGGTCGTACCATGCCTGACCCTCGGTGATGTACGAGACGAACTGGATGTTCAACGCGTCCGCCGGGAAGTCCCGCTGCCAGAGCAACGCGCCGGGCATGCTAAAGAGCGGTCCCGGGCCATCCGGGTCCGGAATATCGGCATGAATGCTCAGATGAATTCCCTGGATCTGCTGCTGCAGCGGAATGGTAGGAACCAGCCAATCGTTGAACGCGGAGAACCAGAAGTGGACGTCGTCCACCGGCCCGGTCTCGCTGCAGCGCCAGTCGTCGGCCGCAACGCGCGGATACGTGAAGGGAATATCCGCGCCCGTCGGATCGGGCCACTGGGGGAAGTGCATCTTGTAATTGAACACCTGCGGGATGCCCGTGACCACAAACGCCATGTCCATGCTCTGTCCAAGCTGCGGACCGGCGGGATAGTGGAGGTCCTGCCACTGCCCCGTTGACGCCGGCGCCCACGTCGCATCGTCCTGGTAGTGGTTCCCCGTGTACGGCTGCGGATACAGACTCTGATCCGACGACTTCCAGCCGAGTTCACCCTGCGCCGTCATCGAGACGTCCAGCCAGTAGATCGTTCCTTTTTTCTGATAGAACGGCCTCAGGATGTTGGTGATGTTGCACTGGTAGATATTGTTGTGGTCGTTGGGAATCACCAGGCCCGTTGCCGGGTCGAACCACGACTGCGGGCCAACGCCATACTGACGGATCTTCACCTCCTGCACGCTGAAGTCACGCTGCCACAGGATTTGCCCGGGGTGACTGGGATTCGCGGCATCCCCCGGCACGTCCGAGTGGATGGCCACGTGGATATTGACGATCTGATGATCCAGCGGGTTCTGCAGGTTCAACCAGTCGGCTCTGGCCGAGAACCAGAAATGAACGTCGGTCACCGGACCGGTCTCGCTGCATTTCCAGTCGTCGGCAACCGACGACGGCGCATCGAACTTGACGTCGAACCCGACCGGGTCGGGTTGCTGCGGGAAGTGCATCTTGTACGCGTCGCCCGGATTCCAGTCGGCCCGGACGGAGACGGACAAGCACAACAGGAGCAGAGTTGTCATCGCGACTCTGCGAGACGCTAGACCTTTCATAGGGATCAGGGGCTCCTGACGGATCGTGGCGCGCCTATCGAACAACCCCGACCGGTTTGGCGGCCGCGATCTCTCGCTCGATGTGAAACGCGAAGGCTCAGGGGCTGAGCCCAACTTCATGATGCCTCTGCGGAGTCGAATTGCGGTGGGATCGAACGGACGGTCGAACCGCTTCGGGTGCGCACGCGTCGAGAGGTTGGAATAAGGATAGACCCGGTTGGGGGCCTCGTCAACGGACGGCGCGCCGCTTCACGATTGTTTCACACGGTGCCAATCCCCCCTCGTTCGTCCGGATATGCTACACCGGGCGCAACTGATGAATACGTTGCCGGATAGCCGCGCGACCCGGCAACGCTACAGGCGGGAGACGGCCATCGCGAGGTCGTCCGCACCCAGGCGCTCGCAGAGAGAACCGAACGCGTCGGTCGGTCCCCGCCAGCGCAGATCCTCGACCGTCTCGAACACCGGGTGGTCGATGCGGAGTGTGGCGAGATCGCGAAAGAGCACCGCGTCGTCCCAGTGCTGGCGGAGCGACGTCGCCAGTGCGGCGGCCGCGCGCACGTCGATGTCCCACTTGGACGCGTCCTTCGGGATGGCGTCGAGGTGGACGTAGCGCGCGAGGACGGCCGCGGCGCTCTTCGCGCCCCAGCGCGGCACACCCGGGAAGCCGTCCGACGAATCCCCCACCAGTGCGAGGTAGTCCGGAATCGACTCCGGCCCGACGCCGAACTTCTCGCGCACGCCGGCTTCGTCGCGGATGGTTCCGCTGCGGCGGTCGAGTTGCACCACCGTATCTCCGCGCACGCACTGCGAGAGGTCCTTGTCCGGCGTACAGATGAACACGCGCTCGACCGCCGGGTCTTCGTGCGCGCGGTATGCCGCAGCCGCGAGCGCGTCGTCGGCTTCCTGGTCTACCATCGCCCACACCACGACGCCAAGCGCGCGGAGCGCCTTCTCCAGCGGATGGAACTGCCGGAAGAGCGCCGGGTCGATGCCCTCTCCCGTCTTGTAGCCCGGGTACATGTCGTTGCGAAACGATTCGACCACGTGGTCGGTGGCCACACCGATGTGCGTCGCACCCTGGCGCATCATCGAGACGATCGAGGTGAGCACGCCGACCATCGCCCCCACTTCGTCGCCGTGGTCATCATTGCGCGACGGCACGGCGTAGTAGTGGCGAAACAGTTCGTAGGTCCCGTCGACGAGATGGACGTTCATGGGGTGGTCGTCGCGAGTCATGTCACCGATTGGCCATGACCAACCACTTCTCAACATCGACGCCCTTCACCAGGAGCCAGAGACTCAAGGACACCTCCGCGACGAAGGGCGGAAGGAGAATAGCGGGAGACAGCCGGACCGCGACATCCGGATCGACAATCAGCGCAAAGCTGCTGGTCAGGTAGGCGACGCCGGCGATCTGGATCATGATGCCGAGGATGCGCGGAAGGAACCCCGACCTCGAGATCAGGTGCCCGTGAAACAGAAATGTACAACCCGTGAACAGCAACGCCACGCCGAAGCCCTGAGCGTGCGTCTTGATGGCCATGCTCATGAGCGCATGGCGCACATCCGGCGTGAGTGTTGTGAACGGTGAAACGTCGCGGAGCGGAAACAGCGCCGCGATCAGAAAGAGAACGGCGCCCGACTGGACGGCGATGCCCACCAGCCGCAGGAACGTCGCCAGAAGATTGATCGGCCGATTGACGGGGCGCAGCAGGACGAAATAGATCATCGCCAGGCCCGTAGTACAGAACAGTGCGACGTACTCGGCCACGATCCCGAGACGCCAGAGTCGTTGGTCCGACGCGAGCCGGAGCGCGGTCGCGGCGGCATCGCCGGGAACCACGAGACGGCCGCGCACGAACATCTCGGCAAAAAGACCGAGGACGATGATCACCAGGTACAGCGCACCGCCGGTTCTCGCGAGAGCGAGCGGCGAGAAGTCAATTCGGCGCGATTCCATGTGGCTCCCTTCCGACTGTTCGGTGGCCTGACGAATCAACCGGTGCTCGCGCACCCATAATGAGCAACCACAACATGAGCACCACTTCTCCAAAGAGAGCGGGCATTGTCACGTTACGAACGATGGTCATGTGTTCGGGAAAGAACAGGCCGGTCGCACTCATCACCAGATACGCCACGCCATTGAGAAAAAGCCAGACGCCCAGGAAGCGAGGAAGAAATCCGGATCGGTACACGAGCACCCCCAGAGGAAGTAGCCAGAGCCCCCAGAATACCTCGGAGACAAGCACTCCGTTCTGGTCAACGTTGATCAGCAGCGCGACGATGGCATCGCGTTGTGGTTTGTCGAATACCGACAGAAAATCGGCGCCGTGCGCGAATGCGAGGGTGGCCACTTGATTCGCCGTGCCCATGAACGCCAGTGGGACATCAATCAGAATCGCGACGACCATCAGAGTCGCAAGATGCGCGTCGACTCCCTTGAGCAAGCGGTACAGGGTCAGAATAGTGAGGACGAAGAATATTTCAGCGACGATCCCAACCGCGATTCCCGCCCGAAACAGCGACTCATGGGCCAGGATGCTGTTTACCGTCGCCGTCGCGTCCCCGTGCACGAATACCTTGCCGGGCACGTAGAGGAGCACAAACGGCCCGGTAAGCACGACCAGCAGATAGAACAATCCGGCGCGTCGCGCCGTCTTCCTGATTGACTCCATGCTCGATCTCCTTTGACCCGCGATTGACACCTCGGGGGACCGCTACCGACACGCGCGCGAAGTATACCGCACCGGGAGGTGTCGCTCCATCCCACGGCTCCGTGTCGTCGACGCGCTACGCGGTCGCGTTTGCCGTTGCGAGCGCGAGCCAAGCGAAAAAGAAACGGCCCGCATCCTTTGATGCGGGCCGTCTTGTTACGTGGTGCGTCGCGAAGGACTCGAACCTTCAACCACCTGATTAAGAGTCAGATGCTCTACCATTGAGCTAGCGACGCACGCTGGTGTCTCCGCGCGGATTGCGCGGTCCGTGCCGGGAGGACTAGAACGGCAGATCGTCGTCTTCGGTGGACGACCCCGCGGTCTGCGGCGCCGGCTCCGGAGAGGAGTACTCCTGCGAGGGGAAGTCGCCGCCCGCGTTGTCGCCGGCGCGTCCCAGCATCTGCATGGTCTGCGCGACGATCTCGGTCGACGTGCGCTTCTGCCCCTGCTGGTCTTCCCACTGACGCGTCTGCAGACGGCCCTCGATGTAGACCTGCTTGCCCTTCTTCAGGTACTGCTGGCAGATCTCCGCGAGTTTCCCCCACGCGACAATCCGATGCCACTCGGTGCGCTCTTCGCGCTCCCCGCTCTTGTTGTTGAAGCGCTCGGTCGTCGCGATGTTGAAATTGGCGACGGCCGTCCCTCCGGACGTGAAACGCACGGTCGGGTCGCTGCCCAGATTGCCGACCAGAATAACCTTGTTCACCCCGCTCATCACATACCTCCCAGTTGATCCAGAAACATCTACGGGCGGAGCGCGTCTCCGCCGGGCCTCATTTATAGCGGATGCGCGCCCCCGGGTCAACCCGGGTGCACCCAACGCAACCATCGCGAACGAGTGAGAAAAAATGGGGTGGGTGATGGGACTCGAACCCACGACAACCGGATCCACAATCCGGGGCTCTAACCAGCTGAGCTACACCCACCACCGGGCGAACGGCTATAATAGTCGGGAGTTACGCGTTTTGTCAAGAAAGGGCCCGCGAGGCCGGCGGCCGGGGTCAGTCCTTGTACCCCTCGGCGAAGACACACTCGACGATTTCGTAGGTGCGCAGACCCGCAGGCAACTGGACGTCGACGACTTCGCCCTTGTGGTGCCCGATAAGCGCGCTCGCGAGCGGCGAGTTGTAGGCGATGATGCCGAGCTCGGGATCGGTCTCGCCGTCGCCGAGAATGGTGCACTCGCGTTCCTTCCCGGTCTTGGTCTCGCGGATCTTGATGCGCTTGCCGAAGGTCACCGACTCTTCCGGAAGCAGCTCGTCCTTGCGCACGACATTGGCGCCGCTGTAGCGCTCCTGCAACTGGCGCAACTTGGCAGCGGTCTGCGCCTGCTTTTCCTTGGCGGCGTGGTACTCCCCATTTTCCTTGAGGTCCCCGTGCGCCGCGGCCGTGGCGATTTCTTTGGCGATGTCGTTCTTCAAGAGCTTGTCCAGGCGCTCGATCTCCTCCATGAGTTTCTGGTAGCCCTTTTCGGTGAAATAAAAGCGAGCCATGACAAACCTTCCGTTTGCTTCACAGACCTTCAAATGGGACAGGAACGCGACCCGTCGGCAGGCAACATCCGGCGCACCCATCGTCGGGTCGCCGGGTCGCTGGATCACGATGATAACACGAGAAACGCGGGGCGCAACCCGCCTTACCGGTAGAGCGCCTTCACCGCTCCCCACGTGGATTGCCGACCGATGCGACCTGCCCCCGGGATTTCGTGATCCCTTTTCCGTCGAAATTCGGCGTTCCTTGATGAGTGGCCGCATGGAGCGGTCGCCACAGGAGGGAATCCATGAAATCGCCGCAAACACGGACGCTGATCGGGGTCGCGTCCGTTCTCTTACTCGTTGCCGTCGGCTGCAACGACACATCCACCGGGCCGGCCGCGCCCCAGGGGCCGAAAACCGCAGTCTCCGTCAGCCCCAAAAGCCTCGACTTCGGCACGGTCTGCGTCGGCGAGTCGATGACGAAGAGCTTCAAGATCTACGCGCCGGCGTCCAACACCGCGCCGGCGGCCGGTACGGTCGGTACCGCCGACGCCGTCTACTCGGTCACCGCCGGGGGTGGCGACTACTCGCTCGACCCGGGCGACAGTCTGGAGGTCTCGGTGAAATTCGCGCCGAACCTCGGGTTCCATAGCGGCTTCTCGAGTGGCGTCAGCACCGGGGGTCCCGTGGTGTCGCTGTGGGGCGTCGGTTCGGAGTATGCCTACGTGAAACTGACGCCGACGAGTCTGACGAAGACTCAACTCGAGACTAACTACGATCCCTTCCGGTCGCCGACGCTTGCGTTAACCGGCGTGTCGTTCTCGAATCCGTCATGGGACGGGTGCGGCAGCGCGTGGATCGTCGACGGCAATCCGGTCACGGAAAGCAAGATTGAGATTCGCAGCCTCTCCGTGCCGGCCGGCGTCAAGAGCCTGCTGGTGACGCTTCATATGGACGCGTCCAACTCGTGCGCGCAGCTGTTGATCGAAATCGACGGCGCGGAAACCGTGAAGAGCAGCCTGCCGACGTCGTGCGTGACCAAGAGCTACCGGATCACGTGGCCGTCGAGTTCCGCGGGAAAGCACACGATCGGAATCGGCACCGACCAGCAGGGGGTCACGTGCTTCTCCGACATCGCGCTCGACTCGATCAAGCTCACGTTCGAAGGCTACTGCGCGCCCTGAACGGGAAAAAGCGGGGACGCGTCGGCGCAGGGGCGTTCGCCGGCGCGTCCTGCTCTCACGTGATCAATATCCCGCGGTCTTTTCACTCTATTTCTGATCTTCTCCCCCCCCCCCGAATCGTTGGGGCATCTGTGCGAGGTCTAGCGGCTCCGCGCGTATTCCTGGAGGGACACGCGTTGCGCGGCCGGGTACGGCGCCGACCCCTTGATCGTCCCCCAGAGGATGTGATTGAACTCGTCGTCGTCGACTCGATCGGCGCGGCTGAAGTCAAGATTCGCGGACGCGCGTGCCGCCTGCCCGGTGGCAACGTTCATTTCCTCGAGCGACTGGGCCGGCGTCAGCGCAACGTACGGTCGCAGGTCGGGTCGGTCCGTCCAGATCTCGCGCAACGGACGACTGAAATGGTCGAACTGCGACATCGACTCCAGGCCCAGGATTTCCTCGATCGTCGCCAGCACGTCGGTCGTGTTCGCGAAGCGGTGAGAGACGCCGGCGCGGTTCCACGCCGATATCACGAGCATCGCGGAACGGTGGGAGTCGACGTGGTCGGGTCCCGCCTGCGAGTCGTCCTCGAGCACGAAAACCACCGTGCTCCGCCAGAAACGCGACCGTGAAAGCGCCTCGACGATCCGTCCGAGTGCCAGGTCGTTGTCGGCGAAGTATGCCTTCGGCGTCGGCCGACCCGCCCGCGCGCCCGCCGTGTGATCGCCCGGCAGGCTCATGATTTCCAGTGCCGGCATGTGCCCGGACTTTTCGTACTCGCGGAACTCGTCGATCCACACGTCGGCGCGGTGCTGGTCGGAAACGGTCATGTCGAATGCCGGGTACGACGGATTCGTATACGGCGCGAGCGATGCAATGAGCGCCCGCGTTCGCGCCGGCCCCGCGTCGTCCGCGTCGACGGCTTCGACGTACTCGCCGTAGTCGCGCAGCGTGATTCCCTTGCGAATCGCCGCATCCCATACGTAGCCGGCCACCGGATCGTCGGCGTCTCCCGTCTCGTCGCGTTCCGGCCGCTTGAAGCGGTAGACGTCCGGCATCGTCTTCTCGAGGAAATCGGTGACGTACCCGGCCGTCGACCACGGGTGTCCCTGCATACTCACCTCCGCGTTGGTGAAGAAGCGGTCAAAGATGCCGAACCGCTCCGCCAGCGCATGATGGTTGGGAGACACCGAACGCGGAAAGAACAGAAGCGCCGTGTCGCCGTCGGCCTGCGTCAAGTCGCCGAAGATCTGGTCGAAGGTGCGGTTTTCCTTGATGACATAAACGACGTGTTCGAAAGGCGGATAGTTTTTTGAATGCGTCGCGCGCGGCGTATCCCAGCCGTTCGCGCGCGTCACGCGGACGGAAAGATCGCCGAGCTCCCTGCCGCGCGCAGCCGGAACGACGTCGACGGTCCCGTTCAACTGTCCCAGCACGTAGCCGTGCACATCGCCCTTCAGGAGCGGAACATTGGGCTGGGGGCCGGTCGGGTTGGGCCCGGTGCCTCGCCCCTTGCCGCTCACCACGCAGAGCGAGTCCCCGGCGTCGATCACGGCCGTCGGATACCACTCCGCCGGGATTCGGCCCGCGAGGGTGCCGGTGCCCGTGACCGCCGAGTCGCCCGCGGACTCCGCCGAAAGCTCGAACACCGCGACGGCGTTGTTATCCGCTTCCGCGACGTACAGGCGGGAACCGTCCGGAGAAAGCGCGAGCGCGTTGGGCGTGCTCCCTTCGGACACGCCACCGGGCGGCGGGTCGCCGAGCCAGCACACCACCCGGTTCGCGCGCGGATCGATCACCGCGACGCGGTCCGTACTCGCGGACGCCGCGAACAACCGGCTGCCGGTGCGGTTGATCAACAGCGCGGACGGATGCCGGCCCGCATCGATCGGATGCCGCGGGACCAGACTGCCCGTGCTGTCCACGTCGAACACCGCGATTGCGTCGCCTCCCCATGCCGACGCGTAGACGCGACGATCCGGAGACACCGCGACCGCGTACGGGTACGATCCGACTCCCACGCGCTGCACGACGCGGCGGGAGCGAAGGTCCAGAACGGCGAGCGAATCGCTCATGTTCTCCGCGACGAACAGATAGTGGCCGTCGCTCGACATCGCCATACCGGCCGGGTAGCGCGATCCCGGCGTCTTCGGATCCGCGGGAGCGAGCGCAAGGCTGTCGACGAGCGTCGCCGGTTCCCGGTCGGCCGCGCGCCACCCGTACACGTACACGCAATCGGAGACGCCCCCGGACGCGTAGAGCCGGTCGCCGTCGGGGCTCCACGCGAGACCCAGGAAGGCGCCGGGCTGCGCCACCCGCTGGACGACCCGGCCCTTTTGCAGATCGACGACTTCGATGCCCTGTTCGCGCCACCCCGAAAGACTCACGACGACGTGGCGACCATCGGGAGCCAGCACGGCTCCCATGGGCATGTTGCCGACCGCGATGGAGCGCCCCGCCGGATCGAGCCGCGCGCCCGTCGGCAGGCGCAGCGCGACGGCCGGTTCCGCGACACGCGGCTCGGGCGAGTGTCGCGTGTTTGGTTCGCCACCGGCGCACCCCGCCAGGACGACCGCCGCCACAACCGCGGCCACCCGTGCAATCGGGAGTCGCAATCCGTTCCATGCATTCGCAACGCGCCGCGTCATACATTCCGCCTTGAATTGGTTACGAAAAAAACGCTCCGAGGGCTGCAAGAAAAGAATGATATCCGCAGAGCTGCAGGTGGAGAAAGTTGAAAAGGAGGGAGAACTCCGGGCGCGGCGTCACCGTTGTATACGCATGTGTGTCCGGCGCGTCCGGCATTTGAGAACTGGCGACCCCGGAAGGATTCGAACCTTCGACCCACAGCTTAGAAGGCTGTTGCTCTATCCAACTGAGCTACGGGGTCGCGTCCACATGGTCGCGCGGGTGGTCGCCCGCGCGCATCCTCACTGGCCCGTCAGTTTCCGAAGCTCGTCGATGTTGGTCTGCAACTCCGGCGGAACCGCGCGCGCCGCCTGGGTGTCGTGGCCCGAGCGGGTGTACTCCTCGAGGTACGCGAGCGCATCCCGGGCGACCTTCGTCTTCGGCGCTATGCGGATCGACTTCTCCAGCAGGTAGTCGGTCTCCGAGATCCAGTACGAGTGCGAGACGTACGACTCCGCGACGCCCAGCAGATAGAACGCTTCCTGGGCATCGACGTCGTTCACGGGCTGGGTCTGGAGGTATCGATGCAAGAGCGCGATCGACGCGACGAAGTCCACCAGCTGCGAGCGGTCCGACCGCGACTTGGTCTTCGCCCGCGCGCCGGCCACCATGTCGCGCGCCGTGGCCAGCTCCTTGCCCTTCGACGCATCGAGGTTGAGCGCGTTCAGCGACGCGATCCAAATCTTCGCGTTTGCCTTGACGGCGTCCGGCATGTCCGCCCGCTGGGAGAGCAGCGTGAGTGTTTTCACGGGCCGCTTCGTATCGTTCAACGCGCCCAACGAGACCCGCAGGTAGTTTTCGACGACGTCGAACATCGCGAGGTCCTCCGCGGACACGTCCGGGGAGGTCAGAACCTTCTCGTAGGTATTCATCGCTTCCGCGAACTGACGCGCCGCCACCTGCAGGCTCGCGAACGCGATCGGCGGCAGCCTGGCGGCGTCGACGCTGTCGAGGAACTCCTGACCGAGCGAGAACTCGCGCGTCGCCGGCAACTTGGTGTGGCACGTCGCGCAGTTGTCCGTGATCTTGCTCAAGATGAACCGCGCCCCGATGTCGTTGGACGACTGGAAGTTCTCGAGGGCGTCGTGCGCGTCCCTCACCAGGGAACGCTTCATGAAGCCGAAACTCGGGTCCAGTTCCCCGCCATGGGCTTCCAGGCTGTTGGCGTTTTTTTCCAGCGCCTGCAGCAGGTTTAGAATCTTCTGGTGGTTCTTGGGGTCGGCGAAGGCGACGGGATCGAGGCTGTAGCCGTAAACGTTCGAAAGGGTCACGAACAAGCCCCGCATCGCGGCCCGGGTCGTCTCCTGCCCGGTTTCCTGGGACGATGCCGTGCGCGCGGCGAACACGATCGTCACCGCGATTACGCTGAACAGCACCAGGCCATCAAAACATCGCCGGGTTTTCATCTTTCCCACCTCACTGTCTGGAATAAAGGTCGTACGGCCGTTCCCATCATATCACGCGCCGCGACCGGCGCCAAAACAAGAGCGGCCGCCCCTCGGGGCGGCCGCTCCAAAAAACCTCCGTCGCCACGAACTCGCTATGACGCCTTCGATCTCCCAATCGACTTGTGATAGAGGAACCAGGTCATCCCGAGCAGTCCGGCCAACGACACCAGCAGCATGACGCCGGGCGACGCCCACGCCGGAATCAACGGCATGTTGAGATTCGCCACCACGAGCCCGGCGATCAGGATTCCCATGATGGCCTCGCCGGCCACGAGTCCCGACGAGAACAGGAACCCGCGGTGGATGGCCGCCTGCTGCTGTTCGGGCGTGTACCCGCGACGCTTCGTGTGCACTTCGACCACCTTGTAGACGATGCCTCCCAGAAGCAGCGGCGTCGTCACCGTGAACGGGAGATACATCCCGACGGCGAGCGGCATCACGTGCAGCCGGAACGACGCGTTGCGCGGCGCCAGCACGGCCACGTCGATGAGAATCGCCGCAATACCGACCGCAGCACCCCAGCCGAGCAGATTCCACGGCATCGGCTGGTTGGTGAAGATCGTCCCGACGAGTTGCTTGAACATCATCGCCTGCGGTGCGGGCAGCGCGACCGCGCCCGGGTGGGCCGGGACGCCGATGCCGTACGCGGTATTGAGCAGCGTCATCACCGGTGCGACGATCAGGGACGCCAGCACGACACCCCAAACCTCCGCCCACTGCTGCTTTCGCGGCGTGGCACCCACGATCTGTCCGATCTTGAGGTCCTGACAGATGTCGCCGCCGATCGACGACGCGCAGCACACGACACCGGCGACACCGAGTGTCGCCAGCATGCCGCGTTCGCCGGTGATACCGCTCAACAGCATGATCGCCGCGGAAATCAGGATCGTGCAGATCACCATGCCCGACGTCGGGCTGTTGGACGACCCCACGAGCCCCGCGACATAGCTCGACACCGCGACAAAGAAGAACGCCAGGACGAACATCAGGATCGACGTGACCCCCGTGGTCACGGCACTCTGCGTCATGTGCGCGTAGACCGCCACCATCATCACGATGCTCACGACGGTGAGCAGGATCAGCCAGCGGCCGGTGATATTCTGCTCGGTGCGGATCGTCGACGCGTGTTCGCCGTGACGCAGCCCGTGCACCGCGCTGGCGACCCCGGCGCGGATGCTGCCGGCGACCTTCGCGATCGAGTAGACGCCGCCCACGACCATCGCGCCAATCCCGAAGAAGCGAATCTTGGTGTCCCAGACGTCGTTGACGAAGTCGGTTGGATTACCGACGACCCCGCCGCCGTGCGCGACCAGGATCGGGATGGCCACCCAGAAGCTGATCGCGCCGCCGAGCACGATGAGCACGCTGATTTCGAACCCGCAGATGAACCCGACCGCCATCAGCATCGGCGAGTTGTCGACGCCGCCGTACAGCGCGGACTTGCCCACGCGAATGGCCTTCTCGACGTGCGGCACCATCAGGCCGACCACGTCGACGCCGATCTTGTAGATGCTCCCGATCGCCAGCGCGCCGAAGATGCCCTTCATTTCCTCGCCGCCGCGGTCGCCGGCCTTGAGCACTTCCGCGCACGCGACGCCTTCCGGAAAGCGCAGCTCGGGCTGCTCGATGATCATGGCCTTGCGCAACGGCACCATCATGGTGACGCCGATGACGCCGCCCGTCATCGCGATCATCGTGGTCTCGAGGTAGTTGAACTTCCCCCAGATGCCCAGCAGCACGATCGCCGGGATCGAGAAGATCACACCCGCCGCCAGACTCTCGCCCGAGCTCGCGATGGTATGAACGACGTTGTTCTCCAGGATCGTGCCGCGACGCAGGACGCCCCGCAGGATCCCCATCGAGATCACGGACGCCGGAATCGCGGCGCTCACGGTCATCCCCGCGAACAGGCCGACGTACACGTTCGCGGCGCACATCACGAAGCACAGGAGGCTTCCGAGGATGATGGCGCGGACGCTCGCCTCCGAGATCGACTGGTCCGCCGGGATGTACGGCTTCAGCACATTGTCCATGGTTCCTCCGATGGTCGTCGTCGCAACTGCACCGTGGGGTCCGGGTATTATGCCCGTGATCGCCCCGTCGACAAAGCGAAAATGCCCCATGGCGCCGGGTAACGATCCAGCCACCGGCTTGAGCCGGGCGCGCCGATGCGATACAATACAGGCTCTCGTTCGCGACGCTCAGCCGTAATGGAGCCGCCGCCGCATGCCGTGCACCCGCGCGAAGGAGCCATCATGAATCGCGTTCGCCTCGCCGTCCTGCCATTCGTCGTCCTTCCTCTGCTGGTCGTCTGGACGACCCTCTCGCACGCCGAGCTGTGTTTTGACGCCGTACTCGACGGCACGCAGGCGGGAACGGGTTCGCCCGCGACCGGGACCGGTGTCTTCGAGCTCAGCGACGACGAAACTGTTTTGTCGTATCACGTCAACTATTCGGGCCTGACCGGCACGGAAACCGCGTCGCACATCCATAGCGACGCCGAAGGCGGCGCCGTAGTCAAGGACATCGGCACGGGCGTGAACAAGTTCGGTCAGTGGACCAGCACCGACGTCATCCCGATGACGCCGGCGCGCGTCGCGGCGCTGAAAGCGGGACAGTTGTATGTGAACGTCCACAGCACGACGTTCCCCGGCGGCGAGATCCGGGGACAACTCCTGCCCGGCCCGTGTACGGAGACGTGCTTCGAAGCCGTCATCGACGGCATTCAGGCGGGGACCGGGGCTCCCGGCACCGGACTCGCGCGCATCTCGCTCAATCATAGCGAGACCGAACTGTCCTACTGGGTCGAATTCTCCGGCCTCTTGACCACGGAGACGGCATCGCACATCCATAGCAACGCCGAGTCCGGCGCGGTGGTGCACAACCTCGGCACGGGCACGCCCAAGGCGGGCGTGTGGTCGATCACCGACACGCCCGCGCTCGACGGTCCGCGCGTCAAGGCGCTGAAGGCCGGTCTCCTGTACGTCAACATCCACACGATCGGGTTCCCGAACGGCGAGATATCGGGCACGATCCTGCCGAGCGCGTGCGACCCCGTGTGCTTCGACGCGCAGCTCGACGGCGCGCAGGCGGGCACGTCGTCGATCGCCACCGGGGCGGCGTTCGCGCAGTTGAGTCACGCGCGCAACCAACTGGTGTATGGAGTCACCACCTCCGGCGTCCTCAACGAGACCGCGTCGCACATCCACAGCGATGCCGAAGGCGGCGCGGTGGTGCACAACCTCGGAGTCGGACAAACCAAGACCGGCGAGTGGGACAACAACGATGCGCTGCCGCTCACCAAACAGCGCGTCATCGACCTGATGAATGGCCAGCTCTACGTCAACGTCCACACGACCGCGTATCCCGGCGGCGAGATCCGCGGACAACTCAACCCGGTGGTGTGCGGCGCCACGGCGGTCGGCGACGGGCCGAGCCTGTCGACCGAACTGCTGCAGAATTATCCCAACCCGTTCAACCCGTCGACGACGGTGGCGTACGTGCTCGCGCGCCAGATGCCGGTGCGCATCGACATCTTCGACGTCTCCGGCCGGCGGGTCGCGACCATCGCGGACGGCGTGCGTCCGGCCGGTCGCAACGAGGCGACGTGGCACGGCATGGATTCTGCTGGCAACCCGGTGGCGAGCGGCGTCTATTTCTATCGTCTGGTCGCGGACGGGTCCGTACAGACACGAAAGATGGTTCTCGTGAAGTAAGGCAGGCGGCGGGGCGCGCCGCTTCCGTGGCGAGAGCCGACGACACGAGAGGGTCCGCGAATGCTGGCCCTCTCGTCGTCATTTATGGCGGGCGGGAAAAAGAAATGGTCGGGGCGAGAGGATTTGAACCTCCGACTCCCTGCTCCCAAAGCAGGTGCGCTACCGGACTGCGCCACGCCCCGACCGAACGATCACCATCGAGTCTACCACAGCGCCCGGGCGCCGCGAAGCCATCAGCGCGCCAGCCGGTACCAGTGCATCAGTTCGCGCAGGCTGGGTCGCTTTCCGTACATCAGGATGCCGACGCGGAATATCCGGGCCGCGAACGAAATCGCGAGAGAGATCGACGCCAGCACCAGCACGATGCTGAGCGCGATCTGCCAGGCCGGCGGCTGCAGCAGGATGACGCGCGCCAGCATGATCATCGGCGTAAAGAGCGGAATCAATGACAGCACCACCGCCAGCGGACTGGCCGGATTCTGGATCAGCAGCATCAGGCACAGGATCGGAATGATCATCGGCAGCGTGATCAGACCCTGGAGCTGCTGGGCGTCCTGATCGGTCGAGCAGGCCGCACCCACGATCATGAACAGCGACGAAAACAGCATGAAACCCAGAATGAAAAACAGAATCAGATACACGAACACGACCGGGGCGATGTGGAACGACGCCAGCATCCCGATCGCACCCATCGACGCGTACGTCGCGAAGATCGCGCCCACCAGCGCCCACGTCCCGAGCTGCGTGAGTCCGGCGAGGCCGACGCCGATCAGCTTGCCGAGCATCAGGTCGCGCGGCGAGACCGCGCTCAACAGGACTTCGATCACGCGCGAACCCTTCTCCTCGACGATGCTCTTGGCGATCGTCATCCCCCACGACAACAGCGAGGAATACAGGAGCATCACGAACACGAAGACGACGCCGTAGTCCTGGAGAAAGCTCTTCTCTTCCAGACCGCCCGCCGCGGTGACCTGTTGCATGTCCAGGCTCACACCGGTGGTGAGCGACTTGACGCGCACGTAATCCAGTCCTTCGCCGGCGAGCCGGCGGCGGATCACGATGTCCGTCAGGACCTTCTCGAAGCGATCGAGGACGTTCATGTTGCGCTCTTCGCGCGTGATGTACGCCGCCTTGCCGTCGTCGAGCACCGTGCCGGGGATGGCGATGACGATATCGGCGTCGCCGCTCTGGATGCGCCCGATGTGCGCGGTGCGTTCGGCGTCGAACCGGTCGCCCGGCGCGTCGACCACGGTCACGACGTACTTCGGGCGCCCGTCCTTGAGCGTGTCCGAGAGCGCCGCCGCGAAGTCGTTCCCCATCTGCCCGGTTTGATCCACGACGTCGACGCGGTAGGCCTTGGCGGGCTCGATCACCGAGAACAGCACCGGCACGACGAAGAACGCGCCCATCAGCACGGGGACGAGTATCGTGCTGATGACGAAGCTCTTGCGCTTGACGTTGGCGACGTACTCGCGCCGGATGATGTAGCGGACTTTCTTCATCCGATCTCCGATACACGCTCGATAAAAATGTCGTGGATCGACGGCTCGGCCACCTCGTAGCGCGTCACCGTGAGCCGCGCCCGCGCCGCGTCGAGGACGCGGCCGGGGTCGACGCCGTCGTGGAGTCTCAAGAACAACTCGTTGCCGTTGTCCTGGCAGCTCGCGACTTCGGGAAGCGACTTCAGAAACGACCCGTCGCCTTCGATGCGCAACGTGACGCCGTTTCGTCCGTACTGCTGCTTGACCGCCGCCAGCGTCCCGGAAAGCACCACGCGCCCGCGGTGAATCAGGCAGATCTGGTCGCAGAGCTTTTCCACCTGGTCCATCATGTGCGTCGAAAACACGATGGTGTGACCGCTGCGGTGATAATCGAGGATGATGTCCTTGATGACGACCGCGTTGACCGGATCAAGGCCGGAGAACGGTTCGTCGAGAATCAACAGTTCGGGCTCGTGAATGATCGTCGTGAGAAACTGCACTTTCTGCTGCATGCCCTTGGAGAGATCCTCGACCGACCGCGTCGCCCAGTCTCCCAGCCCCATCCGCTCCAGCCAGCGCCCCGCACGCACCGCCGCTTCCTTGCGCTCCACCCCTTTGATCTCGGCGAAGAACACCAGCAGATCGATGACCTTCATGCGCTTGTACAACCCGCGCTCCTCGGGGAGATAGCCGACGCGGTCGAGATTCACGCGCGCCAGATCCTCGCCGAGAATCCGGATCGTGCCCTCGTCGGGAAGCATGATGCGCATCATCATGCGAATCGTCGACGACTTGCCCGCGCCGTTCGGCCCCAGCAATCCGTAGATCGACCCGCGCGAGACCGCGAACGACAACTGGTCGACGGCGGTGAAATCCCCGTAGCGTTTGACGACGTTCTGAATGTCGATTACGTGATCCATGCCGCGCTTATCCCTCGACCACGAGTTCGTGGCGCACCAGCATCTCGCGCATTTCGACCAGCGCGCGATAGCGATGGCTGGTCTGGTTCTTTTCGTCGAGTGTCATTTCGGCAAGCGTCTTGTTCGAGCGGGACTCCACGAACACAGGATCGTAGCCGAAGCCCGCACCGCCCCGCGGCGCCGTCGCGATCTCTCCGGGCAACATTCCCTCGCTCACCAGGCACTCGACGGTTCCCTGGTGCTTCCCGCCCGTGCGCCGCGTGAAATGCGTGGCGAGCCGCGCGGCGTCGGCCGGCGCCAGCGCCAGCGCCATCACCGTCCGAAAGCGCGCCGTGCGTTTTTCGGCGGGTGTATCCGTCATCTCGGCGAGGAGTTTCTTCCAGTTGTCCTCGTACGTCGCGCCATCGCCGGCGTAGCGCGCGGCGAAGACGCCGGGGGCGCCGCCCAGCGCGTCGACCTCGAGGCCGGTGTCGTCGGCGAGCGCGCTCCACCCGGTGTGGTCCCGGGCCTCGCGCGCTTTCTTCACCGCGTTCGCCTCCAGCGTGTCTCCGTCCTCGACGGTGGGCGCCACGGCGGGAAACGCGTCGATCGTGGCGATCTCCACGTCCAGGCCGGCCAGCAAATCGGCGATCTCCCGAACCTTGTCCTGGTTGCGTGTGGCGAGAACGATCTTCACGCGTGCCTCACTTCAGACCCAGCGCCTGCCGCTGCGCGGCGAATAATTCGTCGCACCCCTGTCGCGCCAACGCCAGCATCGCATCGAACTGCTCGGTCGTGAACGGCATCCGCTCGGCGGTTCCCTGCACTTCGATGTAGGCGCCGCTCTCCGCCATCACCACGTTGAGGTCGACGTCGGCCGCCGAATCCTCGCTGTAGTCGAGGTCGAGCATCGGCACGCCGTCCGCCAGTCCCACGCTGATCGCGGAAACCAGGAAATTCATCGGGTGCTCGCGGAGTTCGAGCGTCGCCAGCGCGTCGTGCAACGCCACGCACGCGCCGGTGATCGACGCCGTCCGCGTTCCGCCGTCGGCTTCGAGCACGTCGCAGTCCACGATCACGGTGTTCTCCCCCAGCGCGACCATGTGGACCGCCGCGCGGCAGCTCCGTCCGATCAGGCGCTGGATCTCGTGCGTCCGACCCGTGCGGCCGCGGTCGGCCTCGCGCGTGATGCGGCGCTGCGAGCTGCGCGGCAGCATGCCGTACTCGGCGGTGATCCACCCGCGCCCCTGTCCGTTCACCACCGCGGCACGCCCGGTTCCAGCGTCGCGCTGCAGATCACCCGCGTCTCGCCGACTTCGATCAACGCCGACCCTTCGGCGTGGCGCAGATACCCGCGTTCGATGCGCACGGGGCGCATTACGCCCGGCGTCCGACCGTCTCTTCGCATGTTGATTCCTTCCGTTCAGCCGACGGAGACGAGTTCGATTTCGCGAACGCGCCGCCCCAGACAGCGTTCCGCCAGGTCTTCGAACGCCGGACTCGTGTCGCTCAGAATGATATGAAAATCGCCGCCGCTGGCGCCGGCGACTCCGTGACGCGATAACACGTGCTCGACTTCGATCGCGGTTTCGACCGCCGAGTCCACCAGCACGACATCGTCGCCCACCGTTTCCCCGATGACCCGCTTGAGCAGCGGGTAGTGCGTGCAGCCGAGGATGAGCGTGTCGACCCCGTCCGCGCGCAGCGGCGCGAGATACTCTGCCGCCACCTGCGCGTCACCGGCGTGGTCGATCATCCCCTCCTCGACCAGCGGCACGAACAGCGGACAGGCGCGCGTCACGATCCGCGCCCCGCCGAAGGCCTCGCCCAGCAGCTGCTGGTAGCGTCCGCTCGCATCGTGCCGCGCGTGGCGATCACGCCGATGCGCTCGCCGCGCGTGCGCGGCCAGGGCGGCGCGCGACGCCGGGCTCGATGACGCCGAGGACCGGCACCGCGCATCGTCGCGACAGGTCCGTCAGCGCGAACGCCGACGCCGTGTTGCAGGCGACGACGATCGAGCTTGACGCCGCGCTCCACCAGGAACGACGCGTCCTGTCGCGCGAAGGCGCGGACGGTGCGCTCGCCCTTGGTGCCGTAGGGGACGCGGGCGGTGTCGCCGAAGTAGAGCAGGTCCTCGCCGGGCAGCGCGGTACGAGCTCGCTGCAGCACCGTCAGCCCGCCGATGCCGGAATCGAACACGCCGATGGGTTGACTGGACATGGATCTCCGATGGTGTCAGCGCCAGTCGCTGACGCGAAAGGGCTCGTCGGCCCGGATGTGCCCCGCGATGGTATCGACCTGCGAGCCGTCGATCAAGAGCTGCACGGCCTCGATCTCGGGGAAGTTCTCGGCGACGGTCTTGACGATCGCGGCGATGGTGCAGTACTCGGCCGCACTCCCGCCCGGGTGCGCGGACACCAGATCGGTGCTGAAATCGAGATAGAGCGTCGAGGTCGCGTCGTCGACCAGCACCGACAGGAGCCGCGTGCCGGCGGGAATCGCGCTAACGCCGGTGTCCTTCTTCGGTCCGTCGATCAGCGACTCGATCACCTGGCGCACCTGTTCGTCCAGCCGATGACCCACCGCCACCTCGCGCGTTTCGCCGTAGATCGCCGGCTCTTCCGCGCTGGCGAAGAAGAGCGTCACCGTCCGGCTTCCTTCGAGTACCGGGGCGACGGGTTTCGACGTGTTCTCGGACACGGGCGGCGGACGCCGGCCGAGGAACCAGATTGCGCCCGCGATCGCCACCAGCGCCACCACCGCGATCACGACGAGGTGGCGCATCTTGAGACCGCCACCGACGGCGGTCGGCTCGTCGCCGGGAAACTGCGAAAAGTCGTCCATGCTAATGGAAGCGCTCCTGCATGCGGCGGATCGAATCAATCAGACCCTCGGCCACGCGCGTCTGGAAATCGGGATCGGTGAGCATCCGTTCCTCGTCCGGATTGGAGAGGAAGGCCGTTTCGATCAGCACGGCGGGCATCTTGGCGCCCTGCAGGACGACGAAATTCGCCTGCTTCACGCCGCGGCTCTTCAATCCGAGGAGCGACGTCATCTCACGCTGGATGTATTCGGCGAACGCGCTGCTTTCGGCGATGTACGCGTTCTGCACCAGGTCCCACAGAATGAAGTCGACATCGCCGTTGGTAGTCGCGGCTTTGGCCGTCCCGGATGCGCTGCCTTCCTGGTTTTCGTAGCGCGCGAGTGCGCGGTCCGATTCGCTCCGCGCCGGCGACAGGAAGTACGACTCGAATCCGCCGACCTGGTCGTTGAACCACGAATTGCAGTGAATGCTGATAAAGAGATCGGCGCCCGACGCGTTGGCGAACTCGGTGCGTTCCTGCAGGCCGACCATCCGGTCGTCCTCGCGCGTCATGACCACGTCGATACCCAGCTCCTCCTTGATCCGGTCGCGCACCACCTTCGCGATGGCCAGCGTCACGTCCTTCTCGCGCACGCCATTGACGCTTTCCTTGCCGAAGTCGCGACCGCCGTGACCGGGATCGATGCGAGATCTTCTTGATCTCGAGCGACTGGCGCTCGCCGGCGCCTTCGTCCACGACCTCGATGCCCCCCTCGCCGCCGCCGGCCGTCTCGCCCTTGCCCGTTTCCAGCACCACGGACAGCTCCGGCGGGTTGTCATTGCGTTCCACGCGCAGTTGCGTCACGCCGCGCGCCACGTCGATGGTGACGTAGGCGTCGCGGTCCGTCTGCTCGGCCCGAACGCCGGACACGAACCCGTGCGCTTCGCGCACCGTGAACGCGCGCAGGTCGATGCGCCCGCCGTAGAGCTTGATCCGCACCAGGCCGGGCGTGCCGGTGTCGACGTTGTAGACCAGCGGTTCGCCCAGATGGAGCGTCGCGGTGGTCCGCTCGCCCGTGGATGCGAACGAGATGTTCGTCACGTTATAGCCGATTCCGTGGACGGTGAGCCGCCGGGCCTTCTCGTCCCATTCGAAGCCGCGCGGCGTGTGCTGGGCCGCGACTTCCAGGATGAATTCCATGGGCACGAGGACGAAGCCGTCTTCGTAGCGAACGGCCGTGCGCATCATCTGCGGGTCGCCGTCCACCACCACCACGCGCGTATCGACGGTCAGCACAAAGCGCGACCGCCCCACGCCCAGAACGATCTTGCGGCTCGACGCGTTCCAGAACTGTGTGGCCCGGAACAGACGCGCGACGTCGCTGGCGCGCATGAACCACGCGTCGTCGTCGGGCATATGGAAGATGGGGACGCTTTCGGGCGCGCGGCCGTCGTCGTAGACCACCTGGGCGGTGGTGTCCGCCGTGAGGATGGCCGGAGACGCCACGATCAACGCGGCGGCGACGAAAAGAATGCAAAGGCGTGACATCATGACCGGGATCGCTCCGGCGCGCCCCGAGCGACCGCGGCGATTCGGGGATCAACATACCAGAAAGCACGGACCCGGTCGAAAGCCTTTGTTGGCGGCGCCGGGGCCTAGCGGCGGTACTTCATCGCCCGGTCGACCTCCCGCCGGGACTCGCGCTCGGCGATTGCGTCGCGCTTGTCGTGGAGCTTCTTGCCCTTGCCCAGTCCGAGCTCCACTTTGACGATGCCGCGCGGATTGAAATAGAGTTTGAGCGCCACGAGCGTCATCCCCTTCTCCGTGATCTTCCCCACGAGTTTGCGGATTTCCTCGCGATTCATCAGGAGCTTGCGGTCCCGCACCGGGTCCAGATCTCGATCCGAGGTGTGCGAATACGGACTGATGTGCAGACCGCGCAGCACCAGTTCGCCGCCTTCGATCAACGCGTAGGAGTCGCGGAGGTTGGCGCGCCCCTCGCGCAACGACTTCACTTCCGTTCCGCGCAACGCGATGCCCGCCTCGAAGGTTTCCAGGATCGCGTAGTCGTGGCGCGCCTTCTTGTTCTGGATGATCAGTTTCATAGGCGGCACCAAGCCTACGAGCACGGCCGAGGCGATTGCAACCGGCAAACAATACAAGCAGTTAGTATTTATCGGATATTGACCGCTATAAGTGATGTCGGCGTGGGACCGAATCGGCTAATCCATTGTTTTTATTGAGGCTACGGATCGCGACTACCGCCGGCGAGGGCTGCGCCGACTCGCCCACTAGATATTGTGGCTTTCTACCCAACGCATCTTAACTATTTATATAAATTAAAGTTACACATTGTTATCCCCATCCGAACGCCCCGGAGCTCGCGTTGACTTTTCCACTGCTATCCACTATTCTGGCGACCGAGGCGTCGATGAGGTGTTCTTGGCTTTCCTTGTCGCTGTCCTCTTACTGCCAACCTGCTTGGGAGTTGTTTCTGCTGCCGAAGTGGTGGAATTGGTAGACGCGCTGCGTTCAGGGCGCAGTGAGGGTAACCTCGTGGGGGTTCGAGTCCCCCCTTCGGCACCATGAAATCTCGATAGTAGGTCTCGACCCTTCGGTTTCGCGCGAGCGGGGCCGAAGGGTCTTTTTTTCATCTCGTCTGTGGGAACATCGATGCGCGTTCTGATGGCCGAAGCCACCGACTACCGCGGTCCGACGTACGTCGGCTCGCACGCGATCGCTCACGAATTCGTGTCGGCCGGCGCCGAGGTCTTCTGGCTGGGAACGCCGCTCTATCCGTACACGTTTTTTCGCCGCGACAACGCCTACACCTCGCGCCGCATCCGCGTCTGGCGCGAAGGCGGCGTTCGCGACAACGGCGTGACGGAATACTACCCGCTGACGTTTCTTCCGGTGGTCGATCGCCCGCTCTTGCGGTCGCGTGTCGTCGCCGAGAACACGCTGCGCGCGACGCTGCCCCGGATCGACACGGTGCTCCGCGACTTCGGGTTCCAGGCGCCCGACGTCGCGTGGTTATCGAACAGCCGATTCTCGTATCCCGCCGCCGCGATGGTTCGTGCGCGGATCCGCGCCTGCCGGCTGTCCGACGACTGGGCCCACTTCGGCAACGTGCCGGCCGCGTTGCTCGAACTCCACGACGAACTCGTCGATCACGCCGACGCGGTATTCGTGACCTCGCGGCGATTGCAGACGAAACTCCGCCGTCGCCGTCCGGACGCCGTCTACCTGCCCAACGGCGTCTCCGAGAATTTCTTCCGCGACCCGGGACCGGAGCCGGCGATGCTGGCCCCGTTCGCGCGGCCGCGTATCGTGTTCGTCGGCAAGCTGGACGCGTGGGTGGACTTCGATTGCATCGCCGCCGTCGGCGAACGCAACCCCGCGGCGTCGGTGCTCGTGGTGGGACCGGGTGACGCACCGCGTCGCGGCTACCCCGCCAACGTGCATTTCACCGGCGCGTTTCCGTACGCGGGGCTTCCGGATCTGTTGCGCGCGTGCGACGTGGGGATCGTCCCGTTCGTACGGAACGAGCTGACGCACGCGGTCAGCCCGCTCAAGTTGTTCGAGTACCTGGCGGCGGGACTGGCGGTGGTGGCCACGCGTCTGGACGAAATCGAGGCCAGCGAGCCGCCCGCGATTCTCTGCGATTCGGCGGCGGAGTTCGCGAGCGCGGTGGCGTCGGTGGCCGACGGCGATCCCGCGGGCCGCGCCGCGCGAATCGCGTTCGCGCGACGCCATACATGGCCCCAACGGTTCGCGCAGGTTCGTGCGGCGCTCGATATCTAGGAAGGGTGCGGTGTCCGCGACACACGACCGCTACGACGTCCTGATCCCGCTCGTCACCGTGAACGCGTCGGGCGGGGTGCGCATGGCGCTCGGGGTGGCCAATACGCTCGCAGCGCGCGGACGCTCCGTCGCGGTGTCGGTCCCCGCGAACGCGAAACCCGCGCCGATTCAACTCCACGAGAAAATCGACGTGCGCGAGCGTCGCGCACACGGACGCCTGGCCGCGCGCTTCGAACTGGCGGGCGCGCTCCCCGCGGCGCGCGTGACCGTCGCCACCGGATATCGCACGCCGCTCTTGATCGCCGCCGGCCACCCGGGGCGCGCGCGGGAGGATCGCCTCGTCTATCTGATCCAGAACGACGAGCCCACCTCGCACATCACCTACGGATCGCAGCCCGCGTGGCTCAAACCCGCGCTGCGACTGATGGCGCGGGCCGGTTATCGCGTTCCCGCGACGCGCATCGCGGTCAGCCGGTTCGTCGCCGAACGCGTCGGGGCCGGGCGCGTTCGCCGGGTGATCCCCGTCGGAATCGATCCCGCTTTCATCGACGCCGGTTCATCCCGGCGCGACATGGCGCGACGCGACGCGCGGGTGATTGTTGGCGTGCTGGCGCACCCTGCCCGCGTCAAGGGCCTGCGAGTCGCGATCGATGCCTTCGCCTCGCTTGGTGACGACGCGCGCGTTCGTTTCATCGTCTTCGACGGCGCGCATCCGGCGACGGTGCCGCCGTTCGTCGAACCGTTCTCGCGCGTGGCGCCGGACGCCGGGCTCCGTCACGATCTCGTCGATTTCTATTCGTTCTCTGACGTGTTCGTGTTTCCGTCGCTCGTCGAAGGCTTCGGTCTCCCGCCGCTCGAGGCCATGGCCTGTGGCGCCGCAGTCGTCGTCACCAATTGCGGCGGTGTCAGCGAATACGCGCGCGACCGGGACAACTGCCTCGTCGTCCGGCCCGGACACGCCGACGATATCGCGCGAGCCGTGCGATCGCTTCTCGACGACGACGCCCTGCGCCGCCGCATCGTCGCCGGCGGACTCGAGACCGCGCCCCGGTACCCCGTGAATCGCTTCGCCGAGGAGTGCGCGGACGAGATCGAGCGTCTTCTGTGACTCGACGGCCGGATTTTCGTGATTGATCGACCGGCGGGGTTTGTTGATTATCCCCACTATGCCATCCCTGCGGAATCGCGCGCGCGCCCTGTCGTCCCTGCCGGCGCTCGCGCTCATCGCCCTTCTGGGCTCCGGATGCTCGACCGCGAAGTTCTCGGTCGGCCACGTCATGGTGCCCGTGCTCGACAACGCCCGCGACGCCGCGATGGCGTCGGACGACCTGCGCACGTTCCAGGACGGCGCGGCCGCGAATCTGTTCCTGCTCGAAGGGCTGATCCGCACCGACCCGGGCAACGCGGCGCTGCGACTCAACGCCGCGATGCTCTATTTCAGCTACGCGTTTTCGACGCACGAAGAAACCGACCCGGTATACGCGTCGCAGCTCTACCTCAAGGGACTCGCGCACGCCAAAGCCATCCTGGCCGGCAACAAGAAACTCGTCAGCGACTGGGACGTTCCCTTCCAGGAATTCGACGCGTCGCTCGCACACCTGCGCAAGAAAGACGTCCCGGCGGCCACCTGGGCGGCCGCCAACTGGGCCCAGTTCATCAGCCTGCACCTGGACTCCACCGCCGTCCTTCGCGACATTCCCAAGGTGACGGCACTCCTGGAGCGCACCGCGGCGCTCGATGGCGCCTACTTTCACGGGCTTCCGTACGTCATGATCGGGAGCCTGCACGCGTTTCGTCCGCCGATGTTCGGCGGGAGCCCGGAGAAGTCACTCGCGAGTTTCCAGGAAGCGTTCCGCGTGGCGGGCGATTCGTTTCTCCTGCCGCAGTATTTCTACGCGCGCTTCTATCTGTATCGCATCCAGGACGGCGACGAATTCCGTCGCGTGCTGGAAGCCGTGATCGCCGCACCGGCGACGGGCGACGATCCGTACCGACTGTTGAACCTGATCGCCAAGCGGCGATCGCAATCCTTGCTGGGAGAAGCCGATGACCTGTTCTAGATTTTGCGCCGTGCTGGTCGCGATCCTGGCGTGCACGCCGCTCGCGACCGCCCCCGCGTTCGCAGAGAAACAGCCCAAAGCGAAGGTCGAAATCAAGATCGCGACACTCGCCCCCGACGGCAGCACGTGGATGAAGACGATGCGCGCGATCGACGAACAGGTGCGCGCACGCACCGAGAATCGCGTCGGATTCAAGTTCTACCCGGGCGGTGTGCAGGGCGACGAGAAGGACGTGCTGCGCAAGATGCGCGTCGGGCAGGTTCACGGCGCCGCGTTCACCGGATTCGGCCTGGGCGCGATCGTCCCGGAAGTGCGCGTCCTGGAACTTCCCTTCATGTTCAACTCGCTCGACGAACTCGATTACGTCCGCGCGCAGACCGGGGCCTACTACGAGAAGGCGTTCGCCGACCAGGGCTACACGCTGCTCGGGTGGACCGACGTGGGATTCGTGTATCTCTTCTCCCAGACGCCGGTGAAGACCGCCGCGGACATGCCCGGCTGTAAGTGGTGGATCTGGTCGGGAGACCAGCTGGCCGAGATCTTCTTCAAGGCGTTCAACATCTCGCCGATTCCGCTGGCGGCGCCCGACGTCCTGACGTCGCTTCAGACCGGGGTCGTCGACGCGGTGTATTCGTCGCCGCTCGCGTGCGTGGCGCTGCAGTGGTACACGCGCGTGAAGTACATGTCCGACATGCCCGTGACGCACGGGGTGAGCGCGGTCGTCGTCACCACGAAGTCGCTCGCCGGTGTGAGCGATGCCGACATGGCCGCCATTCGCGAGATCGCGACCACCAACCTGGCGGACCTGACGCAAAAGACCCGCGTCCAGAACAAGGAAGCAATCGGGGAGATCCGAGAAGGAAGGCGTCCAGGTGGTGCCCGTCGACGACGCCGCCCGGCGCGATTTCATCACCCGCGGACGCGCGGCCTGGTCCGACGGCGTCGGCGTCCTGTACTCGAAAGAACTCCTCGACCGCGTCACCGGATTGCTGGCCGACTACCGCAAGACGCATCCATCCGGGTCGTCTCACTGATCCCGCGGTGATGCCGTGACCTCGTCTGTCGCGTACGCGCTGGCCGGATTCGGCGCCGTCGTCGTCCTCGCCGCGGCCCGCGCGCGGCTCGACCGCAACGACCGCGCACGCGGGCTCTTCGACGCCGCCGGCCGCGCCGAGCTGCTCTTCATCACGCTGCTCCTGTGCACGCTCGTCGTGCTGGGCGCCGTTCAGATTTTCCTGCGTAACGCGTTTCACTCCGGGCTCCTGTGGGCCGACCCCATGATGCGCCATATCGTGCTGTGGCTCGGCGCCACCGGTGCCGCGCTCGCGTCGGCGCGCATGCGTCACATCTCCGTTGACGTCTTCACGCGCCTGCTCCCGGCGTCGTGGCGACCGGCCCGACGCACGCTGGTCTACGGCGCGACGGCGGTCGCCGCCTATCTGCTCGCGATCGCCGCGTTGCGGCTCGTGGTCGACGAACGGACGTTCAGCGAGGTGGCGTTCCTCGGGGTGAAGACGTGGGTCGCCCAGCTGATCCTTCCGGCGACGTTCTTCGTCATCGCCTACCGAACGGTGCTCGCCATTTTCCTCGCTCGCGAATCGCGCGACGTCGAGTTCGAGGGCTGACACGATGCTGGTGGCACTCATCGTCGGCCTGGTGATCCTGGCGCTGTTCGGGATGCCGCTCTTCGCGGTGTTCGGTTCGCTGGCGATCTACCTGTTCTTCGCGTCCGGCATCGACATCTCGTCGGTCGCGGTTTCGATGTACTCGATCGCGGGCTCGCCGCTACTGGTCGCCATTCCGCTGTTCACGCTGGCCGGATATCTGTTCGCCCACAGCCGCGCGCCGCAGCGTCTCGTGGGCGTTTCGCGCGCGCTGTTCCCCGGCGGGCTCGCGGTGGTCGCCCTGGTCGCGTGCGCCGTTTTCACCGCGTTCACCGGGGCGTCCGGCATCACCATCGTAGCGATGGGGGGGCTGCTGCTGCCGGCGCTGCTCGCCGACGGGTACAGCAATCGCTTCTCGCTGGGACTGGTGACGGCATCGGGAAGCATCGGTCTACTGTTCCCGCCGAGTCTGCCGCTGATCGTGTACGGCTACGTGGCCGCGGTCGAGGTGGACAAGTTGTTTCTCGCCGGCGTGCTCCCGGGCGTGCTGCTGGTCGGATTGCTGGCGGCGTACGGTGTGCGCCAGGGACGGCGCGAAGGCGTACGCGGTCAGCGCCTCTCGTTAACCGCGGTGCGCACGGCCATCCGCGCGGCGGCGTGGGAGATTCCGCTTCCCTTCATCATTCTCGGCGGCATCTACAGCGGCGTCATCACGGTGATGGAAGCCGCTGCGATCACCGCGCTGTATGCATTGATCGTCGAGGTCTTCGTCTACCGCGACATTCCGCTGCGAAAACTGCCCTCGATCGTCGCCGAGAGCATGACGCTGGTGGGCGGCATCCTCGTCATCATCATGTGTTCGTTCGGATTCGTGAACTACCTGATCGACGCCGAAGTGCCGATGCGCATTCTCGCGTGGATGCAGCAGTACATCTCGAGCAAGTACACGTTCCTGCTGATTCTGAACGTGTTTCTGCTGATCGTCGGCTGTCTGATGGATATCTTCTCGGCGTTGATCGTCGTGGTTCCCCTGATCGCGCCGGTGGCGACCGGATTCGGCGTCGACCCGGTCCACCTGGGGATCGTGTTCCTCACCAACCTCGAAATCGGCTACCTGACGCCACCGGTGGGATTGAACCTCTTCATCTCGTCGTACCGGTTCCAGCAGCCGGTGCTCAAGCTGTACAGCGCCAGCGTCCCGTTCCTGCTCCTGATGCTGGTCGCACTCGTGGTCATCACGTACGTCCCCGCCCTGAGCCTGACCCTCGTGCACGTGTTCGGAAGATAGCGTAGCGATCAGGCGGGTACGGGCCCGAACAACACGTCTTCGACGCGATCGAGCATGTCGGTGAGGCGAAAGTTTTCGCGGACGATGCGCGCGCCCGCTTCGCCCATCGTGCGCGTCATGTCGGGTTCGGCGATGACGCGGCGCATCGCCGACGCAATCGCCCCGGTGTCCCCCACCGGGTGCAGGATGCCGCTTTCGCCGTCGCGAACGATCTCCGGGATGCTGCTCACTCTCGACGCGATGCACGGAATCCCCACCGCCATCGCTTCCACCAGCACGTAACCGAACCCTTCGACGCGCGACGGCAACAAGAGCGCATCGCTGCCCGCCAGAATCTCCGGGACGTCGGAGCGGAACCCGAGGATCGTCACCGAATCGCCGAGGTTGCGCGTCTGGATCGCGTCCTCGAGCATGGCGCGGTCCTCGCCGTCGCCCACAAAGACGACGCGCGCGGCCGGATACGCGGACAGCACCTGCGGCATGGCCTCGATCACCGCACGCTGCTGCTTGCGCTCGTGCAGTTCTCCCACCAGGGGAAAGACCGGGGCGTCGGGGGCCGCGCCGATCGCGGTTCGGAGTTTCTTGCGCATCTCCTCCCGGCGGGCGGCGAGTGCCGCGTACGGATCGGCGTCGATCCCGTTGTAGATCACGACCGCTTTACTCTCCTTGAACCACGGAGCGTCGCGCATCATATTCCGGAGCGTCGCCTGGGAATTGACGATGACACGGTCGACCTCGGCCGTGTAGACGATGCGGTAGTGGCGCTTGTCCTTCAGCGGGAATTCGCTGCCGCGCCGCGGAACCAGCCGAGGGCGTAACGGGCGTGGGGGCAACGCTCTGGCCGCACGGATCGCCGCCGCGCACAGCCGGATCTCGCGGTCGCGATTGGGAACCACGGCGTACGGCTGCATGCGGCGGATGAGGGCGACGAGCTGGGCGACCGCGATCGGGTCGACGTCGTTGCGGATGTCGATTTCGGTGAGCGGGATGCCGCGGGCCGGGGCGCCGGTCGCGAGCACGCTGCCCGGCCGGGCGACGAGGCGCGCGTCGTGACCGCGGGCACGGAGCCCGGCGGCGGTGTCGAGCATCCACCGTTCTCCCCCGCCGTAGCGGCGGAGCGACGAGACGAATAAAACGCGTCTGGGGTCCACGATGGTTTACGATCATTCGCGGGCAACTTGCGGGAGGCCGCGTGCACACGACGACCGACGGCCCAGTGTAGCCGCGGGGGCGCCGCCGCCTCCAGTGATTTCGAGAAACCCCGGGGAACGCCCGGGCCCGACCGGATACGACGAGAACGGCCGTTTCCCCGCCACCGGCACGGGCACGGGCGTTGCACTGCATCCCTGGATCATCCGCCCCGAAACCTGGTGAGATCATGAGCACGCGCGTCTCAATTCTGAAGGCCGTCGCCGCGATGGCGATTGCATGCCTGTCGGCCTGCGCCAATACGGCCGCGCCGGCGGACGAAAGCGCAACCGCGGGCGGCTGCGTCACCGATTTTTCCTGTCCGTACGGCGAGGAATGCCAGGGCACGGCGTGCGGGTCGCTGGCGCCGACGTTGTATCCGCACATCCAGACGGCGTCGTGTCTGCTGCGGGCGCCGCTCGACGCCGACGAGATCCAGTGGCGCGCGGCGCACTACGACCTGGTCATCGGCCACGTGTCACCGGACGAGATGCGGGCCGTCGATCCCCATATTCGCATCTTCGAGTATACGATTCCGCGCTTTCATCGCTTCGACGGCGACGGCCCCAAGACGGAAGCCGCGTGGGCGGCGGCGCACGGCTACGATCCCGAGAACTTCTACCTGCATTACAAGGAAGACGTGACCGTGCCCACCTGGGAGGGCAAGGTGATCGTGCAGGGCTTCCCCGCGGGGATGGTGCCCGGGTGGAATCCGGGCGGCGGCGGGAATCCGGCGTCGGCGACGGAGCGGTCGCAGTCGCGGGTTGTCGCCTACTATGGCGGAGGCAGTACGCCGTGGTACCTCTCGAACGTCGCGGATCCCGGCTTCAAGCGCTTTCTGGCCGATTACGCCGAAGAGATGATCGACGGCCGGTGGTATACGAACACCCCGTTCGCGTCCGGCCCGATCGACGGGATTCTGTGCGACGACGCGTTGTACTACCCGAAGTTCGGCGAAGGCCAGCTCGACCACACGGCGGAGTATTACGGCGTCGCCATGAACGACCAGCATCCCTATGCCATCGCGATCGAGACCATGTTCCCGACTCTCGCCCAGAGCCTGATGGACCACTTTGGTCGCACCAAGGACGTCATGCCGAACTACGGCCACGTCTATTATCTGAATTACCCCGAACGGTCCGCCGTGAACGTCCAGAAGACGACGCCGTGGATCTGGGGCGAAGTGTGGCTCACGTACACCGGTCTGTCGTATCCGACGTCTGGAAGCGCCCGGTGCATTACCTATGAAGCGGACTACGAGAACGCGATCCGCCAGATCGTATACCAGACCCGCGCGCGTGGACGGCGCATCGTGGGCGCGCGCGATACGTCCAACGGGACCGCGGGCTCGGACCGCGGGAAGATCTTCACGCTCGCGCTCTACTACCTCGTCCACAATCCGTACACGTACTACATGTACGAAACCGCCGCGGGCCACGCGCTGCCCGGCCACCTGTCGACCTGGGCGTGGAACCCGGCGGTCGAATACGACGTCGGACAGCCGGACCTCATCCCCAACGGGTCGGTGGATTTCGACGGGCACGCGAATACGAAGGAGTACTACGTGTTCGCGAGCGGCAGCGACCCGTACGATTCGACTCTCACGTACCGGGTGCTCGCGCGAAACTTCACCAACGCGCTGGTGCTCGTGAAGATGCTCCCCGCCGGGTCGGTGACCGACGACCGCAGCATCACCACGCATGCACTGAACGGCTCGTACGCCGTGCTGCAGGCGGACGGGTCTCTCGGCGCGGTGGTTACCGAAGCGACGCTGCGTAACAACGAAGCGCAAGTTCTGATTCGGTTGTAGCGGCGCGCGGACGACTTCACCGCGAAATCCGCGCGGGCGCTCCCATCTTGGCGAACTTTCCGGCATGCAATCCCGCGCTCTTATTCTCGCGGCCAGAACCGCTGCATGACCTGCGCGCCGAGCGTGCGTTCGCCCGCGTGTCGGTTGTGTGCCGCGCACAGCAACCGGAGATTGGCCGGGTCGTTCGTGCCACCGATTGCATACGGCCGAACATGATCGACCTGAAGCGCGTACGTGGATCCGCATCGTGTCCCGTCGCGCGCGACGTACGTACAGCGATTGCGATCTCGTGCGAAGACTTCGTCCCGCACGTCAGCGGCGATGTAGCGCGTGCACTCCCGGCGCCGGGAGTGATTGCTTGCCGCTACGACAACGTCGCCGCTGGTTGTCGTTTCTTTTGAATCAATGACCGTGGCCGTTCGAGCCTCGCGGCGCTGCTTCCGCGCGGCCGGGCTGTGGCGGTTTATGTAATCAGAGAGAACGGCATCGAGCACGTCTCCGAACGACCCACCCGGGCAACGATGAGAGAGCAGGGCCCTCGCTTCGTTGAGCTTGGCCATGCACGCCTCGCTCACGAGGAACTGCAGCAGGAGTTTTGTTTCGGTCGTGACACTCCCGGCGCCGGGAGTGATGGGCCGGCATGTCGTCGGTGCGACGGCATCGTCCGCCAGTGAGTGCAGATCCGCCGCCGAGCCGGGCGCCGGATCCGGGCTCGCCGCCGGCATAGAATCGCGAACTCTCGCGGACACCGCAACCGCCGGCGGTTTCGGTTCGGACACCGCAACCCGGACCGGGCGCACGCGGTCGCGAAATGCGACCGGCGGCTTGTACTCGGCCACAACGCGTTCGATTTCCCGGTACGACCGCCCGCGAACGCGGGCCAGAACAGACGCGTGATTTTCATCGGTCAGAATGGGAGCGATCAACGCAACCGTGCCGAGCGATAGCTCACGCGCACGCAGCAACTCCAGCACCTCCGGATAGCGCCGAATGCAACGCGCCGCCTGGATGCGCCGTCCCGCCGCGGATGGCGAGTACTTCAACTTGCGGATGCAGTAGTCAAACAGCGAGCTGTACCCGAGATCGAGAAACAGCCGGCGCCGGCCGATCTCATTGAGATGGTGGAGAATCTGGATCGTCGCGACGCACTCCCGGCGAACCAGGAGTTGCACTTGCGACAGGAGTTCGTCGTTGCCGAGCGCGCGAAGACGCGCGGGCAGACTTTCGGATGCAGAACCAATCACGGCAGTACCTCCTTATGTGAACTCGCGACGGGAGGAAGTCGCTGCCGCACTCAAGATAACACCGGCTATTTTGACGCTCGCAGGCGAACGTAAACTTACAAACGCCCAGCCTTTCGATTCAAACAACTCGACGTGTTTTTCGTGGCAAGAATGAGCCAGACGGCGAACGTGGCAACAGATTCCTGGTGTGTGGCGTCGCATTTGCATGCGAGCCGGGAACACACGTCAAGAACAAATGTTACGGGAGATTGTTTTTTCTCCGCGGTGTGTGCCAGCAACGTAACATCGTCTTGACGCCGAAGCACGGAACGGGCTTTCCTGCTACTGAAAACGAACTCGCAGCCGGACAGGTCCGCCCTCATGAATCACAGGCTCGTTCTAATCACTTTTCTTGCCGCCTCCGCGGCAGCGTCGCTCGCGTGCCGCGGTCACGCTTTGCGACCGCGCCTCGTGCCGGGAACCGAGCACCTCGAGCCTGCAGGAAACGAGGCATGGTTCACCATCTCTCCGGATGAGAAGTGGCAGGCATTTTTCGAGGTCGATTCCCTGGATTGGAATTTCAAGGGGCTTCGCACAGTTCCCGAGAAGTTTCATTTTGTGACGATGAATCTGGAGACGTCCGAGAAGACGCATCATTGTTTCCAGGCGGTCGCGGAGCGTGTACAGCCGGAGATTCCGCGGAGCATGGAAGACCGAGCCCGACTGTTCTTCGAACAGCGGAGTTGGTCAGGTGACCGCGTGCGCCTCCGAATGCTTCAGTCATTCTGGGTCGCATTTACGCCCGGACAAATTGCGCCCGAGGTCATCAACCGCCCTTCAGGTTCGACTTGTTGCGCCTGCCCACCGTACCGAGACTGGGATCAGTTCCTGAAGAGCCAGCACCTCGATCCGTACGACCAGGCCACCGCGACTTACCGAGATGGTCAATACTCGAACGTCATCTACGCGTTCAACCTGTCGAAAGAACTATGGGAAACCGGTGTAGTCGATCGCCTGGACCCCGACGGGTCGCGCCATCGCATCTTCGAAGACAAGCGCTCCTTCCGGACCGTGATTGGAGCTGAAATTCTCGTCTCCCCGGATGAGAGCCATCTTGCGCTACTGCTCGTGACTAATTTGAAGTCATCCGTGCCCTTGCCCGCACGGCGACTGGAGCTACACGTCGTGGATCTAAGAACCGGAAAGCACTCGCGAGTTCGGCAAGACTACCGCGTGGCTGGCAACCTCATGTGGAGCGAAGACTCGAAGAGACTTTACTACGCAGCCGTGGATGGTGCCGTCGCCGACGGCCGGGGAGACGGCGTCTTTTGCGTGGATTTCAAATAAGCAAACCCGGACCGACGCGAACGCGGGCCGGCGGGGTCGCTCAGGCGTCGGCGTCGCGGCCCGAGGACGCGCGTTCGACGCGGCGGATGGCGAGGTAGGTGGTGTCGTCGCTTTGCTTCGCGGCGCCCACGAACGAGCGCACCGACGCATAGAGCGATGTGCATAGCCGGTACGGCATCAGCCCCAGCTTCCCGCGAACCGACTCGATGAAGCGCTCTTCCCCGAACTCCTCGTCCGCGGCGTTGCGTGCTTCCGTGGCACCGTCCGTGTAACAGACCAGCACTTCATCCGTGAGCCGGAAGCGCCCCTCGGCCCAGTCGGCGTCATGCATGACGCCCAGCACCGGTCCGCCGGATTCCAGGAGGCGGTACGATCCGTCCGGCGACATCAGAATAGGCGGGTTGTGACCGGCGTTGCAGTACGTCACTTCGCCCGTGTCCGGATTCAGCACGCCGATGAACGCCGTCACAAAATCCTGCGGGCGGACCGTCTCCAGCAGGATCTGATTGGCGCGGATCACGATCTGACGGGCCGTCGCGGTGTACGGCGCCACCGTTCGCAGAATCGAACGCACGCTCGCCATGATCAAAGACGCCGGCACGCCTTTACCGGCCACGTCGGCGATCGTGAACGCCACCAGGCGGTTCATCGAGGGAAAGAAATCGTAGTAGTCGCCGCTGACTTCGAGCGACGGGAAATTCGCACCGGCGATGCGGTACGCGCCCGTCGTCATGGTTTTCTTCGGAATGAAAAACTCCTGGATCGTCCGGGCGATGCGGAGTTCCTCTTCGATCTCCAGCTTGACCTGGCGTTCGCGATACAGATTCGCGCGGTCGATCGCCACGGCGGCCTGCGCGGCGAAGCCCTCCAGCAGACGGAGGTCGTTCTCCTTGTAGGCGTCGGCGCGGTCGCTCTCGAGGTTGAACAGGCCGAGCAGCTGCCCGCGAAGCAGCATCGGTGCGACCATCTCCGAGCGCGTACGACCGCGCACGTTGAAATAGCTCGGGTGCTTGCGCACGTCGGGAACGATCGTCCCGGACTTGCTCCTGGCCACCGTCCCCACCACGCCCTGGTCCGACTTCACGTTGATCTTCTCGTCCGCGCCGCGCGGATAGCCGACGTGCAGCACGCTCGCGATCGTATCGGTCTTCGGTTCCACCAGGAAGATCGCGGCGGCGTCGTAGGGAACCAGGCGGTTCAGGTTCTCCAGAATGCGCTCGAGCGCCTCGTCGCGCGTGAGCGACTTACCGACGTCGGCGCCCATCTCGGCGAGGAGCGAATACTCGAGCTGCCGGCGTTCCGCCTGCGCGCGCAGGCGCGCGTTGGCGACGGCCACCGCGACGTGCTCGCTCAGCGGCACCAGCAGTTCCAGGTCCGCCGTCGTGAACGGGTCGCCCTCGCGCTTGCGGTTGACGACCTCGAGGACGCCGCGAACCAGCCCGCGCCGCAACAACGGCACCGCGATCAGCGATTGCACCTTGATGCCGAGCTTCTTTTCGAGCGCAAAGGGAACGTCGCCGCGGGACTTCGGGGTTTCGATCACGAGCGGCTCGCGCGTTTCCCACACCACGCCCATGACACCGCTCCCGCGGGAGATGGGTGTTCCGCGGACCCCGTCGTCGGCCGCCCCGAGCGCGCGGTCGAACATCACGTGTTCCTGCTCGTCCATCATGGCGAGCATGACGACCTCGGCGCGCAACGCACTGCGCACGATCTTGAGGAGGCTCTTGATCAGCTCCCCGTAATCGAGCGAGGCATTCAGCGTGCGGCTGGCCTGGGTGAGAAAATCGAATTCACGCGCCCGGTTGTCGGCGCTTTGCTTTTCGGCGGTCACGGACGGCTCCGGAAGTAACAGTAAGTTCTCCATGGTTCTATGAGTACACTCCCGGTGTCAAGGCGAGAGTAAGACAATGTAAGGAAACGGGAAGAGATGGGCGACCGCGCCGGCGTCGGGCCAAAGCGCGGTCGCCGTCTCCGAAGCACGCGACGTGCCGACGTCATGCCCCGGTGTCCCATCGGGAACCAGCGTGGCGATGCGTCCCTCGGACGGTGGCGACGCTATGCGTCACGCGTCCCCGCGAGGACACGATCGGCGATGTCGAAGAACGCTTTTGCAACGGAAGAGTCGGGACGGCTGGTCACGATGGGGGCGCCTTCGTCGCCGAGCCGGCGGACCTCCGGGTCCAGCGGGACCTCGCCGAGGAACGGAACGCCCAGTCGTTCGCTGATACGGCGACCGCCGCCGGTGGAGAAAATGTCGGTTCGCTCATTGCAATGCGGGCAGACAAAATAGCTCATGTTTTCGACGATACCGAGCACCGGCGCCCCGACGGTGCGGTACATCTCCAGGCCCTTTTCGGCGTCGACCAGCGAGAGCTCCGACGACGTCGTCACGATGATGGCGCCGGTCAGCGGGACGGTCTGCACCAGCGTCAACTGGGCGTCGCCGGTTCCGGGCGGCATATCGATCACGAGATAATCGAGTTCCCCCCAGTCGACGTCCTGCAGGAATTTCTTCACCACGCCCATCACGATGGGCCCGCGCCAGATCACCGGCTGCCCCTTATCGGTCAGAAACCCGAGCGACATCAGCTTGAGGCCGTCTTTGAGAACCGGGGCGATTTCCTTGACCTTTCCCGGCGTCGGACGCTCGTTGGTGCCCATCAGCACGTGAACGCTGGGACCGTACACGTCGGCATCCATCAGTCCGACCGAGGCGCCGCGCGCCGCCAGCGCGAGCGCCAGGTTCACGCACACCGTGGACTTCCCCACGCCCCCTTTGGCCGAGGACACCGCGACGATCCGCTTGACCCCGGCGATCGGCGCCTGGGACTCGAACGGGCTCGGGCCGGGCACCGGGCCCGGGCCACCCGGGGCACGCGCCGGTCCCGACGCCGCGCCCAGCTTCGGGCGGGCGCCGCGCGTCATGATGATCACCTCGCGCACGCCGCCGAGCGTCTTGACCGCGGCGCGGCTCTCGGACTCGATACGCTGCTTGACCTTCGCGTCGTCGACGGGGAGGTTGAGCGAGAGCGTCACCGTGTCGCCGTCGACGCCGATGCGCTCGACGCGCTTCTGCGAGACGATATTGCCGACGCCGTAGACGTCGTCGACGGATTCGAGGCGCTTCTCGACGGATTCTGGGGTAATCGGGGTTCCCATACGGGCGTGTTACTCTGCGTACTATAACGAATCGTCGCGGGCGGGGCCAGCACCGTCGGGTGAATGGTCTTGTGGGCGGCGCGTTTGCGTCGCATAATCACGAAGCAAGCCAGCACCCCGCCACGGTTTCGATCACTATCCATCGAAAGGAACGCCCATGCGTGCACGATCCGTCACGATGCTCGTGGTACTGGCCATTCTCACGTCCATTCCCGCATTCTCCGCGCCCCAGACGCCCAAAGCGCCCGATCCCCGGGCGGCCCAATTTGACTTCTGGCTGGGCTCCTGGGATGCTACCTCGGGCGGCAAGCCGACCGGGACGAACACCATCACGAAGGAGTACGACGGCGCGGTCGTCATGGAGCACTTCGAGAGCGGCACGCCCGGCGGGTTGAACGGCATGAGCGTGTCGGTGTTCAACCCGAAGATCGGCAAGTGGAAGCAGACCTGGGTCGACAATCAGGGCGCATACCTGGATTTCACCGGCGAGTTCGCCGACGGCAAGATGATCCTCGAACGCCACGCGACGACGCCGGACGGCAAGGACTTCCTCCAGCGCATGGTGTGGTTCAACATCGCCGCGGATGCCTTCGACTGGAACTGGGAACGCTCCGACGACGCCGGCGCCACGTGGAAAACCGTCTGGCCGATTCATTACCAACGAAAGAGCAAGGCCGACTAAGGAGGCATCGGAACCATGAGTGAGAAAAAGATCATCGCGGTGGTGGGGGCCACCGGCGCGCAGGGCGGCGGACTGGTCCGCGCGATCCTGCACGACAAGGACGGCGGATTCGCCGTTCGCGCACTGACCCGCAAGGTCGAGTCCGACAACGCCCGGGCGCTCAAGAACATGGGCGCGGAGGTGGTTCGCGCCGATCTCGACGACCTCGACAGCCTGAAAAAAGCGTTCGCGGGGTGCTACGGGGCCTTCTGCGTGACCAACTTCTGGGAGCACTTCTCCCCCGAGAAGGAGATCTCGCAGGCGTAACCACATGGCGAAGGCGGCGAAAGACGCCGGCCTCAGGCACGTCGATCTGGTCGACGCTCGAAGACACGCGCAAGTGGGTGCCGCTGACCGACAATCGCATGCCGACGCTCATGGGAAAATACAAGGTCGCCCATTTCGACGCCAAGGCCGAAGTCGACAACACCTTCCGCGACACTGGGCGTGCCCGACGACGTTCCTCTACACGTCGTTCTACTGGGACAACTTCGATCAACTTCGGCATGGGTCCGAAGCCCGGTCCGGACGGAGTGCTGGCGATCACCTTGCCGATGGGCGACAAGAAACTGCCCGGCATCGGCCGCCGAGGACATCGGCAAGTGCGCCTACGGGATCTTCAAGAAGGGGCAGGAGCTCGTCGGCAAGACCGTCGGGATCGCCGGCGAGACACCTGACCGGCGCCCAGATGGCGGCAGCGCTCACGAAGGCGCTGGGCAAGGAGGTCCGCTACAACGCGGTCGACGCCCGAGGTCTACCGCGGCGTTCGGCTTTCCGGGCGCCGAAGACCTGGGCAACATGTTCCAGTTCAAGCGCGACTTCGAGGAGGACTACTGCGGCGTCCGCGACGTCGACGTTCTCGCGGTCGCTCAACCCGGAGCTGCAGACGTTCGACGCGTGGCTCGCGGCCAACAAGACCCGGATTCCGCTGGAATAGCCTCGTTATCTCACTGATTGACGCGCGTGCGGCGATTTCCGATAGTAGGGACTCTCCCCAACCCGGAAATCGCCGCCATGACGTCCACCCAAACCACACGCGCGACCCTCACCCGCTTCGCGTGGCTGTCGATGGCGGCTGCCGTGGTCACCATCGTGCTCAAGACCGTGGCGTATCTGCTCACCGGCTCGGTGGGGCTGCTCTCGGACGCGCTCGAATCGCTGGTCAATGTCGCGGGCGCGTGGATGGCCCTCGCCATGCTCACCATCGCCGCCCGCCCGGCCGACGACACCCACGCCTACGGGCACTCGAAGGCCGAGTATTTCTCGAGCGGCGCCGAGGGCGCGCTGATCCTGGTAGCGGCCGCGAGCATCGCGGTCACGGCGGTGCACCGATTGCTGGCGCCGCGTCCGCTCGAGGCGGTCGGGCGGGGTCTGATCGTTTCGGCGTTGGCGGCGGTGGTGAACCTGCTGGTGGCCCGCGTGTTGTTGCGCGCGGGAACGCGCCACGAATCGATCACGCTGCAGGCGAACGCCCACCACCTGTTGACCGACGTTTGGACGTCGCTCGGTGTGATCGTCGGCGTGGGCGCGGTGGCGGTCACGGGATGGCAGCGCCTCGACCCGATTATCGCGCTCGTCGTCGCGGCCAACATCGTCTGGACCGGTGGCCGGATCGTGCACCGGTCGATCCTGGGACTGATGGACACCGCGCTGCCGCTGCACGAACAAACCGCCCTACGGGCGGTCCTCGACCGGTTCGCCGCCTCGGGCATCCACTACCACGCGCTGCGCACGAGACAATCGGGAACGCGTCGCTTCGTGTCGGTGCATATCCTGGTGCCGGGCGCGTGGACCGTGCACCGCGGACACGAACTCGTCGAAGAGATCGAAGCCGAAATCCGAAAGACACTACCGAACGTCGCCGTGCTCACGCACCTCGAGTCGCTCGACGACCCGGCGTCGTGGCGGGACATCCATCTCGATCGTCCGTAGGACGTGGAGCGCGTCAGGAGCCGCGGGTCTCGTGCGGATCGGGCTGCGCCGGGCGGATGAGCGCGAGGCTCGCGGTGTGCCCGTGGAGGAAGTTGCGCCCGCCGATCGGTCCGATTTCGCCCGCGCAGAAGAATCCCGCCAGGTCGATGTCGCGGAAGAAGCCCCGAATGGCGGAGATATCGCCGTCGGGTTCGTTGTAGAGGTGTGTGCCACGTCCGTTGCAGGAAAACAGAAACGCGCCGCTCGGTTCCCCGAACAACGCGTGCGGACTCAGCATCATCTCGAGGTCCTCGCGCGCCGTGTGCGCGTCACGCAGGTGGAACTGCACGCGCTCGCCCGGCTGGATGACGTCGCCCACCGCGATGGCCCCCGTTTCGCCGTCGACACCCAGCACGCCGCGAATCAGGAAGTCGCCGCGACCGAGCGTCTCTTTTCGCGGATCGATGGCCCGCCCGATGAAGAGCCCGTTTTGCAACAGGTCGCGGTCTTCGTCGTCGAGTTCGTCGAGGAGACTCTGAATGCGCGCCAGCGGAGACTCCCCCTCCAGCGAGTCGATCACGTTGTTTTGCGCGCTCGTCACTTCGAACACGGATCCGATCGGGCGGCATCCCTGCGACACGATGATGTCGGCCTGGATCGGCCCGACGAACGACACGCCCACCAGTCCCTCGCGCATGACGCGGTCGTTGACGATCAGCACCGTCTCGCCGGGTTGGCGCGCACCGCTCGCCATGCCGCCGATAATCGGAATGTTGTCGCACTCGCGGTTGAACGCGTTGAGCACACCGTCCATCGGTGCGCTGAACGGATCGGCGAGCATCACCATGAACCGGGTGTCGAACGGCGGCTCGTAGTGTTTGAGCAACGTCGACGGATTGAGCGCGATGCTGAGCAGGTCGCTCTTGGGAAGCGAGAACGGTTCGACGTCGATGCCCGGCATCTGCGCGGCGACCACCGCCAGCGCGGGCTGTCCTTCGATCTCGTGCGCCGGACCGATGACACCCTCGCCCGTGCACCCGATCATCACGCGCGCGCCGATCGCGCGCTTGAGGTCGGCGACCATGCCTTCCGCGCGCGGCGCGAAGTGCGCGCTGGGAAACACCAGGGCCAGATCGGCGTGTTCGCCCAGCCGGTCGAGGATTTCCGCCGAAACCGCCCGCAAGAGGTCGTCGACGTTGTCGCCCGTCACCGAAATCGACGCGAATTTCATGTCACTGACTATAGCGTGCGATCGTCCCGTTGTCACCGACGATGAAAATGTTACGCATCGACGACCCGCGCACATTGTTGATGTAGAACGGCAGGTCCGAGAGGTCCCAGACGCGCGTCCAGGTGCCGCCGCCGTCGTCGAGGATGATCGCAGATGCATCGCCGCAGGCGATGCCGTGGTTGAGATCGGCGCGCCACACACCGAGCACGTCGTGACCGGGATCCTGGTAGACCGCCGTCCACTGCGCGCCGTCATAGTGGAAGATCAACCCGCCGGCGTGGAGGGCCGGGGACGTGGCACCCGGCGCGCTCGCCGCGGCAGCGGCGCTCGCCGGTCCCAGGTACTCGGTCGCGATGTAGACGTCGTTCGGTCCCGTCCCGAAGATGTCGTGAAAATTGTGGACGTTCGCCAGGTCGATGGTCACCGCTTTGAAACCGGTCCCCACCCATCGCACCGCGGCCGAGCGTGAGCCGGTGATGTAGACGTTGTCGGACGACGATCCCCAGACCGAGTAGAACGACTCGGTGGGATAGCCGGCGTTCAGCGGCGTCCATCCCGAGCCCTCGTCGCGCACCACCGTTCCAAAATCGCCGACCGCGTACTTCAGGTCGCTCGCGCCGTACCACACGTCGAACAGATTGACCGTCGCATTGCTGAACTCCGGCGCCCACGCCGACCCGTCGTAGTGCAGGATCGTCCCCTTCTCGCCCGCGACCAGGATGTCCGTCGCCGAGAGCCCGCTCACCGAGCGCAGGTTGTCGGTCGTCCCGCTCTGCATCGGCGTCCACGCGCCATTCTGGAAGTGCATGATCGTCCCGAAGTCTCCGACCGCGAACGCCTCGCTTCCGTCCGGCGTCACCCAGACCTCTTCGAAGTCGACCGTGATCCCACCGTCGACCGGCTTCCACGACCCGCCGGTGAGTTGATGGATGGTTCCGCCTTCACCGACCGCAAACACCGCACCGCCGACGCCCCACACACGGCTGACTTTCTTGTAGCTGTGCAGATCGATCGGCGACCACGCCATTCCGTCCCAGTGGAACGCCTCGCCCGACAGCCCCATCGCGTACACGTCGTTGGACGCCGTGCCCCAGACCGTCTGAAAAATGATCGGCGTGTTTCCGGTCGCGTTGATCACCGACCACATCGAACCGTCCCAGTGAATCACGGCGCCATTGCCGCCGACGGCGAACACGTCGTCGGACGCGAGACCCCAGACCGCGTTCAAGGCGAAGGTCGCCGGGGTCGTGATCTCCGACCACGAAACGCCGTCGTAATGGAGCAGACTCTTACCGATACCGGCCGCGTAGACGTCGCTCGGGCCGCTTCCCCACACCGAATACAGCACGGTCGCGGATCCGAGCGGCACGGTCATGGGCGTCCACGTCCCGCCGTCGTAGTGGAGAATGGTGCGCTGGTCGCCCACGGCGAAGATGTCCATCGCCGACGACCCCCACACATCCTGGAGAAACCGGTCGGTTCCGCTCGCCTCGAGCGCCCACGACGATCCGTTGTAACGCAGGATCACGCCGTTGGCGCCGACGGCGACGATGTTGCTCGCCGACGACCCCCAGATTCCGTTGAGTAATTCGGTGGTCGGCGTCGTGGTCCGACGCCACGACCGGCCGTCGTAGCGCAGCACGACCCCGTTCTGTCCGGTCGCGAAAAGGTTGTCGGCCGACGGACCCCAGAGTCCCGTCAGGGACGCCCCCTGCGAAACCGGGTTCATCCACCGCCAGGTGGCCTTCGCCGGCGGCGGCGGCTGCACGACGACCGACGGGCCGTCACCGCCTTTCGAGCACGCCGACAGGCTGGCCGCCGCGAAACAGGCGGCCAGAGCAACGCGGGAAAGCCCGGAACCGGGGAGAAGACGTTTGATCATGGATCACCGGAGTGGGGGCGAACCCATTGAATGTACTACGCCGCGGGGCGCGGGCGCAACGTGCCTACGCGGTCTCGGGGGATGCTTCGCGGGCGTGACGGCGACGCGCGCGCGCCCGCGTCCAGCCGACGAAGCGCCGAAACGCCCAGTTGACGCGAATGCTGGTCGCGTAGATCGCGGGGGTCATGAACAAGAGCAGAATCGTGCTCGAAGTGAGGCCGCCGATGGTCGCGAGCGCGAGATTTTCCCAGATGTCCTTGTCGGCGGTCTGATTCATGTGAACGAGCAGCGGCGCCAGCCCCACGACGGTCGTGCCGCTCGTCAGCAGGATGGAGCGCATGCGCACGCGCGTTCCGTGGGCGATCGACCGCCACAGGAGACCGACGCGCTCGTTCGCCGGGAGTTCCCACAGGTCGCTGCCGCCGAGAACGCGCCGCATCGGCGGAAAGAGCGACGACGCCACTTCGGGATCGCCGCCGAGCTTCGCCTTGAGGATCAGCGTGGCCTCGGTGCGGTAGCGCGACACCAGCAGGATCGCGTTGTTCACCGCGACCCCGAACAGGAGCACCAGTCCAATTCGGGCGGAGGAATCGAAGACGGAATGCGTGAGCCAGAAGATCACGAACACCCCGACCAGCGACATGGGAATCGCGAGCAGAATCAGAATCGGAATCGCGAGGCTCTCGGTGAGCGCCGCCAGGACGATGAAGATGAACGCGACCGCCATCCACACCGCAAGCCCGATCTCCTCTTCTTCCTGCTGGGTGAGGAATTCCTGCGTGGCTTCCTCGGCCTGATAGCCGTACGGCAGCTGCATGCCGGCGAGGATCTCCTTGATGAACCGCTGCCGCATCTGGTCGGTGCCGAGGTACTCCCAGTTGATGTGCGTCGTGTACTTCTGATTCTCGCGCGTGATCGACCGCGAGACTTCGCGCTTCTGAATTTCGATCAGGTCGCCCAGGCGCACCTGTTCGCCCTGCGGGTTGCGGATCACCAGGTCGGCGATGTCCGCGTACGAAATCTTATCGGCGTCGGCGTAGGAGAGCTGCACGCGTTCCTGATCGCCGTCGATCAGCATCGTCCACGGGATGTCGACGCCGAGCATGCGGCGAATCTGCGCGGTCAGGTCGAGTACGGTGAGATCGTAGGCGGCCAGCCGTTCGCGTTTGATCTTGATGACCATCTCTTCCTGGCGGATGCGCTCCCACTGCGCGCCGGTGGTGATGCGGGCATTGCGCGCGCGGCGATTCTTCTCCACCCGTTCCAGCGCGGCTCCGGCGATTTCGTTCAGCCGTTTTGAGTTGTAGCCGGTCACCTTGATCAGCGAGTTGAGGGCGGACCCGCCGAACGCCCCCTTGAAGTACGGGCGGTCCGAGAATCCGCGAATGAACACCGACGACCCGCCGGTCTCGTCCGCCTTGGCGATCAGGGTCTCGCGCCACTGAAACGGGAGCGGTGTCTTGCGCAGTTTGTCCTCGAACTCCACGCGCAGAATCGCCTGGTTGCCGAACGCACGCGAACTCATGCGGGCGCCGTCCGGGACCGGCAGCAACCGTTCCTCGAACGTGCGCAGCGTCTCCGACGTCAACTGGACGTCGGTGCCCGACGGCATCTCCAGGTACAGGAAGAGCTCCTCCTGGGTGGGAAACTTCCAGAAGCCGCCCTTGATGATCTTGGTGTCGTAGACCCACCACGAGCCGGCGAAGATCGCGAGCGACAGAGGAACCACGAGCCACCACGCGCGCTGCAGGAAGACGTAGACGCGATCGAGGTGCGTCGTGCGGTCTTCGGTGGCGGCGGGTTCGGCGATCAGCGCGTCGAGTTCCGCGGTATCGACGACGTCGCGCGGGCCGTCCGCGAGCTTGTTCACCAGCGGTCGCGCCCATAGTCGGTGGAGCACCATCGGCACCCAGCCGAACGCGACGAACAGAGACGCGACCAGGGCCGTGGTCACCGAGATCGCGAGCGGCACATAGTACAGAGCGAGCCGCCCGGACAGGAACACGAACGACCCGAACACCACGACCGTCGTCAGCGTGGTGGCAAGCGCCGGATTGATGATGTCGTTGCTGCCGTCGAGAATCGCGTGGTAGGCGACCTCGAGTTTCGCGCGGCGCGACAATCCCAGATTCTCCGCGCGCTTGAGCGCGTCCAATCGCCGGTGAATGGAATCCAGCACCAGGATGCTGTTGTCGACGATCATGCCGAAGCATACCGCGAGCCCGCTGATCGTAATGAAATTGACCGAGATGCGCAGAAAGTAGAACAGCGACAGCGAGATGAGTGTCGCGAAGATGATCGAGGTCGTGACGATCGCGGTCAGTTGCAACTGACGCACCGAAATCGCGAGCATCACGAACAGGATGCCAAGAATCGCGAACGACCGGAAGATCAGCCCACGCAGCTTGTCCTCGAGTTCCTTGCCCTGGTCCTGATCGGTGTGGAACTCCGCGTGGACGGGGAGATTCGCCTGGATCGCGGGCAACGCCCTGCGGATGTCCCGGCTGACGCCGACGGCGTTGGCGCCGCTGCGCTTGTTGACCGACACCTGGACGACGTTCTTCCCGTTCGCGCGCACGAAATACACCGGGTCCTCGAAGTCGGAGCGCACGTCGCCGACCATGCCGAGCGTAAACGTCTGTCCGCCGCGTCTCGCCACGGGACTCTCCCGCAGCACCGCCAGGTTGACCGGCCGGCGGAGCGCCACCAGCCGTTCCATCCCGCGGTCGCGGATGACACCCGCGCCCTCGAAGTCGTCGAGACGATCGACCGCGCGGAAGACCTCGTCGGCGCGAATCCCGTAGAGCTCGAGCAGCCGGCGATCGAGCACGATCTTGACCAGCGGGCGCGCGCCGCCGAGCACCTGCGCGTCGGCGACGCCCGGAACCGCGATGATCTGCGGGATCACCCACGTCTCGGCGAGGTCGCGCAGTTGATTCGGATCCAGCGACGACTCGAGGCTGAACGTGAAGAAGTCCTCGGTGCGAAATTCCTCGGGAACGAACGGCAGGATCTGCGGCTGCATCGCGCCCAGCGGCAGGTTGCGGCGCACTTCCCCGAGTTGCTCGTTCACATCGAGACGGGCGAAGTCGATGTTGGTGTCGCGACGGAACGAGATCGTTACGGTGGAGTTGGCGGCGCGGCTCGTCGATTCGAGCTTCTCGACGCCGTGCACGTCCTGCACGGCCTCCTCGATCGGGATGGTGATCGACGCGCTGCATGGCCGACGGGGAGGCGCCGTTCCAGGTCGTGGTCACCGACAGCGTGGGCAGCTCGGTGTCGGGCATCGCCTCGATCTCGAGGTGCGGCACGGCGTAGAGCCCGTGAAGACCAGGGCCGCGAACAGCATCCAGGTCGCCACCGGGTCGGTCGACGAAGGTCCGGATCACGCCTCAGTACTCCCGGTCCAGGCGGCGGTGCATCATCTCGTACAGACGCCGGCGTTAGGAACAGCGTCAGCAGCGGTCGCAGGCTCAGGCCGCCGATGATGGTCACCGCCAGCGGGCGCTGGATCTGTTCGCCGGTGCCGATGCCGATCGCCATCGGCACCATCGCGAGCACCGTGGTCAGGGTCGTCATCAGGATCGGCCGCAAGCGCAGCCGGCTGGCCTCGAGGATCGCCGCGCGGCCGCTGCATGCCGTCCTCGCGCAGGCGGCGGATCGTCGACACCTTGACGATGGCGTCGTTGACCGAGATGCCCAGCAGGGCGATCAGTCCGATCAGCGAGATCACGTTGATGGTGTGGCCGCCGTCGCGGCGATCGCGACCAGCGCGCCGAGCATGCCGACCGGCAGCACCGCGGTGATGATCAGCGGGTCGAGGAACGACTCGAACTGCGCCGCCAGGATCATGTAGACCAGCAGGGCCGACAGCAGCAGGGCCCAGCCGAGGTCGCGGAAGCGAGCTGTTGATCTCCTCCTGCTCGCCGCCCTCGACGAAGCCCACGCCGTCGGGCAGGTCCAGGCCCGGCGAGGAGCGCCGAGACGTCGGTCCACAGCGTGCTTCGACTGCGGCCGACGGCTTCGCCGCTGATCGTGATCTGGCGGCGCTGGTCGCGGCGCACGATCTCGCGCACCGGCCGCTCTTCGCTGAGGTTGACGAAGCTGCCGAGCGGGACGGTCTTCGCTGCTCGCGACCGTGACCGGCGAGGCGAGCACGCCGGCGAGGTCTCGGCGTTGGTCCACGGATAGCCGAATGGCGATGTCGATGCGCTGCTCGACCTCGTTGAACGTCGTCGCGACTCGACGCCCTGGACGATGCGATTGCAGCATCGCGCGCGAGCTGGTCGGGGTCGAGTCCCGCGCGCAGGACTCCTCGGGTCGATGGCACCTCGACACTGGGGGTGCCCAGCACGCGGTCCATCTCCAGGTCCGTAGGCCGGCGCGCCGCCGGAGTGCGGTGACGGTGTCGTCCGCCGCCGCGACGGCGTCTTCGGGTACGTCGGCCACCACGCCGAGGCTGAATTGCGACTCGCCGGTGGCCAGGATCTCTGCAGGCCGATGCCCTCTGGTGGAAGGTGTAGCGCACACCGACGAGCGAATCCAGGCGCGGCGCGAGGAGCTACTGCACGCGCTCCGACGCGTGATGCGCGCCGCGCGCCGGGTTCATGCAGACGCGGATGCGCGACCGTGTTGGGCGCGGTGTAGTCCTTCATCGCCGCGAGCGTCCGCTCGGTCTGGTTCCCACTTGCGTGAAGACACGCGCTCACCGCGGGGTTGTCGGACACGAGGCCGGCGAGATGGCCGCCGCGGTCCGCGTCTCCTCGAGGGGCGTTCCCGTGGGTAATTCGAGATCGACGCGCAGGTCTCCCGATGCCCGCGTGGGCATCAGCGACCGCTTGGCATGCTCCCCACCACACCGGCCGCGGCGAGCCCCACCACCAGACAGACGATCATCGTCTTGGGCCGACGCAGCGCGGCGACCAGCGCGTGGTGGTACGCGCGATAGAACGCCTGGTAGCCGCGATCGAAGACCTTGAACATCCCCCGCGGTCCACCGGTTCCGAAGCGCAGCACGCGCGCCGAGAGCATCGGCTGCAGGAGGAGTGCGGTGGCGATCGAGATCAATAGCGAGAACGTCACCGTGAGCGCCTGGTCGCGGAAGAACGCGCCGGCGATTCCGGGGACGTAGACCACCGGGAAAAACACCGCGACCGTGGTCAGCGTGGACGCGACGATCGCGTTCGCCATCTCGCGCGTGCCCAGGTTTGCCGCCTCCGCGACCGTGCGCCGCGTCTCGATGGAGTGGTGGTCGACGACCTTGCCGGCGAATTTCTCCTCGAGATGCCGGCTGATGTTTTCCATCACCACAATGGCGTTATCGACCAGCATCCCCGCAGCGAGCGAGAGACCGCCGACGCTCATCAGGTTGAGCTTCACCTTACCGAAGTACAGCAGAGCGAACGTCACGGTGAGCGAGACCGGGATCGAGAGGCCGACCACAATGGGACTGCGCACGTCGTTGAGGAACAGGAACAGCACGGCGAACGCGAGGAACGCGCCGAAGATCAGCGACTGTGCCAGTCCGCTGAACGACGAGCGCACGTAGTCCGCGTCGCGATACACGTAGGGGTAGCTGAAATCCTTGTAGTCGTCCTTGAGCACCTTCAGCGCGTGGTCCACCTGATCGGTGACCTTGATCGTGTTGGACTCGGGCTCCTTGTAGATCAACAGCGAGACCACGTTCTGGTCGCCGAGGAGCGTCATGCCCTCGGGCTCCTTAGGTGGATTGCGTCACCTGCGCGACGTCGGACACGCGCACGGGCGACTGGCCCGGGCGCACGATGTCGGTCGCCGCGATGTCGTCGATCGTGCCGTATTCGCCGTGGATCCGAAGGCTGCATCTGCAGCGGTCCCTGCCGGATGCGTCCGCCCGGAAACGACACGTTGCTGCGCACCAGCGCCTGCTGGATCTGCTCGACGGTGATCCCGTAGATCCCCATCTTGCGCGCGTCCGGTTGGACGAGCATTTCGCGCTCGAGCCCGCCGACGACCTCCGCCTTGCTGATTCCGTCGACCTGCTGGAGCGCCGGCTTGACCACTTCCTCGGCGAACTCGGTGAGTTCCGCCATGGGCGCGGTGCCGCGCGAGTCGCGAGAATACTGATCGGCCGCGACGTCGGGTCCCAGCGCAGGATCACCGGCCGCTCGGCCTGCGTCGGGAAGTCTTCGCCGTACGCGACACGGTCGACCGCCTCGCGCAGATGCAGATTGGCGAAGTCCATCTGCGTGCCCCACTCGTATTCGACCGTGATCATCGACGCGCCCTCGCGGGTGCGCGACACACGCGGCGCACACCGGTGAGCGCGGTGACCACTTCTTCGAGGGGCTGGGTGACGAGACGCTCGAGATCGTCGGCGGGCATGTCGGTGTACTTGGTGACGACGGTCAGCCGCGGGTAGTTGATCGACGGCAACAGGTCGACCGGAATCTTTCGGAAGCTGACCACGCCGACCAGCATCAGCGCGAGAAAGAACATGCTGACGGCGACCGGGCGGTGGATCGCAAAGCGGATCATTCGTTACCCTGAGCGAAATGAATCCACGGGTCGTCGATGGCAACGGTGCGACGCACCTTGACCTTGGCGTCGTGCGCGAGCGTGAGATGATCGGACACGATGACGCGATCGCCCGGATCGAGCGTCCCGCCCTGCAACACATTTTTGATTTCCACGAGGTGGTCGTTGCTCTCGCCGAGGTCGACGTAGAGCCACTTGGCCCGGTCTCCGTCCACCTTGAACAGGAGCGGCCGGCCGTCGCGCGTCAGGATGGCTTCACGCGGTACGAGCAGCCGATCTTTGAAGCGCTCGCCGGAGATCAGCGCGCGCGCGAACATCCCCGGGCGGAGTTTTCCGTCGGCGTTCTTCACGCGCAACAGGACCTGACAGGTGCGGGTCTCCGAGTCGAACTGCGGGCTCACCACGTCGACGGTGACGTTCAGCGTGTCGCCCACCGCGGGCACCGCGAGGATCGCCGAGCCGCCCGGCGCGATCTTGCCCACGTCCGCCTCCAGCACGCCGATCTCGGCTTCGATGTTGATGTTGTCGACCAGGGTGCAGATCGCCTGGTTCAACATGAGTTGCTGGCCGGGACTCAGGACGAGCCCGGTGATGACGCCGTCGAACGGCGCGCGAATTTCGGTGCGTTCCAGATTGAGACGCGCGCGCTCCAGGTCGGCGCGGGCCACGGAAACGCCGCTGCGCGCCGCCGCGATCTCGCCACGGAACTTGCCTTCCTTGAGAGACTGGATATCGAGCGCGATCTCACGCGCCAGGCGTTCGTCGCGCGTGATCTTCCCGGCGCGTTCGAGCCGATCCAGATCGGCGAACTCGTCGCGAACCTCCTTCGCCTGTCCGACGAGGGCGGTGTCGACGTCGGCGTCCTCGATGGTGAGGAGACTCAGCGCCTGGAGATAGCGGGCCCGCGCTTCTTCCGACGCCATCTCGTATTCGCGATCGTCGAGCTTGAGAATCATCTGGCCGCGCTTGACGGACTGGCCTTCCTCGGCGATGACGCGCGCGATCTTGCCGGCGACTTCGGCGTGGAGTTCGGCGGTATGACGCGCGCGGATGTGACCCTCGGCGACGACGGGCCGGACGAGGTCGCCGCGGATCGCGCGGGCGGCGTTGACGGTGACCGCGCGCTCGCGCCTGGGCTTGCTCGCCGTGGTATCCGCCGGCGCGCCGTCGCGCTGGCCGAAGTTCTCGCCGTCGCTCTCCATCGATCCGCCGGCGGCGCCGATCGATGTGGAGTCGGTGGCGGTGGAATCCGCGGCTGCGTTGCCGCTCCCTTTCTTACCGCACCCGGAGGCCAGGAGCCCCGTGAGCGCGGCGGCGACAACGAGTCGGGCGATCCATGAATTCAAGGCAGGTCTCCTGATCGAGTGAGTGAAGCGCCGAACGCCGGCGTCGACGGGAACCCGTCCCGCCCGACGCCGGCGCCCGGCATCGCACCGTGCACGTGCGCGGTCAGCGGACCGCGACGGCGTCCCCTTCGAGCTTGTAGCAGATGACGGCCATCGGCTCCGCTTCCTTCGAATCGTCGTAGAGGCCGGTTACCCCCTGCGCCGTCATCGCGGCCTGCAGGAAGCTCGTGACCACGTACAGGCGGTCCTTCTCGAAGACATACAGGTCTTCCTTCGGGTCGCCCTGACCCTGAACCGTCACGTTCTTGACGAACTGGCCCTGCGGATTGAACACGTCGAAGGTGCCGAGCGTTCCTTTCGGCTGGTTCTCCGAGCCGACGCTGTTGAGCACCCAGATCGATCCGTCGTCGCGGACAAAAATCGACTGGATGTCCTTGTTCATCTCGTTGATGGTCACCTTGCATCCGGGGATCATCTTGGCGAAGTGGTCCATCATCTTGTTCATGAACTCCTTCTCTTTGGCCGAGCGCGGCGTGTGCTTGAAGTCGCGCGTAATCACCTTGTCGACCGATCCGTCGACGTTGTAAACGGTGATCTCGTAATTCGCATACGAGTTGCACGAGTAGACTTTGCCGTTCGGCCCGACCACCCAGCGCCGCTCGAACGTATCCCAGGCGGCGTCGTTCATCTCCGCCGCCGCCATGTTGATCGTGTTCTCCTTGGAGGCGTACTCGCAGAGCTGCTTGCCGGTCGCGTCGGTGCTCGCGAGGAAGCTCTGGCGCGACCACGTCTTCTTCTCCTGGTCGAACTTCTGGCGACCCAGGAACAGCACCGTGTTTCCGCCGCGCGACTGCGCGCGCTGGATCAGCTGGAAGCCGCCGTCGGAAGCCTGCGGAATGGGCTGTTCGCCCGCCGGCGTCCCGTCTTTGGTGAGCAGGACGATCTTGCCCGGCATGACCTGCGCCACGGCGACTTTGTCGTCTTTGGTGAAGAACATCGACACCGGCCCGCGGAACTCGCCGGGGCCTTCGCCTTCATGACCGATCGACCGGATGAACTCCCCCTCTTTGGAGAAAACCTTCACCTCGTTCAACTGGCTGTCGAGCAGATAGACGTCACCGTTGTCGGCGATGTCGATGTCGGCGATCACGCCAAAGAACTCGTCTTCGCTATCGGTGTCGCCACCCAGGCGCCACACCTCCGGCAACTTGATTGTCGTGGGGTCCTGGAACCCCTTGGCCGGATTGGCGACCGTCTTGACGCCGTTCTCGGTCGTCGTCTTTCCCTGCCAGTCGCCGGCCGCGGCCTTCGAGGCCACCGCGAACACCGCCGCGAGGGCAATCACGGCCACAATGGCGGCGATCCGCCACACACGAATCCCTGTCGTCGTATTCCACACGCGCGTCATGAGCACTCACTCCTTGGGGATAATGGTCGATCCTGTCGGATGTATGTGTACCTACGGTCATTTCGAATCGGGGTTTCCGCTGATTCGAGCGAGCCAGCGGTGCGGAAACTACACACCGAAGGGCCGTGCATTCGGCGGGACAACAAAGAGGTTATTCTAGCCGGGTGCCGCGCGCCCCGCAACCGCGGCGCGCGGCATTTCTGCCCGGGCGGCCAACACTATTATTTACAGCATGTTATCAGCCGCCCCGGCTGTCGGCGCCCCGGGTGAGCGGCAGCACCCCGGCCATGTCGCCGATGACATTGACGATCTCGGACCCGCCGGGGACGACTACCTTGGTGTTGTTCTTGAGCGAATTCTCGAGCATCTCCAGGCGCCGCAACAGTTGCGCGTTGCCGATGAAATATTTGTCGGCCGCCTCGTTGACCAGACGGATGGCTTCGGCCTCGCCTTCCGCCGCCAGAATGCGGGCCTGGCGAACACCCTCGGCGCGTTTGATCGCCGCGCGCTTTTCGCCATCCGCAGCCGTCTCCGCCGCCGTGGCGAAGTCGACCGCGGAGAGCTTCTCGTTCTCCGCCTTGACGATCTTGTTCATCGTCTCCTGCACGTCCTTGGGCGGGTCGATCTGCTTGAGTTCCGCGCGCACGATCTCGATGCCCCAGTTCTGCGTCTCCTTGACCAGAACCTTCACGAGTTCGTCGTTGATGCGCCCGCGTTCCGAATTGGCGGACTTGAGCGTCAGCGTGCCGATGATGTTACGCAGCGTCGTTCGCGCGAGATTGACGATCTGGTAGGTAACGTCGTTGACGTTGTACTGGGAGTTTTTCACGCTCCCCTCGTCGCTCTTGATCTTGAAATAGATCTGCGCGTCGACCATCGCATTGAGGTTGTCGTTGGTGATGATCTCCTGCGGCGCGGCATCCACCATCTGCTCGGTGACGTTGACCGGGTACATCCGCTCGACGATCGGCATGATCCACTGAAAGCCGGGATTCGCGAAACGGTTGTAGCGACCGAGCCGCTCGACGAGCCCGCGTCGGGTCGGCCGGACCACACGAACCCCCATGAAGAAGATGAACACCACGACGGCACCGATATAGACGGTTAGAGCTCCCATGATTCCTCCCAGTTACGGGCCCTGTTAACCCAGAGACTACCCGGCCTGCCACGGGTGTATTCGCAGGATCATGGCCGGTGCAAGAAAAAATACGCGGTGCGGGAGACGGTTAGCGTGTCCGTCGCGGACGATAGACGTGCGTGCTCTGGCCGAAAAAGACTTCGGCGGCCTCCATGAGGGTTTCGGAGAGGGTGGGGTGGGGATGAATCGTGAGCTTCATGTCGGCCGCCAGCGCGCCCATCTCGATGGCGAGCGCGCCCTCCGCAATCAGGTCGCCGGCCCCGGTACCCACGATTCCGACGCCGAGTACGCGCTCGGTCTTTGGATCGATCAGGAGTTTGGTGAGCCCGTCGGTGCGCTCGAGCGTCATGGCGCGGCCCGATGCGCCCCACGGGAACTTGGCGACGGAAACGTCGATGCCGCGCTCGGCGGCCCCGGTCTCGGTCAGTCCGCACCATGCGATCTCCGGGTCGGTGAAGATCACCGCCGGGATCGCGTTGGGCTCGAACGCGATCTTGTGCCCGGCGATCACTTCCGCGGCCACCCGGCCCTCGTGCGACGCCTTGTGCGCGAGCATCGGCTCGCCCACGACGTCGCCGATCGCGAAGATCGACGGTTCGGCGGTGCGCCGCTGCGCGTCCACGACGATGAATCCGCGGTCGTCGACTTTCGCCTTCGTGTTCTCGATCCCGAATCCGGTGGAGTTGGGCTTGCGTCCCACCGCGACGAGCACACGCTCGTACGCCACCATTTCCGCATGGTCGCCTTCGAACGTCACACGGATGTCGTTGGCGCCCTCTTTCGCCGCAACCACTTTGGTCTTCAGCATTACGCGATCGAACGACGCATCGATGCGCTTCTCGAGAATGGCCACCAGGTCGCGGTCGGCGCCGGGCAGGAGTCCCGGCATCATTTCCACCACGGAAACACGCGACCCCAGAGCCGCGTATACGCTGCCGAGTTCGAGTCCGATGTATCCCCCGCCGACCACGAGCAGCGTCTTCGGGATACTCGCGAGATCGAGCGCGCCGGTGGAGTCGATGACGCGCGACGACGACGCGTCGAACATCGGAAGCGTCGCGGGGCGCGACCCGGTCGCGACGATCGCGTGGTCGAACGAGAGAGTCTGCGTCCCCCCGGCGACGAGTTCGACGTTCAACGTGTGCGCGTCGGCGAAACTCCCGCGGCCGCGCACGAAGGCCACCTTGCGGAACTTCGCCACCGAGCCCACGCCGCCGGTGAGCTTCTTGACCACAGAGTCCTTCCACGCGCGCAGCGCCGTCACGTCGATCGTCGGTTCGCCGAAATCCACGCCCATCGCACGCGCTGCGTGTGCTTCGTGCAACAGCTTCGCGATATGGAGCAGCGCCTTGGACGGAATGCACCCGCGGTAGAGGCAAACGCCACCGGGATTCTCTTCGACGTCGACGATCGCCGTTCGCAGCCCGAGGTCCGCCGCGAGGAACGCGGCGGCGTATCCGCCCGGTCCGCCCCCGAGGACGATGACCTGGTAACGATCGGTGGAGGCCATCGAGACGGTTCCCCGTTAGCCTTCGATGGAGAGAAGAATCGGGTTTTCCAGCGCCTCGCACACCCAGCGCAGGAAGCGCGCGGCCGCAGCACCGTCGATCAGACGATGGTCATACGAAAGCGACAGCGGCAGGACCAGGCGCGGGACGAAGCCGTCACCGCGGTAGACGGGCTTCATCGACGCACGCGAGACGCCGAGGATCGCCACTTCCGGCCAGTAGACGATGGGCGTGAATGCTGTTCCGCCGATGCCGCCGAGGTTCGAGATGGTGAAGTTGCCGCCTTCCATTTCGTCGGGCATGACGCGTTTGGTGCGCGCACGCTCGGCGAGGTCGGTGACGTCGTGCGAAATCTCGACGATGTTCTTGCGGTCCGCGTCGCGAACGACGGGCACGAGGAGTCCGCGATCGGTGTCGACCGCGATTCCGATATTCACGTACTTCTTGTGGACGATCTCGTTCTTCGAGGCGTCGATGCTCGCGTTGAAATCGGGAAACCGACGCAGCGCCGACGCGCACACCTTGACCAGGATCGACGTCATGGTGAGTTTGCCGCCGCCCGTTTCCACCCGCGACGCGTACGTCTTGCGCGCCGCTTCGAGGTCGGTCACGTCGGCCTCGTCGTGCTGCGTCACGCGCGGCACCGTGTTCCACGCCGACGCCATGCTCTGTGCGGTAATCTGTCGCACCTTCGACATCGGCGTGCGTTCGATATCGCCGTACCGGGCGAAGTCGGGCAGCGCGCGCGCCGCCACGACGCCGGGAACCGGGGACGAAGGCGCCGCACCCCGCGCCGCGGTGATGATCGCCTTGGCCTGCGTGTGCACGTCTTCGGACGTAATCCGCCCGCCCGGACCGGTGCCGCGCACGCGATGGATATCGAGTCCGAGTTCGCGCGCGAGTCGTCGCACGGTGGGTGATGCCGGGACCGGAGCGCCCTGTTCTTCCGCGACGGCCACCACGGCTTCGCGGAGCGAATCCGCTCCGACGACATCGGAATTATCGGGGACCGCCGGTGCCGCGGGGCGTTGCGCGCGGCGCGCAGGTTCAACGGCGACCGGCGCGTCGGCCGGTTTGGACGCCGGCGCGGTCCGCGCGGGCTCGGACGACTTCGCCGCACCGGCCACGGTTTCGACGCGAACGATCACGTCGCCCACGTTCACGGTGTCGCCCATCTTGACGGCGACCTCGGAAACAACACCCGCCGCCGTCGACGGCACTTCGAACACCGCCTTCTCGGTTTCCAGTTCGATCAGCGACTGCTCGAGGGCGACGGTATCGCCTTCCTTGACCAGAACCTTGACGACGTCGCCGGATTCGACGTTTTCGGAGATTTCGGGAAGTTTGACTTCGACGATCATGGGTTTCCTCGGCGCAAAGGCGCCATTATCGCCCGTCCCGTCCGGGTTCGCAAGTCCCGGGGCCGGCGGCCGTGGCCACGGCTTAACTCGTGGTGAAGCGCTTCTCGATGGCCTTGACCTTGTCGAGACGACGGCGGTGGCGTTCCTCGCCCGAGAACCGCGCGTCCAGGAAGGCGGTCACCAGTTCCAGCGCCACTGCTTCGCCGACGACCCGTCCGCCCAGCACGAGCACGTTGATGTCGTCGTGCTGGACGCCCTGGTGGGCGGAATAGTGGTCGTGACACAGACCCGCGCGCACGCCCGGAATCTTGTTGGCCGCAACCGACGCGCCCACGCCGCTGCCGCACAGGATGATGCCGCGCTCGGCGCGCCGTTCTCGAACGGCCATGCCCACCGCTTCCGCAAAATCCGGATAGTCCACGGGGGCGGTCCCGTCGGTACCGAGATCCAGCACGTCGTGTTTGGCGTCAGCGAGGAACGCCTTGATGCGCTCCTTGAGTTCGAACCCGGCATGGTCGGCGCCCAGAGCGATCTTCATGGCCGTTGCACCTCGTTCTGCTTCGCGTCGATCCGACGCGCCGTCAATCGGAGTAACCGGATTTTTCGCCAACGTCACCGGCGTTCGACGGGCGCGGGCTGCCCGCGCCGAAGGTCGCGTCGAGACCGATCGCGAACTGCTCGCGCTCGGCGTCGGTGAGCCTGGCCTCGGGATGCGCGATCCGATACTGCCACGGGGGCATGCGCTTCTTGCGAACCATCTTCGCGGCGTGATCGCCCGCGTTGTCCGCGCTCCCCCACCGCGACACGTTGAAATTCGAACGCCCCTCGTCGACGTCGTGCTTCACGAGCCACGAGACCGGCGCGACGTTGCTGTACCACGGCCAGACCGTCTCGTTGCTGTGACAGTTACCGCAGGCGCGCTGGAATGTTGCCTTCGTGTCCGGGCTGTTCCAGGTGGGCTCGGTCCCGACCGGCGGGTTGGAATGGTTTCTTCCGTAGGGAACGATCTGGATCGCGACGAGCAGTCCGACCAGACTGAAAGCGATTTTCTTCAGCAATGTGAACCTCTCCGCCTAGTCCCGCATCGGGTTGGCTTTGTCGGGGTCGATCCCGAAGTCCTGGACCGCGTCCTTGAGCACGGACTTCTTGACGTGCCCGTCGCGGGCCAGCGCGCGCAGCGCCGCCAGCGCCACGTAGCGCGCGTCCACTTCGAAGAAGTCGCGTAACCCTGCGCGATTGCTCGACCGCCCGAACCCGTCGGTGCCGAGGAAGTCGAAACGCCCCGGCATCCAGCGCGCGATCGACGCGGGGAGCACCTTCATATAATCGGAGGCCGCCACGTAGACGCCTTTCGTACCTTCGAGCGCCTGCGCGACGTAAGGCACGCGCTCCGGTTCGCCGGGGTGGAGCAGATTCCAGCGCTCGCACTCGACGGCGTCGCGATAGAGTTCTTTGTAACTCGTGACACTGTAGACGTCGACCGGAACGTCGTACGCGTCTTCCAGAATGCGCTGGGCCCGGAGCACTTCGTTCAAGATCGCGCCGCTCCCGAACAGGTTCACCTTGTTCTTCGCATCCGGCTTCGTCGACGTCCGCAGCCGGTACATGCCACGCAGGATTCCCTCGCGCGATCCCTCCGGCATCGGCGGCATCTTATAGGTCTCGTTCATCACGGTGATGTAATAGAGCAACTGCTCGTTATGCTTGTACATCCGTTCGATGCCGTCGTGGATGATCACGGCGAGTTCGTAGGCGAACGTCGGGTCGTAGGCGCGGAGCGTCGGGTGCGGCAGTGCGAGCACGTGGCTGTGACCGTCCTCGTGCTGCAGACCTTCGCCCGCGAGCGTCGTCCGTCCGGAGGTCCCACCCAGGAGGAACCCCTTGCAGCGCATGTCGCCGGCCGCCCACACGAAATCGCCGATACGCTGGAACCCGAACATCGAATAGAAGATGAAGAACGGAATCATGTTGATCCCGTGGGTCGCGTAGGCGGTCCCGGCCGCGATGAACGACGCCATCGACCCGGCCTCGGTGATCCCCTCTTCGAGGATCTGGCCGTCTTTGGCCTCCTTATAGTAGAGCAAGGTCTCGCGGTCGACGGGCTCGTAGAGCTGTCCCAGGCTCGAATAGATTCCCACCTGCCGGAACAGCGACTCCATGCCGAACGTGCGCGCCTCGTCGGGAACGATCGGGACGATGTGCTTGCCGATCGACGGGTCCTTGAGCAGCGTGGTCAGCATCTGCACGAAGGCCATGGTCGTGGCGACCTCGCGGTCGCCGCTGCCGGCGACCATATCCTGGAAGATCGACGCCGGCGGCGTGACCAGCGCGGGCGCGGACTCGCGACGCTCCGGGACGTATCCGCCCGAGCTGCTTGCGCCGCTCGCGGAGATACTTCACGTCTTCGCTGTCGGCGGGTGGCGTGTAGAACGGCGCATTGGCGACGTCGTGATCGTCGATGGGGATACCGAACTTGTTGCGAAACGCGCGCAGTTCTTCCTCGTTGAGCTTCTTCTGCTGATGCGTGATGTTCTTGCCTTCGCCGCTTTCGCCGAGACCGTATCCTTTGATCGTCCACGCCAGAATGACCGTCGGCTGACCCTTGTGTTCGACCGCGGCCTTGTAGGCGGCGTACACCTTGTCGGGATCGTGTCCGCCGCGCCGCAGCGTGCGCAACTGGTCGTCCGAGAGGTGTTCGACGAGTTTCAACAGCCGCGGATCCGCGCCGAAGAAATCCTTGCGGATGTACTCGCCCGATTCGGTGACGTACTTCTGAAACTGTCCGTCGACGACTTCCGACAGGCGTTTGGTCAGCACGCCATCGGCGTCTTTCGCGAACAACGGATCCCAGTCGCCGCCGGTGATCACCTTGATCACGTTCCAGCCGGCGCCGCGGAACGCCGCGCCGAGTTCCTGGATGATCTTGCCGTTGCCGCGCACCGGTCCGTCGAGACGCTGCAGGTTGCAGTTCACCACGAAGATCAGATTGTCGAGCCGCTCGCGTGCCGCGAGCGTGATCGCGCCGAGCGCTTCCGGTTCGTCCATTTCACCGTCGCCGAGGAACGCCCACACGCGCCGATGGGACGTGTCGAGCACGCCCCGGTCTGGCGAGGTAGCGGTTGAACCGCGCCTGGTAGATCGCCATCAGCGGCGTGAGTCCCATCGAGACCGTCGGGATACTCCCAGAACGTCGGCATCAACCACGGGTGCGGATACGACGAGATGCCGCCTTCGGTCGGCAGTTCGTGACGGAAATGTTCGAGATGCTGGCGCGTCAGGCGTCCTTCGAGATAGGCGCGCGCGTAGATACCGGGCGAGGCATGCCCCTGGAAGTAGATCATGTCGCCCCCGTCGGGATGGTCCTTGCCGCGGAAGAAGTGGTTGAAGCGCGACTTCGTACAGCGTGGCCGCCGACGCGTACGTGGAAATATGCCCGCCGATGCCGGGGTCCTCGCGATTGGCGCGCACGACCATCGCCATCGCATTCCAGCGCATGTAGCTCTTCAGACGGCGCTCGGTGGCGCGGTCGCCGGGATACGCCGGCTGCTGAGATATCGGAATCGTATTGATGTAGGGCGTGTCGCCCGGAAAATTGACGCGAACCCCGTAGGACGTCGCGCGGTCCTGCAACCGCTGCAGCAGGGCCTGGACGCGCTCGGGACCATCGGTCTCGTAGACGTAGTCGAGCGAGTCGAGCCACTCTCGGGTTTCCTGGCGGTCCTCTTCGGCGGCAGCGGAATCGGTGGCGGGTTTCGGCGCGGAGGGCGCCGGCGCGGAGGCCGCATCGGCATGGTCATCGCCATCCGCCGGCATCGCGTCGCTGCGGGGACGGGCCGGCGTGGTCTTGTTGTCTCGCGTGGTACTCATACCGGCTACGATACGCCAGCGGTGCCACTAAGTCAATTGCACACGCCGCGTTGCGTGCGCGATCGCCGAGCTAGTCCGTCCAGTATTTTTCCAGGTGGAGATTACCCGCGTGGTGGCGCGTGTGCTTGCGGAACCCGCGCGCGGCGAGCGATGCCTCGAGGTCTTCGATCATCGCGGGATTGCCGCATAGAAACACGTGGGACTCGTTCGGATCGAGCGGAGCGCCGACCAGTGTTTCGTAACGACCGGGCTCCATCGCCTCGGTCACGCGGCCGCGCAGGCCGGTCCACTGAGAATCGGCCGGCTCGCGCGTTGCCATCGGCAGATAGATCAATCGCGAGTCGCGCGACGCGGCCTGCTCCAGTTCCTCGCGGAACCCGAGATCGGACGCGCGGCGCACCGCGTTAATGACGACGACGCGTCGCCACGGCGGTGCGTCCCCATAGGTTCGAATCATCGAGATGAACGGCGCAATCGCCGTTCCGGTGGAAACGAGGACGAGATCCTTCCCACGCACGAAGCCGTCGAGCGTGAAACCGCCGCTGGCTTTCGGGGAGAGCCACAGTCGCGCGCCTTCACGCTGACCGAAGAACCACGACGTGAACTCGCCGTCGTCGACGTGCACGACGAACAACTGCACGCTGGAGCGCTCGAGGGCGGACGAGCCGATCGAATAGGAACGCTTGACCAGGGGCCGGTCGCGTTCGTCTCCCACCAACCGGCCAATGGATACGAACTGGCCGGGTTTGAACGTCGGAAACTCGCCGGAGTCCGGCGAAATCCAGACCATCATCAGGTTCGTGCCGAGATCCTCTCGACGCGAAACCGTCGCGTTATAGGCTTGGGTGCGGAGTGGTTTCATATTCGCCGCCGCCGACGCTAACACAGGGGTGCGGAGCCGTAAACGGGCACCCGAGAACAGCCTTGACTTTGCCCCCGGTCCGACTAAACTAGAACGACTTGCGTCGGCGTCCCCGGAACCCGCCGACGATCCGGGCGCGCGTAATCGCGCCACGAACTCCGACCCTTATCACGCAGACATATCGTATTACCTGGGAGCGATGGAATGAAGCGCACCATGGTCTTTCTCGCGGCCGTCATCGCCTCTGCGTTCTTCGCGGGGGCGCAGGCCGGCTACGCACAACAGCAACAGCCGGTTTCGGCCGCGGGCGACACGCTGAAGACGACGGGCGAAGAGGTTCCGCCGGCAACGAATGGCGGTCCGACGACGATGCAGGTGGATTCGACCACAATGACGATCCACCATCGCGGCGCCGACCGCCTCATGTATTACGCGTCGCTCGGGCTCGGGTCAGCCTACAACTACCTCCCGCAATCGTTCCGCGACAGTTACGACCCGTCGTTCGGCATCGCCATCGCGGGCGGGGTCGCCAAGAACAATATTCGGATCGGCATCAGTGCGTCGTTCAACTTCTTCTTCTCGAACGGTCCGACGACTCTGTATCCGGACGATCTGAACATTCTCACCATCTTCGCGGAGCTCAAGTACATTCCGCTCGGCGGCACGGCCCGGCCGTACATCCTGGCGTGCGGCGGATATTACCGCCAGTGGATCATCAACGAAGACTACCTGGAGAATGTGCTCGGTTACGGCGGGGGCGCCGGCGTCGAACTTGCGATCGACAAGGTGCGCCACCTGTTCATCGAAGGGCGCTACATTCAGGGGCAGACTCGGGAAACCGAGAAGAAGGCCAATACCGAACTGATTCCGTTCCGGCTGGGCCTTGCCTGGGTCTTCTAGGAACAAGAACTCGATTGCTCCAATACGAAGGGCGGCGGACATTCGTCCACCGCCCTTTTGCTTACTCGAATCCGAAAGCGCGTTGCCTACCGCATTCCCGCCGCGCGGACCGCCGCCGGGACGGCTTCGGCGAACTGTTCGAAATTCTTCTCGAACAGCGCGACGAGTTCCGCGGCCTTCTGGTCGTAGGCAGCCTTGTCCCCCCACGTGTTGCGCGGGTTCAGGATTTGCGCCGGAACGCCGGGGCACTCGGCCGGAATGTCGAGGCCGAAGATCGGGTCCTTGACGAACTTGCCCTTGTCGAGCTTTCCGCTGAGCGCCGCGTTCACCATCGCCCGGGAATAGGCGATCTTGATCCGCGAGCCGACGCCGTACGCGCCGCCGCTCCACCCGGTGTTCACCAGCCAGCACTTCGCGCCGTGCTCGCGCATCTTGGCCGCGAGCAGATCGCTGTACACCGTCGGCGGCAGCACCAGAAACGGCGCGCCGAAGCACGTGGAGAACGTCGCCTGCGGCTCCTTGCCCATGCCGCGTTCGGTCCCCGCGACCTTCGCGGTGTATCCGGACAGGAAGTGATAGCTCGCCTGCTCCGGGGTGAGGCGCGAGATCGGAGGCATCACGCCGAACGCATCGCACGTCAGCATGACGATGTTCCGCGGGTGAGCCCCGACGCCGGAGAGTTTGGCGTTGGGAATCTGCTCGATCGGATACGACGCGCGCGTGTTTTCCGTCAGACGCGCGTCGTCCAGGTCGATTGCACGCGAGATCTCGTCGACCACGACGTTCTCGAGCACCGTCCCGAACCGCCGCGTCGTCGCGAAGATTTCGGGCTCGGCCTCCGCCGACAGCCGGATCGCCTTGGCGTAGCAGCCGCCTTCGAAGTTGAAGACGCCGTGGTCGGTCCAGCCGTGCTCGTCGTCGCCGATCAGGTGCCGGGTCGGGTCGGCCGACAGCGTCGTCTTGCCCGTCCCCGAGAGGCCGAAGAACACCGCGGTATCGCCGTCGGAACCTTCGTTGGCGCTGCAGTGCATCGACAACGCGCCGCGCAGGGGCAGCAGGTAGTTCATCACGGTGAAGATCGACTTCTTGATCTCGCCTGCGTAGGACGTCCCGCCAATCAGCACGAGCCCGCGCCCGAGGTGCAGCAGAATGAACGCCTCGCTGCGGGTGCCGTCGATCGCGGGATCCGCCTTGAACCCGGGAGCGCTGATAACGGTGAATTGCGGCGTGTGCGCGCGGCGCTCGTCGGTGTCCGTCACCGGGATGAACATGTTGCGCGCGAAGAGCGAATGCCACGCCAGCTGCGTGACCACCCGGATGGGCACGCGCTGTTCCGCGTCTGCGCCCGCATAGCAATCCTGCACGTAGACCATCGTGTCCTGCAGGTACGCCTGCACACGGTGGAGCAGGCGGTCGAATTTCTCTTCGCTGATCGGCCGGTTGACCTTCCCCCACCACACCTTTTCGCGGCTCGTGGGTTCCTCGACGACGAACTTGTCCTCCGGGCTCCGGCCGGTGTACTTCCCGGTCTCCGCGCACATCGGGCCATGCGCGGCGATCAACCCCTCGCCGTTCATCACGAACTCTTCGTAAAGAGCCGCCGGTGTCGGGTTCCACATGACGCCCCCCAGATTGGTCAGCCCCGCCGCGTCGAGACCGACGCGGGGTGCGAACTCGCTGTGATCCATCGAAACCTCCAGTAACTTCCTATTTTTGCTTATGGCTTGGTCTGATCCGTGATCCGTCGCGCCCGGGCGCGGCTACCGGGGAGTCAAAATCGATCGCGGGAAAATCGGACTCCATGGTACCGGAAAGCGGGGGGATTTGCCACTGGCATCTGGTTACGCGCGCCGGTCGTCCCGGGAAGCGCCCCGGCCGGCCGCGCACGGAATCCATCTCAACGCACGCGAACGCGGTACGTCAGGACGCCGGCCGCTCCCGGCGCCAGGTAGAAGGGCGTATTCCGGGACAGAATGAGGCGAAGCGTCCGGGTGCCGGAGTCGAACTGACACTCGTCGCCGTCCGACGCGTCGAACGTGAAAAACGTGGTACCACCCGCCGGAGGCTGCCACTGCAGATCCTGACCGGCACCGAAGGCGTTCAGTTCGAGGTCGACGAACGCCGAAATGGGGTCGACGACGACGACGTTACCGAGACTGTCCGCCCCGGCGTTGAACAGGCGGACCGAATACGTGATCAAGTCGCCGGGCTGGGCGTCGGGCCGGTCGGCGGACTTCTCCATCACCAGGCGACCCGTACTGCCGGCCACGACCGACACGACGTCGGCCGCGTTCGCCGATAGCACGAGCGGGTTCAGAGAGACGGGCTCCGTCGCCGTGATCGAGACGGTGATCACCGCACCGGGTGTCGAGGTGACCGGGACGAATACGCGCAACAACACATTCAACACCCCACCGCCGGGTCCCGCCGGGTCGAGGTCGCCGTCCGACGGAGCGAGCGCGCGGTCGCCCGCGTCGTAGATGCCATTCGCGTTGGCGTCGAATAGCCACACGGCCACGTAGGCGGAATCGTTGACCGTGGCGAGATCAACGTGACCCACGGTTCCCGCCGTAATCCGATGCGCGATATCGACGTGCGACCCGGCCGCGATCGGATAGGTGGCGCCCGGCGACAGCGTCAGGCCGCCGACGTCGGCGAAGTTCACGGTGAGCGTATCGCCGCCGGCGATCGCGACCGGGCCGACCACGTCGGGCGACAGCGATACGTAGCCGCTCGGCATCGCCTCCATCACCACCGCGCTGTCCCCGGATACGTAGAACGAGAAGCTTCCATCGCCGGTCGTCGACGTCGACGCCCCGCTGCGCGTCTCGTTGATGGTCACTCCCGACAGGCCCACGTCGCCGGCGCCAAAAACGCCGTTGTGATCGCGGTCGTCGAACGCCACGCCCCGGATGAGCGCACGCGTCTCGACGGTGAGCGACACGCTCTCCGCCTGGTTGGGCGGCCGGGCCGACCAGGAATCGATGATCGTGGCGTACGTCGAGTTGGCGCCGACCGGGATGTGCACGGTCACCACGTAGTCCACGTGCTGGTTCGGATTCAGGAGCCGCGTGAAGAACGGGGTCGAGTGCGTCACCAGCGAGTCGCCGATGGTAATGCTGCCCGCCGGCCAGCCCGACGGCGGCGCCCACTGGACGCGCATCGAGTCCGGGAACGAACCGGCGTTGCGGACGCGCAACAGCGCGGCGATCGTCGTTCCCGGCGCACCCGCGCGGAACGACGTCCCGCCCGTCCCGGACCCGAGCGGACCAAAGACGCCGTCGCCGTTGCCGTCGATCACCAGATCGGGACGCGGCGGTCCCACGATGTCGATGCGCGCCTTGATGCTCTCGAACGACGTCGGATGATTCTGCGACGTGATGTCGATGATGTACTGGTACGGATTGACGGCCTCCCCGGCGGGAACGACGACCGAAAACGTGTAGAGCCGCGATCCGCCGGCCGGAATCACCGGCGTGATCACCGGCGACGGCACGCCGTCGAGACGCGCGGTCCACGCGGGAATCGCGTTCCACGCCACGCGGTAACTGTCGCCGGCCGGCCCCCGGTTGGTGAACTCCACGGTGAAGTACAGCGTCGCGGGCGCCGGCGTGATCTGCAATGACGTTCCACCGGCACCGGTCCCGATCGCACCGTACACGTTGGCACCGTTGCCGTCGATCTGACCGTCCACGATGGCGGGTGGAATGACGACCACACGGCCCGTCACGCTGTCCATGAAGAACGGCTTGTCATTTTTCCGGCCGTCGAGCACCACGTTGAAGGTGCCGCCGGCCGAGCCCGACGGGGCGATGACGCGCAACGGATACGTGCCCGCGGGGATATTCGTCAACGGCGTTGCGCTGCCGTTGAAGGTGACGTTCCATCCGACGGGCGCCGTCCACGAGATATCGAATCCGTTCACGCCGAGAACGTTCTGCACCACGACCGAGAACACGGTCGTGTCCCCGGGCGAGACCGTGTGGATCGACGTCCCGCCCAGTCCGGTGCCGATGGGCCCGTAAATCCCGGCGCCCTGTCCGTCGATCGTCATGTCGATCTCGCTCGCGTCACCCACGCTGACCGTTGCGGAAACGCTCTCGGTGATCAGCGACGACACCCGCGACGCCGCGTTCAGGATCGACTGATACGTCCCGAACGCCGCGCCCGCCGGAATCGCGATCTTCAGCGTATAGCTCGCCTCGGAGAACGGCGCGATGGTCGGCGTCACCGCCGGGAACGCGCGGTCCACGCCGCCGATGGTAATCGTCGCCGTCCAACCCGCAGCCGGCGCGGTCCACGAGAGCGTGAACGAATCCGGGAGCGCGCTCTCGTTCTGCACGGTGATCGGGAACGACACGGTGGTGCCGCGCTCACCCGCGTTGGAGCTACCCCCGCCGCCACCGGTTCCGGACGCGCCGTAGACATTGTCGCCGCTGTTGGCGATGATCATGTCGACTCTGGGCGCCAGCAGTCGCAGCGACGCCTTGATGGAATCGCGTTTGTTGCCGTCCCCCGTCGATGTCGCGCTCAGAATGGCGGCATAATCCTTCCCCGGGTTGGGCGACGGCACCTGCATGCGCAGCGTCATCGTCGCCGTCCCACCCGCGGGAATGCTCGCCGTCGTGAACGCAGCCGTGTACGACGTGCTGTTGTAGAACACGGATGTCGTCATGCCGAGGTCGCTCGTGAACGACACCGCGTAGGTGTCGGCCGCGTTGCCGGTATTGTGCACGGTCACCGCGAAGGTGATCTGCGTCCCCCACGTCGATGTCTTGAGCCCGAAGCCGCCGGCGCCGTTGTCGCCGATGACGCCGACGCCGTTTCCATCGACGACGAGGTCGACGCCCCGGGTGGCCGCGGTCACGAGCGCGCGTAAACGCGCGCTGTCGACGCGGGTTCCCTGCGTCGTGCTCACCGCGTTGACGATGGTGTCGTACGTCCCGGCACTCGTCGCCGCCGGCACGCGCACCTTGACGGTGTAGGTGACCGACGTGCCCGGCGCGAGTGTGGGCGTCACGAACGGGAACGCCTGCGTCGTGCCCCCGACCTTGAGCCAGGCCGACCAGCCCGTCGGGAAGCTCGTGGCGAGCTGATACGTGTCGGCGACGTTGCCTTCGTTCTCGACCACGAGATTATAGGAGAGCGTGTCGCCGGCGAGTGCGCTCCGCGTCGACTGTCCGCCGTTGCCACTCCCGGTTGCGCCGAAGACATCGTCGCCGTTTCCGTCCACCGCGAGGTCCACCCACATCTTGTAGATCAGGGAGACGTCGTCGACGTACGTCCACGTTTCGTAGAGATTGTCGAACAGGTTCGCCTGCTCGAAGTAGACGCGGATCGTCTGTCCGGCGAACGAGGTCACGTCGCGCGACACCGGTGCGACGTTGTCGTCGTCCAGCCAGCCGCTGTCTTTGTACTTGTCGTTCCACTCGCTGAACGCGAAGTCGAGCATGCGACTCAACACGGCGTTGCCCGTGGAGCGGATGTCGGCATGGAACGGATCGTAGTAGTCACTGTCGTAACCCTGCATGCGGATCTTGAAATTCAAGGTCGCGCTCGAAATTCCGGACGGAATGGTCACCTGCTGGTACATGTAGGCATAGGTGTTCGTCACCTGCGCGGTGTACTTGAAGCCGAGCAGCGCCGAGTAGTTGCCGGTGTGCGGCAGGTCGAGTGCAACCAGGTGGTCCGCGTACGTGGAGTTGTTGGTGGTCCCGCGGAACGCACCGTTGACCCACGCCGACCCGAACGCGCCGGTTTCGAAGCCGCCGTTAGTGATGAGTTCGCCCGCGGTCGCGGTCAGCGGCGTCGCGAGGACGAGTGCGGCGAACATGAATCGATGGATGCGTCTCATCTCACTTCAACCCTTCGAAGTCGGCGAGCAGCCAGTCCGACAGAATCATCTGAATCCGGATCCCGAATCCGTTGCTCCACGAATCCGCGCCGAGCACGTCGGGCTCCTGGAAGCCGTTGAGGCTGTAGCCGGCCGCCACCCGTACCGAGCGGAACACGAGGCGTCCGACTTCGAGTCCGGCGCCGAGTTCCGCGCTGCCGCCGTTACGAATCGCGACGGCGCGACCCCACGTGTCCACGTCCCATCCACGGCCGAAGTGCCAGATGTACTGCCCCAGAACGAGGTCGGTGTTCGTCGTGCGCGAGATGTCGTACGACCAGTCCTCGACGTGCTTGTATGCGTACTTGAACCGCACCTCGTGATTCGGGTCCGGAAGCACGTTGACATCGACCGACGCGACCAGCCGCCAGCGAATCGCTTCGGGGTCGACGGGCGCGTAACGGTCGTAGTAGCTCTTGATCATCGCCAGCGACTGCACCGGCGCCGACGGCGAGCGGTACGTTCCGGCGAGTGTCAGGTAGTACTGCGTGCCGTCGTGAGTCTGATCGCGCGTCATCAGCCCGAGGATGTTCTTGGTCAACCACGCAAACCCGCCGTGGAGTTGCTGCGCGGCGCTCAATCGCAGCAGGTGCTTGTCGCCCAGTGTCTCCCAGCGGTATTCGTATCCGCCGTCGACGAAGTGGGACCCCGGCTTCTTAGAGCCGAGCCCCGTGGTCAGCGACACGTACTGGTCGTCGTTGCGGTTCGAGAGCGACACGAATCCTTCGACACCCGCGGTCGCAGTGGTGTAGCGGCCGAGACGCATGGTCTGGCGGATCCCGCTGACCGCGCCCATGCGCGCGTCGCTCGCCGTGCGGTCCATGGCATAGCGTGTGTACGCCTGCGTCCCGCCGGGCATCGTCCCCTCCACGCCCGCGGTGAACTGGTTGGTCGTGGGCCGGCCGGGCGCGGTCATGTACTCGTGCGTCGCGACCGCGCGGAAATGGTCCGACACCGGAACCGCGAGTCCGGTCTTCAGGCGATTGGGATAGTCGTCGACGACGTCGCCGCTGACGTGCTGTTCGAGCGTCGTCGCGATGCCGAGTGTCGAGGGGTTCCCCACCGCGACGCCGGCGAGTCCGAGAACGCCGCGCGCGTCGTCGCGCGTGCTGCCGCCGGAACCGGCGGCCGGCTGGTCGTGTCGCGCGACGCGAAGACCGGCGGACAGGTCGAGCAGACGCCGGCGGTAGTCGAGCGTCGTCCGTGCCGTGGAGCGGCGCTCGTCGGTGCGCTGCAGTTCGTGCGAGTAACCGTCGGCGTTGAGTGCGAGCCGGTCGGTGACCATATAGCGACCGTCGAATCCGGCCTTGAGGCTCGCGAGTTCGCTGTCGGATCCGCGGAACGACGGGTTGGTGAACCCGCCGTCGACGCGCCGCAGGTAGAGGTCGAGCTTCGACTGGTCATGCACCGCGCCCAGGCCGATCTTGTACGCGTTGCCCGTCCCCGTGCCGTCGCCGTCGCTGCGCGCAACTTCGCCGGTCGCGCGCAGGCCGTGCCACGCCGCTTCGCCGTCGGCGCCGTACAGCGCGTAGGCGGGCGCGTCTCCCGAGTTCGCCACCGCCGTCACACCGGCGCGGTAGTTCCGTCCGTGCACGGCATCGCCGCGCATGCCGAACAGGAGCGTGCTCGTTCCCGCGTTCTCGGTTTCGTACGTGACCGAGATGACGTTCGGGTTGAAGTCGCGATCGGTCGCGGCGACCGGTTCCATGAACAGGATCGATCCGTCGTACGGGTTGATGGTGTAGTCGCGGCGACGCGCCATGACCCGGGCCTCGAGAACTTTCTCGGTCTGGTAGCGGTCGCGCGTCTCGACGATCACGCGCTCGGAGTTCTCGACGATCGGCGCGTTGCGCAGGTAGTAGAACCCGCTCGTTCCCTTCGCGGGGATGTCGTCGGTGCGCGTCACGAAGTCGGTCTTGGTGACGAACGCGTGCACGCTGTTGGGCCCGTCGACCAGCGCCGTGCTCAACCCGCTGACCAGCTGGCGATAGGCGAGGAATTCGCCGCGGTCGATCGGTGTCCGGAAGTCGGAGTAGCGCAGATACGACTGCCCGCGGTCGACGGACAGATAGTTGCCGCCGCGCGCCGGTGCGGCGTAGGTCAGCTCCGACGCGTCCCCGAAGATCGGGTACTGCTTCTCCGGATCGGGCTGCTTGAGAAGCGGATCGTCGTAGCGCTTCTTCGTGTCGAGTCGCGCGGTGACGCCGAAGCCGCCCGGCACGGTGCCCTGCGCGAACAGCCGCGACTCCGCCTGGACGTCGAAGCCGTCTTTGGCGTTGTCGACGCCCGCGGTGCTGCCGGCGCCGCTCACGTGATTGGCACCCATGCTCACGTCGACGATGCCGGTCGCGAGGAACGGGCGCGTCGGCGCGATCCACGCGACGTCGGTCGACGCGCGCATGCCGTCCCCCTCGACCGCGATCGTCGCGTTACCGGTTTCGGAACGCGGCTTCACGGTGAGGCTGACCTGCCCGTCGGTCGTGAGCGCCTGCACCCCGCGATCGTCGGGCCGCGCGTCGGCCTGTGCCACGCGGTCGGCGCCGTCGGTCACCGTCACGACGTAGCCGTCCATCACCGGCAGGCCGAACCCGTCGCGGACGGCGAAGCGGATCGTCGCCGGCGTGCGGCCGTCGGCCGGAATCACCGGATGCGCATCGAGCGCGATGATCTCGGCGGGTCGCGACGCGAGTGCCACGCCGATGCTGTCGGCGGCGCTCCCGCCGTGGAGCAGCGCCCCCGTAACGCGGAGTGCGTTCCAGCCGGGACGCAGTCGCACGCCGTACCACGTCGTCGTCTCTTCCTGGTGTGCGACGTCGATCGTGCGCTGACCGACGTGTTCTTCGCTGACCGGGTCGTCGCCGACCGAAAGCGTCACGCGGCTGCCAAGCGGGTGACGGACGCGAACGCTCACCTGGTCGCGGTTGCTCACGACGGTCCCGTCGGCGGGATCGAGGAAGCGAACGGGCCCGGTGTGCGCCGCCGACGCCAGACTGTCGGCGAGAGCGACGGCGGGCGCCGGCGTCGCCGTGGTCGCGGGCAGTCGTGGCGCGGTGACGAGTTCGGTCCAGCCGAGGACGTCGGCGGACGTGGTGCGCGCGGCGCTCGCCGGATTGTCGAGCGCGTGAATTACCGCGACGCGCGCGTCAGCGGCCGGGCGCGTGGACTCGGTGCGCATCGCCGTCACCGCCACGGCGGAATCGGCGAGCGACAGCCGGGCCGCGATGTCGTGGATACGCGCGGTGTCGGTGACCGCGGCCGCGAACGAGACGCGACAGTCGATCGGGGTTCCGCGCAAGAACGAGTCGAACGCGAAACCGGTGGAGTCGCTCGCGAGCGGCACGCCGCGCATCGACGCGGAGATGTCCGCGCCGGCGAATTCGCGGGGGAGATCGACGTGCAGCGCGCCGCGCTGCGCCGTCTCGGCGGTGGTGGAGAACGACCAGAACACGGTCACGCGCGCCGAATCCGGGACGGTCGAGATCGCGAACCGCGGCCGCGACGGAGTGCTCGATGCTATCGCCCATATGTCCCGGCGGAATGAAGCTCACGTCGACGCGCCGATTGAGGCGTCGACCGTCGACGGTCGAGTTGCTCGCGACCGGTCGGGCGTCTCCGTATCCCACCGCGACGACACGCTCGGGCGCAACGCCCATCGCGATCAACGCATCGCGCACGGCGTTGGCCCGCGCCTCGGAGAGTTCCTGGTTCGACGGGAACTGCGCCGTGTGAATCGGCACGTTGTCGGTGTTCCCCTCGACCAGCACCTGCCAGCCGGGATTGTCCTCGAGGAAACTCGCCGCGGGCGTGAGCTGGTTGCCGGCCCCCTCGAGCAACGACGACTTCCCGAATCCGAACTCGGCGCTCGAGAGCGAGAGCTGGCCGTAGAGCCAGATGCGCGGGATGACGCTGACCTTCTCCGCGGCCGACACCAGCACCGAGCGCGCGATCGGCTCCGGCGGAATCTCGCGCAACGGGAACCCGACGCGCACGTGTCCCGGCGCGATCAGGTGCGCAGCCGGTGCGTTTCCGCGCGGCGCGTCGACGTGGCCCGAGAGCGGTTCGGCAAAGGTCAGGTCGCCGCGGAGTAATCGGTCGTCGAGGTGAACCGCGCGCCGGCCTTCGAACACGTGCGGAATCGAGAACACGCCCACCGAGTCGGTGGTCGCGTGTTCTACCGCTTGAGATACACCGAGCGCCGGCAACGCCGCGTTCGTCCGCGTCGCGCGTGCCGTCGCCGTTGCTGTCGATCCACACGTCGCCCAGCACGAACGCCTCGATGCCGAATTCTTCGTTGTCGATCCGGATCGCCGCCACCACCACGGGTCATGCCTGCGGGCGGTCGCCGGGCGCCGCCGCGCCTTCCCGCCATGGCCGGCGCGCGCGCCCCAGAGCTTCGACTCGCGGCTGTTGACGGCGAACTTGATCGACGTCGTGCGCGTGCTCCTCCCGGTGCGAGCGCGCCAGCATCCCAGGCGAGAACGCCGTTACGAAGCGACACGCCCGCGCCACCGCCGAGGAAGTCGAGCGACGGCGGCGCCGCTTCCACCACGCGCACGCCGTCGACGAGGATCGAATCGGTGAGGATGGTGACCGTCACCACGAGCGTCGCCACGTCGCCGAGCGACGCGGTCCGCTCGCGGAACGTCTAGTCCAGCGAGGACGACATCGCGCCGGAGTCGGGTGGGCGCTCGCGGGAAGACCCGGCATTTGGAATGCGGGTGATGCTCATGACCGTCGAATCGGTCTCGGACTCCCGCAGCGAGCAGAACCTCAACACATGTCGCCGAGCGTCGTACGCAGCGGCGTCCCCGAGGAACTGGACAGCACCACGCGGATGCGCCGCGTCGTCTCCCGACGCGAACGTGCCGATCGCGAAACGCCCCGGTCGCGACGACGCCGGCAGCGCGGCGCCGCTGGTATCCGTGCACGCGGCCCGCGATTCCACCGGGCGGGACAGTCGCGGGATTGGCGACGTACCCGTCGACGCTGTCCATGCCGCCCGCGTTTTCGAGCGTCGCGCTGTCTCCTGAGTGCGACCATGATTCGGTCGTGAGCCCAATGGCCACCGAGGGAGCGATGGTCGGACGACAGCGTCGGCCGCCCGGGCAGCGCGCGCGGGTTCCCGCCGCGGCCGAGATAGAGTCACAGGGACCGGGACGGTGGTCATAGCGCACGACAGACACGTCGCTGGCCGGCGCGAACGCGGCGCGGTGCAGGCGCGATCGGATCGACCGCGGAGGTCGCGCGAATTTCCATGTTCGCCGAACCGAGCGGCGACACCGGCAGCACGAGCGCGATGTCGACCGGCGTCGAGGCGCCGGCCGCGACCGCGAGGAACGCCGGGTCGTCTTCGCCGGCATCGAGCCGGCCGTTGCCGTTGGCGTCGAGGAATGGAATCACGATCACGCCGGACAGCG
>CAVXFV010000011.1:0-28465 GCA_963761125.1 Candidatus Latescibacterota bacterium
CACTCGTTCCTGATGTTGAAAGAGGACCCGAGAACACAGCCCACTCGACACCATACTACGTTTCCGATCAGCCCTACGCGGATGTCGACGACGACGGTGTGCCCGACGTTGTGGTGGCTCGATTGCCGGCAGCTAGCGTTACTGACGTTCAAGAGATGGCAGGCACCATCGAATATTACAATGATTATTGGCTGTGGCTTTCGTCGCCCACGGAAAACAGGATTGCGGCTCTTGTTGGCGATTTGGATCACAGCTACGGCGGCGCGGGGCCAGGAGACGGCACCGCTGCGCACGCATGGGTCGACCGGTTGGAAGATGCCATTCGAGCAGCGTCTGGCACAAGTCCTTATGTATTGCACGACATTTACGAATCCGACTATCCCGACGTTGATGACAGAAATGAAGCGACCGCTTTGTTCGTCAACACCAACCGACCAGAGCTGATTTTGATGATGTCTTCGGTGTCTGGCGCGGTCGATCCAGCGCACTTCTTCCTTGCGGGTGGCATTGAAACTGTTTCCAATCCCTGGACGCTCGATATGCTCGACCACGACGCGCTGAGTCGCCTCGTGATCGCGGCGAGCTGCATGAGTGGCGGGTGGGGTTATGACGGAGCGATCTGTAACGAATTTCTTAAGGGCATCACCAAGGGGTGTGTTGCCTGGACGGGGCCGACAGGGGGGTCGCTTCAAACCGCAAACTATGTCGTAGCACGCTACGTGGCCGAGGAAGTGCTCGGGAACCCATATAGAGCGATGGCCGAATCGTGGCTGGCCGCTATGAGACGTGTTTATTCTGACTTTGCTCCCATACCTGAATACACACCGACATTTGGCTCTTACGCATTCCTAGGGGATCCCGTGTCTCCTTACCGGCCCTTGCCATTTACTCAGCTTGAATCATGGGTCCGAAAAACGGGGACAGGAAGCATGCTCGAGATGCCCCAAAACGCTGCGGATGGATGTCCAGGTGCGGATGGAGACTTCATCGTTATCGAGGTCAGAATGGATCGCTCGAATGTTGTCGGTTCAATCCCGATGGATGCGCTAACGCTTTCCCAGCCGACTAGTCCTGACCGGGCGTTCTATCCGGATGACGGCGTAATCGTTGCTGATTCCACTCCCGTGTATTCTCCCGCCTTTCCACCAGTCGGGTTTGAAAATGGGTATTATAGGACAACGTTTACGGTCAGGTCTCTAGGAGGCGGCGGAATCGACTCTGCCCTGGTCAGCCTCCAAGGGCAACCCCTCGGCTACGCGCACATCAACGTCAAGAGCACCGACATCGTCATGGGCACGGGAAGTCGCGCCTACGTGGGAATTGGCGATTTTGGCGCTTTCGCTGGATACTACCCCTCCACTATTTGCGATTGCGTGCAATCAAAACCGTATTCCTCGTTGGTCGACTACGTTCTGCCGGACACGTCGGTCGAGCTCGGTGACTTTTCTCACTGGTATGCGCACTACGGCCATGGTGATCCCAACGGCCAAGGGCATCCTCTCTCCGCCCCAGCGACCAGTTCGGGTGACGTCAATATCACCTTGACCGAAAAACAACCGTTGGGTGGGCAACACTCGATCGCGGCCCGGGTAGTTCTGAACAACGCCGAGCCGTTTCGTCTGGCCGTGGTCTCAATCAACAGCGATAACTTCCGCCTCACCTTCACCGGCTGGTCACAGAATCCCGACTTCCAGGGCGAGACCATCAGTGCGCAGGTTGTCCGCGATGGGCAGAGGCAGGTGTTTGTGGGGGTCGTCGGGAACAAGAACCTCGCATCAAGCCAGATCGATCTTGGGACGGCGACCTTCAATGTCTACGGCGACGCGCCCCTGTCACCGTCGGGTGACGATTTTGCGTTGGTCGTGGGGGACATCATGAGTGTGGACGGAAATGCGCTACGGATGCCCACGTCCGGCCGCCAACTCGAGTACGAGCCCGTTTCCTACAAGAACGAGTTGGCGCAGAACTATCCAAATCCGTTCAATCCGACGACGACTATCGCGTTTTCGATCGAGAAAGCGGCCCACGTCGATCTCTCGATCTATGATGTTCGCGGCGCGCTCGTTCGGACCCTGGTGAAGGGACGGCAACAGCTTGGGATCCACCACGTCGACTGGGACGGCCGCACAGACCGTGCACAACAGGTGGCCAGCGGCGTCTACTTCTACAAGCTCATCGCCGGGTCGTTCACAGACACGAAGAAGATGACGATTCTCAAGTAAGACGTTGTCGCGCGATCGTAAGACCAGAAGGGCTGCCTTGGGGTGGCCCTTCTGCTTTTCCTGATTTTCGTGTGAACAGTTTCGCAAAGTAACCTTCCGCTTGGCGGTCGTTGGGCATGGCGGGTACTCTTTGCGCCGAGGACTAGGGGAGAACCGCAGCCGACCTGACTAGCTCCTCATTTACAGTTCACAGATCCAATGAGCCGGTGCTGTCACGCCCCCGCAGCCGTGGCGACCCGTGTCGTGCTCAGCAGGGAGATTTCTCCGTGCTGAAGTCATCGCCATCCCAGGCCTGCATCCGACGTCGCGGCGTTCCTGCTGTGGTGGCGGCGACGTCACTTCTGCCAGACCGTCCCGAATCACCGCTGTTCGCGCCACGCATTGGCTACTGAGGAGGGCCTCGGACATGAGAGAGACAAGTCGTCGGCAAGTGGCTGACCCGGAGGGCCGATATTGTTGAGTCGCAACGTGACATTCAAATGCGCGGACCACGACGGCGCTGTCTACGCGATAGATTGCGACGATTTTCCATCTGTGTCACGCTAGCGAGTATTCAGCCGAGGCTCGAATGCCGTCGTTTTCCCGCGCCGCGACTGAGTCCCGTTCGCCCATTGACTTTCCACATGCGTTTGTCATAGATTCCGCGCCATTCTTGAGCCTCGGGTGAGGTTCGAAACGGAGGAAGCGATGAAGCGTATCTGGGTGTTTGCGTTATTGCCGCGGGGGTGCTCGCGGCGTCGGCCGTGGGCGCGGCCGAGAAGAGCGGCAGTGCTCAGGCGTCCAAAGATCGGATTGCGAACGGGAAGCATCTGGTGGAAGTTGGCGGGTGCGGCGATTGTCACACGCCGAAGAATTTCGGGCCGCAGGGGCCGATGCCCGATATGACGAAGGCGCTCTCGGGTCACCCGGCCGGATCGCCGCTGCCGGAGATCGATGCGCGCGCGTACACGCCGGGTTACTGGATCCTGATGGCGTCGGATCTGACCGCCTCCGTGGGTCCGTGGGGCGTTTCGTACGCGGCCAACCTCACGCCCGACGATCAGACCGGCATCGGCCTCTGGAAGGAAGAGAACTTCGTCCAGGCGATCCGGACCGGAAAGCACATGGGCTCGGGACGGCCGATCCTGCCGCCGATGCCGTGGCAGGCCATGACGGTCTTGTCCGACGACGAACTGAAGTCGATCTTCGCGTACCTGAAGTCGCTGCCGCCGGTCTCTAATATGGTGCCGGCACCCACGCCGCCGCCGTCGGCGGGCGGGCAGAAGTAAGGGATCGCCGCCTCCCGCAGTTCCCCGTGACCGGGCCGCCGGGACGCACCCATCGGTGCTTTTCCCGGCGGCCCGCGCGTGTTATAGTGACAGGGCTAAGGCGTTATCTCCACGCCAGTTCACAGCGAAGGACCCCGGCGGTATGGTCGCCATACCGCCGTTGCGCTATGGTGGAGGCCGGGTGTCCCGCCGCCGGAACCGTCGCCGGAACAAACCGACCATGAATCTTCGCGTCTACATCGAAACGTACGGCTGCCAGATGAACGAGTACGACTCGGAACTGGTGAAGTCGATCCTCGTTCAGCGCGGCCACGCCTTGAGCGATCGTTTCGACGACGCCGACGTCGTCTTGATCAACACGTGCGCGATCCGCGAGCGGGCCCACCTGAAGATCTACGGGCGACTGCAGCAGCTCAAGCACGAGCGGGCGCGTCGTCACGGCGAATTGACCATCGGTATCCTGGGCTGCATGGCGCAGAACCTGAAGCAGGATCTCCTGGACGGGCACGACGAGGTGGATTTCGTCGCCGGCCCGGATGCGTACCGGCATCTCCCCGAACTGATCGCCGCCGCGCGCGGTACGATCGGGGACGGTGCCGACGGCGATCGCTCGACAAAGCGGCCCTCACGCTTTCCACCACCGAGACCTACACCGGCGTCGACCCGGTTCGCAGCGGCGGGGTCAACGCGTGGATCGCGGTCATGCGCGGCTGCGACAACATGTGCACGTTCTGTGTGGTGCCGTACACGCGCGGACGCGAACGCAGCCGCGACGCCGACGGCGTCGTGGCCGAAGTCCAGGCGCTGGTGCGCGACGGCTACAAGCAGGTGACGTTGCTCGGGCAGAACGTCAATTCGTACCGCCACGGCGAGACGCGCTTCGCGGACCTCATGCGCCGCGTGGGCGACGTCCCCGGCGTCGAGCGCGTGCGCTTCACCTCGCCGCACCCCAAAGACTTTCCGTCGGACCTGATCCGCGCGATCGCGGATCACCCGAATCTCTGCAAGCACATCCACCTGCCGCTGCAGGCGGGCAGCGACCGCGTGCTGGATCTCATGCGGCGCACGTACACCAACGCGAGCTTCCGCGAGCTGGTGGACACGATGCGCGCCGAGATCCCCGGCGTCGCCATCACGACCGACGTTATTGTGGGCTTTCCCACCGAGACCGCGGCGGAATTCGACGAGACGGTGCGGCTTCTGGAAGACGTCCGCTTCGACGCGGCGTTCATTTTCAAGTACTCGGAGCGGCGCGGCACCTACGCGCACCGCAAACTCGCCGACGACGTGGCACCGGAAGAAAAGACGCGCCGCATCGTCGAGCTGGTCGAGATGCAGAAGCAAATCACCGGCGAGATGAACAAGACCCTGATCGGGAGCGTGCACGCGGTCCTCGTCGAAGAGGCCGACCCAGACGCCCCGGCTTTGTTTCCGGCCGCACGGATCATTTCAAACACACGATTCTTCCCGCCGACGGGATCGAGATCGGCGACACGGTTCGTGTCGCGATCGACAACGCGCACGGAGCGACGCTCTTCGGCCGCTCCATCGAACCGGTGCGCCGCGCCGTCGCGGGATAATCACGATTTCTCATTCACCAACCGAAGGGAACGCACCTAAAATGGCGAATACGCCTCGATCGCGAACACGAACTCCGGCCGCCCGTCCCGCTTCCCGCACCGCGCGCGCACACACGTCCGCGAGCGCCGGCGCGCCCGCGCCGCGCCCGGCCGGCTCGGCGCGCACCGACCGCGGCCCGGTCGCCCGCACGGGCGAGGAGATGTGGGCGCTGGTCTACGATTCCGAAAAGGACAAGTGGGAGAAGACGCGCGGTTTCCGTCGCGCACGCGTGCCCAAGCCGACGATCAATCCCGACGACCCGCGCGACGCGAGTGCCGTGATCCTCAAGGTGCTCTACACCGGCTTCTGCGGCTCCGACGCCGGCATCTGGTTCCGCACGTCGTTCAAGAGCATGATCCACGATTCGCTCAAGGCCGAGGGCAAGACGACGCGCGTCATCGGCCACGAAGTGCTGGGCGAAGTGGTGGAAGTCGGCGGCGTCGCCTACGCACACTACGGCTACCACCCGGGCGACCTGGTCGCCGCGGAGTCGCACATCGTGTGCGGCCGCTGTCATCAGTGTCTGATCGGTCAGACGCACGTCTGCACCGACGAACGCATCATCGGCATCTCGCGCGACGGCGGATTCGCCGAGTACATCAAGCTGCCGGCGACGGTGCTGTGGCGCACCGACCCCGCCAAGATCCGTCGCGAAGTCGCCGTGGTGCAGGAGCCGTTCGGGAACGCCGTGCACGCGTGCACCGCGGTGGACCTGCGCGGCAAGACCGTGGCGCTCTTCGGCTGCGGTGCCATCGGGCAGTTCACTATAATGATCGCCAAGGCGCTGGGCGCGTCGCGCATCATCGGCGTCGACCCCAATCCGATTAATGCCGACCTCGCGAAAAAGCTCGGCGCCGACAAGGTGATCTCGTTCACGCCGTCGACAGACGAACGCAACGGCTGGAAGGCGAACCCCGAAGTCATCGAGGAAGTCGTCAAGTTCAGCGGCATCGACGGCGTCGACGTCGCCATGGAGATGGCCGGCTACAATTCGTCGGTCAACAACGCGCTCCAGTCCGTGCGCCGCGGCGGCGACGTCGTGCTGTTCGGTCTGCGACAGGGCGACTTCAAGATCCAGGACTTCCAGCGCGTCATCGTCAAGGGCATCCGCATGCAGAGCGTGATCGGGCGGCGCATTTTCGAGACGTGGGAGATCACCAAGAATCTCCTCGAGACCAAGGAGACCGGCATCCAGGACAAAATCTGGAACATCATGCTCAACCGCGGCAAAGACACCATCGTCGACGCCCAGGACTTCGACCCGGCAACCTTCGAAAAGAAAATCGGCAAGCACCCGAAACTGATCGTTCGGTGGTAGGTGTCCCTGGCACCCGGTAGCAGAATTGGTGTGTATGAGATCCTGGGGCCGCTTGGGGCCGGGGGGATGGGCGAGGTGTTCCGGGCGCGGGACACGCGGCTGGCGCGTGACGTTGCCATCAAGGCGCTGCCGGCGGAGTTCGCGCGCGATCCGGAACGGCTGGCGCGCTTCGAACGCGAAGCCAAGCTGCTCGCGTCGCTGACCCATCCGCACATCGCGGGCATCTACGGCATCGAAGAAGTCGACGGCCACCGCTACCTCATCCTCGAATTCGTGGAGGGCGAGACGCTGGCGCAGCGCATCGACCGCGGGCCGCTTCCCATGGAGGATTCGCTCCAGGTCGCGCGGCAGATTGCGGCCGCGCTGGAGACGGCGCACGAAAGCGGCGTCGTCCATCGCGACCTCAAACCCGGCAACGTGATGATCACGCCGGCGGGCGACGTCAAAGTGCTCGACTTCGGTCTGGCCAAGAGTGGAACCGGATCGGCGTCCGGGTCGGACGTCAGCCTCTCGCACTCGCCCACACTCACGCACCAGGGCACGGCGGCGGGCGTGATCCTGGGCACGGCGGCGTACATGAGTCCCGAGCAGGCGCGCGGTCGCGCGGTGGACAAGCGCACCGACATCTGGTCGTTCGGGTGCGTGCTCTACGAATGTCTCGTCGGCCGCCAGGCCTTCGCGGGCGACACGGTCTCGGACTTGATTGCGCGCATCCTCGAACGCGAACCGGACTGGGACGCCTTGCCCGCGTCCACGCCGTCGCGTATCCGCGGGCTCTTGCGACGTTGCCTCGAGAAAGACGTCAAGCGCCGCCTGCGCGACATCGGCGACGCGCGCATCGAAATCGAAGACGTGATCGCGGTGCGATCGTCGGCGCCGTCGGCGGCCGCATCGGGGAAACGCGGCGTGCGCATGGGCGCGAACGCGTGGCTCCTCGCCGTCGCGCTGATTCTGGTCACCGCGGCGGTCACGCGCCTCGCGGGTCCGCTCTTCGAGCACGCGTCCACGCCGCCGCCGGTTCGCTTCGAAGTCCCAGAAGCGCCGGGCACCCACATGGTCGTCGACGGCGCCGAATCCGCCATCTCGCCGGACGGTCGCACGCTGGCCTTCTGTGCGACGGATTCCGCGGGAATCAGCCGGCTCTGGCTTCGCCCGCTGGAATCGCTCGCCGCGCGTCCGCTCCCGGGGACGGAAGATGCGTCGCTACCGTTCTGGTCGCCGGACAGTCGCTCGATCGCGTTCTTCGCCGGCACGGACAAACTCAAGAAGATCTTCGCCGACGGCGGAACGCCGGAGACGATCGGTTCGATCAAGGGGCCGCGCGGCGGCACGTGGCACCGCAACGGGACCATCCTGCTCGCACCGTTGTCCGAAGGGCCGATCTACAAAGTGTCGGCCAACGGCGGCGAAAGCGTGCCGGTGACGACACTCGATTCCACCGAAACCGCGCACCGCTTTCCCCAGTTCCTGCCCGACGGGAACCACTTCCTGTATTCGTCACTTCCCCCGCACGACGGGAAGTTCACGATCTACCTGGGATCGCTGGACGGAAAGGAACGCCGCGCCGTGCTCACGACGGCGGCGAGTGGCGTGGTGTACGCGGAGCCCGGGTACCTGCTCTATGCGCGCGACGACGCGATCGTCGCCCACCGGTTCGACGCCAAAAACGGGCGCGTCATCGGCGAACCCGTGTCGCTCGGTGATCACCCGCTCGGTACGAACTACTCGGGCGCGCCGCCGTTCAGCGTGTCGGCCAACGGAACCCTGACCTATGAGACCAACGCGGCGTTTGCGGCACACCTGGTCTGGGCGGATGTCAACGGCAAGACGCTGGACACCGTCCCGATGGTGCCGGGTCGGTATATCAACGTCGCGCTGTCGCCCGATCAACACCGCGCGGTGCTGATGCGCGCCGCCAGCATGTTCCAGTCCGATTTGTGGATGGCGGATCTGGAGCGCGGGGTGGTCACGCGACTCACCTACGACGAGGGCCAGGCGGACGCCGCGCATTGGTCGCCGGACGGGACGCGCATCGCGCACACCTTCTCCACGTACGGCAGCCCGCCGAAGATCGTCATCGAGACCATCGGCGCCGGTGCGTCCACGCAGTCGTTCCTCGAGAACGACCCCGCGTTCAAGTGGGTCTCCGGATGGACACCCGACAGCCGATCGATCGTGTTCACGCGACAGAAGCCGCGACGCGCCGCGACATCTGGATCCTTCCGCTCGACGGAGACCAAAAACCGCGGCCGTATCTGGTGACGCCGTACTTCGAGGAACACGGCGCGGTGTCGCCCGACGGTCGCTGGATGACCTACGACTCCGACGAGTCGGGGCGCACCGAGGCCTACGTGCAATCGTTCCCGGATGCCGGCGAGAAATACCAGGTGACGACGCGCGGCGGATACAATATGGGCTGGTGGCACCACGGGAAGGTGCTCCTGTTCGCGGACGTGAGCGATCCGGATAAGGTCTATGGCGCCGACGTGCTGCCCGGCCCGACGTTTCGCCTGGGACCGCCGCGCCTGCTCGCGCGTTTTCCACAGGACACGTTCAGCGCCGACGCCGGCGACGAGGGCACACGGCTCCTGCTGCTCGTCCCCGCAAGAACCCTGCCCCCGCAGACGATCACGGTCGTCCAGAACTGGCCGTCGCTCCTGGTGAAGAAGTAGCCGGTCGGCTGGTGAAAAGGCAATCTACTTCAGAATCGTCAGCTTCTTGGTGTCCGTGAACGACCCGGCGACCAACCTGCAGAAGTAAACACCACTGGCCACCGCCCGGCCCGCGTCGTCGCGTCCATCCCAGCTCACTCGATGCCGACCCGCGGGGGCGCGACCCATCACCAGGGCGCGCACGACGGCCCCCCGCACGTCGAAGATCTCGATGCGCACATCCGCGGTCATCGGGACGGAGTATTCGATCGTGGTTCCCGGGTTGAACGGGTTCGGGTACGCATGAAGTCGCGAGAGCGCGGGAGCACCCGGGGAGACGCTGCTGGTTGTGGCACACCCGTAGAACACGTGGACTTTTCCGGCGCCGTATTTTCCCGCCACGTTGGCGAACGGCGCCCCGATACACATATCTCCCAGCCCGTCAGCGTCTAGATCGGTAATGGCCAGCCCAAGTCCGAGATAGTCGCCGGGCTGCTCAGCCAGGATGTGGGTCAGCGTGGAATCGGCATCCAGGAACACGGTGTCGGGCAACGACGCGGAGCCGTACGCAACCACAACCGAGCGACGATCGCCGGGGATCAGGCCGTCGGCCTCCCGCTTGATCACAAGATCCTCGGCCAGATCGGCGTTGATGCGACCCGTCGTCATCGTCTCTCCGTAGGACGGCGAGTCCCCGGCACCGATGAACCGCGTCATCGGCACGGTCGCGTTGGACATCGACATCGTGTCGGGGAGCGAATCGCTCCAGTAGATCACATAAATCTCACCGCAGTCGACGCAGCCCCGGGGATCCGCATACGGGGCGGCGATGACAGGATCGAGACGCCCGTCCCCGTTGACATCCGCAAACCGCACGCGCCATCCGAAGCTGTCGTACGCTCCCTCGCCGAAAAACCGCCTCGCACTCGACGAGGCATCGGACACGGCCAACGTCGTTGGAAGAGACTCTGCCCCCATCACCATGAAGACCGTTCCCGGAACCTCGATCCCGTCGCCCGAGGCTCCGATGAGAATATCGTCGAAGCCATCCGCGTTTGCGTCTGCGCAATCCAGCCCGAAACCACAGCCCTGATACCAGTCGTCTTCGACGATCGTCGTCACATGTGTTGACAGCGTATCCAGGTGAACCGTCGTCGGAAAACTTTGCTGCCCGTACAACGCGTAGACCCGCCCTCCCGGAAAGAACGCCGGGGCGGACACCAGGAGTTCATCGAATCCATCGTTGTTCACATCTCCGGTCGCCATCGAATAACCGAGCCATCCGCCACTGCCCGGCACGGGCTCATAAAACGTCGTGGCCACGTTTGGATTCGCAAGGGATATCGAGGCACCCCGCAGCGTCGAGCCACCGTACACGACATAGACTTTCCCGCTGGCGTTCGTTCCCTGGGTGTTGGTCGGGACACCGAGCGCGATATCGTCGATGTGATCGCCATTGAAATCACCGGCGGCAATGCTGGCCCACGTACCGTTGTCTCCGGAGACGGCCGTGATCGTGGCCTCCGTTCCGGCGAAGTTTGCGAGGTCAACGCTTCCCGATAGCGTCCAGGGTCCAAACAGTATGGTCACAAAGGGGGGATGAAAATCGTCGGCGGTCGTGCCGGCACCCAGCACAGCCAGGTCACGCGACCCGTCGCCATCGAAATCACCGCTGGCGAAGCCCCAGCCGCTGGCGTTGGCCGCATTCGCGCCGACAAGGGTGACGGGGGCCTGAGCGAGGGCGAGGTCAATCTCCGTTCGAGTCTCGGAGAGCCCGACGGAGGCGTTGCCAAGCCAGGCGCCGAGTCCCGCGCACAACACGACACGTGACAATCTAGCCTTCATACGAACCCGTCCCCGCGAGCAGGTCAGCCTGCGTTCCGCGCACACAAGCAAGCGACTGCATTGTACCACCATGTCTTAGTTCGGGAAAGGGTCTCTGACATCAATCTCAAACTCGCATTGACAAATTGACAACTCGCTGCCGCCAGCGCCATGATACCCAGGCGCAGCCGAATCTTTCACAATCTGCAAACTGGCGTAGGCGATAGTCGTACCCAGTTCCAGTATATCAGGGTCGAAGGCAATGTTTCCAGCATCCGCAGTCAGGAACGTGAGGCACAGGGTTTCCGTTGCTCAGCATCTGTCGCTCCGTTTACTCACGATACCCACGGCAGCCTTTCTGTCTCTTTCTCTTTCCGCGCCGGTTGTCCACGCGCAGGCGGACACGACCTACGTCGCCAATCGGGTCGTGATCACTTTTTCAGAGTCCTATACACCGACGCAATCGGACGTGACTCCGAATCCGCCATCCGTCAACTACGTTCCAATCGATGAACTGTTTTTCCTTTGTGGCGCCACCAGCATGCGGAAGCTCATCCCATCATTTGATTATTACACGACAGAACCAGGCAGGACTTTGGAGAGAACATACGTTCTAGATTACAGTGAAGACATCGATCCGGTGACCTTAGCCGCTGATTGGTCTGCGCTTTCCTACTTCGACACGGTGACAGTGGACGAGATATTGGACTGGGAAATCGCTGGGACGAAACGAATGACTCCCGGCGACACGACCATGTTTGCTAACCAATGGTACTTTGATAATTCAGACGAAGGCGACAAGAGTGACATCGACATGCCGGAAGCCTGGGCCATCGAGGAGGGAGATTCAAATCTCGTGCTCGGGATTTTCGATACGGGGGTAGCGTTTGATACATCGGGAGCCACCTGGAGGGTACACAGCGACTTCAACTATCATTGGATCACCGAGGAAGACTCTTTGTCGCCCGGGGTTCTATCGTCAGCGGATATAGACGGAATCGACAACAACGGTGACGGCGTGGGAACAAACCCGTGGGCTTACAAGTCAAATATCATCGGATTCAATCTTCTGGTCGGGTTCGACGCCGACACCACGGCGGGTGCGGAGTATAGGAAGCTCTTTTGGCACGGCTTTCCGCATAGTTGGAAATTGCAAATGGTGAACTGCGTGCCGTCAAGGCCATGTCCGAACTCATGGGACATACAATCTTGGGACCGGCACGGCGTTTGGGTGGCAAGTATCGCTGCGGGAAAATTAGATGGTCTCAAGGTCGGCACGCAACCATTTGGGAAGGACGTCGTTGGTGTTGCGCACGGATGCCGGGTCTACTGGGGGCGGTTTTCTGGCGCGCAGGCCTCCACCGACATGGCGAACGCTATCGAGCATCTGTCAAAGGTCGCGCGCGTAGTAAACATGAGTTTTGGGGGCTCCACGCAGAACTCACTCGTGCAGGCGGCCACGATCACCGCCACAAGGAACAACGATTGCGTGCTTGTGGCGGCGAGCGGAAACGACGATCCGTCCGTGAACTATCCCGCCAAATATGACAGCGTTATGTCAATTGGCGCAGTGAACCGAAACCCTCTCGAATTGGCAAGCTTTAGCAATTACACTCCCGGAAAACACGAGGTGGATGTCGTTGCGCCCGACGACGAACTTCCCGTGATGTATGCGGATTCTTACACACTCTGTTCTGGCTCATATCCATGCAGCTTCAACGAGACAACAGAAAATATTCCCGAGCAGGGCACTTCGTTTGCTGCACCACAAGCGGCAGGCGTGGCTGCGCTTGTGCGATCGCGATTCCCCGGACTTACACAGTATCAAGTCAAAGAGCGAATCAGGCGAGGCGCCGAATACTACTGGCAGTCGGATCCTATTGGAACCGAAAAGTACGGCGCTGGTAAATTGAATGCGTATAGATCCCTCACCGAGCACGGTACGCTGCATGGCGAGTCGAATTGGACCCAAAATACCTTGCCGCCGCTTTTCCAGAATGGTATTTGGACGGGGCGCGCTGGAAGTCGTGATGGTAAGTACTATCTCTCCGGGGACTTGGTGATCGCGCCAAATTCGACCCTCACGATAGATCCGGGGACTTTAGTCCTAGTTGCCCCGGATCACGACCACTCTGGTTCTGACACGACGCGTGTCGAGATCGTCGTTGAGGGCACGCTGAACGCCGTCGGGACGTCTTCAGACCCTATCATTTTCGAATCTTTCACCGACTCTGCGCCGCAGGCCGATGACTGGGTTGGCATCGAGTTTAGGCCAGGGAGTTCTGCCGTTCTCAAGCACGTCATCATTCGGAACGCGTCGCAGGACATCGCCGTCGACGAGTTCACTATCTCGGTTGCTGATTGGGATACCACGAAGACGCTCTACCTGAACTCTGACCTTGCCATCACCTCGGACTTCACGGTCGCCGCGGAGGAGAGCCTTTTCGTGCTCGGGGCGAGTGACGTGATCGTCACCGGTGGAAACGATGTGGACATCACCGTGGAAGGCACGTTGATCAGCAAAGGCAGTTCGACGAAGAAGCCCGAGTTCCGCTCGAGCACCGGCCAGGCTTCAAGCTGGGAGCTCCTGACCCTCGCCGAGGGAAGCGAAAACAACGTCTTTCACAACACGATCTTCCGCGATGCCGAGCAGGCAATCCGAACGTTTGTTCCTCTTACCGTGGACAGTTGCACGTTCTCCGACGGAATTGGCGGCATCCAGAACTACGACGACGTCACGGTCACGAACTCTGTCTTTCACGACATCGTGGGCGCGGCCATCACGGTCGTTCACGGAGATTTCAACTGCACCAATATCGAGGCATACAACGGCAATTACGGCATCCTCGCGTCGCCCAGCGGCGGGAGTTCCACTGACGGAATGATTCGATGCGAGTCCTCGCATTTTCACGACCTGTGGCGCGGCCTGGATGTCTACTATCCGTCCGACAGCTTGATTGTGGCAAACACGCTCATCGAAGACGTTTCCGATGGCGCGCTCATCAGTCACCAGAGCTACGCCCGCGTGGACACGTGCACGATTCGACGCGCGAATTACGGTGTGTTGGCGATCGACTCTACATCGGTCGCGCTTACGCATACCGTCGTCGAAGCGTGCACGACCAATGGCCTTTACGCGGCGTTCTTTGCCGATGTCGCTATCCAGGCGTGCCGCTTTGTCGGCAATGACATCGGCGTCTGGGTGGACTCGAGTCTGGTCGCGATCACGAGTTCGTCGATCGACAGCTCGACCACGTCCGGCATGTACCTCGACGCGTCGAGCTTCGTCACGCTGGTCTCGGACACGGTGAGCAACGGTCCGGTTGGCGTCTACTTCGACCATCTCAGCGCGGGCAGCATTCAGGACACGAGCCGGGTGACCTACAATACGCTCGCAATCAAGTGTGACAACGGCTCGACCCCGACCCTTCGAAACTCGCTTTTCGGCGATAATGGTGCGGGTGTCGCGGTGCTGAACGATGGCAATCCGGATCTCGGGCATGCGACTTCGGGCGGGGATACATGCAACGCCGGAGGACCCGATATCGGGATGAACAGCTTCCGAAACACCACCGGGTTGTACGTTTCGAACCTGAATTCGACAATCACGATTGCCGCGGAAGGCAACTACTGGGGGATACACGGCCCGAAGGCGAACAAGTTCTGGGGGCCCGTCGATAACAAGCCCTGGCTCTGCGACGATCCGCAAACGCAGGAGATGTCGCTGACCTTCCGGATTCCACCCGGCAACGATCCGGCACCGAAGCTTCCAAAAGTATTTGCGCTGGGGCCGAGTCGTCCCAACCCGTTCAACCCGACAACCACCATGTCCTTCGATGTACCGGCCCCGGCCGGGCGAGTGGACATCGCAATCTATGACGTCGCGGGGCGTCGGGTGAAAACGCTCGTCAACGACACGAGGGCGCCGGGCGTTCACCAGGTCACATGGGACGGGTATACGGATCGTGGGCAACCGGTCGCGAGCGGCGTGTATTTCGTCAAGATGACCGCGCGGTCGTTCACGCAGACTCGCAAAATCGTGTTGCTGAAATGAGAGGAGGACTTAGCATGAAATTGCTGGCGGTGGCGTGCGTCTCCCTGGCTGCGGTAACCACGATTGTGTCCAGTTCCCATGCCGGCCGCCGCGTGACCGATCTGTCGTCCTCGAGCCTGTCGACGTATGCGGGCCGAGATGGCCAGGGCGCCTACTACACCGTCGATGCGGCCCTTCCGTCGGGGGTCACGCGCGTCCGTGAAGCCTGGCTGGAGGTTCACGTTGACGCTTCCGTCGACACGTTGGAGGGCTTTTCCGACCCGACGCCGCTTTTCGAAGTCTTCATGCTGAACGCGTCGGTGACGGGCGACGTCTCGCGAGAGTCGTTCGTGGCAACGCGTCACCGCATGTCGCGGCCCGTCGCCGTCGGGTCGGACCGTCTGGTCCGGATCGACATTACCGAATATGCGCAGAAGATCCTCGTCAATCCGTCTCGCAATCACGGGCTTGTCATGGGTGCCGTAACCGGAGATCGGCGGGAGAAGTTCACGATCTGGTCGGACGCGTTCGGTTCCGGGAAGCCTGCCAGAATCACAGTGATGGAATAGCAGTTTCGATTCGGTGAGGCCTGTATTCACCGAACTGCACATTGCGAGACCGAGTCGCGCGGTCGTAACCGGCGCCGCGATCTTTACATTCGCTCCCGCTGCGGGAGTGAATATGAAGACGACCCTTCGAACACCGAGCCATGTGATAGTATGATCGGGCCTGCGCCCTTCGGCGCCGGGCTGATTCTTCACCTGACGGAGTGATTCCATGTTCGACTCGATGAAACCGATTCTTGACGCCGAGCTTGCGGGGATTCGCGAGGCTGGGCTCTATAAGGACGAGCGCGTCATTCAGAGCGCGCAGGCCGCGGCCATCAAAGTGGCCGGAGGCGAGGTCATCAACTTCTGCGCGAACAACTACCTCGGGCTGTCGTCGCACCCGCGCGTGATCGCGGCGGCGCACAAGGCGCTCGACGACCGCGGCTACGGGCTGTCGTCGGTGCGGTTCATCTGCGGCACGCAGGAGCGCCACAAGGAGCTCGAGCGCGCGATCTCGACGTTCCTCGGCACCGAGGACACGATCCTCTACTCGTCGTGCTTCGACGCGAACGGCGGGCTGTTCGAGACCCTGCTCGGCGAGGAGGACGCGATCATCTCCGACGCGCTCAACCACGCGTCGATCATCGACGGTGTCCGGCTGTGCAAGGCCGAGCGCCATGCGCTACAAGCACGACGACCTGGACGACCTCGAGGCGCGCCTCAAGGAAGCGCAGAAGTTCCGCATGCGCATGATCGCGACCGACGGCGTGTTCTCGCATGGACGGCGACATCGCCCGACTCGACGCGATCTGCGACCTCGCCGGAACAGTACGACGCCGCTGGTCATGGTCGACGACAGCCACGCGACCGGCTTCGTCGGCAAGACCGGGCGCGGCAGCGCCGAGCTCCGCGGCGTCATGGGCCGCGTCGACGTGATCACGTCGACGCTGGGCAAGGCGCTGGGCGGCGCGTCCGGCGGCTTCACCTCGGGACGCAAGGAGATCGTCGACCTGCTGCGCAACCGGTCGCGGCCCTACCTGTTCTCCAACACGCTCGCGCCGCCGATCGTCGCGGGCTCGCTCGAGGCGTATCGGCTGCTCGACGAGACGACCGAACTCCGCGACCGGCTGGAGGCGAACACACGCCGGTTCCGCGCCGGGATGACCGCGGCGGGCTTCGACATCGTGCCGGGCACGCACCCCATTGTGCCCATCATGCTGGGCGAGGCCCGGCTCGCGCCGACATGGCGAAGCGACATGCTGGCCGAGGGCATCTACGTGATCGGCTTCTAGCTATCCCGTCGTGCCCAAAGGCAAGGCGCGCATCCGCGTGCAGATCTCCGCGGCGCACACCAAGGCCCACCTCGACCGGGCACTCTCCGCGTTCAAGACGGTCGGACAGAAACACGGTCTGACCGGCCGTTAGCCGGCAAAAGGAAAGACGTGTTTCCCGGGTTTCTGGTCGCGCTCGTCGTACTGATGACGTCGGCCGGGACGCCGCGCGCCGATTCGCTGCTCACCTTGGAGCGTGCGATTCCCCTGCCCTCGGTCGAGGGTCGGATCGATCATCTCGCTTTGGATCGCGCCGGCGAGCGGCTCTTCGTCGCCGCGCTGGGGAACAACAGCGTCGAGGTCGTCGACCTTCGCGCGGGCCGGCGCCAGCGCTCGCTCGCGGGATTCGCGGAGCCGCAGGACGTGGTGTGGCTGCCGGAGTCCTCGCGACTTCTCGTGAGTTGCGGGGGCGACGGAACCTGCCGACTGCTGGACGGTGCTTCCTTCGACGAAGTAGCGCGGACGTCAACGCTGGACGACGCCGACAACATGCGCTTCGACGCACACGACGAGTGCGTCTTTGTGGGGGCCGGCGACGGGGCGCTCGCCATCCTGTCTGCGACCGATGCGAAACGGCTCGGTGAAATCAAACTGGCCGGACACCCGGAGGCGTTCCAGCTCGACCCCGACGGTGTGCGCATCTTCGTCAATGTTCCGACGGCCCGTCAGGTCGCTGTCGTCAATCGCGCCACGCGCACCGTGACCGCGACGTGGGCCCTTCACAACGCCCGCTCCAATTTTCCGATGGCCCTGGACGCGGAACGCCACCGTCTGCTGGTGGGATGCCGCGAACCGGCCTGCCTGCTGGTCAGGGACACCAACACGGGGAAAGCGATCTCGCGTCTCGACATCGGCGGGGACGCCGACGACATCCACGTGGACACGCGCCGTGGGCGCGTGTACATCTCTTGCGGCGAGGGCGTCGTCGATGTGATCGGTCGGGATGCGTCCGGCGCGTATTCCATGCTCGGAAAAATTCCGACGGCGCGCGGTGCGCGCACCTCGTTGTTCGACCCCGACGCCGACCGATTGTATGTCGCCGTCCCGCATCGCGGGGAACAGGGAGCGGAGATTCGAGTGTACCGGCCACGACCGTAATCCAGGATGGGGCGCTGAAAACGAACTGCCGGCGGCAACACGCCCCCCGGCGCTTCGTGATACTATAGAGTGTCCCCAGGAGGCAGATCATGTGTCGCTGGCTCGCGTTTTCGGGTGCGCCCCTTCGTCTCGAAGAACTTCTCTTCGAGGGTGAACACAACCTCATCGATCAGAGTATGCGCTCGCGGTCGGCGGAAACGCCGACCAACGGCGACGGTTTCGGCGTCGGCTGGTACGGGTCGCGCCCGCGGCCCGGCCTCTTTCGCAGCATCCGTCCGGCGTGGAACGATGCCAACCTGCGCGACCTCGCCGCGCAGATCGAGTCGCCACTGTTTCTGGCGCACGTGCGCGCGACGTCGCTGGCGACGGTTCAGGAGACCAACTGCCACCCGTTCCGCCATGGTCACTGGCTGTTCGTGCATAACGGAGAGATTCTCGAGATCGAGAAGTTCCGGCGCGACCTCGCCATCGGCGTGGACGAGACGTTGTTCAACGAGATTATCGGCACGACCGACTCGGAGCTGATGTTCTATCTGGCGCTCACCTTCGGCCTCGAGAGCGACCCGATCGGCGGTCTGGAGCGCATGGCCGGTTTCGTGGAAGCGACGGCCCGCCGCCACGGCGTCGACCAGCCGCTGTGGATGACGCTCGGTGTCAGCGACGGCCGGTCGATCTGCGCGGTGCGCTACGCATCCGACAACGACGCGCCCACGCTGTACCACTCGCGCGACATGGAGGATCTCTACAAGTTGAACCCAGCGTTGCGCGGGCGCTTTTCGACGCACGCGCGCGCCGTGGTGTCGGAGACGATCGGACAGGGTGCGGCGGCGTGGGTTCCGATCCCGCAGGCCACCGCCGTCATCGTGAACGACGGGGAACTCGAGACGCGACCATTCCGGCCGCAGGCGCCGTGATCCGAAACGGCGACAGAACCGGGAATCGGAGAAGGCAAGACCAAGTCTCGCCCCTTTTCGGTACTAAGCGGAAGGAACGGATCAGTTATTCGGGTTCGGTCCCTTGTTGTGAACCAGGACGCCGCCCGCTAGGAAAGTGTGTGAACCATCAACACTAATGTTATAAGCCCTCATCACGCCATCCATCTTTGTGAGTGATGCTATTGCGACCGGTCCATCGACACCGACCAACTCATCACCAACCTTGAGCTGCGCCGCTTTTACCCACTGCCCATCAACAAAAAACGGGTGTGTACCGGTTACGCGGAGCGTTCCGTTAATGACATAATAACCACACTCGATGGACTTGAACGTTCTTGCCACCCGCGCCGTGATTTCATGGCCGTTTTCGTCAAGAGATTGAACAACACTGCCTACTCCGTCTGCGCACTCACGAGATCGGCGGCGCTAAGGGCAAACACAACACTAAAAAGAACAAAGTATTTCATGATCGCCCTCCTTTGGACTTTCGGTGTCTACAGGTCAGTTCGATAACGAACAACGCTCGGTACATTATCCATTTCGATCGAATACAAACGATCTGCTGCGTCACGGCATTTAATATTCATGTCGCGTTCCAGGCGTCGCGATGTCAGCAACTTGCCATTCTTGTCAAACAGGTCGAGGATTGTCACTGCTGGCGGCTCTGGAACGGGCGGCTTCTTCACGACATTCAAGAATTTGCCATCACTTAGAAGGACAATCGACACCGACCCCGTTGGCGCGGTGATCGTCATTCCGTCTTTCCCGCGTATCACGCCAGGTTCGGAAACAAAACTATTGTCACGATAGATGGTCATGAGCTGTACCCCGTCTGGAGAATACTTTGTGATTTCGTAGGGCAGCATCTGTGAGAAGTAGATATTGCTATCCGGCCCAATATCAATGGGACCGCCGGCGAACACGCCTTCAATGCGCACATCCAAATCCTGTCCGATCGCGTACGAATCACAGAATGACCGCATGAAGTGGTACGAACTGTCGTACTCATGAATAATTTGTTGGTCGACCGGTTCGAAGCATGACACGAAGATAGTCCCATTGGGGGCCACGCGAATCGCACGGATGATGTTGCCCGGGTGCACATGTTTGAACTGAGTAAGATATGCTCCGGAGGAGTCGAACACATCGACGCGGCCGCCAGCATCGGCAACGTACACACGATCTGATCGATCTATTGCCAATGCACTCGGGAAAGAAAATTCGCCAGGGCCTTCGCCCTGACGGCCCATGGAACGAACATATCTGCCATCCTCATCAAACTCACGGACGCAGAAGCAGCTGTTGTCGAGCACAAGGATGTGTCCCGCCGAGTTGATTGCGATGTCCATGATACGACCGAAGACCTCATAGTCCGCACCGGTCTCGTTCCCCAGATGCAAGTCGGAATCCAGGGAAAACGTCTTGTCCTGCCACAAACCAGCATCGGAGTTATGAACGTCCTTGCTTCGAGTGGCAGGAGTTGCAGGTGAGGCAGCGACCGTGATCAGCGTCGCGAGCGTGGCGAGGAAGAGAAAATGCTTTCGGACAAGAGATAACATGATTGGTCTCCCCCCAATCTTGGCGGAATGCTCCCGCGGTAGGTGATTACTGTATAGCGTACCTGCCCGGTAGCCGTCAATGGGAGTGTTGCCGTGCGCCCGGCGGGCCGGGCACTTGCCGGATGATCGGCGACACATTGCCCAGCGGGGCCAGATCGCGATCGGCGCCCGAGCGCGTCCCACCCCCGATGGTGGACGTGATACGAATTGCAAGAGGTCGGGCCGCGGCTCGTGGTATCATGGAGCCACTCTTGGACGTATGAGACGCATGCTGTGCATGGTGACGGTGATGGCGCTGGTGCCGATCGGCGCCGTGCGTGCAGCCTACGTCTCGGACGCCTTTCCCAATCTGCCGGCCTTCGACCGGCCGCTCGCCGTGGAAGATCCGCGCGACGGGACGCACCGGTTGTTCGTGGTCGAGCGTCCGGGGCGCATCTGGGAATTCCAGAACGACGTCTCGGTGACGCAGCGCACGATGCTTCCTCGACATCGCCGATTCGGTGACGACGCAGACCGAAGGCGGCCTCCTGGGACTCGCGTTTCATCCCGACTACGCGAACAACGGCTACTTCTACGTGACCTACACCATCGAGTCGCCGCGGCGGACGGTGCTCGCGCGTTTCACCGCGAGTGCGAGCCCCAACGTCGCCGACAGGCAGAGCGAAGTCCGCATCCTGCAGATTCCGAAGGCGTTTTTGCACCACAACGGCGGTTGCGTGCGCTTCGGACCCGACGGCGATCTCTATCTGTCGCTCGGCGACGACGGCACGTCGGCCCACAGCCAGGACCTCACCAGCCTCCACGGCAAGCTGCTGCGCATCGACGTCGACCACCCGGCGAACGGTCTCGCCTACGGCATTCCGCCCGACAATCCGTTCGCGGGCAACGCGAGTGGTTTCCGCGAAGAAATCTACGCCTACGGATTTCGCAACCCCTGGCGCTACGCGTTCGATACGGCGACGGGCACGATCTGGCTGGCGGACGTCGGTCAGGACACCTACGAAGAGATCGACCTCATTCAGCCGGGACGAAACTACGGCTGGCCGCGCATGGAAGGAACGCTCTGCTACGCCCCGTCGGTCTGCGACACCGCCGGGCTCGACCTCGTGCCGCCGCTCGACGAGTACTCGCACAACGGGGGCGCGGCATCGATCACGGGCGGGACTGTCTATCACGGGACGCGCGTCCCGAGCCTTGTCGGCAAGTACGTGTTCTCGGACTACATCGTGGGGCGGGTGTGGGCGCTCTCCTATGATGGAGTGAACCCACCCGTGCGCGAGGTTCTGATCGCCACGCCGGGATTCGGGTCGGTGGCCGGGATCGGAGAAGATGGCGACGGCGAACTCTATCTGGCCTCCTTCGACGGCACCGTCTACGGATTCACCGAGTCGAACACCGCGGTGGAAACGCCGGCGCCGCTCCCGTGGTTCGCTGGGCGCCGCGTACCCCAATCCATTCCACACGAGCACCGTGATGACGGTGACGCTCCCCACGGCGGGACATGCAACGCTCGATATCTTCGACGTCACCGGCCGGCGCGTTGCTCGCGTCATCGATGGCGTCCTGGACGCCGGAGAACACCCCGCGACCTGGGACGGTCGCGATGCCCACGGGAACCTCCTGCCCGCGGGCGTGTACTTCTCACGACTGACCGTCGGAGGCGTGGTCTCCGCGAGACGGCGGATCGTGCTGCTAAGGTAGCTGCCACGCCCCGGTTACGCCTGGAGCGCGCCCCGGGATTTCCCGGCCGGGTCGCCCGGCGACATTGCCCGTGGGGACGATTCTTGGTACACTCCATCGCCGCTCACCAACAAGAAAAGGCAGAAAACACAACAATGGAACCGTCTCTGTTTAGAGGCACGTCCGCCGCCCCGAGCGTGGTCACCGATCTCCCGGGTCCCCGGAGCCGCGCTCTCCTCGAAAAAGAATCGCATCATCTCGCACCCGGCGTGCAATCCATCGCGACCCTGTCGGGAATCGCCGTCGCGCGCGCGGAAGGCTCGATCATCGAAGACGTCGACGGGAATCGGTTCCTCGATCTCGCCGCCGGCGTCTGTGTCAACGCCATCGGCCACGCGCACCCGCGTTACCGCGAGATTCTCAAAGATCAGATCGACCACGTGACCGTGGGATCGTTCACCACGCCGCACCGTGTCGAAGCGCTGGAGAAAATCGCGTCGCACGCGCCGAAAGGTCTCGACAAGATCCAGCTCTATTCGTCGGGCGCCGAAGCGGTGGAAGCCGCGATGCGCCTGGCCAAGTCGTACACGAAGAAGTACGAGTTCCTCTCGTTCTGGGGCGGCTTTCACGGCAAGACCGCGGGAACGCTGTCCTTGATCGGCGACACGACCAAACACGGACTGGGCCCGTCGATGCCGGGCACGTACCACACGCCCTACGCCGACTGCTACCGCTGTCCGCTGGCGCTCTCGTATCCGTCGTGCGGCATGGAGTGCGTCGAGTTCGCGCGCAAGACCATCCGCAATTCCACGACCGGTGCGCTGGCCGCGATTCTGGTGGAACCGATGCAGGGCACGGCCGGCAACGTGATTCCGCCGCCGGAGTTCCTGCCCGCGATCAAAGAGATCGCGCACGAAAACGACGCGCTGTTGATCGCCGACGAGATGATCACCGGCTTCGGCCGCACCGGCAAAATGGTTCGGCAGCGAACACACCGAACGTCACGCCCGACGTCATGACGATCGGCAAGGGCGTCGGCTCCGGTTTCCCGGTGTCGGGACTGGTCTCGACCGACCGAGATCACCGCAGGCCGCGCCGTGGGGCAATCCCTCGGGGTCGAGTTCGAGCTACGGCGGCAATCCGATGGCGGCGGCCGCGATGTTCGCGTCGGTGTCCGTCATCGAAGAGGATCATCTGGTCGAAAACGCGGCCGCGATCGGCGAGTGGATGCTCGGCGAGCTGACGCGCGATGAAGGACCGCTACGAGTTCATCGGCGACGTGCGCGGCAAGGGACTGATGATCGGCATCGAACTGGTCAAGGACCGCGCGACGCGCGAGCCGCTGTGACAAGAAGACATGCGTACGCCTGTTCAAGATGGGACTCGGCCGCGGCATGATCAGCATGGTCTACAACCCGCACTTCCGCATCAACCCGGCGCTCTCATCGACCGCGAGTCCGCCGAAATCGCCATGGGCATCCTCGACGAATCGTTCGCAGAGCTCGAGCGCGAGGGAGACTGGCGATGAAACTCCGCGGCGCGCTCCTCGGAGCGGGCAACATCGCGCTGCGCGGTCACGTGCCGCAGTGGCTGGGGGACGAGCGCCTGCGCGACGAGGTGGAGATCGTCGCCATCGCCGACCTGTCGCACCAGAACCTGGACCTCGCGCAGGCCAGCTTTCCATCGGCGCGCGCGTACGATCGCATCGAGACCTCCTGGAACGCGAAGAACTCGACTTCTGCGACATCTGCACGCCGCCGTCGACGCACCGCGCGATGGTGAGCGCGGCCGCGGCGCGCGGCCACCACGTGATCTGCGAGAAGCCGCTGGCGCCCAGCGTCCTCGACGCCGAAGCCATCGCGCAAGTCGTACGGGATGCGCACGTCGTGTTTCAGCCGTGCCACCAGTATCATTATTCGCCGCAATGGGCGGCCGTGCGCGCGCTCTTGCCGCGGCTGGGTCGCGTCCATCTGGCCGAGTACGATGTGATGCGCATGGAAGCCAATCCCGGCAATCCGCACTGGCAGCCGGCGTGGCGCACCGATCCGTTGCTCGCGGGTGGCGGCATCCTGGTGGACCACGGCGCGCATATTCTCTATCAGTTCATGTCGGTGTTCGGAACGCCGCGCACCGTTCACGCGACCGTGCGCACGCTGCGGCATTTCGACTACGGCGTGGAAGACACCGCGTACGTCACGCTCGAGTTCGACGAGCAACTGGTCAGCGTCCGGCTGACGTGGGCGGCGCGACACCGCGAGGTGCGCTTCCGCTTCGTCGGTGAACGGGGCGAGATCGTCGGCGACGACCAGCGCATCGCCATCATTACCGACGCGGGCGTCGAAGACGTCCACTTCGCCGACGGCATCAGCCGCGACTCGGCGCACTCCGGGTGGTATTCGCCGCTCTTCCGACGCTTCGCCGAGCGCGTGCGCGACCGCGACCTCGGCACCGAGCCCCTCGACGAAGCCCTGATGGTCACGCGACTCATCGCCCGCGCCTACGAATCGTCCGCGCAGGGCCGCTCACTCTCCGTCTAGACACGCCGCCCAATCTGGAGGACACTCGACGCCATGGCGACGCAGATTTTCATTTCCGTGATTCTGGCCGCATTCGGCTCGATGTTCGTCTACGGCTTCGCGGGCCGGCGTCACGACGCCGACGCGCAGAGCAAGAGCGCGCAGCTCCTCGCGGGCGCGCGGACTTCGTGCTGCACTGGTTCATGTGGGTGATGACCCCGATCACGAGCTTCTCCGTACGCTTCGGACTCACCGCCGACTTCTACAACTGGGTCGGGCTCGTGCTGGGCGCGGGCAGCGGCGTGTTGATCGCCTTCGGGCACCTCGAACTGGCCGGCTGGGCGATCGCCTTGAGCGGCATCGCGGATATCATGGACGGCCGCGTTTCGCGCGCCACGGGGAAGACCTCGCTCTACGGCGACTTCATCGACAGCACGCTGGACCGTTTCATCGAAGTGTTCATCTTCGCCGGGCTCGCCGTCTTCTATATGCAGAATTTCGAGCACAGCGGGACCGCCGTGGTGGTCACGATCGCGGCCCTCTCGGGATCGCTGCTGGTGAGCTACGCGCGCGCGCGCGGCGAGTCGCTGGGCATCAACTGCACCGGCGGCCTCATGCAGCGCGGCGAGCGCCTCGTGCTCCTGTGCCTCTTGTGCCTGATGGATCGGTCGCTGTCTGGCGCGCTGCATCAGCCCGCCGGGACGCGTGCTGATCATCGGCGTCGGTCTGATCGCCGCCACCAGCCTGTACACGGCGGTGTACCGGACGGTGTGGATCGCGAATAAGCTGAAGCATCAGGAAGACAAGAACTAGAAAGCCGGACGGCGATCGGCCATAGTCGTCCCATGAGGTTTGTACTTCTCATCGCCGCGATCGCGGCCGTGGCCGCTGCCCTGATCGCCCGTTCATCGCAAAAACCCCGCGCCAGCCGCGCCGAACGGCATCTCGCGTCGCGCGTCGGCCGCGCCCGCGCCGCCTCGCTCATCGAATTCGAAGAGAACAAGACCCCGGGAATCACCCGTCGTGACGCCGCCGCCCGCGCCCTCGAGCGCTGGGAATACGACCAGTCGCGGTGACTACTTCGCCGCCGGCTTGTAGTACTTCATCGCCTCCGGCATCAGCTTCTTGATTGCCGCGATGCGCGTGGCGTCGGCCGGATGCGTGCTCAGGAACTCGGGAGGTTTCTGACCGCCCTGCGCCGCCATGCGTTCCCAGAGAGAGACCGCCGCGTGCGGGTCGTACCCGGCGATCGCCATGAAGATCAACCCGAGGTGGTCGGCCTCGCTCTCCTGCGTCCGGCTGAACGGCAGCAACACACCGAGCTGCGTGCCCACCCCAAACGCCGTCATCGCGAGTTGTTGCGTGGCGGCGGGCTCGCTGGCGAGCGCCGCGGACAGCGCCGCGCCACCGAATTGTTCCAACAGCCCCTGACTCATGCGTTCCGATCCATGCTTGGCCACGGCGTGGGCGATTTCGTGACCCATCACCACCGCAACCCCGGCCTCGTCCTGGGTGATGGGCAGAAGGCCGGTGTAGACCACGACCTTGCCGCCCGGCATGCACCACGCGTTGACTTCGTCGCTTTGGATCAGATTGAATTCCCAGTTGTAGCCGGCGATCTGTTGGAGGTTGTTGTTCTGTCGGAGATAGCTCTCCACAGCGCCCTGAATGCGTCCACCGACACGCCGGATCATTTCGGTCTTCTGCGCGTCGGTCGAGAGCTTATTTTCCATCAGGAACGTGTCGTATTGCGCGGCCGCCAGCGGAAGGATTTCGGAATCGGATACCAGATTCAGCTGTTGACGGCCGCTGATGGGCACGGTCGAGCACGACCACGCGAGGATGCCCGTGAACACGGCGACAATAACGAGGCGAAGCGATCGAATTGCGACATGACGAAGCATGATTCCTCCTGATCCGGACGAAAGACTTACTGACGCGCCTCCGGCGTCACGGACAGCGTCACGCGCTTGCCGTCGCGCACGACGACGATCGGTACCGCGACGCCCACTTTGAGCGCGTCCAGCGCGTACGTGTAGTCATAGATATTCTTGATTTCCTTGCCGGCGCACTCGACGATCACGTCGCCGCCCTTCATCCCCGCCTTGTCGGCCGGCCCACCGCCACGCACACCCGAGAGCTTCACGCCTTCGATCTCACCCTCGGAGTAGTCGGGGATCGTCCCCAGGAAGATGCGCATCGCGGCGCGCGATCCGTTCTGCTCCTTGGAACGCTCCACCTCGGCGTATTCGGGGCGTTCGCCTTTGGCCATCATGTCTTCGACGATGCCTTTGGTGAATTTCGCGATGCGCTCCATGCCGTCGTAGTTGAGCTTGTCGGCGTCGTCGGTGGGGCGGTGGTAATCCTCGTGGCTGCCGGTGAAGACTTCCATCACCGGGATGTGCTTGGGATAGAACGCGGTGACGTCGGTCGGCAGGTACGGATCTTCCTGCAGCTTGACGTTGAAGCCCGCGGCGACGTTGCGCTTCTCGATCAATCCCTTCCACGCGGGCGACGACCCGATGCCCTGGAGCATCAGCGTGTTGTCCTTGAGCCGCCCGACCATGTCGAAGTTGACGTACGCGACGACCCGTTCCAGCGGAATCGTGGGATGGCCGGCGTAGTAGTTGGATCCGATGATGCCGAGTTCCTCGCCTGACCACGTCGCGAACACGATACCGTACGGAAACTTCTCGGGGTGTTGGCGGTGTTCGTCGGCCAGTGCGGCGGCCAGTTCCATCACCGTGGACGTGCCGGACGCGTTGTCGTCGGCGCCGTTGTGGATCTGGCCTTCTTCGCCTTTGTGCGCCAGCGAACCGCTCTCGCCGTGACCCAGGTGGTCGTAGTGCGCGCCGATCATGATGACGGGCGCGTCCTTGTCGTCCTTGGACGCGGGCAGGTAACCGATCACGTTGCGGCCGGTGTCGGTCTCGCGCTCGATGTCGGTCGCCGCCGCCGCCGTCGCCCCGGTGAGATCGAAGGTCCCTTCGGCGTGCGGATTCTCGATGTCGAGCTGGCTCTGCACGTCGTTGAGCGTCTTCTCGCGGCCCTTGAACAGAAACTCGGCGACGTCACCCGAGATCGAGATCACGGGAATGCCGGAACCGGCGAGCGACTGGTCGAAGCCGAGCGGCAGGAGCGCGCCCGCGTTGGGCGACGTCGGCCCGGTGACCAGCAGCAGCGCCTTTGCGCCGCGCTCGCGCGCGATCATCGCCTTGTAGCGACCGCCGCTGTACATGTTGAGCTCCATGCGGCGGTCCATGTCCACGCCCTCGGGCACGTAGTTCAGCGCGACCACGATCTTGTCTTTGACGTCGAAGCCGCCGTAGGCGTCGTAGGCGTGTTCGCCGGCGTTCGGCGACACCAGACCGTAGCCGACGAACGCCAGGGGGCCGTCGACGGTGGCGTTCTCGCTGTACGACAGCGGCCGGAAATCCTTGTCGACCGCGAGCGTGCGCGTTTCGCCGCCCACGGTGACGCTCAACGTGTTCTTGTCCTTGACCAGCTTGACGCCCGACGTGAACGGAAACGGCTGGAAGTAACCGTCCTCGCCGAGCGGCTTCAAACCGATATCCTTGAAACGCTTCTCGATGTAGTCGCGCGCTTTCTTTTCGCCGGGCGACCCGGTCATGCGTCCCTCGAGTTCGTCGGAGGCGAGGAACTCGACGTCGTTCTTCATGTCGGACGCGCGGATTTCGGGCGAGAACGACATCTGCATCGACTTGGCGTCGCGCATAAACGGCGCGCGCGCGATGATCCGGACGGCGGCGCCGTCGTAGAGCACGCCGTCCATACTGTCGAGTTTCGCGCCACGATCGAACGCGGGGTCACCCGACGCGTCGGAGTGGCCTTCGGAATGCGT
>CAVXFV010000012.1:0-145666 GCA_963761125.1 Candidatus Latescibacterota bacterium
GTGATGGCGTGGATGTCGCCGTTGAAATGGAGGTTGATATCCTCCATCGGAATCACCTGCGCGTACCCGCCCCCGGTTGCGCCGCCCTTCATGCCGAAGACCGGCCCGAGCGACGGTTCGCGGAGCGCGATCATTCCGCGCAGTCCGAGCTTGCCGAGGGCCTGTCCGAGGCCGACCGTGGTGAGCGTCTTGCCTTCGCCCCGGCTCGTCGGCGTCATCGCGGTGACGAGGATGAGCTTTCCGTCCGGGCGGTCACGCATCCGTTCGAGCCAGTCGAGGCGAATCTTGCCCGTAAACTTTCCGTAGAAATCGAAATCGTCGTCGGTGAGATTGAGTTGTTTCATGTACGTGCGCATGTGCTCGAGCGGCACATCGCGCGAAATTTCAAAGCTGGTTTTCATGATGATATGGAAGGTTGGAGTCGGGTCGTTGCGGCCGGTCATTTGCGGTCATTTGAAAGATAACAAAGTGACGCGATCGTTCGCAATGTTCGCCGGACAATCCGACATGCGCATGCGGAACTACGCGCCAGGCAAGGAAAAAGGCCCCGCCGTCTTGCGACGGCGAGGCCTTCGTGATGCAGCGATTGGGCAGGCCAAAGCCTACCAGCGGCTGCCGCCACCACCGCCATTGCGGGGTTTGTCCTGCGCTTCGTTGACTTTCAGGGCGCGTCCGTCCATCTCGTAGCCGTCGAGGGCCTTGAGTGCCGGGGCCAGGCCGCTGTCCTCGATCTCCACGAAGCCGAAGCCGCGCGGACGACCGGTCTCGCGATCGTTGATCAACGAGACGGACTGCACGTTGCCGTGCTTACCAAAAAGGGCTCTGACTTCGGACTCGGTCGCACTGAAGGGCAGGTTGCCCACATAGATCTTTTTCATCGTCATTGGTCTCCAAAATGCCGGATGTCCGGCTCAACAGAAGCGCGCTGGATCTCCGGCAAGTTCCGGGCGTCCGTTGCGCTCCACGAATGATTCGACAAAGGCGTCGAACCGACACCGCCTCGCCGTCTAAGGAATCTCAAAGTTAAGCGACTCTATTGAAGAGGGAGCTCGACGAAGTCGTCCTGGGGCGTTGAGGTAGGTCGAGGGGAGAATACCCTGCCGGGGGCGGAAAGTAAAGGCATATTTAGAGTTTCGGCCGACGGGGGCGTCTTTGCGGCGGATCCAGACACAACAGGATCGGCGGGCATTCAAAAAAGGCGGTTGACGACCGATCGCCTCACTGCTAGTTTTGCAGCATATGCTAGAAATTCAGCACTAAGTCGAAAAATCCCGTGTCCAAAGGAAACCGCCGATGAAACGCCTGCGTACATTGAGTCGTCGTGAACGCGAGATCATGGATGTCCTCTACCGCCTGGGTAGCGCAAGCGCGGGCGAGGTGCACCTGCGGATCCCGTCCCCGCCCAGCTATTCCGCGGTGCGCGCCACCCTCCGGGTGCTGGAGGACAAGGGACTGCTCAAACACGAACACGATGGCAAACGTTACATCTACCGCCCGACCCTCGACCCCAAAAAGGCGCGGCGCAGCGCGGTGGACCACCTTCTGAACACATTTTTCGACGGGTCGGCGGCGGGCGCCGCGATGGCTCTCCTGGAAACGCCGGGCGCCGACCTGACCGACGACGATCTGGATCGACTGGCCGCGCTGATCGAGCGCGCGCGTAAGGAAGGACGATAATCATGGCCCCGATTCTCAGTCTCTCATCGCTGTCGCATTCGGTCCCGCTCGCATCCCTCGGATGGTGGCTCGCCCGCGTCACGGTGCTTGCAGGCATCGCTTGCGCGTATCTGGCGATCGCGCGCACCGCGCGGCCCGCGCTGCGGCATCTGGTGGCCATGACCAGTCTGGTCGCTCTCGCGCTCCTGCCGGTTGCGTCGGGGATGCTTCCCTCGTGGTCGCTCCCCGTGCTGCGCGCGTCCTCGGTTGGGGTGATGGACACGCGCAGCACAACCGGCCGTTCACATTCGGCGATCGATCCCTCGACGCGTCGCTCCGAACAACGGTCGCTTGCGCCGGTTCGGCCGGCGCCCATTGACGCGCCGGAGCCGGCGGCCGGGACCCCGTCTCCCCTTGCGCACGGTTCGGCGGCGGCTGCCGTGGACTGGAAGCGCGTTGCGTTTCTGCTGTGGCTCAACGTCATGATCGCGTTACTGCTTCACCTTCGCGTGGCCGCCATCGGGGCGCGTCGATACACGCGACGCGCGCGCGCGGTGAGCGAGGAACGTCTGATGCTCGAGAGCGCCCGGGCCCATCGTGTGCTGAGACTGGCCCGCACGGTCGACGTCGCGGTGTCGCCCGACGTCGCCATTCCGGTGGCCGTCGGGGTGCTGCGTCCGCGGGTTGTCCTTCCCGAATCCGCGACCGAGTGGTCGCGTGACCGCCTGTCGGTCGTGCTTCTTCATGAGCTGGCGCACGTACGCCGGCGCGACGCCCTGTGGGTAGTCGTGGCGCAAGTCGTGACCGCGATTCTCTGGTTCCATCCGCTCGCATGGGTGCTTTCCCGTCACGTCAGGCGCGAGTCGGAACGCGCCTGCGACGACATCGTCCTCGCGAGCGGTGTTCGCGGATCTGACTACGCCGGGCACCTGGTATCGATCGCGCGTATGTCGATGGTCCGCGACCCGCTCCCGGGCTCGACGCTCGCCTTCGCGACGCGCTCGACGCTGGAACGACGCGTGACGTCGATCCTCTCGTCGGTCGGCCCGCGACCCGCCATGTCGCGGCGCGCACGGTCGTGCGCGGCGTGCGTCGCGCTGGCATTGTTCGGCGTGATCGCCGTGCTGCAGCCAACCGCGGTAACGTCGGCGCAGTTGAGTCCCGTCGAGGTCCTCGCGATGAACGGTTTGTCGTCCACCCCGTCGCCGGTGCCGCAGACGGACACCGCGACGCAGGAACTCGTCCAGACCGAGAAGGCGGCGGAGACACGCGCGGCCGTGGAACAGCGCACCGACACCGCGACGCAATACCAGTATCGGTACGAAGTCGCCAAGAACCGGAATGACTCCGGTCGGGACGCGTACCAGCGCGCGCACGAACTCTACGACTCCAAGCACTTCGATCGGGCGGCCGAAGCCTACGAGGAAGCGGCCCGCCTCGATTACAACCGTGCCACCGCGCTGTACAACGCGGGCTGCTCCTACGCGCTCGCCAACCAGTCGGGTAAGGCGATCGACGCCCTCGAGCGCGCGTTCGACGAGGGCTTCGACGAACCCGAGATGTACGCGAAGGACGAGGACCTGAACTCGCTCCGCGGCGACCCGAAATTCAAGAAGCTGCTCGACACCGTGATGAACTCCGACACCGCGCAGCAGGATCGCCGCGCGGCCGGGCGCGATTACGACCGGCTGGCGGCCCGCAAGGACGTCGACGACGGCGACTGGAACTCGGTCGGCATCGACCTCATGCGCTCCGGCGACTACGACCGCGCGATGTCCGCGTTCGATCGCGAGTACCAGGTGAGTCACGACACCGACGCCATCTACAATCAGGCGTGCGTCGAAGCGATTCGCGGCAACAAGGACTCCGCGTTCAAATTGCTCGAGAAGGCGATCACCACCGGCACCGTCAACGCCGATCACATGGCCGACGATCCGGACCTGGCGTCGCTGCACAAGGACGGCCGATTCGATAAGCTGCAGGACCTTGCCGATGACCTGACCCTGTACGGTGGTTCCTGGTCGTGGTCGGGTAAGGATGACGAGCGGCACTGGCGCAAGGCGCTTCCCCGTTTTGAAAAAGTCGCATCCGACCATCCGGAGATCGGCCGCGCGTGGTTCAACCTCGGTTACGCGCAACTCGAAGCCGGCGACGCGGACAAAAGCATCGGGTCGTTCAAAAAGGCGCTCGATCTCGGCTACCAGAAGCCAACGACGCTGTACAACCTCGCATGCTCGACGGCGCAGACCGGCGACATCGATGCCTCGTTTGGCTATCTCAAGCGCGCCGACGACGCGGGGATGAACCTCGCCGGGCGCGCCCGCTGGGACGACGACCTCGACCCGCTACGCGCGGATCCCCGCTGGAAGGAATTGAACAAGAAGTGGCGGTCGGAGTCGAAACACAGTTCGGACTGGGACTGGGGAAAAGACAAGGACAAGGACAAAGATAAAAACAAGGACAAGGATCAGGACAAAGACAAAGGCGCCAATTTCGACTAGCTCGAGGCGCTGCTGGCGGCGCTCAGGCGATCCGCGTGATGCGGCCGCAGTTGGGGCACTTCATCTGCGTCGCGGAAAAGCTCGGGGAGAGCTGCAACAGGTGCCCGCAGCCGCACGAGAAGCTCTCCCACTGGCCGGGCGAGCGGCGATGGTACTCGAGCGGCGCGTCCTCGCCGGAAACGCCTTCGATCGGCTTCGCGATCGGAATCCCCGCCTCGGCCTTTGCACCCGTCGTTCCCACGATCGCGCCGACGGCGGCCGCCACTTCGGCGAACTCGTTCACCTTCGCGCGCGGAATCTGATTCTCGCGCCCGCAACGCGGACACGTGATCGACGGGTCCTTCATGTCGGGCGGAACCTTGATCTTGAGACCGCACGCGCACACGAGGAACGCGTAGCCGTTGACGGCCCGCATCAGATCCAGGACATCGCGTGTTTTCTGCTTCTCGGTCTGTTCCTTGACGACTTCGGGGTCAGCCGGCCGGATCGCGATGGTCTCGTCGTTCTGGATCGCGGACTTCGGCATGATCACCCCGGCCTTGCCGCGCACCTTCGCGTAGGCATGCTCGTAACTCAGAAGCCCCGCTCCCTGATTCATCGATCGCAGAATGGCGATGCGCTCGGCGATGGGTGGGTGCGTCGCACCCCAACCGGACGCGGCAACACCGCCTTCGCGGATAGGGGCCACGATGTACATGGGCGCGGTGGCTTTGTTCGCGGCTTCCAGCGGCAGCGTACTCTGAGAAATCTTCTCGAGCGCGCTCGCGAGCCCTTCCGGATAGCGCGTCAGCCGGACGCCGCACGCGTCGGCCAGATACTCGCGTTTGCGCGAAATCGAGAAATAGAGAATGCGCGCCATGATTGGGCCGAGGATCGCCAGGATGATCGCGGCGACGATGAGCACCCCGCCCCCGCCGCCTCCGCCGCTCTTCTTCGAGCGATAGCGTCGCGACGACCCGCCACCCGTCATCCACATACCGCGCAGGAAGATCTCCGACAGCAGCACGATGCTCCCGAGCATGATCGACGCCGTCGTCAGGAACTGGACGTCGCGGTTGAGGATGTGCGACGTCTCGTGCGCGACCACGCCCTGCAGTTCGTCGCGGTTGAGCTGCGTCAGCAGCCCGGCGGTCACGACAATCGATGAGTCTTCGGGACGCAGTCCGGTCGCGAAGGCATTGGGCGACTTCTCGTCGATGATGTAGACCCTGGGCATGGCCGGCAGGCCCGCCGCGATCTTCATCTCATCGACGACATTGAACAGTTGCGGATGGACGTCGGGGGTGACTTCCTTTGCATGGCTCATGCGCAGTACGATATCCGGCCCGCCGAACACACTCGCCGCGGACATGATCACCCACACCGCGACCGCGACGATGATGCCGATGAACCCGCCGCCCTGGCCGATCGTGACTTCGCCGATCAGATAGCCGAGCAGCACGAGCACCGTGGCCATTCCGGCGAAAAGCAGGAGCGACCGCCGCTGGTTGGCGGCGATCAGCTCCCACATGACGGCGGCGTTACCGCGTTTCACAGCGTCCGTACGTCCACGCTAGCGGGTGAACTGCACCTTGGGCGCTTCGCGCTCCGCGGCGTCCTGGATTTCGAACATCTCGTCGGGGCGGAAGTTGAACATTCCGGCGACGACGTTCGACGGGAACATCTCGATCTTGTTGTTATAGACGAGGACCGAGTCGTTGTAGGCCTGACGCGCGAACGCGATCTTGTTCTCGGTGCTGGTCAATTCTTCCTGGAGAGCGAGGAAGTTCTGGTTCGCCTTGAGATCCGGATAGTTTTCGACGACGAGCATGAATTTCGAGATCGCGCCCGAAAGCTGTGTCTCCGCGGCCCCCTTGTCGGCGACCGTGCCCGCCCCCATCGCGCGGCTGCGAGCGTCGGTGATGGCGGTCAGCGTCTCGCGCTCGTGCTGCATGTAGCCCTTGGCCGTCTCGACGAGGTTGGGAATGAGATCGTGCCGCCGCTTGAGCTGCACGTCGATCTGCGACCACGCGTTCTTGACGCGATTGCGCAACTGAACGAGGGAGTTGTAGATGCCGACGAAGAACATGATCGCCAGCACCACGATGCCCAGGAATACGAGGGCTGCCATAGTCATTCTATCCTCCTGTTGACCTCTAACGCTTCGAACCGCTCTGCGGTCCGCGGAATATCGCACTCAAAAATTCGTGAATCCGATGCGCCGCCGGAAATTCCGACAGATTGACGATTTGCTCCAGCTCTCCGCCGTCGAGCCACGTGCCGTGGTCGCGCTTGCAGCGGTCGACGAGGATGCTTTGCGGGTGCCCCTCGCGCTGAACCCGGAGCTTCTCCATCTTCTTCGAACAGATGGGACACCGGCGCTTCTTTTCGTCCGTGGAATCGTCGGACCGCATGTGCGACCGGATCTCCTCGCGCCCGATCGATCCGTCCAGGAGCATGTCCATCTCCTCGGCGTCCAGCCACACGCCCCCGCACGCCAGACAATGGTCGACCTCAATTTGGTTGAGTTCGAGGACGACCATGGGTTTTTCGCAGATCGGGCAGTCCATACGGTTACTCCGAGCCCCTTCTACACGGGGTCTGGCGGCCTATTCGCAAGCGGAGGTGTCGTTGGCGGCCGGCCGCCGGGTCGCGTCGCAGCCGGCGCGCCCGGCGGAGCCTAGCACGGAATCGCGGGGCGTCCCAAGGAACAACCGGCCACGGCGGAGCCGGCGTGCGGCGGTCAGGCGCCGCAATTATTCCCGCGCGGGGATCGTCTGCTTCTCGCCCGCGGGGCGGGGGCGTTTGCGTCGCTCGGGAAGCAGGCGCATGACGGCGTTCACCACGTTCTCGACGTTGAAGCCGAGTTTTTCCATCACGACCGGCCCCGGCGCCGACGCGCCGAAGCGGTCGAGCGCGATGACCGCCCCCCGGTCGCCCACGATGTCCCGCCACCCGAACGGTGACGCCGCTTCGATCGCAAGCTTGCGCACCGACTTGGGGAGCACGGTGCTGCGGTAGCGCGGGCTCTGTTGCAGGAACAGCTCGCGCGACGTCATCGACACCACGCGAACCTCGAAATGTCGGTCGTGGAGGATCTTCTGGGCGGCGAGCGCAAGATGGACCTCCGACCCGGTGGCGACGATCGCGACGTCGGGACGTCCCTCGCAGTCGTGCACGACGTACGCGCCGCGCGCGACGCCCTTGCGCACGACGTCGGGGCTCACGTCCAGAACAGGCAACGCCTGGCGGGTCAGTACGATCGCGCGCGGGCCGGGCAGCGCCAGCGCCGCCGTCCACGCCGCGGCGGTCTCCAGGGCGTCCGCGGGCCGGAACACGGTGAAACCGGGAATTGCCCGCAACCCGGCGAGTTGTTCGACCGGCTGGTGCGTCGGTCCGTCCTCCCCGAGTGCGATCGAGTCGTGGGTGAACACGAACGTCGTGGGAACCCGCATCAAGGACGACAGCCGGATCGATGCCTTCATGTAATCCGAAAAGATCAGGAACGTCCCGCCGAACGGCACGACACCGCCGTGCAACGCCATGCCGTTGAGGATCGCGCCCATCGCATGTTCGCGCACGCCGAAGTGGATGTTGCAACCGTCGTAGCCATCGAACCCGAAGACCCCGGCCGATTCGATGTGCGTGTCGGTGGAGACGGTCAGATCGGCCGCGCCGCCGAGCAGCGCCGGTATCCGTTCCGCGAGTGCGTTGATCACCTTGCCCGACGCCGCGCGTGTCGCGATCGGCTTGTCGGGCGCGAAGGTCACCAGGTCCTTGTCCCACGCTTTCGGGAAACTGTCCGTCCGCGCGGCCTTGAGCATCGCCGCGTGGCCGGTGTGCTTGCGTCCGTATTCGTAGATGCGTGCGCTCCATTCGGATTCGAGTTTGGCACCGGCCTGCGCGCGTTCGCGGCAGTGCGCGCGCACTTCTTCCGGCACGTGAAACAACGGCTCCAGCGGCCAACCGAGCTTTTCCTTGGCCGCGCGCGTCGCCTCCGGACCCAGCGGCTCGCCATGCGCCTTTTCGGAATCCTGTTTGGGACTCCCGTAGCCGATGTGCGTGCGCACCCGAATCAGCGACGGGCGCTCGCGCTCGTCTTTAGCGACCAGCAACGCCTTCTCGATCGCGTCGACGTCGTTGCCGTTCTCGACCTCCTGCGTGTGCCAGCCGTACGCCTCGAAGCGCTTGCCGACGTCCTCGGTGAACGAGAGACGCGTCGAGCCATCGATGGTGATGTGGTTGTCGTCGTAGAGATAGATCAACTTCCCGAGCTTGAGCGTCCCCGCGAGTGACGCGGCTTCGCTCGAGATGCCTTCCATCAGGTCGCCGTCGGAACAAAGCGCGTAGGTGAAATGGTCGACGACCGGCGGTTCGCCCGGCACGTTGAAACGCGCGGCGAGGTGCGCCTCCGCCATCGCCATACCGACCCCCATGCCGAACCCCTGGCCCAGCGGCCCGGTGGTCGCCTCGACACCGGGCGTGCGTCCGTACTCCGGGTGCCCCGGTGTGCGGCTTCCCCACTGGCGGAAGTTGACGATTTCTTCCAGCGGAAGGTCGTAGCCGTAGATGTGCAGCAATCCGTAGAGGAGCATCGAGCCGTGACCGGCGGACAGCACGAAGCGGTCGCGGTCGAACCAGGCGGGATCCGACGGGTTGAACCGCAGCACGCGATCCCAGAGGGCGTACGCCATCGGAGCCGCCCCCATCGGCAGGCCCGGGTGACCGGAACGGGCCTTTTCGACGGCATCGACGGCGAGAAAACGGAGTGTGTTGATACACTGGCGGTCGATGTCTTGCATGGGAACGGTGTCTCCTCGCAGATGGGCGGGTTTCAGGACGATATGTTGCAAAACTACCCCGGCGGTGCGGGGCGTTCAAGAGGATTTGGGGTGGGCGCTCGCGAGCGTCACCTCCCCCAAAAAACTCGTCCGGAACTGGATTCGCAATCCTGTTCCGGACGAATTCGCCGGTCCAAAGGCCGGTCTCACCCCCGCCCGCGGTATTTCGAACGGTGCCCCACCAGAGGAGGTCAGTTTTGGAGGTGGTCGGTTACCCGTTGCGCACCGTTGAAATACGTCGCCGGACGGGGAAAAACCGCTCTTCAAGTATAAGAAATCAAGGCACGCCGGTAAACGGCGTTTTGGTCTTTCCCATGCGGTTTTTCACGGTTTCGTTGCGCATTGACGGCGAGATAGCGTGTGCGCCGGCTGATCGGATCGCCGACGACGGGTCACGGCCGACATTCCCGGATTGGAACACCATCTACTTGACGCAAATTGCCGACAAGTCGACACGCGCCGACGTCCCGACAGGGGGAAACGGGCGTCCGTATTGACTTTTCAAAGGATCGCGTGGTACAATCCAACCCATCTAACCCCGCGAGGGAGCGGTGTTTTCCTGCCAGTTCCCCCCCGACACGATTGCACAACCGCTTTTTCGAGCGAGCAACCAGGAGAGAGACGACATGAAAACACGTGCTAAGGTGACGATACTCGCCGGGTGCCTCGCGGCGGCCCTGATGGCCGCGCCGGCATTCGCGGGTGTCACCATGTTCACGCTTCACGATCATCCCAACGGCCAGATCAACCCGCCGTCCTACGGACTGCGCCTGGACGATCTGCTCGGCAGCGGGCAGTTCACGTTCAGCTTCGATTACGTCGATGGCTCGGGGGCGGCCGGCGTGACCCTGACGCATGACGACGTCGCCGGGACCATCCGGATCAGCGGACGGGCGTTCGGCGGCAAGGACCTGGGTGCGGGCTGGGACCCGGCGACGCGCGGCTGGGTCAACATCGACTTCCTGTACACGACGAACGTCGCCGTGCGCAACAGCTGCGCCGACCCGACCGGGGACGACGTCTACGTCACCGGCATGAGTGCGTCGAACTCGGGAACCGTGACGCTCGACGGCTGGGGCGGCAACCAGGTATTCAACTTCACCGACAAGTCCGACGACACCGGCTGCTCGTTCACGTTCGACAACGATTCGGACTCCAAGGGGAACGCGACCGTCGCGAACAACCCGTCGATCTGGTCGGGCAACGGCTGGCTCATGCCCGTGTCGAGCGGCTCGCGCGACTGGCTATTCATCGGCGAGATGAACAGCCTGCGCGCGCAGAGCGCCACATGGGGCAAAGTCAAGTCGCTGTACCGGTAGACGAACAGACAAACCGTTTCGCTCATCGTCAAAGGGAACGCCCGGGCTCACGCGCCCGGGCGTTCTCTTTTTGCGCCCGATGCCCGTCTGGTCTACACTGGGGCCTCTCCCGGAGGTCCCACAATGCAACGACTTCGAATCTGCGTCCTGCTGTTCGCCCTGCTCGCGTCGATTTTCAGCACCGCTCGTGCCTACGACCGCATCACCGGGCTTCCGTTCGCGAGCCGCTCGGAAGTGGTCGCCCGGCACGGCATGACCGCGACCAGCCAGCCCCTCGTCACCCAGGTCGCGCTCGACGTCCTCAAGGCGGGCGGCACGGCCGTCGACGCCGCGATTGCCGCCGACGCCACGCTGGGGCTGATGGAGCCGACCGGATCGGGAGTCGGCGGAGATCTCTTTGCGATCGTGTGGGACGGCAAGACGAAGAAGTTGTACGGGCTCAACGCCAGCGGACGGTCGCCAAAATCACTCACGCTCGACTACCTGAAGTCGCAGGGGCTCACCGCGATGCCAAGCTTCGGCCCGCTGCCGGTCACCGTTCCCGGCTGCGTGGACGGGTGGTTCACGCTGCACGACCGATTTGGCAAGCTACCGATGAAGCGCGTGCTGGAGCCCGCGACGCGTTACGCGCGCGAGGGGTTCCCGCTCACCGAGCTGATCGCGTACTACTGGCAGCGGAGCGCGCAGATCCTTGGCAAGTATCCGGGCTTCAACGAAACCTATCTCGTCGACGGGCACGCGCCGCACGCAGGCGAGGTGTTCAAGAACCCCGCGCTCGCGGCCACCTATGAGCGGATCGCGACGGGGGGCCGCGACGCCTTCTACACTGGCGAGATCGCGAAGACTATCGACACGTTCGTGCATTCGCAGGGTGGTTTTCTCTCCGCCGACGATCTCGCCGCGCACCATTCCGAGTGGGTGGACCCGGTGTCGACCAATTACCGCGGTTACGACATCTGGGAACTCCCGCCCAACTACGCAGGGCATCGCGGTGCTGGAGATCCTCAATATCCTGGAAGGCTACGATTTCTCGAAGATCGCCTTCGGCAGTACCGACCACGTTCATCTGGTGATCGAGGCGATCAAGCTCGCGTTCGAAGATCGCGCGACGTACTACGCCGACCCCGATTTCTACGAAGCACCGATCGCCGCGTTGATTTCGAAAAAGTATGCCGAGACGCGCCGGAAGCTGATCGACCCGGCGCACGCCGCCCGCGAGGTCCAGCCCGGCTCGGCGCCGTTCGGCGGTCACGACACCGTGTATCTCACCGTCGCCGACGACCAGGGCACGATGGTGTCGCTGATCCAGAGCAACTACCGCGGCATGGGTTCGGGGATGATTCCCACCGGTCTCGGCTTCATGCTGCAGGACCGGGGCGAGTTGTTCGACCTGCACGAAGGCCGGGCCGATACCTACGCGCCCGGCAAGCGCCCGTTTCACACGATCATTCCGGCGTTCGTCACCAGGGACGGTCAGCCCGTGATGTCGTTCGGCGTGATGGGCGGCGACATGCAGCCGCAGGGGCAGGTCCAGATCCTGATGAACCTGATCGACTTCGGGATGGGGTTGCAGGAAGCGGGCGACGCCCCCCGCTTCCGCATCGACGGCCACTCGGAGCCGACCGGCGAACACATGACCGACGGGGGAACGGTGTTCCTCGAGTCCGGGTTTCCGGTGGAGACGCTGCGCGACCTGCGGGCGCGCGGTCACCACGTGTCGTTCGATCGCGACGGCTACGGCGGGTATCAGGCGATTCGACGGGACCCGGCCAACGGCGTCTATCACGGCGCGAGCGAGTCGCGCAAGGACGGTCAGGCTGCCGGCTACTAGACATGCGGCCCGCGCTGCCGCCGACGCGCTATACCTTGACGGCCTGGACGAAAAGCGCTTCGGTCGCCAGGTCGTCGTCGCTCATGTCGCGGAAGCGCGGCGCGAGGCGTTCGCGTTCGATACCACCATCGAGACACGCGCGCAACACGCGACGGATCTCGACACCCGAGCGTTCCATCATGCGCAGGTGCTCGGTCGCGGGCACGCGATTCAACAGGTACGGCCGGCGTCCGCGCGTCAGCGTCCACAGCGCGTCGGGAATTCCCCAGTGTCCGTTCCAGTCCGGCGTCATCGCGTGCGCTCCCAGTCCGACGACGTGTGACGCCACACCACCGGGTTTCAGCCATTCCGCGAGCGCGACGTATGTCTCCGCCGGTTCGTCGACGTGTTCCATGACCGCCTGCGAATACACCATGTCGATCGAGTTCCGTTCGATCACCGACGCGTCGTGCCAGGGCACCCGGTACGAGATGGCGATGTCACCCGACGCGGAACCCACATGGGTGAGCGCATGGCGGATGGCCGCAACGCGCGCGTCGGAGAGACAGTGCGTGAGGCGTTCCGGAGTCAGGATGTGGTCGGGAAATTCATAGGAGTCGAGGGCCGGACGGAGGTCGGGAAACTCGGGCGCGGTGGGAATCGTCGCGCGTTCGCGGAACAACGCGACGAGTTCGTCGAGTATCGCCAGGTCGCGCGACGCATTCGCGTAGGGAACGATGTCGAGTGCGACGTATTTCTCGGCGCCCGTGAGTAGCGCGGCGAGACCGATTCCCAGCGAGTCGCCCGGGCCCAGTTCTGCGACCACGCGCGGGTTGTCGGGCAGTCCCGCCACCCGCGCGAGCACCAGGTGGCGGAGCCACACGGCGTAGCAGTATCGCGCCGAATCGGTCCCGCGTGTCGGCCGGTGAATCACGCGTTCGACGCCGGGCACATAGCTCGCGAGCCCGTGCAACAGCGATCGCAATCGCACGGGCGAACGCCGGCGACGCCCGGGTTGCGTGCGCGACACCGGTTCGGTCATGACGACGCCTCCACCCGCTCCGCGAGCGTGTTCAGGTCGGGGACTTCCAGGTCGGGCATCGCGCCGGATACCGGTGTGGCGCCTTCCCCACCGCAGCCACTCCGCCGGTTGACCCAGACCGTGGCGATACCGAGTGCGTGCGCCGGCGCGACATCGTGGAACCGGCTCTGCGCGGCGTGCAGGACGCGCTCCCGGGGGAGTCCGATTGCGTCCAACGCGTGAAGGAAGTTCCGGGGCGACGGCTTGTATGACTTCACCTGCTCGGCCGTCGTCACGTGATCGAATTCGACCTCCAGGTGGGCCGCCGTCCGCGCAAACAAATCGTCGTCGGTGTTGCTGATCACACCCAGCCGAACGCGCTCGTGTAGACGTCGCAGTGCCGCGACCGTATCCGGGAACGGCTGCCAGCGCGGCAGCGAATTGGCGATCGCGTCGACGTCATAGCTTGCGCCCGCGATCGCGTAGTGCGCGGCCAGCCCTCGCATCACCCCGCGCAGGACGTCCCGGTAACGCATGTAGGCGCCGTTCTCCAGGTCGGATTCCAACGCGGCGTACCGGGCGAGAATGTCGTCGTCACTCGCGCGAATACCGTGCTCGTTGCGGAACGGGCGGAGTGCGTCCAGGATGCCGCTCTCCCAGTCGATCAAGGTCCCGTAGCAGTCGAAGGTGATGAACTCGAAGTGACGCAGATCGAGCAACGCGGCTCTCCTCAGGATGGTGCGGATCGAACGCGCAGGAAGAACTGCGCCCTAACGTGCGTGCCCGCCCCGCAGCACGTAGCCTTCCCACTGGTCGCGCCGCGGGAAGTGCCGGACGAGCATGTAGAGCGAGACGGCGAGCAGAATGTAGAAGTCACTCGTCAACCGGCCGATGATAAAGAGTACGAGGCCGAATATTACGGGAACTTCCGCGAATGCCGCAACGATGATGCCGGCGGTCCGCAATCGCTGCAGCCGGAGATCCGCGCTCGGCGGAACGTTCCGCAGCAGCGAGCTTTTCAGCACCGTGGTCGTGAACACCAGCACGCCGGCGATGGCAAAAAACGCGATGCGAAGCATCTCCACGGCGGGAATGACGTCGGTCGGCGGAAGCGTCCGCTTGAGTACTTCGACGAGTACGGCGTAGACGGCCAGCGACATGCCGATCGCGCCGGTGATGACGACGACCTGCCGGTGGACGACTTCGATCTTGTGGGGGGACACGTCCAGGGCGCCGGGCATCTGCGTCTCGCTCATGGAATCAGCGCTCCTTCCATTCGTACCCGCATTGGGTGCAGGACCAGCGCCGGTCGCGCCACGGGATCAGGAAGCCGAACAGAAGGATGAAGAAGCTCGAGACGCGCCGGCTGTATCGGCGGTAGTAGACATCGTAGGACCGGCATCGCGGGCAGATCATGTCGCCGTCCGCGGGATCGCCGGTGTTGGCCACGACCACCAGGCGTGGGCGCGGCCGGAGAACGTCGCGCGCGCGCTCCACTTCCCACGCCGGCACCATCACTTTGACGCCGCCGATCGCATTGGAGAGGAACCAGTCGACGCGCACGAGGTATTCGTCGCCGACCATGCAGGCGATCCCCTCCGATTCGAGTTTGGCGCGCGCGAGGTGCGCCTCGATCGGCTGGCTGAACGCCGCAATCGTGACCCATTCCCTTTGCATGGTCGTTCCCATCGGCCGCCTGCGAGCGGTCAGTAGTCTTCGTCCTCGAGCAGGTGCTGCCATTCCGCGATGGTCTCCATCGCGTACGCGTCCTTGAAACGACGGTCGTACTCTGCGTTGAACGTCGCGGCGGCATTTCCCGCGAGCGACATCACGTCTTTCGTGCCGTTGAGCACCTCGCGAAAGATCCATGCGTCTGCGTTCCGGCATCGTCCCGACCATCGCGCCAGTTCGCGAAACGTCATGTCGAAAAAGGCGACGACCGGAATGCGATCCTTGCCCTCCGACCGGTACTCGGCCATCAGGTCCGGATGCTCATCGCGGCGCACGATACTCAGTTCCATCCCCGGAACTTCGTCGCAGACGCGCGCCAGCATCCCCAGCGTCTGCGCGACGTCCGGGCACCAGTCCTCGGCGATCGCCAGCACCTGGAGCGGCGTCCGGCCGTTGAAGAACGTCAGCGTGTCCTCGTCGAAGTCGAAGGCGTCGTAGAACGATCGCATCCGGTCGGCGTTCTTGGACGACGCTTCCAGAAACTCGGTCCAGGACATCCCGCCGTTGTAGAACGGCGCGACGTCGATGTTCGGCTCCGGCATCGGGGCTCCTTCGGGCTGTGGGACGGTCGATTGGGCCAATCATACCCAGTGGACGCCGCCGGAGCAAGCGCCGCCACGCCCGATAGGAGGACGCGACGCGCCGGTTTCGGCACCGCGGGTCCTGTCGGCCGTCAGCCCACTGCGCGCGGGCCTACCGCGCCTCCGCACTCGTCGTCCCGCGACTTGTGGGCGCCCGCCGGCCGCCACCCGCTCGTGCTCACAACAACCCGGATGGTCATTCGTTATCGGAGCATGATCAAGCCGCCGAAGCGTCCCGTGCGACCGTGCTCCGCGCGGTGGGAATAGAACAGGTCGGTCCGGCACGCCGTGCACAACCCAGCGATCTCGATGCGCTCGGGAGGAACACCGGTGTCGATCAGAATGCGCTCGTTGGCGATCCACAGATCGAAATGCTTGCGGTCCTCGTTGACGGAGCTTCGAAAGCTCCCGGCGGAGGCCATGTCGGGTTCGACGAGAACATCGGCGGCGTGATCGGCGAGCGATTCGTGCACCGCGTCCACGACTTCTTGACCCACTTCGTAGCAGCACGGTCCGATCGAGGGCCCAATCCCCGCGACGAGGTCCGGCGGGTCGGTGCCGAACGCGCTTCGCATGGCGTCCACGGTGTGGGCCGCGATCCGCGCGACCGTGCCGCGCCAGCCCGCGTGGGCAATGCCGACTGCGTGCCGCACCGGGTCGTGGAGGAATATGGCGGCGCAGTCCGCGGTGAGAATGACGAGCGGTATGCCGGCCACATGGGTCACGAGCGCGTCGGTGTCGTCGAAGGCGCGACCTGCATCGCCGGCGCCAACGACCGCGACACGTGCGCCGTGAACCTGCCGCGCAAACGTCAGGCGCTCGGCGGGCGCTCCGGCGAGTGTTGCCACACGCGCCCGGTTCCGCACGACTACCGCCGGATCGTCGTCGCCACGCCGGCCGAGGTTCATTGTCGCGTACGGCCCCGTGCTTTCGCCGCCGTGGCGCGTCGTCACGACCGCCGCCACGCCATCGAGCCCGTCAAAGGACTCGAAGGTGAGATAGCGTGTGGAATTGTCGTCGCGTTCGATCATGGGATCCCGCAGAGTCCTCGTATCGTAGCACACCCGGTCGATGGGCGACCCGCGCTGTACGTATCGTGCGGGCTTGCGGGCGTTCGCGTCGAACCTTCAGTCCAACCAGCGTGAATACCGGGAAAGAAACGCGCTTTCGTAGAACCGGTGGCGTCCGTCGACGCCGACGTCCGTGTTTCGGAACGTCCGCACCCACCCGCGGCGACCGCGCCAGAACATCTCGCGCGTGGTGTCGCCGTCGAACAGGCTGTCCGCGACCGTGCGATTGTCGAAGAAGGTATTCCCGCGAATCGTGAATCCCTCGGGCACCGCGTGCAATGCCAGCGCGCACTGATAGCAGTACGCATCGGGCGAGTCGTACTTCGGGTTCTGGCCGGTGTGCACGACGATGTTGCCGGAAAACCGCCCCGGCGCTTCTCCGGGATCGTAGGACGCCTGCCGGGTGATCGCGACGCCGCACGCGCCGCAATCGTAGACGACGTTGCGCTCGAGCACCGCCCGGGGTTTCCCGCGATCGGCATCCCAGACCGCGATCCCCCACGTGAGCATTTCTTCGACGATGTTGCCGCGGGCGATCACGTCCGCGTCCACGAAGACGCCGATTCCCTTCCAGTAACGGCGCACCCACGTACGCTCGATCGTCGCGCGCGCGTTCCAGGTGACGCCGATCCCGACGCCGCGTCCGCCGCCGATGTCCCCGCCGTGTGCCTGATCCACGCCGTCGATCAGCGTATTCGTAATCGTCGCGTGCGCATCCCGGTAGAGCGCGATGCCGTCCCAGGAGTTGCGGGTGATCTCGCAGTGGTCGATCGTGAGGTCGGCGTGTTCGCGCCCGCAGATCCCGGCGATGCCGACGACGGTCTTCGCGACGCGGGCCGGGTCGCCGATGTTCTCGGAGATGGCGCAATTGCGAATCGTTACCGACGCGTCGCGAGCGACAATGGCGGCGTCGGTGGCCTGCGGGGCCGTATCGCGCTCTCCGCCGGTCACGATCACGTTCTCGATCCCGCAGTTCTGGCAGCCCTTGAAATAGACGCCATAACCGGCGTGCGTGCGGATTGTCGCCGGCGCGCCCGGAGTCCCGGCGATCCAGACGTTTTGCCCCGACACGGTGATGCCCACCGTGCAAGGAACCGGAGTGTCCCGGCGCTCGCAGTTGCCACACGTGGAATCGACCGCGTCGCGCGGGACGAGATCGTAGACACCGAGGAGTTCGATACGCGTGTCCTCGATTGGCGACTCGAGCAGGCGCGCGAGTTCTTCGGAGGAATGGACCCGAACGACGCGGGGGCCGGGCACCGGTTTCGACGCCCCCTTCGCGCCCGTAAGGAGCAGAACGGCAATCGTCAGCAACGCGTGAGTTCGGCGCATGCGGTCGAGACCGCTACTCGATCGTCGTGCCGCCGGTGAGGAAGCGTCTGATGGTCCCGCTCTGGAGATAACGCTGGGGGTAGCTCGCTTCGATCGCACTCGCGCCGTCGAGCCGCGTCATCTGCTCGCCCGAGAGTTCGAACGTCGCCGCCTGGAGGTTGTCCTGGAGTTGCGCGAGCGTGCGTGCGCCCAGAATCACACTCGACACGCCCGGGCGCTGCATCGCCCACCGAATCGCGACCTGCGCGGCCGAACGGCCGGTCTGTGCGGCGACGGATTCGACCGCCGCGACGATCTCCCGATTGCGGTCGGTGAGGCGGCCCTTGTTGGAGTCCCGGCGACGGCTCTCGTCGAGCGATCCCTCCGCTCCCGTGCGCGCGTACTTTCCGGTGAGCACGCCGCCGCCCAACGGCGACCACGGCACGATGCCGATTCCGAAGCTCTTCGCCATGGGAAGGATCTCGCGTTCGATCGAGCGTTCGACCAGCGAATATTCGACCTGCAGCCCGATGAACGGCGTCCAGTTGCGCAACTCCGCCATCGTCTGCGCGCGCGCGGCGACCCACGCGGGCGGGTTCGACAATCCGACGTAGATCGCCTTGCCCGCGCGGACGACGTCGTCGAGCCCGCGCATGACTTCCTCGATCGTCACGGTGAAGTCCCACGTGTGCACCCACAGCAGGTCGACGAAGTCCGTCCGAAGCCGCCTGAGGCTCGCGTCCAGCGATTGCACGAGATTCTTGCGATGCGTGCCGCCGGCATTGGGGTCGCCGGGGTTCATGCAGAAGCCATACTTGGTGGCGAGTACGAGCGCGTCGCGACGACCGGCCATGAACTCGCCGAGAAACGTCTCGCTGGTTCCGCCGGTGTAGAAGTTCGCGGTATCGACGAAGTTGCCGCCGGCCTCGACGTAGGCGTCGAAGATCCGGCGGCATTCGTCTTTGTCCGTACCCCAGCCCCATTCGGTGCCGAAGGTCATCGTCCCGAGCGAGAGCGGCGAGACGCGCAGTCCGCACGTCCCGAGCCGGCGGAACCGATCAAGGATTGCCACTGGGCGGCTCCCGCGGGGCTCCGGCCGGCGCTCGCGGTCCCGATCGCCGCCTCCGCGGAACCGGTCCCGATCGCGGTCATCCCGATCGCCACCGCCACCACCCATGCCACCCCGGCGCCCGCCGCCCCGTCCACCACGACCGCCACGACGCATGTCGCCACGCGGCTCGCGCGTCTCGCGGGGCTCACGCATCGCACGCGGCATGTCGTCCGGGCGCAGCTGGTTGGCCTTGCCGCGCAGCCAGCGCTTGAACTCGTAGAGAATGTCGAACAGGTCGTTCCAGAGCTTCGCCAGCAGGGCCAGCACCGCTCCGGTGATGAGGATGCCGACGACGTCGTCCACTATATCGACGCCGTTGAGCGCAGTCAGGTACGAATCGAACGCGCCGCCGTTGCGGAGCATGGCAATGATGTTGATCCGGGCGATGGCGGCGACGATCACGCCGATCAGCATCGAGCGGCCGTACAACGTCCGCATGTTGGCAAAGCGCCCGGTCAGGTCGATGTCGCCGTGACGCCAGTAATTGCTGATCACGGTAACGAACATGCTCGCAACCGCGAGCAGGGGCGCCACAGCGCCAAAGGATTGATGATCCACGTAGCTCCTCCTGTTGGAGTGTTGGCGGACATACTACCGGCGGGTCGGCAGGGCGTCAATTGCACTCTCCGGCCCGCCGACACGCGATTTCTACCGCAATCGACCGCCGTCGAGCGCGGCGATGCGATCGCACACCCCGTCCAGATGAGACGGATCGTGCGACGCGACGACGACAGCCGCACCGGCATGCAGGCGTCGTTCGAGCAATGCGTCGAGCACGGCGACACCCGACACGTCGAGGCACGACGCCGGTTCGTCGAGCAGCACCAGCCCGGGCTCGAGCGCGTCGGCGATCGCGAACGCCACGCGCCGCATTTCGCCGACGCTCAATTGAAACGGCGATCGACGTGCAAACACCCCGGGATCGAGGCCCACCGCCTCGAGGCTGACCCGGGTCCGGCGTTCGATTTCGGCGCCGGCGACGCCCCGGCGTTTCAACCCGAACGCGATCTCCTCGTGAACGGTTTCCGCGAAGAACACCCGCTCCGGACTCTGCGGCAGATAGAATGGACTTCGGGCCGACCGGGTGATCGTTCCCGACGCCGGCTCCAACGCGCCACCCAGGGCGAGAAGCAACGTCGACTTGCCGCTGCTGTTCCTCCCCAGGACGCCGACGCACTCGCCGCCGAAGAGATCGATGTCGATACCTTCGAGCACGGGTGCATCGCCGTAGGAGAACGACACGTCGCGCATCGTCGCCACCGGTTCCGCCGTCCGCGGCAGCGGCTCGCGAGGCGCGCGAGCCGGCCGGGCGTCGACGGCGATCGGGCACTCCGAGGCCGGTCCGGCATACGCGGCGCGCCCGCGGTCCAGAACGACGGCATCGGTCGCGAGCGAGACGTCATCGCCGGGAGTGGCCCACACCACCGCGGCGCCATCGCGGTTCATCGCGCGAACGAATCCGACGACCAGGTCCCGCGACTCCCGGTCCAGATAGGCAAGCGGTTCGTCGAGGAGCAACACGTCGGGCGACTCGAGCCACACGGTCGCTAGCGCGAGCCGCTGCTTCTCGCCGCCCGAGAGCCGGTGCGGATTGCGCTCGAGCAGGTGCGCCAGCGCGAAGCGCTCGGCGGCGTCGTCGACGCGACGTTCGCGGTCGGCGGTCGAGACGTCGCCGGGAACGGACAGCGCAAGTTCGTGGCGCACACGCGTCGCCACGAACTGGTTGTCCGGGTCCTGGAGAAGAATGGCCACCCGCGCATTTCCCCGGTGCAACGTGCCGCTCGCGAGCGGCACAACCGATGCCAGCGCCGCGAGCAGCGTGCTCTTCCCCGATCCGTTGGCGCCGCAGATCGCCGTCCACGAACCCGGTGCGACCGCGAGATCGATGACTCCAAGCGCGGGACGCCCTTCCGGGCCGTACGAAACAACGGCGCGTTGGAGTGTCAGCAATGGAGACGCCATGGGGAAATTCGGGAAAAGGTGCCCGTGCGAATCAGTCGCGCCCGGGGCGCGATGCGCTCCACGCGCGCCTGACTTCATCGAACACCTCGAGCAGGGTGCTGTGGGCGCGCCCGGAGATTTCGCGGCACGACTCGTACTCCGGGCTCATGCGTTCGCTTCCGTCCGGCAATACGGCGATCTTCACGCGCGCCGGACCGAAGCGGGTTTCGACCGTCTCGTGGCGGCGTTCGAGTTCGACGCGCGCTTCCTGCGACACGCGGACGCCGAGCGTGGTCGTATTGACGAACAGGTAGCCGGTGATGCGATCGGTGTCGACGAGTTCGGCGATCACGGTGATCTCGACCCCCGGACGGTTCTTCTTCATGATAACGGGCGTGTAATAGACCTCGCGCGCACCCGCGTCGAAGAGACCCTGCATCACGCTTCCATAGAATTCCGGATTCATGTCGTCGATCGTGCAGCGCACGATCGCCATGGACCGTGGCCGCGTCTGTTCGACGTCGCCGATCGACACGCGCACGACGTTGGGCATACCGTCGGACTCCCGCGTCCCCGCCCCGTAGCCCACGCGGCCCTGAACGACAGTTGCGTCGGGCGGGAGCGGACGAAAAGCCGAGGCGATGATCGCCGCCGCGGTGGGCGTCATCAGTTCCTCGCGACGGTCGGTCGTCACGATGCGATGCCCCGCGAGCAGTTCCAGCGTCGCCGGCGCCGGCACGGGCATCTCGCCGTGCTCGCCGTGAACCACGCCTCCGGCACCGACCGCGAGCGTCGTGTAATAGAACGCCTCAATGCCCAGCGACTCTGCGCACGCGAAAAATCCGACGATGTCGAGAATGGCGTCGAGTGCGCCGACTTCGTGGAAGTGCACCTTCTCCACGGTGGTCCCGTGAACTTTGGCTTCCGCCATCGCCAGTCGCGCGAACGCGTCGCGCGCGTGGGCCTTGACGCGCTCGGCGAGCGACGGCGCGGAATCGATGATCTGGACGACTTGATGGAGATGACGGTGGGCGTGTTCGTGCGGAAGATCGACCGATAGCCGACTCGCCGCGAATGCGCCGCGCCGCACCGTATCAACGTCGACGCGGAGCCCGGCGAGCGCCGGAATGGAAAGCACCCCATCGCGCAGCACGTCCGCAGAGGCGCCGGCGTCGATCAGTGCCGCCACGAGCATGTCGCCCGCCGCACCCGAGAAGGCGTCGACGACGAGTGCCCGCGTCATCCGCGCTCGAGTTCGCGCTCGATTCGCCCGGCCAGGTCGTGCGCTCGCGCGACGATCATGGCCGCCGAAGTTCCGGCCCCGAAGCCGTTGTCGATGTTGACGACCGTCACCCCGGCTGCGCAACTGGTCATCATGCCGAGCAGCGCGGCGAGTCCGCCGAAGCTCGCGCCGTACCCGACACTCGTGGGAAGCGCGATCACGGGGCATTTCGAAATGCTGGCGACGACGCTCGCAAGTGCGCCTTCCATACCGGCCGCGACGATCAGCACATCGGCGGCTTCCAGCATCGACTGGTACGCCATCAGCCGGTGGATGCCCGCGACGCCGACGTCGAAGATGCGGTCGACGTTGCACCCGAGGAGCGACGCCGTTACCGCGGCTTCTTCGGCCACGGGAATGTCGGTGGTGCCCGCGGTGATCACGAGCACGTAGCCGCGTCGCGGACGCGGCGCGGATTCGAGGTGAAACACGCGTGCGGGCTCGTTCCACACGCCGGCGGGAAACTTCTGCACCAGCGCGTCGCCGGCCTCGGGCGCGCACCGCGTCACCAGCAGGTTCGTCCCCGCCCGGACAATGGATTCGGAGATCGCCAGAATCTGCGGGACGGTCTTGCCCGAGCCGTAGATGACCTCCGGGAATCCGCGCCGCAGCGACCGGTGATGGTCGACCTTGGCAAAACCGATGTCTTCGAACGGAAGCGTGCGCAGGCGTTCGAGCACGTCCTGTTCGGTCGCGCGTCCCGATTTGAAATCGGCCAGCAATTCTTTGAGTCGATCGATGTCCATTTTATCTCCGCGGATCGCTCTGCTAAGAAAATCGCGGGTCCTGCCGTCAGCACTCGCTGGCGAATTCCTGGGCGCTCGTGCTGACCGGCTCGAACGGAGCGTCGGCGCGCGGGCCGAGCCAGTCCACGTATGCCGCCAGCACGTCTTCGAGTTCCGCCAGTGCGCGGACCTGCATCAACAATCCGCGGACGTCCTTCGCGTGAGGCATGCGCTTCAGATACGCGGCCATGACCTTGCGCGACGCAACGACACCGCCGGGTTCGCCCTCGAGGCGCACGGCCTCGCGCACATGGCGCACCATCACGGCGACGCGTTCGCGTGGCGTCGGCGGCGTCACGTCGCGGCCGTCGAGCCGGCGCTTCACTTCGTCGAATACCCACGGGTTGCCGATAGCCGCGCGCCCGATCATGACGGCGTCACACCCGGTGTGTTCCTGCATATGGATCACGTCGTCCGCCGTGCGCACGTCGCCGTTTCCGACCACGGGAATCGAGACCGCGTTCTTCGCCTCGGCGATCAAATCCCAGTTGGCCACGCCGGAGAATCCCTGGGCGCGGGTCCGCGCGTGGATCGCGAGCATCGACACGCCGGCGCCTTCGATTGTGCGCGCGATTTCGCGAACCTTCTCGCCGGTCGGGCGGTCCCAGCCCGCGCGGATCTTGGCGGACACGGGGACCGAACTGCGGCGCACGACCTCCGCGCAGATATCGCCCAGCAACTGCGTGTCTTTGAGAACAGCCGACCCGCCGTTCCCGTTGACGATCTTTTTCACCGGGCACCCGAAGTTCATGTCGATGAACTCGGGTTTCATGTCCGAGAGACGCGCCGCCGTTTCGCCCATCCGCACCGGGTCGCCGCCGAAGATCTGCAGCGACAGCGGGGCGTCGGCCATGTCGAGCCCGCTGATGGCTTTACAGTCCTTTTCCTTGCCGCGTGTCATCGCTTCCGAACTGATCATCTCGGTCACGACCATGTCCGCGCCCTGCTCCAGGCAGATGCGGCGGAAGGGCGCGGTGGTCACCCCGCACAGGGGTGCGAGGATCACGCGGGCGCCGTTGGGAAGACGTCTGGAAACGGGTGGCGTCATTGGAATCCGAGTGATGATAGCGAGATTCCGGGCCGCGCGCAACGGCTAACTCTTGCAATGACAACGGGAATTGCCTATTGTTCCCCCGTCGTTCGACACCCATGCAAACCCGTTTCGTCATGTCCATTCCCACCGGCGACGCGCACCCCGTGGTCGCCGACTGGTACCCGCCGGTGACGCCGGACGGCGGCCCCGTCCCGCGCGTGGTCGTGATGTGCCACGGCTTCAAGGGGCACCGCCGCTGGGGATTCATCCCGACCGTGGCGCTGCGCCTGCAGGCGGAAGGCTTCGGGGCGCTCGTGATCGACTTCTCGCACAACGGCCGCGTGCCGTCGGATGGCGCGGTTCGGTTGAGCCAGGACGACACGTTCGTGGCACTCGATCTGTTTCGCGAGAACACCATCGCGCGCGAAGTCGGCGATCTGTCGGCCGTGATCGACTGGATCCGGGGAAACGGACCCGCGACCATGGGAGTGGCGCGCAACGTCGCGATCGGATTGTGGGGTCACAGTCGCGGCGGCATGGTGGCGATCGTCAAAGCACTCGAAGATCCGCGCGTATCGGCGCTGGTCACCTGGTCGGCGCTGGCTGAGCCGGTGCAATACTCCGCGCGTCAGAAGAAGAAGTGGCGCGAGACCGGCGAGCTGACGTTCACCGACTACCCGACCGGTACGTCGCTGGCGCTTGGCGTCGGACTACTCGATGACATCGAAGCGAACCACGAGAAGTACACCGTCGGCGACCGCGCCGAAGACCTTGCGATTCCGCATCTCGCGATCCACGGCGAACACGACCCAACCGTGCCGGTTGCGCACTCGTACCGGTTCTACGATACGCCGTCGATCCGCGCCGACAAGAAGCTGCTGCGCCTCCTGACCGGCCACACGTACGGCTACGACGACGGAAGAATCGCGAGCGAAGCGCTCGAAAACGCGATGAAAGCGACGGTGGAATGGTACGAGGAGTACCTGAAGCCCGCGTCGGGCGCGGGTGCATAGTCGGGATTACTGCTTCGCGATCTTCTTGAAGTCGTCGAACCAGTTCTGCACGACGACCAGCCGCATTTCGTTTTGCTTCACGTTCTCGCCCACGGGCCGCGTCATGATGAAACGCTCGCCCTCCCCTTCGACGCCGTAGATCAGGAGGGTATTCACCACCAGTCCGCTGGCCTCCGGAGAGAATACGACCCGCGGCTTGCCGAGTTCGAGGCGGTTGCCGGCGTCGCTGACGTCGACTTCCATGAGATTCGGCGCTTCCCAGAAGAAGAGCTTGCGCCCGCTCTTGCTCCATTCGGGAATGCCGCCGCCGTCCACGGATACCTGCCACTTGCCGCCGCCGGACGGGAAGCGCGTGAGGTACACCTCGTCGCGCCCCGATTCGTCGGAGACATACGCCAGGTAGTCGTTCCGCGGCGAGATACGCGCGGTGTTCTCGTCCGCGGCCGTTCCGACGAGCGGATCGTGCGCGGCCGTCGTATCGAACGGCAACGAGGCGACGTAGATGTTGCCTTTTCCGGCCTGTGGTGCGTAGTCATACGCGATCCATTTCCCGTCGGTCGAAATCGACGGCGCGAACCCGCGTGTGACGAACCGGGCTTCGCCGGATCCGTCGGCGGCCTTGGCCATGATCCGGCCGCCTCCGGCCGTGGAATTGTAGTAGACCGTGGCGCCGTCCGGCGACCAGTCCGGGTATATCTCGGTCGTCGGATCGAACGTGAGCCGGGTGCGCGTGCCGCGGCTGGGATCGAATATCCAGATATCGACGTTGTCGGCGTCGCTGATCGTGACGGCCATTCGCCGGCCGTCGGGCGAGAGCTTCGCATGTCCGACCGCATTGACCGGGTCGCCGATGGTGGCGCCGACCGTGCCGTCGCGCGCGACCCAGACCAGTTGCTGCTTGCCGGTCGCGATCCCCTGCCGGTACACCAGCGTGCCGTTCGACGACGGCCACGCCTCCGCGGCGTCCGCGGCCACGAGAAACGGTTCGCCGGTGACCTTCAGGTCGGAAAGCGAAAACGGGAGCGCCCACACGCCGGAGTTGCCGCCGGTGCGTCCGAAGATGATGTGTCCCGTCGGCGAATAGCGCGGCATCCACACGCGGCCGTCGTTGTATTTGATCAGTTCGGTATACTTGCCGTTCGCGTAGAGCATGAGCGTGGCCGGGATCGATCCCGCGATATGCGCGACATAGAGGAATCCGCGACCGTCGGGGAGTTCGCTGGGCTCGTGCAGGTCCTGGTCGATCCCTTCGCGCAGCTTCACGATTTCAACCGCCTCGCCGCCCATCGCGGAGACCGCGTACAGTCCGCCGTCGCCGCGCGAGAACACGACGCGGTTGTCGTGCGTCCAGCAGGCACCGGATCCACCCGTGAACGAACCGTGGATCGTGCTGATCGCGGTCGGACGCGCACCGTCGAGACCGATCTTGCGTAACGTGTTGCGGTCGACGAATCCGACCTGCGTTCCGTCGGGTGACCAGAACGGAATCGAGGCGCTCTCGGTTCCCGGGAGTTCGACGGGATCGAGGCGCGACAATTCGCGCACCCAGAGTTTTCCCTCGTCCATGTAGACGACTTTCGTCCCGTCGGGCGAGAACGCCATATTCCACGAATTGAGGGCGCTGGCGGGTTGATGCGAGTTGGCGTCGATGGTGTAGCGAAGCACCGGTTCGGCGGGAGCGCGCGGCATAATGGCACGCGACGCGAAAAACGCGGCCGCCGCGATGGCGAGCGTCGCCACGCCCCAGACGAGGTTGGCGCGAAACCGCGCCGCCCCGCCGGCGACAACCGCTTCCGGACCGGCTGCCGGCTCCGCGTCCGGTCCCGCGTGGCGCACGTGGTCGATGGCGATTCGGGCTTCGCCGATATCGCGCAGGCGAAGCTTCGGATCCTTCTCCAGGCACCGCTTGAGCAGGTCGCGAATCGCGCGCGGCGTGTTCTCGGGGAGTTCGCCGCCGTCCGGCTGGGTCTTGAGGACCGACGCCAGCGTGTCGCTGACCGTCTCACCGAAGAACGCCTGCTTGCCGGTGAGCATCTCGTACAAGACCGACCCGAACGCGAACACGTCGGCGCGCTTGTCGACACTCTTGCCGCGCGCCTGTTCGGGGCTCATGTACGCGGCGGTTCCCAGAATCACGCCGGCAATCGTCGGCGAACTGGCGAGCACGGTCGGCGACTGTGACAGACGCGGGTCCCGCCCCTCTTCCGAATCGAAGGCCTTGGCGAGCCCGAAGTCGAGCACCTTCACCCGGCCTTCCGGCGTGATCTTCACGTTGGCTGGCTTGAGGTCGCGGTGCACGATTCCCTGTTCGTGCGCGTACTCGAGTGCCTCGGCGATATCGCGCGCGATGGGAAGCGCTTCATCGATCGGAATCGGGCCGCGCGCGATGCGCACGGAGAGGTCTTCGCCGGCGACCAGTTCCAGCACCAGGAAGCGCTTGCCGCCGGCTTCTTCCAGGCCGTAGATCGCGGCGATGTTGGGATGGTTCAGCGCCGCGAGCAGGCGCGCCTCGCGCTCGAAACGCGCGAGCCGGTCGGCGTCGTGCGCGAACGCGTCGGGCAACAGCTTGAGCGCGACGTCACGGCCCAGACGCGTGTCGCGGGCGCGGAACACTTCGCCCATACCGCCCGCCCCGATCTTTTCGATGACGTCGTATGCACCGAGTTTCTGAATAGTCATGGAAATCAGCGTGGGAGTATATCGCAGGAACGCCCCCGCCCAAAGAAAAAGGGGGCCCAAAGGCACCGAATCAAGCTCCCGGTCCGGCGGTTTGTCTTGACGGCCGCGGGGCCGTCGGATTCATTAGGAATTGATGCGACACAAGATGATCGCCATTCTCGTCTTTCTCGTGATCGCCGCGCTGGCCGCGGGTGCGGTGTGGAAGCGCCATGAATCGCCGGAGGCGCAACGCGAACGCCTGGTGCGCGAGTTCCTCGGCGTGCTGCCCGATAGCCTCGACTCCGAGCACCGTCTCGAGATCCAGCAACTCTTCTATACGTTCTATCTGCGCGCCGACAAAGGGCTCGTGCCCAGGAAGGATGTCGACGCCATCGATGCCGAACTCACCCGCCACATCCACGAAGGACGCATCACGGCGTCCGACCTGGTTCACTTCATGGCGGAAGTGGGATACACCACGTACAAGGGCGAGAAGCGTTACAACCTGGAGGACGGGTCGGTCGATCACCCGATCCTCAATCCGAAGGCCGCGGTGATTCCGCTGAAATTCGATTCGACGCAGTACGATTCGGCGTTCTGGGCGGACTTCAAGAAGTGGAAAAAGGAACACCCCGAGCTGGTGGATTCGCTCGAGGGCCGGTCGCCAGGCCGGTAGTCAGACCTAGCGGTATCTCGCCGACGGATTCTCTCCGTTGAGGACCAGTCGCTTCAGCACCTCGCGCTCGACGTCGCGGAAATTCCGAAACTCGATGCAGTCGATCTTCTGCCGGCGGCAGTGAGCCAGCAGGTCCCCCTTGGCGAACACGAGATCGGCGTTCTCGCACGGGCACCGGTCCGAAAGCCCGTCACCGACATAAACGATGAAATACCCCTCTTGCCGGTAACGGTAGAGGTGGTGGGTCTTGCAGCACCCGCAGTCGGTGCATTCGAGCATGTTGTACCAGGGAAACTCGACGCGCAGCGTGTCGCCGTCCAGGTGGAGCCGGTTGGCGAAAAATTCGATCGCGCCCAGCCCGTGGCGGAGCAGCAATTGTTCGATGTAGCGATCGAGTCCGTCGCTCAGAACGACGACCTCGATACCTCGCTGCCGGGCGAAATCGTGGAAGTCTTTGAAGTAGGGATCGAGTCGGCAGCCCTGCACGAACTCCTGCAGTTGGCCGCTGGTACATCGCGCCAGCGACGCTTCGTGCTCGAGACACTCGCGCGAGGAAATTTCGCCGCGCTTCCACCGGTCCACCACGTCGCCGGGGTCGGCCCCGCGCGCAAAGGTCCGAAACAGCAGGTTTCCCACGTCTTCCGCGGAAACCGTACCGTCGAAGTCACAAAGGACGGCGATCTTCTTGTTCGCGTTCATCAGGGGATCGCCGCACACGGAGTGGGCTACTTCTTGTCCACGGAGGCTTTCTTAATGCTCTTCTCTTCCTCCGCGTAGTGGAACATGTCCTTGAGCGTCGGATGCTTCTTGATGATATCGATCGTCTCCTGGACCTCGGGATCCGAGTCCACGACGACGCGATACATCGCGGTCCGGCCGAACTTGTTGTTCACGATCTCCCGCGCGATCATCGTGCGGATGTAGTCGACGTTCTCCGGCGTGAGTTCTTCCTTCTTGTACTCGAACTTCTTGTCGTCGAGGAACTTGTAGAAGTCCTTCAGGATCGCTTCCGTCGTCTTGAAGTCTTCCTTGGCGTCGTGGTTCTTGTTGTACTCGATCGCAAAGGAAAACCCGAGGCCGTCCTTCTCCAGGCGTCTCATCAGGTCGGTGTACTCGCGCGGCGTGTACTCGACGTCCGGGGTGATGCCCCCGCCCCCGTACACGATGCGCCCGCTCGACGTGTAGTAGACCGGCTTCTCTTTGGCGTCGCGCACTTCTTTGACTTCCGAGGTCGACGCGTCGGACTTCTGCTCGGGCGCATCGGGCGGAACGGCCACGTCATCGCCGTCGTCGCCGCTCATCGCGAGGACGTCGGCGTCGTGCCGGACGTCATCTTTATGGATGCTACGACCCGACGGCGTGTAGTACTTGGCCGTCGTCAGCTTAACCGCCTCGCTGTCGGAAAGCTGGAATACGGTCTGCACGGTTCCCTTTCCGAACGACGTCTGACCGACGATCAGCGCCTGATCCCAGTCCTGCATCGCGCCCGCGAAAATCTCCGACGCGCTGGCACTGTTGCCGTTCACCATGATGACGACCGGATAGCCTGAGTGAACGTGACGGTTGGACGAGTAGTACTTGCGATTGGAGTTCGCGAGACGGCCCTTCGTGTAGACGAGCAGCTTGTCCTTGTCGAGGAACAGCTCGCTGACTTCCGTGGCACTCTGCAACAGACCGCCCGGATTGGAGCGGAAGTCCAGAAGGAGCGCGCGCATACCCTGCTTTTCCAGGTCGTCCAGAGCCGATTCCATTTCTTCGGGCGTCTTCTTGGCGAAGTTGGAGACGCGCATGTAACCGACGCCGTCCTGCAGCATGCCGTGGTACGGAACGCTGGACACATTGATGACCTCACGCGTCAGCACATACTCGATCGCATCGGTCTGCCCCGGCCGGCTCACCTTGAAGCGAACTTTCGATCCCGGTTCGCCGCGGAGGAAGCCCACGGCCTTGTCCACGTTCCAGCCCTTGGTCGGCTGTCCCTCGATCTCGGTGATCTGGTCACCGCCGCGGATGCCCGCGCGTTCGGCCGGTGTGCCGTCGATGGGCGACATGACCGTCGGGTAGTCGTCGCGGAACGAAATCAGAATGCCGAGTCCGCCGAATTCACCGCGCGTGCTCACCATCAAGTCTTCGTACTCGAGGCCGGCGAGGTACTGGCTGTGCGGATCGAGGTTGCTCAGCATCCCCTCGATCGCTTTTTCGACCAGCTTATGGGTGTCGACTTCGTCGACGTAGTTCTGGGAGATCTTCTCGAGGATCTTGGTGAAGATCTCGAGGTCGTGATAGACGTCCGTTCTCGGTTCTTTGGCCTTGCTCTGGCCGAAAGCTCCGAAGGCCCCGACGCACAGCGCGACGATAGTAATGACGACAACCAGATGACGTGGGGTGAAGCGCTTCACGTGAGAGCCTCCTGGACTCGAGGGATGCGACGGCTAACCGGCGTCTTTATCCTTAGTTGCAACATATATTCCACAATCCCCGCGCTCGGTTCGCCGATTCGGTCCGGCCGGCACCGCGAACCACCTAAGCGCCCGAAATATAGATGAATCGCCCGGGGGCGGCAACCGGACCTTTTCCGCGGCCGTGCCGCCTGCTAGACTGCCTGGACCGTCGAACGTCGGGCGGTATCACCCACTATGCCGCGGGAATCACGCTTTATCGTTTTCGAAGGTCTGGACGGCGCGGGGACGACCACCCAGGCAGCCCGGCTACAGGCTCTATTTACGCGCGCAGGCGCGCGGAGTTTCCTCACGAATGAACCCACCGCCGCTCCGATCGGGGCATTCATCCGTCGGCTGCTCACCGGAACCGAGCGCGCGCCCGACGGCACGCCGTATCGACCCGACGAAACGGCGCTGGGACTGCTCTTCGCGGCCGACCGCCTCGCCCACTCGCGCGTGATCGAGGAACACCGGCGCGGCGGAGAAACCGTCGTATGCGACCGGTACATCTTCTCGTCGATGGCCTATCAGACGCTGGATCCGCAGATCGACGCGCAGTGGGTGATCAATGTCAATCGCGGATGCGCGATCCCCGACCTCACGTTTTTCCTCGCGACGCCGGTCGACGTCTGCCTCGAGCGCGTCGCCGCCCGTCGTGGCGACACGACGATCTACGAGAATCGTGCGCACCTGGAAACGATTGCCGCAAACTACGAGACGTTGCTTCCGCTGTACGCCCGCCATTTCGGCACGGTGCTCCGCATCGACGGGACGCTGCCGGTCGACGACGTGCACGCCGCCGTCCTCGAGTCCCTCGACATGGACTGATCCGGTGACGCGCCCGGCGCGCGTGCGCTAGGACGGGCGGTCAGACGACGGGTTGGCAGCGGAGACGCGGTGGACGTGTCGAACGCGCTGAACCACGGTGAGGATCGACGTCGCCGCCAGCAGGATCATGACGGCCATCAGGAAGCGGTAGCCGGCGATCAGACCGAGCGCGAGCAGCGCGATTCGCTCCGGGCGCTCCATCACCCCGACCTTGCACTCGATCCCGAGCCCTTCCGCCCGTGCCCGCACATAGCTCGTCAGCACCGAACCCATCAGCGCCAGCAGGATGACCGCCGGCTCCCACGTCGCATATCCGTTCGGTCTGCGGATGATGTAGAAGAGGATTCCCCCGAAGTACACGAACTCGCTGACGCGATCGAGCGTCGAATCAATGAACGCGCCAAACGGCGATACCTTCGCCGTGCGCCGGGCGAGATCGCCGTCGAGCACGTCGCAAAGACCCGCGATCAACAGGAAGATGCCGCCACCGAGCAGTGCGCCCCTCGCCACCGTCACCGCTCCCCACAGGCTGAACGCGACGCCGAAAAGGCTCACCAGGAGCGGCGGGACGCCAAACGAGGCGAGGCCCGCCACGATCGGCTCCAGTACCCTGCGCGCATTCGCCTGGAGCGAGCGCTTGTCCAGTTTCGTCGTCGGTGAATTGGCTGGCATCATGTCACGGTCGCGTCGCCGCACGACGGCGGCGAATCAGCGCGGGACCCTACCATCGCTTTTTCCGGAGCGTCAAGCATCCCCATCCTGCGCCGCCGATGCCCGCGCCCGCTTGCGCCAGCCCAGGCCCTTGACCACGAGCACGAATTCTCCGCGCTCGGGACGCGGCCCGAGTCGGTCGCGCACTTCGGTCGCCGTCCCGCGAAGAACCTCTTCGTGCATCTTCGTCAACTCGCGCGCGACTGCGATCTCCCGCTCGGGAAACCGGGCGGCGATCGCTTCGAGGACCTTGCGAAACTGGTGCGGCGACACGTAGAAGACCGTGGTCCTCGGCTCGTCCGCAAGCGCTTCGATCGCTTTCGCGAGTTCCCCGGGTTTGCGCGGCGTGAAGCCCACGAACACAAACGACTCGCACGGAAATCCCGAAAGCACCAGCGCCGGCAACACGGCGTTCGCGCCCGGCACCATTGTCACCGGGATGCCCGCGTCGAGCGCGGCTCGCACCAGGTAGAACCCGGGGTCGGAAATGCCGGGTGTGCCCGCGTCGGTGATCAGCGCCATGTTCTCTCCGGCCTTGAGCCGTTCGACGAGACCCGGGGTCACGCGCGCCTCGTTGTGGTCGTGGTAGGACACCATCGGCGTGGAGATGCCGAAGTGATTCAGGAGTTGTCGCGAATGCCGCGTGTCCTCGGCGAGAATCACCTGGACGTTTTTCAGTACCTCGAGCGCACGCAGCGTGATGTCGCCGAGATTCCCGATGGGCGTGGCGACGAGCGTGAGGGTACCGATGCTCATGCCGAACGGCTAACTGTGGGTGCCCTAATGTGCGGCCAGCCGGGAGAGGATCTCGCCGGCGCGTTCGATGTCGTCGGCGGAGACGTCGAGGTGGGTGACCATGCGGATCCGCCGCGCGCCGAATGGAACGGCGAGCAGCCCCGCGTCGCGGAGTTTCGCGAGCAGCGCGTCCGCGGCGAAGGCGTTTTCGTCCGCGTTCACCGCCACGATGTTCGTCTCCACGGGAAACGCGATCGAGAGTCCCGGCACGCGCTCGACGAACGAGGCCAGGCGCGCGGCGTTCGCGTGATCGTCGCGCAGCCGTTCGACGTGGTGGTCGACGGCGTAGAGCGCCGCCGCGGCCAGGATTCCCGCCTGGCGCATACCGCCGCCGAGTCGCTTGCGCAGCCGACGCGCGCGATCGACGACGTCCTGGCGCGACACCAGAATCGATCCCACCGGCGCACCAAGGCCCTTCGAAAAACACATGCTCACCGTGTCCGCGCACGCAGCGTACTCCGAAAGAGCCACGCCGGTGGCGACGTGCGCGTTCCACAGGCGCGCACCGTCCAGGTGAACGCTGATTCCCCGGGAATCGGCGAGCGCGCGGATCCGCTTCATCTCCTCCAGAGGGAAGATCCGCCCCCCGGCGCGATTGTGGGTGTTTTCGATGGCGATGACGCGGGTGCCGGGAGTGTGGAGCGACTCCACCTTTATATGGGGTTCGATCTGCGCGGCGGTGATCGCACCGCGGTCACCGTCAAAGGCGTTCAACTGGAGCCCATGGAGTGCCGCCACCGACGACACTTCGTAGTTCATGACGTGACACTGGCGGTCGAGAATCACCTCGTCGCCGGGACCGGCGGTGGCGGCGAGTCCCAGGAAGTTGCCCATCGTCCCCGAGGGAACGAACAGGGCCGCTTCCTTCCCGACGAGCTTCGCCACGCGTTCCTGAAGCGCGATGACCGTGGGATCGTCGCCGAACACATCGTCGCCGACATCGGCGGCGGCGATCGCGGCGCGCATCGCGGCCGTCGGTTTCGTGACGGTGTCGCTTCTTAGATCGATGAAGCGCCGGTCGTTGCTCATGACGGACGTCGAGAAACGAGCGACTCTACCGCTCGCACACGGCGGGCGGGAGTGCCGCTTCGGGAAAAGGGGACGTGGAATTTATGCGTTGGCGACGAGGTCCTTGAGTTCCTTGGATACCTTGAACACCGGAACCTTGCGATCCGGGACCGGAACGGCGTCGCCGGTACGCGGATTACGCGCCATGCGCGACTTGCGCTGCTTGACCTTGAACGTTCCGAATCCTCGGATCTCGTAATGCTTGCCCTCGGCGAGAGCTTTCGAGATCGACTCCAGAAACATGTCCATCGCCGTTGCCACGTCCTTCTTGGTGAGACCTGTCTTGCTGGCGATGTCTTCTACGATTTCGGCTTTCGTCATCGGGCGAGCCTCCTTCTCGAGAACCGGTCAAACTGCCCGCGGGGGGCGAAACCGTCGGCGGCGATTTTGGCCCATAACTCGTGACAGGTCAAGGGGTTTTTGGCGGGCTCCGGACCGCAACGCGGGCCCTCTCATTATGAGACCGGGCGCGGCAACCATCGGACGCGACGCGGCCGTATCGGATCGAATGCGCCCGCCGTGCGTTCGATGTCGTGGTCGCCGATCCAGAAGAAGGCGTTGCCACGCGACACGACGGGGATTGGTACGCCCGTTGCTGAACGAACCCTCCGTGCTGCGGGATGGTCGCCGCTTAATCGCATCTGTTGTACCAGTACATCGCACTATCCCGCAGCCTTGAGACTACGCAAGCAAGCACGGTACGCGATCGGGAACTCCCCGCCCGCGCAGAGAACACAAGGACCAGGAGGAAACGTCATGGCGTTTCGCAAGCATGTTGTGCTGGCGTCCGCGTTGCTGGTCCTCGTCGCGCTGTTCGTCGGTTGTGCAGAAGACACGACATCGCCGGCCCAGCAGAACGAGGCGCCGCTCTACGCACCGACGAACGTACAGGCGGTCGTGATCGACGGTCGCGACATCCAGGTATCGTGGAATCCCAGTTCGCAGATCAACGTACGCGGTTACAATGTCTACCGCCTCGACGTCGCCAACAGCGCCATCGAGCGGCTCAATTCATCGGTGATCAGCGGGGCTAGTTTCGTCGATCGTGCCGCGGCATGGTCGCACGAGTACGAGTACCGCGTGACGTCGGTAGGAACGAAGAATCAGGAAAGCCAGTACGCCTCGACGATCATCACGAACCGCACACCGGTTCCCGATCGCCAGGGCCGGAATCCCGACACGAAGAAGTAAGCGTTCAACCTCGAAGCTGCGCAGGCAAGCGCCCTTCCGGCGAGTCCGGGAGGGCGCTTTGCTTTTCGATGGTCCGGCTATAAGGCCCGGATCGCGGCGGTCACCAGGTCGTGATAGGCGTGCGTCGCCAGGGCGATCGGAGGCCCGATGATTCGCCACAGCAGACCCGTCCATAGCAGAAGGATCAGGATAAAGAACCCCCAGCGCCCCACCGACGCCAGCGCCATACGCGGGCCCGCAGGCAGGTACCGGATGAGAATCCAGTGGCCGTCGAGCGGCGGGATCGGCAGCAGATTGAAGATCGCGAGCAGGCAGTTGATCGAAATGAGACTGCTGCAGAGCGTGTTGAAAAAGTAGAACGCCCGCTGGCCGTTGAACGCCAGTCCCGGCAGGTGCTTGTACGCCAGCGCCACGACGATCCAGAGCACGGACGCGGCGAACGCGAGCAGGAAATTCGAGGCAGGTCCCGCCGCGGCGACATACGCGTTGTGAACGACAGGATTGCGAAGGTTGGCCGAGTTCACCGGGACCGGCTTCGCCCAGCCGATGAACGGGATATTCCCGAAGAACGCGGCCATCGGCATCAGGATGCTGCCGAAGAAATCGATGTGCGGGACCGGGTTCAGCGTGATGCGCCCGCGGTCCCGCGCCGTGGTGTCGCCGAAATGCTCGGCAACCAGGCCGTGGGCGTTCTCGTGGACAATTACCGAGAACAGAAATGCCGTGAACTGGACCGCCTTGGTGAGGAACTCGGGGGTCATCGAACGTGCAGCACCTTGTGCGTCTGCGGAATTACGCGCACGACCTCCAGCATGGCACCGGCAACACGCGCACCCGCGTCGATCCGATCAAGCAGCGCGCGCGCGCGATCGCGCGTCGTGTGGCGACCAAACAGCGTCTCGCTCTCGGGTTGCAGAACGAGCGGAATGCGCGGACTCGTTTCGGCGATCAGGCGCGCGGCCCGTTCGATTTCGGCGAGCGTCGCTTCCAGGTCGACGATCACCTTGACGAACAAGGATCGCGTGCGTTCCCCGACGGCGTCGTGCGCGACGAACCCCGTGTTGCGCACGGCGTCCAGGAAATCGCGGTGGGCGTCCCAGTGCTCGATCCCGGTCGCGGAGGGCAACTTGATGTCCATCGCGATGACATCCAGATCGTCGAGCATGGGTCGAAGCGCGTCGCCATGAATGCCCGCGGTCTCCAGGTAGATCCGGAATCCGCGACCGCGCAGGTCGCGCGCCAGCCGACCCACGAACTCGGGCTGCTCGAGTGGTTCGCCGCCGGTGATGCTGACGGTAGAAACCGGCGCGTGCTCGCGCGCGAAGTCGACGACGTCGGCGACCACCGTGTCGAGCGACACCGGATTGGGGCGCCAACGGGAACCGGCGTCGCCGTCCGAATGAACCACGAACCGCGGCGTCTGGATCTTGCTGTAAACGGTGTCGCACCACGAACACGTCGCGGTACACCCGGCGGTCCGGAGAAATATCTGCCGTTCTCCGACGAACAGACCCTCGCCCTGCACCGAGCAGAACATCTCGGAGACGTGGCCGGCGAGCGACGGGGCGAGCGTCGATCGGTCGTTCGGCGTATCCGCGGGATTCGTCATCACGGGACCTCGCGCACCTTGGTTGCCGCGTGCGCGGCGGTACGCAGCTCGGACGCGTAGCGGCCAAAGAGCGCGGTCAACACGTCGCGCGCGTCGAGATCCATCTCTTTCAGGCCGACCGCCGCGACCGGCGCGCCCTCGGGATCGACGTTGATGCCGAGGTGAATCAGACACGACGCCGGCCCCGGGGCCGCGATCGACACCGTGAGTTTCCGGTCGCGCCAGAACAGGTCGTCGCCGTTGCGATGAACCGCGCGTCCGCGTTCCGCGAGCACCTCGGCGAGGATGCGAGACGAGCAGCCTCTGCCGGAGGATCGCCGTGTCCAGCGAACACGCCGGGTGTTCGACGATCGCGTGCGCCATCGAGGCCGCGCGGATGAATAGACCGGCGCGCGCGTCGTCCAGATCGACGAGGTTGCCGGTCGGCACGTCGCAGGGTCCCACGAATCCGGCCGCGGCGTCCCCCGACAGGCCGGTGTGCGCGGCCACCCACCCGCCCCGGAGCTCGGTGCCGGTGTAGGCGATCTCGTCGTCGAGGATGCGGAAGTCGAATGTCATGCGTCGAACTCGATCACGGGACGTTCGTCGGCCGGTGTTGCGTCCAGCGCGGCCCGCAGTCGCGCGCAAGACGCGCAGCGGCCGCACATGCGGGCCCCGTCCCGGTAGCAACTCCAGACGATCGAAAGCGGCGCCTTGATTTCCAGTCCCATGCGAATGATCTCCCGCTTGTCCATATCCAGCGTAAAGCTTTCGACGCGGACACGATTGCGCGTCGACAGCGCCAGAGCGGCGGTGACGCGCTCGACGAAGTCGCGGCTGTTGTCGGGAAACTCGACGGCTTCCTCGCGATTGAACCCGGTCACGACGGTGTCGCACCCGTACCGTTCGGCGTAGGCGGCGGCAATATTGATGAACACACCGTTTCGGTTCGGCACCCACACGTCGTCAAGCGTCGTCAAGGCTCCACCGTCGCCACCGCTCCGTTGCATTCCGACGGGCGACAGCGACTCGAGCCAGCGAAGGTCCACGTCGGCGAACGGGATCCCGTAGTACGACGCCGCGCTCATCGACGACGTGCGTTCGCCGCGGCCGGCGCGCTGTCCGTAGTCGAAGAAGAGCACCAGTCGCACGTCGCGCTCGCGGGTCGCGCGCGCCAGCGACACGAGCGAGTCGAGACCGCCGCTGACGAGTGCGACGGACGCGGGCGTTCGTGAGGTTCGGGGGGCGGCGGTCATTCCGTGTACGCCGCGCATGCCTCGGGCCCTTCCCAGACTTCGACACGCGCAAGACGACCGCGGGGACCCGGGTTGTAGCGCTCCCGCAGGAGCCCGAACACCTCGCGCGCCAGATTCTCGGCGGTCGGCGGAACGCGGTCGAACGGTTCGAGATCGTTCAGGTGCCGATGGTCGAAGCGATCATGCACTTCGCGGCGCATCACGTCCTTGAGATCCCGGAAGTTGGCGCCCATCCCGTTGCCGTCGAGCTCCCCGTACTCCCAGAACGCCCGAACGGTCCAGGTATGCCCGTGCAGCCGGTCGCACGGCGGGCAGCCATCGAGGACGTGCGAGGAGGCCAGCCGACACTGGACGGACAGAATGAACGTTCCGCTCATTGATACTCGGGACAAGAAAATGAGGACTTCAGGACGGTGCGATCACACGGTAGTCGTTTCCCCGCCGCGCCCGCCGCCGACGGGATTCCGCAACTATTTGAAAGGAATGATACTTGAACCTTCGGCACCGGCGCAACGGGCGGCGTCCCCGCGCGTGCAAATTGCGGAAGACCGGTGCGAGCGCCGCCGCCGTTCCGCGAGGGGAGCTTCGACTCTATCTGAATGTCTGGCAATTTGTTACGGCAACATGCGGGTATCTCTCGCCGAACCCGCGGGCTGGTATGCGATTCGCTTAGGCCGCCTCGCGCCAACCCGCAGTCGCGGCCGCGGACACCATGAACGAAAAAGCACAAGCAGCACAGCAGAAGGCCCAGCAGGAACGAAAGCGGGGCCAGCATGCCAGGGCGGTCAAGCGCCTCGAGCAGGCCATCGCCACGTTCCCCGACGAACTGGACCTCTACCTCGATGCCGTGGATGCCTGCCTCGAGGGCGGCGAGGTCATGCAGGCCACGCAATTCCTCAAGACCGCACACGAGAAGTTCGTCAAGGACAAGGACCGGCTTGCGATCTTCGTTCGCGACAAACTCACGCTGGTGCACGACCCCGCGCTCGCACGCTTCGCAGTGGAAAACGCCGTCAAACTGCGCAACCTCGAGACCGCGCTCGATCTGCTGAGCCTGGTCCCGGAGCACACGACGCGCGATCTCCTGTCGAGGACCAAGACCAAGAAACAGACGCTCAAGTCGGCGAGTCATGGCGGATACACGCTGCGCGCGGAGCTCGTCACGAACGATCTGATGGAGGCGTTGCTCTCCATTCGCGTGGGCAATCTCAAGGAAGCGATGACGGCGATCGTCCAGTTGCTGGACGAGAAACCCGTCGAATACAAGACGCTCGCGCCGTTCCTGTTGGCGATGGACGCAACCGCCAAGTCCGGCCGCGTCCGCTTTGCGCACGCATGCGCGCTCCTGGCCGGAAACAGCGAGGGCGAAGCCATCGTGCGTCTCGTCGAGGCGGCACGGCTGGAACCGCCGGTTGCCGCGCTGTCCGTGGACCGCCTCAAGGCGATGCGCGAGACGACGAAGACGCCCGCCAAGGTGGAGCGCGCGCTCGCCGAGGTGCTCCTGCTCAAGGGAGACTTCGACGAAGCCGCCGCGGTGTTGCGCACCTACCTCGCGGAGAACCAGAAAGACAACAAAGAGGTCGGCCGCGAGATCATGCTGTTGCTCCGGCCCTTCATCGATCCCGCCAACGGCGTCAACGAATGCACGTGGGTGTCGCTCGAAGCCGCCATGACGCTGGAGCAATCGAACTCGGCGCTCGAGATTCTCCGTCCGCTGCACCAGCGTGGCGGATGCACCGCGCAGCTTCTCGACTGGCTGGAGACGCGGTCCAAAGAGGGCTTTCTTACGAACGAAATGATGATGTTCCAGGCGACGCTCGCCCTCGAAGAAAAACGCTGGGAACGCGCCAGCGAAATTCTTCGCGCGGTCTGCAAGACGTCGCCCGCCGACGCGACCATGGCCCTCACCATGATCGATCGCCATCGTTCGTCGCACGCATCGCTGGAGGCACTCTTCAAGGAGTTCGCGGCTCCGGAGCCGACCGAAGAGATGCGCGCCGCAGACGGAGACTTCCAGAACTTCGACAATACGGAGTTCCAGCTGAGCGTTCCGATCGCATGGCACCGCCGAAACGCCAGGACAAACCGGAACCAAAGCCGGCTGAGAAGAGCACGGCAGGCGGCTTCGCCGAGATGATGAAGAAGAAAACGCCGAAGAAGTCGTTCACCGAGTCGCGCGAAATTTCGTTCGACGGCGACGACGACGAGCCTTCGGTCGCCGGTGAGACACCCGCGGAGACCACCGCCTTCGCCAGCCCCAACGCGACGATCGACGTGGACGCGCTGGTCACGCCACCCGCGACGCCGACTTCGACTCCGACTCCGGCGAGACCCCGCCTCACGCCGGACAAGAATCTCTCCGCCACGCGAATGCTCGATCTCGACGGCCCGGCCGACAACGGCGACCCGCCGGGCGCGTACGGCGCGCCGCGCGTCAACGTCGACGAGGCGTTCGTCACCAACGTCGGACAGAAACTCTACGAGGCCGGCGCCGCCGTGTTCTTTCACATCGACGATGTCGCCCCCGAGACGACGACGCCCGAACCGGCAGCCGAACCGCAGACGAAGGCCGACGACGAGCTCGCGACCATCATCGAGCCGCAGGCGCCGCCCGCACCGGCGATGGAGCCGGAGGTCGAGGCGCCCGAGGTCGCGGCCGCGTCGTCACCCGATCCGGAAGACACCACCGACGAGGCGTCGACCATCGAGGAAGCGTACGAACGATTCCAGCGCGGCGAGCTTAAGGGCGCGGCGGTGGTTGCGCTGATGGAACGCGCGATCCGGGAGGGTCGTGTCGAGCAGACGCGCGACCTGCTGTCGTTCCAGCCCGACGGCGACGCGGAAAAATTTGCCCGCCTCTACTTCGAGGCCGAGTATCTATCGGTGTGTGGCCGTCTGTTGCCCGCGCTCGAAATCCTGGCGCAGATCGACGCACTGGGTCTTACCGACGACCAGAAACAACGCGTCTGGTACAAGATGGCCGTCTGTCAGCGCATGGTACGCGACTTCGGCGCCGCCAACACCACGCTCACGCGCCTGGTCGAGACATTTCCAGCGCGAGAGGACTACTCGCGATTGCTGCGAACGAACTTCGAACAATACATCAGCGAACAGAGCGTCGAGGCGGTCGCGCTCGAAAAGACATCGACGCTCGAATGAAGCCCGCGCGGGTGCGCCGCGCCCGGCACGGACTATGCTAGCAATTTCCGGAAATCATCCGCCGTCATCTGCCCCGGGCGCGACGGTCCGATACGCATTTCGATTGGTTTGAGGGGTCCAAGGAGCACAATCATGAAGATCTGCCCGTTCATGTCGCACATGATGGGAGCCGAGGGGAGCGTTCTCGAAATCGGCGCCTCGTCGCCCGCTGCATCCGGTGATGTCGTCGTCCTGGGTTACGACGAGGACGGAGGGGTCGGCGTCAAGACCGACCGGAAGACCGGACGCGCGCACACCAAGTCGAAGGAAGCGAGTCCCGCGGCGTCGCACCTCTACTGTCTGCGCGACACGTGCCGCTTCTATCACGCCAAGGACGGCGAATGCACGTTCGACGCGATCCTCGAGAGCGTCGAAAAGCAGGCTCGCGCCGCCGACGCCCCCGCCAAGTCGGACAAGAAAGACGTCGCCGCGGCGGTCACCAGGGAACTCGACAAGTTCTGGAAGTTCCAGACCAAGAGCGTGGAGGAACTCATCGCGAGCTTCGGCGATACCGAAAAGCGCCAGACCGAATCGCTGACCCGCCTGGTCACGGACGTCGAGAAGCGCTTCTCCGGCTACGTCGACGCCGAGGACGGGCGCGAAGAGCGGCTCAACACGATTCGGGACGGCATCGCGGAGATCAAAGATACGATCGACGCGCGCAACGACGGCTTCGAAACGCTGACCACGACGGTCTCCGACCTCGTGCTGTCCTTCGAAGACAACCTCAAGGAAATGAAAGCGCAGTACGGGAAGCTGGCGGATCGCGTCGAGGCGATGGAAAACATCGCGCCACGGGTCGACAAGGTTCAGAGCAGCGTCGAGCGGACGATCGAGAACCTCGACCGTCTGGAGCGCAGCTGGGCCGAGTTGATGGACGTGTTCCGCACCTACAAGAAGAAGGGCGACGACTCCGTCGCCTCACAGGCGCGCCGTCGCGAAGCGATGAAGTTCAACAACATCGGCGTCACCAGTTTCCACAACGGTGACCTGGAACTCGCGCGCGACCAGTTCCTGGAGGCGCTCAAGCGCGACGAGACCTTCGCGGAATGCTTCAACAACCTGGGACTCGTGTACACGGAGCTCGGGGAGTCGGACCAGGCCGCCGACGCGTTCAGCAAGGCGATCAAACTGAATCCGGAGCTGCACGCCGCGTACAACAACCTCGGCTACGTCTACTACAAGCAGGGGAACTACCAGCGTGCCGTGGACATGTACAACGAGGCCCTGGGGCGGAATTCGAACAACAGTTCCGCCTACACGAATCTCGGCAACGCGTACTTCAAACTGGGAGACCGCCGCGAAGCGAAGCGGGCGTGGGAGAGAGCCGTCGAGCTGGATCCCGCGAACGAGCACGCGCGCCGCAGTCTGAGCACGCTCAACTAGTTCCCGGCCGGTCGCTCGCGACTTTCGGCCCCAAAAAACAGGATCCCCGTACCAGCGACAATTCGCCCGTACGGGGATCCGCTTTTTTTAGAGGATCAACGAGTAACGTTCTAGGCGGCTTCCTGGGCCGGAGCGGCTTCCCCGCGCTTCTGACTGCGCAGTACCCCTTTGGCCTGAGGACCCTTCGGACTATCCATCAACTCGTACTCGACGACCTCTCCCTCCGCAAGCGTGCGGTAGCCGTCATCCCGAATCTCCGAGTAGTGAACAAAAATGTCCTTCCCGTTGTCACCGAGAATGAAACCGTAGCCCTTGTTTTCGTTGAACCACTTTACTTTACCAGTAAGGCGCAAGCGACCAGTCCCCCTTTCCAGAAAACGCAAAATCCACCGCGCGACTATCTCCCGCGATGGATTCCGTTACCTCAGTTCAAAGCTTCGATGCAAACACGTCGGGCAATTCCTTGGCGTGATGACGTGAAGGATTGTATCACGAACACCCCCGGCACGTCAAGGGAGCACATGCCCTTGTGGGCGTCGGGACGCCCTCTTCGACCACCATGAGGAACATCGTTCCATCGCGGTAACGCTAGACGGTGCGATGGCAATCCGTTGCATTCCGCCATTCGTCCCCCACGACGTTTTCGGCCCGCCCGGAACGCGGCGTCCGCGGGCCTTCTCCATGACGGAACCGGCTGTCCGGCTCCACCGGTCTGTGGCACAGAACTTGCCCTTTCTCGTTCGCCGACAACACGTTCCCCGGTTGGTCGGTCCAGGAAGGTTGCATCGTGAGAACAACGATTCCACATACACGGCTCATCGGCGAGAGCGGCGAGGTCACCAAGGCGACGCTCAACGACCTCATTCGCCACGCGGTGGACGCCAGTGCGTCCCGGCCGGCCGCGCTCGAGATTTACGACAGCCTTTCGCAGCGCATTCTGTTCGTACGCGAGCGGCAGATCTACGCCGCCGCCGAGTTTTCGGCGGGACAGTTCACGCCCACGCCGATCCGCGACTTCATACTGGGCGTATCCCACATGAATTTCCCGCGCGCGGCATGGTACGAGCTCAACACGAAGATCATCCATTCGCTGCTCGTCGTCGCACAGAAGAAGCCGGCGCTTCGCGTGATGACGAACCTCGTCGACCTCGACGACCTGCTCGACAAGATCGAGACCGATGGAAAGAGTTGTATCGTGGGCGCGACCCGCGAGGACTTCTTCGCGCTCCTTCGTTATGAAAAGGGAAAGACCAGCGCGTTCTGCTGCGAACTCTCGTCGATGAAACCGCGCGAGGCGACGTTCCGCGAGGAGTTCCTGATCAAGGCGTATTCGAACGCCGCCGAGCGGCCGCTGACGATCAGCCTCTACGAAGACTTTCTCGTTTCCTACGCGTCCGACGCCAAGAATCTCCCGGACGATTTCAGCGGACAGTATGAAGACGTTTTCCTGTCCAAGCCTCCGGTCGTGATCCTGCGGTTCAAGGACCGCGAGATCGGACGCTGGGAGATGGACCGCCCCAAACTTCGAATCGGGCGGACGCCGGACAACGACATCGTGATCGACAACCTGGCCGTCTCGCGCCTCCACGCCATTATCGAGGAGGAGAAGGGCAGCTTCTACGTCCGCGACTGCGAAAGCCTCAACGGCACGACGGTCAACGGAGCCCGCACGACGCGTCGCCAGCTGCAGGACGGCGACGAAATCTCGATCGGCAAGCACACCATTTCGTTCCGTCTTCCGGGCGGCCATGCGATCCCGGAGGCCGACACCGTGGCCGGATTCGACCAGACTGTCATCGTCAGCCGCAGCGCGCTCAACAAGCCGGCGGACCCGACGACGACGGTGTCGCCGACCTCGTCGAAGACGCCGCGTCTGGTGATCCACACCGACTACGGCGATCGCGTTCTCGAAATCGCCGACGACGGCGTCACCATCGGGCGCGATCTCGACGCCGATGTTCGCGTCGACGCGATGTTCGTCGCATCCAGGCACGCGGAAATCACCCGCGAAAACGGACGCTTCGTCCTTCGTCGCGTGGGTGGGCTGCGGCCGGTCAAGGTGCGCGGCAAGTCCGTCAAGGAGATCGAACTACAGGACAACGACGAAATCAAGATCGCGAGCGAGTCGTTCGTATTCCACGAATAAGGCGGAGGCACCGATGCGCTACGTCATCATGTCCGACATCCACGGTAACCTCGAGGCGCTTCAGGCCTGCATCGAAGCCTGCCGCCGCCACGAGCCGTATCAGCTCATGTGTCTGGGCGATTTCGTCGGCTACGGTGCCGACCCCGAGCCGTGCCTGGAGCTCGCGGGCGACAAGGCCAACCTGATGCTCGCGGGAAACCACGACCTCGCGGTCTCGGGCGTGATTTCGACCGACGATTTCAATTCGATCGCGCGCGAGTCGATCGACTGGACGCGCGAGCAGCTGAGCGTGGAGGATCGCGATCTGCTTTCCAATCTGCCGCTGCAGTACATCGACGGCGAGTATTGCTACACGCACGCGTCGCCCATCGAGCCCATCAAGTTCTCGTATATCCGAACGCTGGAAGAAGTGGCCGACGTGTTCGCCGCCATCGGCCAGCGCTTCTGCTTCGTCGGTCACACGCACCTTCCGGTGCTGGTTTCAATGAACAAGCGCACGGGACGCACGGAGGTCGTGCGCGACCCGCGCGTCGACCTGGAAGATCACTGCCGCTACTTCGTCAATGTCGGATCGATCGGGCAGCCGCGCGACTCGAATCCGGACGCGTGCATGGTGGTGCTCGACGAGGAAGAAGGCACCCTGGAATTCGTCCGCGTTCCGTACAACGTGTCCAAGTCCCAGGGTAAGATTCTTTCTCAGGGGCTACCCTCGTACCTGGCGGAGCGGCTCGTCCTGGCGAGGTAGTCGTGACCGGGGACGCCAAGAACGTCAAGATCCTGCAGACGGTCGCTTCCGGGGGAACCGCCGTCCTGTATAAGGCGCTCCAGGTCTCTCTCGATCGCGTCGTCGCCGTCAAACGACTGCACCAGCATCTGACGACGGACGACAACTTCACCCGTCGTTTCATTCTGGAGGCCAAGGCCGCCGCATCGCTCGACCACGAGAACATCGTGCGCGTGATCGATTTCGGCGTCGAAGACGATTGCTATCAGATCGTCATGGAGTTCGTCGAAGGCGAGAGTCTCAAGGAGATCCTCGAACGCTTCCATCCCATCGGCCCCGATCTCTCGCTGGCGCTCGTTCACCAGATCTGCCGCGGGCTCGAACACGCCCATGCCAAGGGGATCGTCCACCGTGACATCAAGCCCGGCAACGTCATGGTCACGCGGACAGGCGCGGTCAAGATCACCGACTTCGGACTCGCCAAGCTCACGCACGGCAGTAGCGTGCAAACGGCGGTCGACTCGATTCTCGGTACGCCCCTCTATATGTCGCCGGAACAGGCCTTCGGCGAGAGCGTCGATCACCGCAGCGACCTCTTCTCTCTCGGAACGGTGCTCTATGAGTTGCTCACCGGAAAACAGCCGTTCGCCAGTGAGAACTACATGGGCATCATCCAGAACATCATTCACCTGGAGATCCCAAACGTTTGCGAACTGAACGAGTCCGTGCCCGAGAACGTGGAAGCGATCGTGGCCAAGGCGCTCGCGCGCAATCGCGAGGAGCGCTTCCAGTCGGCCCGCCAGTTCCGCGAAACGATCGAAAACGTGCTCGGCCTCGAAGGCCTGAATCGCGCGCTTTCCCGGATCCCGGCGCTGCTCGAACGCACCGCCGACACTCGCCTGATGTCACGTCCGGCCACGCGCCCGGGCGGCGCGGGTGTTCCCGCGTGGGCCTCGACGAGCTCCGCGATGAAGCGCAAGCGCTCGAGCGCGCCCGTGTGGACGACCATCGGCGTCGTCACCCTGGTGGGCGGTAGCATCGCGGGGTACTACTTCTTCGGGCCGCGCGCCCAGTCGCTGGCCAGTTCGATGCAAACACCGACCGCCGCCGTGCAGGGCGCGGACTTCGGGAATGGAAACGAGTCCAACCCGTTCGCGATGCCGGCGGATTCGGTGTCTGCGAAGGCCAAAGCGCCCGCGGATTCGATCGCCGAACCGGCGCCCGCTCCCGCAACGAACACCGTCGACGACACCGCGACCCCGTCGCAGACGCATGTGCAGCCCGCGATGCCGTGGGTCGACCCGTCCGCGGCCCAGGCCGAAACGCCCGACAAGGCGGCGGCGACCCAACCGGCATCCGCCGAGCCCGAGCAAGCGCCCGAACCCGCCGCCAAAGAGCCCGAACCCGCGCCCGCGAAGCCCAAACGCGCGGCGACGGAAGAGCCCGACCACTTCCGCGAAGGATTTCTGCAGATCAGCGTGGAACCGTCCGGGCAGGTCTATCTCGACGGCATCTACCGCGGCTACGCCAATCCTGCGTTGCGTCTGTCGCTGAACGCCGGCATGCACTCGATCGAGGTCCGCAGCGAGAAGTACGAGAACTACACCGAGACGCTGCACATCGTCGCAGGCGAGTTGTCGCAGCGCACCGTGCTGCTGAAGAAGCTCAAGGGGATCATCAGCCTCGCCACCACCGAAGGCGCCGAGTTGTACATCGACGGCGAGTTCATCGGCACGACGCCGATCATGCGCCCCATCGACGTCGAAGCGGGGACGCACACCGTGACCATCAAGAAAGAGAACTACTACACGTGGACGTCGCAGGTCACGATCGAGGCCAACGCGACCCTGCCGCTGCGCATCACGCTGAGTCCTCGGTACTAGCGGCCCGCTTCCCCCGACCCAGTACGTCTTCCGCGCGCGCGACCACGTCTTCGGCCGTGATCGCACCCAGCGACCCGTCCGGCGACCGCACGATGTGGAGCCCCGCGCACCGCGGCGCCCACCGCCGCGGATCCGTCGGGCCGAACACGGCGAGCACCGTGGCACCCGCCGCCGCCGCGACATGCATGATTCCGGTGTCGTTGCACAGCACCAGATCGGCGCGACGCAAGAACGCGGCGACGTCGAGGATCGGCCCGCGCACGATCGAACCGGCGACCTCGCAGACCGACGTGAACGCGCGAACGGCCTCTGCGTCCGCCGGGCCCTCGACGATCGCGAGCGATACCGGCCGGCGGCGGCAGAGCGCATTGACGACCGCGGCAAACCGATCCGGCGGCCAGATATTCTCGGTCTTTCCGGCGCCCGGATGCACCGCCAGCCGGAGCGTGCCGCCGCGCCAGCACGACCGCGCGGTCTCCTCCGCCCAGCGTTCGCTCTCCGGACCCGGCACCAGCACGGGAGCGATATCATCGGTGGTGATTCCCGCGGCGCGCAGCGGATAAAGATTGTGCTCGGCTTCGTTCATGTGCGCGAGTTCGGTGTCACTCGGAAGCGGCAACGTCATGTTGAGATAGCTGCCGGTCAGCGCGTCCCCGATCTCCCGCGACGTCGACCCGATTCGAACGCGCGCCCCGGAGAGCACGGCCAGCGCGAGACTGGTGAACGAGAACGACACGGTGTGGAGCACGATCGCGAGGTCGAAATCTTCGGCACGCAGAGCCCGGATCAACCGCGGCGTGCTGCCCGGGCTGCGCTTGCGATAGGTGAACACCCGGTCGACGTACGGACTGTTCAGGAGCACACCGCGGTTGAGGTTCGACGAGACCACGCCAATCCGGGCGTGCGGGTAGGTTTCACGTACGGCACGCAGCGCCGGGATCGCCAGCATCATGTCGCCCATCTGGTTCTGCTGGCGGATGATCAGGATGCGGTCGAATCGAATCGAGCGAAACGCCTCCGGCGTGATCGGCGGCGCCGAGAGGATGCGGCCGATCCAGCGCATCAGCGCGCGCTTGCCGGAGCGTTCAATCGTCTTCAGCGCACCCATCGCGTCACCAGGGCTGGTTGCGGGCACGCGCCCGCACGTCCGCCATGATCTCCAGGTAGCTCTTGTAGCGCGACTCCCGGATATCGCCGGCGTCGAGGGCCGCCTTGACCGCGCACCCGGGCTCGTGCGTATGCGAACAGGTGGCGAAACGGCATTGGCCGGTGACGCGAACCATTTCTGGAAAGCACGCCGCCACGGCGTTCTCGTCGTTTCCGGGAAACCGGAAGGTCTGCATGCCGGGCGTGTCCGCGAGATACCCCGAGCGAAACGGGAACAATTGAGAGAACGTCGTCGTGTGGCGGCCACGCCCGGTGCGGCCCCCGACGTCGCGCACATCGAGGTCGAACTCCGCGTCCAGCCGGTTCAGGAGCGAACTCTTCCCCACGCCGGACTCACCCACGAACGCGTAGATCCCGGTTCCCACGCGTTTGCCGAGGGCATCGACGCCGTTGCCCCGGGCCGCGCTCGTCTCGATCACTTCGTAGCCGGCCGCTTCGTAGACGTCCCGGAAGCCCGCGACTTCGCGGCCGCCCGACAGATCGACCTTGTTGATGACAAGCACGGCCGGCGCGTGTCCCCACTCGGCGGCGGCCAGCAATCGGTCGAGGAACGCGGCGTGAATGGGGGGTTCGGCCACCGAGGCCACCACGAACAACTGGTCCACGTTGGCCACGATCAGCCGCTCGCCGCCGTCGCGCTCCACGTACCGGGACAGCCACGATTGGCGGGGCAGGACTTCCTCGATCGACGCGCCGGTCCCGGAGTCGCGGAGCACGCGGGCCCGGTCCCCGGCGACCAGATGCAGGGACTTCTGCTTCACCCGAAACCGGCCGCGAAGCGTGCACGCGAGCACTACGTCCCCGACCTGCACCCACACGTCGCCCCCGGTCACCCGGATTACGAGTCCGTTTTCGAGACGATCATTCATGCGGGTCCGGTCCGGGATTGGGATAGCGCCGGGAATGCCGAGGATTGTGGTTGAGGATAATCCGCGTTTCTGCTAATTTTCAATTGATTCATTGATCGGGCCTTGCCGCACCGCGGCTTCCATCGATGTCCACACCCGTAATGACTTCTCAAGAGCTCGCGTCATACTTTCGTGACTCTCTTTGCAGATTCGACCTCAAGGCGACGAATAAGCGTGAAGCGCTCGCCGAGATGGTCGATCTCGTCTGCGCCGAAAAGGATATCAAAGACAGCGGGCTGATCCTCGAGATGCTCCTGAACCGGGAGAGCCTCGGAAGCACCGCGATCGGCAAGGGCGTCGCGTTCCCGCACGGCCGCACACTCGCCGTACGCGAACTGTCGATTGCCTTCGCACGCTCCGCGGCCGGTATCGATTTCGATTCGGTCGACGGCAAACCCACGCAGGTCATTTTCCTGATCATCGCGCCCCCGCAGGACCGCGACAACGTCTACCTCCAGGTCCTCGGCCGGGTCGTCGATCTGATCAAGGACGACGCCGCGCGGGAACGCATCAAGACGGTCGACAATTTCCAGGACCTCAAGACCATTATCGAAGGGCAGGGTTTGTGACCGACCATCCGACCAAAAGACAGGATCAGGCGCGACTCCTGGTCGCGTTGCAGGACCTCGACCACATGATCAAGGAAGCGGAGGACGCCAAGACTTCCGCGAAGTTCCAGGAAATGGGCTTTCCGCTGGACGGAATCGAAGAACTGAAGAAGGCCCGCGCCGAACTCGCCGAACACGTCAAACCCCAGCTTCTCAACCGCTACGAGCGCGTCTCCAAGAACTACGGACGCGTGGTCGTGCCCGTCGTCGGGGAACTGTGCACCGGCTGCTTCGCCAAGATTCCGACCTCGTTCCGCTACGAAAAGAACGCGGTCATGGCCTGCGAGAACTGCGGCCGCATCCTCTATTTCACCTAGGCGCGCCACCGCCCCCCCACTTCCGCCTCCCCCCGGCCAGAGAGGGGCTTGTTTCCCGGCCATTCTCTGGTAAAATAATTTAACGCTGTCCCCGGATCGTATTGTTTCTTTCCTGATTTCGGCCGGCTGTCCGGCCACGGGGTTGAGTCCATGGAATCGTCCGCCCGCGCCTTCCGCCGCAATCTCGAGCCCTTCGAAGACGAATCCGTCGTCGGCCCCTGGCACCTTGCGGGGTACATCGACCTGGTGTCGGAGCGTCGCTACCTCTTGAGCTGGTTGCCGGCCGAACCGGCGACCCGGGTCGACGCCACTGTGCTCGCCTTCCGTTGCGAAGCGGCCACCACGATCGCCCCGGCGGCCTGTCCGCCCGCGCACGACGTCGTCGTGGCCGACGGGCGGGCGGAGATCCTGACCTCCTACACGCGGCCGATCGGCGCGGTCGCGCTTTCGGATGCCGACGTCGAAGTCGCCTTGCGGTCGCTGCTGGAAGCCATCCGTACACTCGAGGCCCACGCGTTCTACGCGTCGCACCTCGCACCCGAATTCGTCCGCGTGGACGAACACGGCATCGTCACGATTCTCCCCGCGGCGTACGCGTTCCCCCCGGAGGACGGCGACCCCCGCCAGGTCGCCGAGCGCGCGGCCGTCACCCACGTACGCGCGGTCGCCGCGCTGGCCGACCAACTGGCGGCGCACGCGCGCGCCCCGCTCGCGGACCGCCTGCGCGCGTTCTCGAGTCGCGTACGATCGAACGACCTTCGTTCCGTCGCCGGCGCCCTCACCCATCTCTTCGACGACCCCACGCCCGAACCCGACCGGGGTCCGGTTCGCGTGCCGACGTTCGATCCGGCCGCGCTCGCGACGGCGATCGGCGCGTCGCAGCTGGTCGAGATATCCGGTTCGCCGGCAAGCGGGCGCACCGCGACGCTGGCCGCCGTCGCCGACTACCTGTCGCGCACCGGCGTCGACGTGCAATGGATCGACGAGTGGGACACAGCCGTTACACGGCGGCGCGGATCGGCGCGCGACAGCAGTCGCGCGAGCGTGTGGCTGGTCGACGACGCCGACACGCGCCCGTTGCTGCACGCCCTCCTGCTGGACCACGCGACCGGAATGGAATCGCGCCCCGGCGCCGGTCTGGTGACCGTCACCAACGGCGGAGGCGAAGGCGGCTCCATCGCCGCGCAGTTGCGCGCGCGGTCCACGCGGGGCGTCCACACGGTGACGCTCCCGGGGCAGACCCCGGACCGCGCCAAACGGGTTGACCCTCTCGACTGGCTCGAACCCGAGGCGCACCAGGTGCTCGAGCTCGTTGCCGTCGCGGCGATGCCGCTCCCGATCGACCTGGTGTTGTCGGTGTATCCGGCGGCGGACCGGCCGGTCCACCGTCATATCTACGCGCTGGCGGGCGCGGGACTTCTGGTCGTCGAATCGCGGCGCGTGCCGCCATCCACGAACGCCTCGCTCGTCCTTCGCGTCCCCAGTGCCTCCATGCGCGCTGCGATCTACGCGGGCATTCCGGCCTCGCGCCGCCGCAACCTGCACCGCACCGTGGCGCGCATCGCCGACGAGCGCGGGACGTTCCCGGTGATGTTCGTCTACGAGCACCTGGCCCGCGCGGGCGAAGGCGCGGAGGCCGCGAGCCGGGCCGCGACATTCGTCAAGGAGTCGACGCGCGCGCAACGCGCGCCCTTCCTCGACGCGATCATCGCGACGGTAGTCAACGGCGACCTCTATCGCTCGCTCCCCTATGGCGACCAGATGGCGCTCCTCGTCCGGCTTGGCGACGACCTCCTCGCGCGCGGAAAGCAACGGGAGGCGGAAGCGATCCTGACCCGCGCCCGGTCGTTGCGGCCCGGAATCGAGGACGTGCATGCGCACGCGCCCCTGGTCAGCGAGGCGATGCGGTTGTTGGCGGACGCATGGGCCGCGCGCGGTCAGTTACGCGAAGCGCTGGAGTTGCTCGAAGACACGCGCGAAGACGTGGCGCCTCACCTGAGTCTCGCCGAGCAGGCGCGGCTTCTGAACGACATCGGATGGCTGCAGTACCGTCTGGGCGACTACTCGAGTTGCGTCGATTCGTGCAAGTTCACGCTCAACACGATCAACCCCAACGAGCATCCCCTGGTGGTGGCGCAGGCGCTGAATCTGATGGGCGTCATTTCGTTCAACACGAGCCGGTACGACGAAGCCGTCTCGTACTACGAGCAGAGCGCCTTTCTCCGCGAGCGCGAAAACGATCTCAACGCGCTCGCCGGGTCGTTCAACAACCTGGCCCTCGCGTACCAGTCCAAGGGGGAGTACGACAAGGCGCTCGGCTACCTGCACAAGAGCATCGAGATCAAGGGCCGGCAGAACAACGAAGCGGGAATCGCCGGCGGATATCTCAACCTCGCGTTCCTCTATCTCGAGGTCCACAACTTCGACGAGGCCGAACGGAAGTGCCGCGAGAGCCTGCGAATCAGCTCGGAACTCGGGCTCGCACAGCTCACCGCGGAGAACCTGAACACGCTCGGGGACATCGTTTTCGCCCGCGGCCGCCTGGACGACGCGGAAGATTACTATCGCCGCTCACTGGAAAGCGCGCGGCGGCTTTCCACGGTCAACGAAGAGATGGGCGCGCACAAGCGGTTGGCCAAACTGTTCATCCGCAAGGGACGCCACGACGACGCATTGACCGCCGTCGAAGACGCCTCCCGACTGGCCGAGAAGGTAGGGTCGCGCTACGAACAGGCGCAGACCGAGGACATCTTCGGCGACCTGCGCGCGGCGCAGGGGTTGCACGCGGAATCGATCGATCACTTCGACAAGGCTGCAACGCTCTACGCCACGCTGTCCAAGCATCGTCTGGCCTCGGCGTGTCTGGCCAAGGCGGGCCTCGGGTACGCGCGCACCGGCAACCCGCTGGACGCCAAGCGCTCGCTGGACCGCGCTCAGGATCTGATCAAGTCGCAGATCGGTCACGAGATCCCCGAGGAGATCGTCACGTTGCAACAGACGTTGCGCGAGAGTCCGCTGCCGCCGGCCGGTTCCGGAACGGAGTCGCAGAAGCTCTTGTACGCGTTCTACGAGCTGTCGTCGCTGTCCGACTACGCCGACCACATGGGCGCGTTCTTCCGGCGGATCATCGCGGTCTTTCAGGAACTCGCAGGCGCACGCCAGTGCACGCTCGCCATCCACAAGGGAGACAAGGGCTTCGTCAGCGTCGATGCGACGGGTGAAGAATCGCCGGTCGAAGACGCCGTCATGCAGGCGATCTTCGCACGCGCGTTGCAGCTGGGAACGGTCGTGCACTCCGGATCCCCGGAGATCAAGGACATCCTCGCCGCGGCGCCGCCATCCGACCCGGATAGCCGCCTGGTCATCGTTCCGATGAAATCGATGGGGAAAGACCTGGGCTGCGTCGTGCTGACCGTCCCGCCGTCGGCGGTGCCGACGTCGAAGGACGACCTCGATTTCATCTCGTGCATCGGGCGCCACGTGGCCGGTGACCTGCGATTGAGTCTCCACATGGACGAACGGTCGCACAAGGAAGAGACCCTGGTCCGCGACATCGACGCGCTCGGCGCGCAGACCGCAGACGGCCGCCGCTTCCAGAACATGATCGGGCGCGACGAATCGATGCAGAAGGTGTTCCGCATCGTCGACAAGATCAAGGACATGGACACCGGCATTCTGATCAACGGCGAGAGCGGAACGGGAAAGACCGAGCTGGCGCGCACGATTCACAACAACAGTCCGCGCCGGCGTCACGTGTTCCAGTCGATCCACTGCGCGGAGATTCCGACGAGCCTGCTCGAGAGCGAACTGTTCGGTCACGAACGCGGCGCGTTCACCGGCGCCGTCCAGCGCAAGCTCGGCCGCTGCGAAGTCGCCGACAACGGAACGGTGTTTCTCGACGACGTCAACGTCATGCCGCTCGAAACGCAGTCCAAGCTGCTCCACTATCTGGAGACCAAGAGCTTCACGCGTCTGGGCGGCACGCAGAAGATCTCGACCGACGTCCGCATCATCGCCGCGAGCAACGAGGACCTCGAAGTTCTCGTCAAGGAAGGTCGCTTCCGCGAGGATCTCTTCTACCGTCTCAAGGTCATCCAGATCGAACTGCCGCCGCTGCGCGACCGGCAGGAAGACATTTTGCTCCTCGCCCGGGAGTTCGTGAAGAAGCGCTGCCAGGCGCAAGGGAAACCCCCGATGCGGCTGTCGACCGAGACCATCAAGCTGTTCCAGAAATACCGCTGGCCGGGCAACATCCGCGAGTTGCAGAACGTGCTCGAACAAATCGTGCTGCTGTGCGACGATGACATCGTGGAACCGTCTTCGTTGCCCGAGGATTTCCTCCGTCGTTCCTCCGGCGGGGGCAAGGCGCTGTGGCAATCGCTGGAGCAGCTGGCGCGCCAGATGGTCGAGGGCGGCGGGTATTCCGATACGAATCCGCTGATGCCGCAGATCGAAGCGCTGCTCGCGAGCAAGATGACGGAGCACGCCGACAACAAGGGCAAGGCCGCGAGCCTCCTCGGCATCACGCGGCCAACGCTGTATGCACGGCTCCGCGGGTACAACCGGTTGAAGTAAGGATCGCACTCCCGACATGGCCAAATCGATTCGTCGCGACGACCTCGTCGCATTCCTCGACGGGTACCTGCACATCGCGGACATTCCCGACGCTTCTCCCAACGGTCTCCAGGTGCAGGGCGCCGATCGAGTTTCGCGGATCGCGTATGCGGTGGATGCATCCCTGCAGACAATCCGGGCCGCGACGCGCGATCGAGCGGATTTTCTCATCGTCCATCACGGGCTGTGGTGGGGCCGGCACGAACAGATCGTCGGCGTGATGCACAAGCGCGTCTCCGCGCTGATCAAGAACTCGCTCTCGCTGTACGCGGCGCACCTTCCACTCGACTGTCACCCCGAAGTCGGCAACAACGTCGAGCTGTCGCGCCTGCTCGGTCTTCGTGTCGAGGAACGTTTCGGCGAATACAAGGGCACGCTGATCGGCGTAATCGCGGCCCCGCCGCGGGCGCAGCGCCGCGACGCGTTCGTGGCGTCGGTAGAGAAGGCGCTGGAGGCTCCGGCGCAGACGCTTCCGTTCGGCCCCGACAAGGTACGACGCATCGCCGTGGTCTCGGGCGCCGGCGGGTCGCTGGTCGAAGCGGCCGCGCGCGCCGGGTGCGACACACTCCTGACCGGCGAGACGTCGCACGCCGCGTTTCATTACGCCCGCGAGGCCGGTATCAACGTCGTGTTCGCCGGGCACTACGCGTCGGAGACCGTCGGTCTCCTCGCGCTCGAGCGACACATTCGCTCGCAGTTCGGCCTGCGAGGGACGTTCCTTTCGGCGCCGACGGGATTCTGACCGCAACACGACGCATGCAACTCCCGAAATCCGTCGTATTTTTCATTCTCGTCGTGCTGTTTCTCTCGGCGATCGCGGCGCGCTTCCACAGCGCCAACATCCTGGAATCGCCGTACTTCGACGGCGCGTCGGCGATGACCTACCGGCACGCGGTCGAAGTGGCCGACGGCATGTCGTTGCGCGCTCACGATGCCAAGGCGAACTTCCCGGAGGGATACACTCCCGCGCGATCTCGCGCGACCGGCGCCGAATACGCGCTCGGGTGGACGCTTCGCCTGGCACATTTCTTCGGCGAGGCGGACGGACGCGACGTCGCGCGGCGCTTCCTTATCATCATTTCGGCGCTGTGCGTGTTCACCGCGTATGGCGTCGCGCGCCGGCTCTGGGCCTGCCAGTCGGCCGGGTTGCTGGCCGCCGGGCTGGTGGCGTTCCTGCCCCCGCTGACCGTTGCGACCAATGGCCGCGAACTCACGCACGACTCAGTCGCCGTCCTCGTCTTGAGTCTGCACGCGATGTCGGTGCTGCGTTTGCGCGCGGCGACCACCCGGCGTGCGCAGACGGTCGCGGCGCTTGTCGCCGGGCTGGCCGCGTTCGGCGCGCTCGCGGTGTGGGAACCGGCGGTGTGGGTGTTGGTGGCGTGGGCGGTCCTGTTCGTTCTCTACCGGCCCGCCGACCGGGGCGCGACGATTGCATTTCTGATCGCACACGGCGTGGCGTTCGCGGTTGCACTGGGGCTGTGTCCGCACCTTCGGTCGGGCGAAACGTTCCCGACGCTGGCGTACGTGGCAACGCGTGTTCGATTCCTGTTCGGTCGCCCGGTGTCGCCGTTTCTCCTCTCGGACCGGATGCGCGACCTGTGGTCACTCGACCATGCACCGCTCGCGCCGGACACGCTGATTCAGTTGTTTCTGCCGCTCATCCCGATCGCACTGGCGCTCGCGCTCAACCGCGAGTGCCGGGCACGGCGGCGGACATTCGCGATCGCCACGATCGTCGGGGCGCTGGCGGCTGTCATGGCGGCGCTTGATCGCAGCGTACTTCCGGTCGCCGCGACTACGATGGCCGTCGTCCTCGCCGGCGGCGCCCGGTCGGTGTCGCGGGACGTCCTCGTGCGTGCCCCGTTGATCGCACTGGGCGCGTTCGTCGTGTTCGCGGGCGTCGTGTTTCGCGACTCCAGGCCGGACCTGGCGTTCGACATCTCGCGCGCGCTGGGCGTCGCCCACCGCGACCCCAATGCCTTCCTCTGGGTCAGCCTCGAGAACACCGATCGCGAACTGGTGAAATTTGTCGCCCAGAGAACGTCCGTGCAGGACGCGATTCTCGCGCCCGACAAACTCTCGGGATTGTTGCTCACATTCACCGGGCGGACGACGGTCCTACTGCCGGGCGGGGAGTCCGCGGCCGCGTCGAAGAAGCGGGTCGCGATGACGCGTGCGCTCTACGGCGACGAGGCGTCGCTCTACACCCTCTGCCACGACCACCACATTGCCTACGTCGTCTATTCCATCGATGTCGCCCTGGACTCGGGTTCGTATTCCCCGCGCTACCTCGCGGCGGTGGAGGCTCTCGATCCCGCGTCGATCGCGTACCGGATGCATTTTTCGCCGGAGTCCATCGAACACTTCACGCTCCTCTACGAGAACGATCACTACCGTCTGTTCAAGGTCACGGAAAAGCCCGAGCCGATCTTCGCGACCGACCATCCTCTGTTCTACGACCCGGCGCTCCTCGCGCGATCGGGCGGAGACCTGGAAACCTTCCGCAAGAACGTCGTCCTGCTGATGGTGGCGTACAACGACGGGACGCACGCGCGTGCTACCGGTGACCTGGAGAAGGCCCGCGCTCGGCTCGACTGGTGCGTGCGCCAGGCCCCGCGGTTCACGCAGGCGCGGCTGGCGCTGTGCGACGTGTTAATGGATCTCGATCGCTACGAAGATGCGCGCGCACAGGCGATGGAAGTGATCGCTTACGCGCCGGACAATTCCCGCGCGATGTACTATGCGGCGTTCGTCAACGCCCACCTCGGCAAGTACGACGCCGCGCGCGGCTTCCTCAAGGTGCTGCTCGCGACCGAGCGCGATCCGGAACTGGTCGAGAAAGCGAAACTCCTGCAGGCCTACATGGACCAGGGACTCCCGCTCGAGCCCGCCATGCCGCTGGAAAATAAATAGGCAAGAAAAGAGGCCGCGACGTACGCACGCCGCGGCCTCGAAGTGGTGGGGGCTACTGGATTTGAACCAGTGACTCCTACCGTGTGAAGATAGTACTCTTCCGCTGAGTTAAGCCCCCGTTTCGTATGACCGCTTGATTATCGCCGCCTCCCGATCCCGTTTCAAGCGGTTTTGCAACTCCGCGTTCAATGCGCGCTGGCGCAGCATCCCTTCGATCCTGTCTTTCGCTTCCTCGTAGGTTCCCGGATGCGCCGTCTTCCTGTCGAGGCACTGAATCAGGTGAAGTCCGAACTGCGTCTCGACGATCGGGCTGATCTGGCCCTTCTTGAGCGCAAACGCCGCGTCTTCGAAGGCCTTCACCATCATGCCGCGCGGGAAATACCCGAGGTCGCCGCCGTCCTGAGCCGCGCCGTCCTGCGAATACTTGCGCGCGAGATCCGCGAAGCTCTCGCCGGCGACGGCGCGCTTGCGAATCGATTCCATCTGCGTGCGGCGCGCCGCCCGCGTCACGTCGGTGTCGTCCGGATGGGCGAGAAGAATGATGTGACGCACGTGCACGCTGTCCTGCGCGGCGAAGTGTTCCTTGTTCTGGTCGTAGAACGCGCGCGCGTCCGCCTCTTCGACGGTGATCGTCGGCTCGACTTTATCCTGGACGTACGAGCGAATGACAATGTCGCGCCGAAACGCGCGGGCGAAGTCGCCGCGCGAGAGACCCATCGTCGCCAGCGTCTCGTTGAGGTGCTGATCGCCGCCGAAGCGGGCGACGAATTGCGTCATGATGGTCTGGAGCATCGTGTCCGGCGCCGTGACGCCGGCCGCTTTGGCTTCCTGGAAGAACGCCGTCCGGTCGATCATCTGATCGAGGAGCGTCTTGTTGAACGATGCGCTGTGCAGCGAATCCTTGAGCGCCGGTGTGGTGGTGTAGGCCAGGACCTTGAGGTCCGAGCCCAGAATGGAGTCGGCGTTGACCGTCGCGATCACTTCGTTGTTGACGAGCGAATCGGGGAACGCGTGTGCGGCGCTTTCTTTCTTCTTGGAGCAGCCGAACGCAAGCCCGACCGCGAGTGCGGAAACCAGCACGAAACGAATCGATTTCATGGAATCATCCTTGTTTGGGTTGGGTTCCGCACTATAGCAGACCGAGGGGGCGGCCGCAATGGCGGGGTGGACGGCCGGGTCAGCGACTCCGCTTCACGCCGACGCGCGGGCACGAGACGCCTACCGGACACGCCGAGCACCGGGGAGATGTCGGCGCGCAGACGCGCTGTCCGAATCCCACCAGCGTTTCGTTAATACCGATCCACAGCCGCCGGGCAACGATTGCCATCAGGGCGCGCTCGGTTTCCTCCGGGGTCCGCGTACGCACCCATCCCAGCCGGTTGGAAATGCGGTGGACGTGCGTATCCACGCAGATGGCCGGGCGGGCGTACGCCAGCGAAACCACCAGCGCCGCCGTCTTCCGCCCCACGCCCTTGAAGGTCAGGAGTTCGTCCATCGAGTCGGGAACGCGACCCCCGTACTGGGAGACGATGCGGCGCGCGACGTCGCGAACGGTCCGCGCCTTGGTCCGGTAGAATCCGGCTGGATAGATCGCTTTCTCGATGGTGCGCAGGTCGAGTCGCGCGAGCGTCGCGGGCGTTGCGGCCTTCGCGAACAGGCGCGCCGACGCGGCCTCGGTGACTTCGTCCCGGGTACGGAGACTCAAGAGTGTCGAAATCAGGATGCGAAATGGATCCCGGTCGTGGCGCGCGATCTCCGAGACGTACGGAAGTCCGGCGCCGTTCAGTGACCGGCGCATCGCCGCGAGCGTTCGGGCGATTGCGGGTGGCTGTTTGACGGTACGCGTGGTGGCCATTCGTTGACGCTGACGAAACAAGGTGCGAGAATGCGCGGACTATACCATGGCCACGACCTCACGAACCAAGACGTCGACCCGAAAGACCAACGCCCGGTCGCGCACCGCGGCGGACGCGCCCGGCGCGACGTTCGAGCAGGCGCGCGCGCGACTGGACAGGAAGCGCGCGAAGCGGCGCGAGAAGCGGCTGTGGGCGCACTACTGGCTCTTGTGTCCCAAGTGCGGCGGAGACATGTTCGTGCAGGAGACGCTGGGAATCCGCTACGAAGTGTGTCGCGACTGCAATGACATCGCCATCGACGGCGATGAACTGGCACTGCTGCTCGCCCATCTCGACCCGGGAAAAGCACTGCGCGCCATCCTCAAGAAATCGAAGAAGCCCGACACCACCGAAATCTAGTAGCGGAACCGCACCGGCACCACCACCGCGCTCCGGACGGGTTCGCCGTTGAGGCGGGCGGGTTTGAAACGAAACCGCTTCGCGGCCTCGATGGCGGGCGCATCGAACATATGGTCGCTGCTTTCGAGGACGCGGACGTCGTCCACCCGGCCCTTCGCGCTCACCACGATGCGCAGCGTCACCACCCCCATGATCGCGTGCTTCTTCGCGTAGGCGGGGTATTCGGGCTCGACGTACTTCTCGAGCGTCGGAGGCGTGTCGAAAGGCTGGAACTCCGCGTCGACGTCCAGAGCCGGCGCGGGCACCGCGTCGGAGGAGACGGCGGCTGTGTCGGATGCAGTCGACGCGCACGCGGTTGCCAGCACGACGCCCGCGATCAGCACGGCAACCACCGAGGTGCGGGCGAACGTCGCCCTCATGGTTTCGTTCCCACGGTCACGACGTATTCGCCGGGAATCCGGAACGCCTTCCCGTCGAAGAACGGACGGATCGACTCCACGTATTCGTCGTGCGCACTCGCGCGCGTGGCGTCGTCGAATCGCGAATAGGCCATCGCGACCGGACCGCCGGCGAACGCCGCGCGGCACGCGTCCTCCCCGCTGTCGTAGTCGAGCGTGACCGAAATGCGCTCGCTACGGACGTTCGAGAAGCCCGCGTTCTCGAACAGCGTCTTCTGCACCTCGCCGGTGCCGAGCTGGAAGAACATCGGGCACACCTCCGTGTTCACACGGCGTTGCACGATCTCGAAGATCTCGGCCCACCCGCAGTGATCGCGGCGTCCCCACACGGCGGACGCGGCGCGCCCGCCGGGTCGCGTCACGCGGAACATTTCGCGGACCGAACCCGCGAAGTCGACGACGTACATCAGTCCCAGGGCGCAGAGCACGGCGTCAAAGGCACCGTCTTCGAGACCGAGCGCTTCGGCTTCGACGCGCTCGAAGGTGACATTCTCGATTCCGCGCTCGCCCGCCGTTCGCCGGCACGCCGCCACCATTTCTTCGGAGATGTCGGTGCCGAGGACGTGCCCGGTTGGCCCCACCGCAGAGGCCGCGCGGAATGTGACCAGTCCGGTCCCGCACGCGATGTCGAGCACGCGTTCGCCGGGCGCGAGCGCCGCGAGCGTCATCAACAGATCCTGCGAGGGTGCGAGCTGCCGCTGCCACGCGTCTTCGTAGAACGACGCGGCGCGGTCCCAGCCGTAGCGCTGGACGCGATGCTGCAGTCGCGCATCCACGAGGTCAGTCTCCGGGACGGGTGACGGTGAGCGTGCGCACGAGCCTGTGGGCGCGAGCGAACACATCGCCCACCATGCTGGCGCGATCGGCGGCGTCGACGACGCGCGTGACATCGGCTTCGGGTGCCGGGCTCTCGATGTGAACCAGGTAGCGCACCTCGCTGTAGCCGGGAGGAATGCCCTCGACGCCGTGCTGACCGCGTGCGTCGAAGTCGGCCTGGAGTTCGACATCGATCGCGGACACGGGCACGCCGAAGTGCGCGGCCCAGGTCGCGTAGCCCATCGCGTAGCACGCGGCGAGCGCGGAGCGGACGACGAAGCCCGGGTCCGGGCCGGCGCCGGTGCCGCCCGACTTCTCGCTGGCGTCGATGGTCGTGGTCCAGCGGCCTTCGGTTATTTCGCAGCGCAGCCCTTCGACGATGCGCGCTTTGGTGACCGCGGTCTTCTGGCCCAGTGTCGGACGAAGTTCGATGGCGCGACCGTTGCGCTCGAACGCCGACTTGATCCGTTCGATGATTTCGGGAGTGTTCATGCCCGGAATGGTACCACGACGCAAGCGAGCGGGCTACCGCCCTATCGAGCCGAGGGTGCCAGGCGGAACACGCGCACCGCGGGCAGTTCGCTTTCGCTTTGCGAGATACGGTAGAAACGACCGTCGTGAATCGCGCGCGGGCGACCGAACCCGGTGACCGCGACGCTGCCGAGGAACGCGCCGCCGCGAAACACGTCGAGCGCCGGGCCGTCGCGCATCGCCACGACGACGTCGCCGTCGGCGAACAGGCCGTCGATCACCGGCTGATATTTCGGCCACACGGCTTCGCTGCGAAGGCGCGTCACGACTTCCGGGCCGGACGAATCGAACGCGTGGTAGTACTCCTCCCTGTCGGCATTCGTGAATCCCCGCGGCGCGACGTCGCGGTGCAGCGTCGTGCGTGGCTTGAGGTCGGGCCCGACGACGTGGATATCGTAGACGTCGTCGCGGTTCCAGGCGATCGCGCCGTCGCCCAGCAGGCACATGCGCATCTGCGTGTACGACGGCGTCGAGACGACGAAGTTGTTCGACATCATCAGGAACTTGGGCGCACGCAACGAATCGATCACGACGGGGCGCGCGAAATCGGCATCGGTCCGGATGAGCTGGGTGAGATTCTTGTGACCCGGCTGCATCATCTCCACCGGCTCGACCAGGATGACGACGCCGCCGTCCGGCGTCACCTGGAAATCGTCGACAATGCCCTGATACGGGATCGTCTTCACAAACGTACCGTCGGTCTGGAAGATGCTGAAGCGGTGGTTGTCGAGTTCGAACACCAGCAGGCGCCCCTGCGTATCCATCCGGATGCCCAGCGGGTTGAGGAGTTCGCCCGGGCCCTCGCCCTTGCGTCCGATCCGGTCGCGCTCGGTGCCGTCGGGCGCGAATGCCACGATGACGCCGTCGCCGTCCAGGACGTAGAACGACCCGTCGCCCGCGACACACAACCCGCACGGATGCGCGAACACCAGGTCTTCGTCGCTATTCTCGTCGCCGCCCCCGACGACGAGATCGTTCGCGACCGTCGCCTTCCCCGCCGACGCCAGCACCTTCCAGTCGATCGCCCGCGCATGCGCGCCGGCGGCAAACCCCATGGACGCAACCAATCCGAGCCAGACGAAACCGCGCCTACCTATCCGCATGATGTTTTCTCCCAAACCTATCGAATCGTGATCTCGTCGATGAAGATGAACGCCTGGTCTCCGGCGCCCGCGTGCCACGCGGGCAGTGTACCGAAGTTCTCGGCGCGGACGCGCACGTAGCGTGTCTTCGTGGGGTCGATGACGCCGGCGAAGTCGCGTATCTGGACTTTGTAATCGTCGGGTCCGATCGGACTGTCGACGGTGACGACATCGCGGAACGCCTTGCCGTCGGTCGACAATGCGAACACGACGCGCTTCGGCATCAGGATCCACGATCGCGTGTCCTGCAGGAATCCGGCGCCCAGCAGGTGAACGTCCTGTTCGCGGCCGAGGTCGACGACCGCCTCGAAGTCCTGGCCCTGATAGCCCTGCCACCCACCTTTGCGCCACTCGATGTCGCCGCGAAGGCCGTCGATGATTCCATCGTCGCCGCCCGCCGTGTACTGATGGTTGACCGTCGAATGGATCGCGATCGTCCAGTTGTTGGGGATGCGATGGTAGTACGCGGTGGTGGTGAAACTCGTGTCGCCCGAATTGCTTACCGCAATCGCGCGCACGGTCGTCGTTTCGGTAATCGTGAACGGTTCGTGGAATACGGGCGATTCGCCCGTTGGCACGGAGCCGTCGGTCGTGAAATGGATCGCGCCCGCGGCGGGCAGGAAATCGACGATCACGCGGTCGCGGAACGTCCGGCGGTTGTCGCCGACCAGCGGCGACGGCACGACGTCCGGACCGTGGAGTATTTCCGGCTCTTCCTCCCGCCCCCACGCCGGGTCGGGCCGGTCGGCGGTCTTCAGCCGCAGCGTGTGTCCCGCCTTCACGTCGGTTCGCGCGAGCCATGTTCCCTCGAGCGTGCGCTCGCCAACGCGGGCGCCGGTGACGTAGCGACGCGCCTTGCCGTCGAAACGAATCGAGAACGTCCGGCCGTTTTCCAGGTGCACGTCGACCGCGTCGAATATCGGAATCCCGAGCTGATAGAACGGACCCGCCGGCGGCGTCGGATAGATGCCGATCGCGCCGAACACGTACCACGCGCTCATTTGCCCGCAGTCGTCGTTGCCGCACAGCCCGCCCGGTGTCGAGTCGTAGAGCGTCGACAGAATCTGCCGGATGCGATCCTGCGCCTTGCCCGTCCGGCCCGCCGCGTTATACAGGCAGGCGACGTCGTGGCTGGGTTCGTTGCCGTGCGCGTACTGCCCGATCAAGCCGCTGATGTCCGCCTGCTCGCGTCCCGTCGTTTGATTGGTTTCCGAAAACAGTTCGTCGAGTTTTCGGTCGAGTGCGTCGCGACCGCCCAGCTCCGCGATCAGCCCCGGAAGATCCTGCGGCACGAAGAAGCTGTATTGCCACGAATTGGCTTCGGTGAAATGGTTGTTCACCTCGCGCGGGTCGAACGGCGTGAGCCACCCGCCGTTCTGACGGGGCCGCATGAATCCGGTCGCCGAATCGAACACGTTCTTCCACTGCCGCGATCGTTTGAAATACCGCGCGACGTCGTCCCCGCGGCCCAGCCGCTGCGCGACCAGTGCGATGCACCAGTCGTCGAAGGCGTACTCCAGCGTCTTGGATACCGACTCCGCGTCGTCGTCGGTCTCGATCACGCCCTTCTCGATGTAGGCGCGCAGGCCGGGGCGGTCTTTGTTGGCGCTCGCGACCATCGCCTCGAAGGCTTCGTTCGCGTCGAATCCGTCGAGGCCGTCGACCACGGCGTCCGCGATGACGGGAATCGCATGATGACCGATCATGGTGTCGGTCTCGTTGGACGACAACTCCCACACCGGCAGGCGCCCGCCCTGCTCGTACTGGGCCAGAAACGTCCGGATGAAATCGCGGGTGCGCCGTTCGTCGATGATGGTCAGCAACGGGTGGAGCGCACGGAAGGTGTCCCACAGCGAAAACACCGTGTAGTAAGTGAACCCGTTGGCGACGTGGGGTTTGAAGTCGCGCCCGAGATACGAGCCGTCCACGTCCATCGCGAGGCTCGGGTGGATCATGCAGTGATAGAGCGCGGTGTAGAAGATCGTGCGTTGGTCCTTTGAGCCGCCGGTTACCTCGATCTTGCCGAGTTCGCGGTTCCAGAGGTCGCGCGCGCGTGTGCGCGTGGCGTCGAAGTCCCAGCCGGGGAGTTCGGCGTCGAGATTCTTCTCCGCGCCTTCCACGCGAACCGGCGACAGCGCCACCTTGACGAGCAGCGATTCGCCCTTCTTTACATCGAATTCGAAATTGCACGCGAGTTTGGTTCCCTCGCGCGCGAGGACATTCTCCTCGATTCCATTTTCGGTGCGGAACGTGGCCTTCGCGATCGGTTTCGAAAAGTCGATCACGTAGCACACGAGCTGGTCTTTCGCCCACGCCTCTGAGCGCCGGTAGCCGACCACCCGGGTCGGCGAGACGACGTGGATCATCCCGTCGAGGAGCTTGTCGCGGTGATTGAGATCCAGGACGACGCGCGCGCGGCCGCCGCGATGGAAGGTGTAGCGGTGCAGTCCCACGCGCGGCGTCACCGTGAGTTCGACGCCGACGTCGCTCTTCTCCAGCGTCACCGCGTAGTAGCCGGGGCTCGCCTGTTCGCTTTCGTGCAAGAACGGCGACGCGTAGTCTTTCGGTTCCCACGCCAGCGAGTCGGCCACGTAGGGCATCAGCATGATGTCGCCCCAGTCGGAGCACCCCGTGCCGCTCAAATGCGTGTGCGAAAACCCGTAGATGAGGTGATCGTCGTGGTGGTATCCGCTGCAACCGTCCCAGCTGCCGTCGATGCGCGTGTCCGGCGAGAGCTGCACCATGCCGAACGGCGTCACCGCACCGGGGAATGTGTGGCCGTGCGCGCCGGTGCCGATGAACGGATCGACCCAGCGCGCGAAATCAGAACGGGCGTCGGCGCGCGTGGTCACGACGGCGATGACCACAACCGCGAGCAGTGCCACGATCCTCATTGTCCTTCCTCCTGCCAGACCAGCGAAGCCGCGCCCAGGATGGCCGCATCCTTTCCGGGAAGTTCGGAAATACGAATCGTCACGCCGCGGTAAATGTTGAGCAGGTTGTTCTCGAAGCTCTCGCGCACGGGATCGAGGAGGAGATCACCCGCCTCCGCGAGGCCGCCGAACAGGAAGATCGTCGACGGACTGGTGTACGCGACGCTGTTCGCGAGCGCGAGACCCAGGATCTCGCCGGTCAAACGAAACGCTTCCTTCGCCGCGGGCTCGCCGGCGCGTGCGCGTTCGTCCACGATTTCCGCCGTGATCGACGGGTCTGCGTCCTTCACCAGTTCACGGTAGGTCGTCACCAGCCCGGTCGCCGAGCAGTATTTCTCCAGGCACCCGCGCCGGCCGCATCCGCACGGCCGTCCGCCCGGCGTCACGATGACGTGTCCGATTTCTCCCGCGAAACCGTCGTGCCCGTAAACGAGCTTCCCGTCCACGACGATACCGCTGCCGAGTCCGGTGCCGAGCGTGATGAACAGGAAGTCGTCCACGTCCCGGCCGGCTCCGAAGTGCCGTTCTCCGAGCGCCGCGGCATTGGCGTCGTTGGTGAGGAGCGTGCGGACGCCGATCGCGTCCTCGACGAGCCTCGCGAGCGGCACGATGCCCTTCCACACCAGGTTGGGCGCGAATTCGATCGAGCCGCTGAAGAAGTTCCCGTTGGGTGCGCCGATGCCGACGCCAACGAGTTCTCCGCGGCCCTTCACGGCGTCGCGCAGACGCGCGGCGATCGCCCTGGCGAACTCCGCCGGATCGTCGAACGAGCGCGTGTCGACGCGATCGCGAAACACGATCGTTCCGTCGCGGTCGACCAGGCCGAGCCCGGTGTTCGTCCCGCCGACGTCAACTCCCGCTGCCAACCGTCGTGTCATAGTCGATCCCGGTCGCGCGCAGCACGCGCTTGACCTTCCATCCGTAGAACGCGAGGTAGGAGAAACACAGCACCGGTATCACGTACGACGTGTGGATATCGATGCGATCCGCGAGGTACCCCTGGAACGGCGGAATGAGCGCGCCGCCCAGGATCATCATGACAAGCAGCGACGACCCCTGGTTGGTGTACTTGCCGAGCCCCGCAATGGACAACGCGAAGATGCACGGCCACATCACCGAGCAGAACAATCCGCCGCTGATGAACGCGTACAGCGCCAGCCGGCCGTGGGTCGCCAGCCCGACGATCATCATGATGCCCGCCATCGATGCGAATGTCATCATGGTGCGCGCGGGTTTCTGCTGCACCAGCAGGAACCCGACGATGAGAATCAGCACGAAGGGGAAATAGCCAACCAGATCCACCATGCGTTCCGGATGACCGGTCGCGCCCAACTTGATCGCGTTGACGCCGAGCAGCACGCCGTACGCGGCGAGCGGCACGAGGACGGTGAGAATGTTGCGGCTGCGCCGCGTCGAGGCGAACACACCGATCGCGCCGGTCCAGCGCCCGATCATCAGGCTTCCCCAGAACAGCGAAATGAAATGCACCGTGTTCTCGTGCTCGAGACCGAGGATCGACGGCTGCCGCATCAACTCGGGCATGTTGCTCTGGATCGTCACTTCGACGCCCACGTAGACGAAGATCGCGATCATGCCGAGTACGAGTTGCGGGTGACGGAGCGCCCCCAGGTCGCGGCGGATCGTTTCCGAGCCGGTCACCGGCGGGAGCTTCGAGAGACCGAGTACCAGCGCGAACAGGAGAAACGCCGCGCATAAAATGAGATACGGGACGCGCACGGCGTCGATATCCCGGCTCCCCGTGCCGGCCAGATTGCCCAGAATGGCGTAGCTCAAGAGCAGCGGGCCGATTGCGGTGCCGAACGAGTTGATCCCCTGCGCAAGGCTCGCGCGGTGCGCACCGGTTTCCGGCGGACCGAGCGCGATCACGTAGGGGTTGGCGACGATCTGCTGGAGCGCGAAGCCCAGGCCAACCACGAACAACGACGCCAGCATCAACGGGTACGATCCCAGTCCCGCCGCCGGCACGAATCCCAGGGCACCCAGCGCAGAAATGCACAGCCCCGTGACCAGTCCGCGTTTGTAGCCGATACGGTTGAGCGGATCGCCGCGGTGCACGGATACGAGAAAATAGGCCAGCGACCCGACCGCGTAGGAAATGTAGAACGCGAAGTCGACGAGCTGGCTCTGCCACTGCATCAGCGCGAAGTGGCGCTTGAACATGGGAATGAGGACCGTGTTGCTGGCGGCGACGAAGCCCCAGAAGAAGAACACGGACATCAGGGTGGCGAGCGAGGCGCGGGATGTGCGCGGCGTCATTCGCGGGAGCGTAGCATTCCCCCGCGCCGGCTGCCACATTGAACGCGCCCAAAGCAAAACATGACGGCCGCCCCGAAGGACGGCCGCCATGCAACCCTGAAGAAAGAAAGGAAACCGGGGAGTCTTACTTGCTGGCGCCCACCTGACTCACGCGCTGCTCGATCTGCAGCTCGCTGCCGACCGTGATCACCACGCGCCGATTCTGCGCGCGCCCCGCCGCCGTGGCGTTATCCGCCACCGGCACGCTGGGTCCGTAACCGACCGCCGCCACGCGGCTGGTGTCGAGGTGGTGCTTCGCATCCAGATAGTGGAGCACCGCGTTGGCCCGCGCGGTCGAGAGCTCCCAGTTGGACGCGAAATGCTCGCGATAGCTCACCGCGATCGGGCGGTTGTCCGTGTGCCCTTCGATCAGAATCCGACGGTCCGGATAGTTCTGCAGAACGTTCCAGATCCGATCGAGCGTGTTCTTGGCGTCGGCCGTCAGCCATGCCTGCGCCGTCCCGAACGTTGCCGCGCCATCCAGCGTGATGTGCGTCAGGCCGTCTTTCTGCTGGATCAACACCTTGTTCTGCTGTTGGAGGTCGGCGAGCGACGACTTCAGGTCGTCATTCATCTTCGCCTGCTGATCGACCTGCGAGTTCAGATTGTCGACCTTCTGATTGAGTGTGGTGACCTGCGACTGCAGGTCGCCGATCTGCGCATCCTTCTGCTTGATGAGATCCTTGTTGGAGCATCCGGCCGACACCGCCAGTGCTGCAGCAACAACGACGATCATGCCGATGTGCTTCATATGTGTCCTCCTCGTGTACGGGGCGTGTAAGACATGAATGCGTCTAGTATCGTGACTTTGCGGTCGCGGGGCAAGGCCCCCTCGTAATCAGTGCCGGCGCAACAGGTTGCCGCACGGGGTCAACGCATCGACATATCACTTTCCGCCGATGGGGCTTTCCAGCAATCCCTGCAAACGTTGTCGAGCCGGTTCATAATCACCCGCGCGTCGGTAAAACTCAATCGCGCGATCCCGGTCTCCCTTGAGTTCGTAGTAGTAACCTAATCCGTAGAGGGAGTTCGGGAAAGCCGGGTCCAGGGCGAGTGCGCGCGCGAGATAGCCCTTCGCCGTCTCCGGCTGGTCTTGTCGGAAGGACACGTCGGCCAGATTGTTGAGCGCCTCGACGCTCGACGGGTCCAGCGTCAGAGCGCGGCGATACGCCCGTCCGGCCTCGTCGTGTCGCCCGAGTTTTTGCAGCACGACGCCGGTCTGAAGAAACACGTCGGCGAGCGTCGAATCCAGGACAGCGGCTCGTTCGAAGTCCAGGAGCGCCGACTCCAATCGATCGCTCCATGCATTGACACGCCCGCGCGCGAGCCACGCGGGCGCGTACGAAGGATCGGACGCAATCGCCGCGTCGAGCCACGTGCTCGCTCGCCCGAGGTCATTGTCGTGCATATAATCGATGCCCAGATCAAACTGGCCGCGCGCCTCCGCGAGCGCACCGACGTGCAAGGGGTTGGCCATCGACGCCGTAAAAATCGCAAGTGCCAGCACCAGCTCGCCGCCGAGTGTCCGCCATACGCGACGGGACGCGGCATCGATAATCGCAGAACATCCCACTGCCGCGCCCGGAATCAAGAGTATGGCCATTGGTAACCGGTGGCGCGACGACACGAAGAAGATGAGTACCGACAGACCGTATACGATGGCCAGCATGTGGGGCAGGAGCCGAGGTTCCTTCCACGCGGCTCTCCGGCCGGTGCGGACGAGCGCAACCAGGCCGAGAGCCGACATCGCCAGAATGAACGCAAAGTTGACCGGAAGCGTCGATAGCACGCGCGATTGCTCGCGCACAAAGTACATCTGGCGCTGATTGCTCACCTCGCCGTTTCCAAACAATAGACGAAACTTGCGAACGTACAGGCGCGCGGCGGTGCGCGGATCGTGAATCAGGAACGCGACGCCCCGCCGATACCAGTATCCGGATACTTCGGATGGCTTCAAGGCGCGCCCTTCCGCTCGGGTCGCAACGGCACGCCAGTCTTCGAAACCGCCCCACCAGTCGGCGCGCGTTCCCGGAATCACCGCCGTTACGCCGTCGGATTTCGGATTGTTGCCGATGTAGAAGTTCCCGCCGCCCTGCGATGCAATCGGAACGAAGTCGTGTCCAACGATTCCATTGCGAACCGTCACCGGGAGGATCGCGAGCACGGCTCCCAGGACGAACGCCGCCAGCCGGCGACCACGATGCACGGGCGCGCGGGCCGTGAGAAACCATCCCGCCACGGGCGCGGCGAGCAGGATGTTCGGTCGCGTAATGGCGGCGAGTCCGAGGACGAGTCCCGCGATAAGCGTGAAACGCACGCGCGTCGATTCCATCGCAATAATCAGAGACAGCAGGAACGCAAGATCGAGCGCAACGGCGAGAACCGGGATGAGCATCTCTGCGTCGAAGTAGGTGACCGGCCAGTAGCCGATCATGACGATGCTGCCGATCCATCCCGCCCGCGTACCGAACAGGCGCCGGCACACGACGAACATGAGCGCCACATTGACCGCGCCCAGCAGGGCCTGGAGGAAAAACACCGCGGTCGGGTTCCGCCCCGCGACGCGATAGACGCCACTCACCGCGTAGGGGTAGAGCGGAGCACGAAAGTAAGGCTCGTTGCGAATGCGCTCGAGATTTGCCGTCCAGGTTCCAAACGCCAGTCCGGCAGCCCACTCGTCGTGGAACTTCGCATCCATGGTGGGGTGGTGAAGATCGGGAAGCTGGAGACGTTCGGAGAGATAGCCGGTCTTCACCGCAAACGCGAGAACCAGCACGAGGATCGTGCTCGCAACGACGTGCTCGCGGCCCTTCGCCAAGCGCACATCTCCGTTGCCGGCCCGATTTTGGAACGACGTTGCGAGCGTCGCTCACGATGCGGGGAGGCTAGTTCGGTCGCTTCGATTTCATGGACAGATCACCGCAGGCCGAGAGCGGGGTGGGTGGGCACCGTGGGGAGAGGGGGACACTCGACCTGTCTGGGAACGATAGGGTCCGCGTGCACACGGCGCCATACAAAAGTAGCACTATCGCAGGATCACCATGCGGCCGGTCTGCGTCGACCGGTGCGTGGAGACGCGCACGAAGTAGACACCGCTCGAGAGCGGTACGGGTGTGTGGGTGGAATCGAAGCGGTAGCTCTGCCAGCCGCTCGACGCGCCCGCCATCACGTCGCTGAAGACGCGGCGACCGGTGACGTCGAAGATGTCGATGCGCACGTCGGAGTCTCCCGGAAGGCCGAAGCGGATGTCGGTCTGCGTGCGGAACGGGTTGGGCGCGTTGGAAAGCAGCACCAGCGACGACGGCGCCGCGGGTGTGGTGCCGAGCACAAACGCGGCGTCTTCGACGATCGGCCCGTTGATCGAAATCGACTTCGGGTTCGACGACCCGGTATACGATCCCATCCCCGTGCCCGTCCATTTCTGAAACGAATAGCCCGAGTCCGGCAGCGCGACCAGACTCACGATCGCGCCCGCGTCGTTCCATCCGTTCGCGGTCGTCACCGTGCCGCCCGTCCCGGCGGTGGTCGTCAGCGTGTACTGCGTCTTGAAGGTCGCGGACAGGGTCGTGTTCGACACCGGCGCGACCGAGTGACTGGCGCCGCCGTTGTCGCTCCAGCGCGTGAACACGTAGCGCGTATCGGCGCTCACGTCCTGCGGCGACGCGGCGTCGACGGTGTGCGACGACCCGGGCGCCCAGGTGAACTGCTGCGTCGTCGCGTACAGCGTTCCGTCGACCGAGAACGACGCCCCCGTCGGCGTGCACTGCACGATGACGGTCACGTCGGTACCGAACGCCGCGGTCTCGGTGATCGGCCCGTTGATCGTGATCAACGCGGGATTCGCCCAGCCGGTGTAGGAACCGCTCCCGCTTCCCGTCCATCCGTTGAAGCCGTAGCTCGCATCCGGCGTCGCCGTGATCGAGACGCCGTCGCCGGCATTGAACCAGCCGCTCACCGGGTCGACGGTACCGTTTGCACCCGACTGCATCGTGAGCTGGTGTTGGGTCGTGAACGTCGCGGTGTAGGTCGCATTCTCCGTGGGTGACACGGACTGGCTGATCGCGCCGCCGTTGCTCCAGGTCGACCATACATAGCGCGTGCCCGTCGCACCGTTCTGCGGCGACGGCGTCGCGAGCGTGTGCGGCGCGCCCGCGTCCCACAGGAAAGACTGCGCGCTGGAATAGTCGACGCCGTCCACCGAAAACGCGCGCCCCGGCGGGCTGGTCATGACCGTCACGCTCACGCGGTTCGACACGCTCGCGAAGAAAACGCCGTTCAACGTGACGGCCGCGGGGCTGCTGACGGCCCAGACATCGCCGCCGTCGATGGTTTCGACGGCCGCACCACTCGTGCCGACCGCCCAGCCGAAGTGGTCGTCGATGAAGTACACGGACTTGAGATTCGCGGTCACCGGGCGTTGTTCGCTCCAGTTGGTGCCGCCGTTGCTCGTGCGGATGACGCTGCCCTGGTCCCCGACCGCCCAGCCGAGCGTCGCGCTCACGAAGTGCACGGCGTTGAGATTGCTCGTGGTGGGCGTCGACGACGTCCACGAGGACCCGCCGTTGACGGTTTTCAGACGACGCCGTTGCTCCCGACGACCCATCCGGTTGTTGCGCTCACGAACGACACGCCGCGCAACGTCGCCGTCGTCGGCGCGCTCGCGGTCCAGTTCGCGCCACCGTTGGTGGTGCGCAGCACGACGCCTTTGCCCACGGCCCAGCCGGTGTCGGCGTCCAGAAAGAACACGCCGTAGAGCGCGGCGGCGGTGGGCGTGGACGTCGTCCAGTTCGCGCCACCGTTGGTCGTGCGGATCACTTTGCCGCCGTCGCCCACGATCCATCCGTGGCTGGCGTCGACGAAGTAGACGCCGTTGAGGTTCTGCGTGCCCGGCGAACTCTGCGTCCACGCATCGCCGCCGGTCGCGGTGTGAATGGCGATGCCGTTATTCCCGACCGCCCATCCCTCGGTGTCGGAGACGAAATGGACGGCGTTGAGGGTAGTGGTCGCCGGGTTCGACGATGACCAGGTTTCACCGGCGTCGCCCGACCGAATGACCAGTCCGCTGCCACCGACCGCCCACCCGGTCGCGCGGGCGGGCAGAGCGCAAACTCCCAGCAGCAGAACGAGTAAGCTCCCTGCCAGACAGGGCCTTATGAGGCGTGGCGATACCATGTACCCATGCAGGCTGCATACGCCGTGCCGCGCGTCCGTGGCGCCCGAGACTCACCCTTGCGTTCTGGGCGGGCCAAAATTAGGATGGGCTTTCGTTTCGGGGCGCGAGCGTCGATTTTCATACGATTCCATGACGGGAGAGGCGGTAGCGAGTGGCGACCAATCGCGATGACACGACCGGCGTCGAGGTTCGACTCGCGCGCGAAATGTCCGTGCTGTCCGTCACCCTGATCGGTGTCGGAGCCATGATTGGTGCCGGGATCTTCGTCCTCACCGGCATCGCGGCCGGCGTCGCGGGACCGGCGCTGATTCTCGTCTTCCTCCTCAACGGCGCGGTCACCCTGTTCACCGCCATGGCCTACGCCGAGCTGGGTTCGTGCTTTCACGACGCCGGCGGAGGCTACCTGTGGGTCAAGGAGAGTCTCCCGCAGCCCAGCGGATTCCTCGCCGGCTGGATGTCGTGGTTCGCACACGCCGTCGCGTGCAGCCTCTATGCGCTCGGCTTCGGCGCCTACTTCGGCCACGTGCTGACCGAGAGCTTCGGCGTCGACGTCCACGGCCTCCCCATCTCGCTCGAGAAGACCCTCGCCGTCGTCGCCTGCGCACTGTTCGCGTATATCAACTACCGCGGCGCCTCCGAGACCGGCAAGATGGGCAACATCGTCACGACGAAAAACCTCCCCCTTCCCTCCCCAATACTCGGGCGTGTAGTGCTCGAACATCAACGGATCGACGTCGTTGCCACCGGTGTGAATGATCACCAGATCGGGATGCAGATAGCGGTGCCGGAACATGTAGCCGGCCAGGAGTTCGGCCGACGTCGCGAACGCGAGCCCGCCGTTGACGACCTCGAATGTGCGGTCCGGAAACGCGCGCGACAGTCCCGCTTCGACCTGCCCCGACCAGGTCTGCGACGGGTCCTCGACGTAGGGCCACGACATCGTGGTGGACCCGCCCAGGGTCAGCACGCGGTAGGTCCCCGGCGGCTTCTCGCGCGCGATTTCGCGGCCGCGATACCCGAGCGAGTCGATCTGGACGCCGGCCGAGTCCGCGAATCCCGGGCGATTGACATAGAGCAGATACGGATGCGGGATGATGTAGCCGTCTTTGACTCGCACGAAGCGCTCGTGCGACCCGATCGCCGTCAGGACGAGCTTCTTGCCGCTCGTCATCGGGCTGCGCGCGAACATGAACGCCGCCGCGACTTCCAGGAGGATCAGGCAGACGATCGCCGTGACAACGAAAACGATGACGTTGGACTTTCGGCCCATTCCCATGCGCGCGATCGTGAACGTCCGCGGCGTTTCGTGTCAAACAATTGTCGCGGGTGGGCGCGCGCGATCAGGCGACGAGGGACGCGAATTCCGGATGGCGCTCGAGGTAGGTCGTTACGAACGGGCACACGACCGTGACCCGGGTTCCGCGGTCGCGCGCCGTCTCCAGGGCATACCGGGCCAGGCGGCCGGCCAGTCCCTTGCCCCGCAACGCAGGCGGGGTCTCGGTGTGGACGAGGACGATGGTCCCGTCCTGCTTCCACTGATACCGAAGAAACGCCGTCTCACCGTCGATCTCGATCTCATAGCGGTGAGCCGTCGTGTTGTCGTGCACGGTCGCGGCCGGCTCCAGCGCCGTCGGGTGCGGGCCGCCCGTACCGGTGACACCGGTGCGCGCCGGCGGATCGCTGGCCGGGAAACTCTCTTCGATCGCTTCGTCAAGGTCGTCGTCACGATTCATCACATACCGCCTTGGTTTGGCTCCACTCCATCATACCGCATTCCACGACCGTCGTTCCGCGGACAGGCGAAATCCCGTGTCTCCGGGAGGGCGGGCGCGCCCTTCCCCGATCCGGCCCGTCGGCGTATACTTCAGGTACTTGCGCCCGGCTGGGGCGCGATGAAGCTTCGGAGACCGCCATGCGTCTGACCGCCTTCGCAACCACACTTGTTCTCGTCGCCGCCACCGCCGCGCGAGCGGGGTCGCCCCCGGTCGTGGACATGAACCGCATCGGCGACGGCGCCGCGCTCTGCGCCGAGGCCAAGACGGCGATGGCGTCGCTCCCCCATCACGCGCCGCTGTCGGTCGCGAGCGCCAACATCGACATCACCTACTACCACCTCGACCTCACGGTCGACCTGGTCGGGCACGTGGTCTCGGGCACGGTGCGCATCGAAGGGAACGTCGTCGGATCGCCGATGTCGGTGTTGACCCTCGACCTCGCGTCCAGCATGTCGGTGAGCGCGGTCGCACTCGCGGACGCCACGCCGCTCGCGTTCACCCACCCGGGGGCGGCGCTCGACGTGACCTTGCCCTCGACGGTTTCGCCGGGCGGCGCGGTCGCCATCGACGTCACCTACTCGGGCACGCCCGTGCAGGGCGGCTTCGGCAACTTCGTCTTCGGCACGCGCAACGGCGATCTCTTTGCGTGGAGTCTCTCGGAACCGTACGGCGCACGCGAGTGGTGGCCGTGCAAGGACCACCCGTCCGACAAGGCGGACTCGGTGCGCGTCACCGTCACCGTGCCGTCCGTGTATCGCGTGGGGTCGCAGGGGCTCCTCGTCGCCGAAACCGTCAACGGCGGCACGACGACTTACGACTGGCTGTCGCACTACCCGATTTCGAGTTACCTCGTCTCGGTGTCCATCGGCCAGTACGTGCGCTACCAGAACACCTACACGCGTTCGGCGTCGCTCGCGACCCAGTACGGGCCGTTGTCGATGCCGCTCGATGACCTCGTCTACGACGACGGCTCGTCGGCCCTGCCCACGGCTGGGCGAACGTCACCGACGCCCTCGACGTCTTCGAAGACTGGTTCGGTCCGTATCCATTCGCCAACGAGAAGTACGGGCACTGCGAAGTCACCTTCGGCGGCGGCATGGAACACCAGACGATGGGATCGCTGGGCGGTTCGTCGCCGAGCCTCGTCGCGCACGAGCTGGCGCACCAGTGGTACGGCGACAACATCTCGCCCAAGACGTGGCCGCACGTCTGGCTGAACGAAGGCTTCGCCACCTACGCCGAATATCTGTACTTCGAGGCGCGCGAGAGCACGTACCCGGGGTGGGCCGCCGCGGTATTGTCCGCACGCTACCACACGGCGCAGAGCGCGGTCGGCACGCTGGTGCTCGAGGACACCACCAGCGTCAGCAACATGTTCGACGGCACCCGTGTGTATGCCAAGGGTTCGGTGGTGCTGCACATGCTGCGCTATGTGGTCAACGACGACGCCGTCTTCCGGAACATCCTGCACACCTACGCGGCCGATCCGGCGGTGCACTACGGCGTGGCGACGACGGCGGACTTCAAGCGGGTGGCGGAATCGGTCTCGGGTTTGAACCTGGACACGTTCTTCAGCCAGTGGGTGACCGACGGCACGGGGTATCCATTTTACCGGTGCTTCTATTACTACCAGGCGGCGAACGGGTCATACGACGTCTGGGTGACGCTGGAGCAGTTCCAGACACTGCCGTGGTCGAACGTGCAGGTATTCGAAACGCCGATCGATATTGCGATCAACACGGCGTCGGGAGAACAACGGTTCCGCGTGGAGAACAATCAGCGCAACCAGACGTTCAAGCTGACGGTGGCGGATCCCGCCGACGTCGGTCGTCATCGATCCCGACAACGTGATTCTCCGCAGCGACGTACTCTCGGGCGTTCCCGGCACCACGCCGTCGCTGCTCACCATCACGTCGCTCTCCCCCAACCCGTCGCGCAACACGTTCACGGTCCAGTACCGGACCGGAGGGCCGAACCGCGTGGACGTCGACATCTTCGACGTGGCTGGACGCCGCGTGCTGTCGCGGCCCGGGCAGGCGACGATCAACGGCGAACGCGCCGATATCATCGACACGACGTCGCTGGCCGCGGGCGTCTATTTCCTTCGGGTGACCGGAAACGGAATGAAGGATACGCGCAAGTTCGTCGTGGTGCGCTGACCGCCGGTCGCGCGGATCAGTCGCCCCGGCGCAAGAGCTCGTCCCAGGTTTCCCGCGACAATTCGACGCCTCTCGGAAGGTGAGCGCGGAAGTCCGCCCGCAACCGATCCCTGTGTTCGGCGAAATAGCGCTCGAGTGTGGCACGGTCGGGCGCTTCGTAGCGTGCGCGGTAGCGGCCGTCGCCCGACTTCTCGAGCGTCGCCCGGGTGAAACAACCGGTGGCCAGGACATCATCCAGATGTCCCGGTATGTACGCTTCGAATACAGCGACGAACTCCGGAAGCACAATCGCGGTGACCTGGTACGTGATCATGCGTCGCAACCTCCCTACTGCGCCATGCCCCACGCCAGGTAGAGCCGCGCCTGCGGGATGCGCTTCTTCTGGTCCTGGAGATCGTCGCGCGAATAGTAGCTCTCGCGCAGGTACACGCCCGCGTCAAAGCCCACACTCGCAAACCGCGGATCGGAATGTTGACCTTGGCGAACAGCGAGTGGATGAAGTGCTCCGCGTCCGAACCGGGGTTACCGGCCGGCACGTAGATCGAGCCGTTGCGAACCGTGATCCACTGGGTTCGGTACGAAAGCGCGAGGATGCGGTTGGATTTGTGCAGCGCCGCCGCCTCGATCGACAGCCCGAGGCCCGGGCCGTAATCGTATTCGCGCAGGCGCTCCTGGTCCGGTACGACGCCAAATATGAGTATTCGGAATCGACCGCGCCCAGGATCATCGCCATCAGGTCGACGCGCGTCTGAATGCCCCACGTCGCCGACGGCCGGAAGCGAGAGTACAGCGCGCCGCCGAAACTCTGTCCGCCGAACTCGAAGGCGTTGTTGTTGACGTAGTCGAAGTACTGGACGAGCGCAATCGCGTGCTGTTTGCCGGTTGCGCCGCCGAAGGCCTTCGACTTCAGATCGCCGCGAATCTGCAGGCGGCCGACGGGCACCTTGTCGTCGCCGTTGAGCTGAATGCCGACATCGAAGTGGTCAAACGGGCGCCGGCGCTCGTTGTCCCACGCGCTGCCGGAATCGAGATAGATGTCGACAACGGCTTGCGTCTGCGTGCTGTCGTGGATCGACTCGCCCTTACCGATCACGCGCACACCCGCACCGAAATAGTCGGCGAAGTGCGGCGGGTCGCTTGTCGTACGGGTCGGACGGATTGCCCTGAACCCGCGACGCGCGACCGGACACGATCCGGTTGAAGCCGCGGAAGGGATCCACCAGGAACGCGCCGATCTCCCGCCATGTTCTCCCGCTCCCGGTCGCGGTGTTGTCCAGGATTCGCGACGAGATCCGATACATCGATTCGCCGAAGGCCATCCCGCCGATGCCGGTCGCAATCATGTCGTTGTACGACATCGGGTGCGTCTCGCCGGCGGCTTCCCAGATGAAAGCACCCGTCAGCGCGCACGCGCTCGAGGCCCAGTAATCCAGTCCATTGGCGCGACCCGAATTAAATAAATGCTGCCGTTGAACGGATGGACCATCTGGTTGGTCTTGAACTTGTTGTCGTCGTACTTGAAGCCGTCTTCCAGGTTCGCCCAGAAACTGCGCGGACTGATCTGGTTGAAGTTCGCCTGGCGCACGTATTCGTTGAACATCGACGCGCCGAAATTGATGGCGAGTACTTCGCTCATTCCCCAACCCCAGCTTCGCGTGACACCCCACGCATCCTCTCAAGCTTCCGCCGGGCGGAAGCGGCGTCGTGTCCGGCAGGCGCTGCCGGTGCGCACCGGTTGTTCGAAGGAGAGCGGTCGCCACGTCGCGCCGACGCGTGCGCCCCATTCCAGCCCCACGCCGGTGTCCTCGTGGTCGATCGGAGCAAGGTTGTACGCTTTGGTTTGATACCAGTTGAGGTACGCGGACAGGTCGACGGCGAACTCGGGCATCACATCGAACTCGACGCCAGGAACAAAGCTCAGGCCGATACCATTGACCGCGTCGGTCGGACTCTCACCGTGATCGAGTTGATCCACCGGCTCCTTCAAGAACAACTCGGAGCGCGGATGCGTACGCACGATCGCAAACCGTCCCTGCAGGTACGGGCGCAACCCGGTGTCATCGCGGAACATACGCTCCGCGGACACAAAGGTCTCGAAGTGGGCCCATTCCGGTTCCTGGACGTACGGGGGCTCATGGCCAGGCTGCCGAAGGTGAGGCCGACCCGTAGCGCCATTCGCTGCGCTGCTCTGAACAACCCCATGTCCCACGCCGTGCCCTTGTTCAGGAAGTCGCCGTAACCGCTCCCGGCGTCGCCCGCGCGGACCCCAAAACGGACGCCCCAGTCGCGGTGGGTTCCCGGGGGATCGCTTTCGATGGCCTGCGGAGCTGCGACGCAGAACAGGCCAAACACGCCGCACAACGCGATTACGACGCCGGCACGCCAAAGGGCATTTCTCATTCTGTAAGACATGCGCATGAAATAGGTGTCCTTTGAACGGGATCGTTGGAGTTTCGAGTCGCCGAACTCCGATTTCTGCGGCGTCGACCGCAAACACGACGAGACGGTCGGATTGTGGACTCCGATGAACCGGGAGTCAATACGCGATACCCGTCTTCCCGGGGCCGCCGGGACCGTCCGGGTCGTCTCCTGTTATAATGAGCGGCGAAACGCGCATGCCGGCGCGCTTCGTCGAAGGCACCATGATGCGCGTGTTGTTCGTGTGCATCGAAAATTCATGCCGTTCGCAGATGGCGGAAGGCTCGCGCGCGCGCTCGGCCGCGAGGACGTCGATGTCTACAGCGCGGGGTCGCGCCCGTCGGGCGTGGTGAACGCTCGCGCGATCGCGTTCATGCGCGAGCGAGGGATCGACATCGAAAATCAGCGATCGAAGGGGCTCGACGAGTTTCCGGAGGTGGAGTGGGACGCCATCGTGACCATGGGCTGTGGCGACGCGTGTCCGACGCTCACCCGGGCGGCGTCGTTCGACTGGGACCTGCCCGATCCCAAACACCTCGACGAGGACGGATTTCGTGCGGTTCGCGACGACATCGAACGGCGTGTTTTGCATCTGATTAACAAACCCAGGTGAGAATGCCCGTCGCGTGAGCGGGCGTTGCATCTTGCGAACGCCATCCGGAATCGAGCCGAACGGCGGCCGGCCCGACCGCTGGTTTCGCCGAAGAAGAGGCTCTCCAGCGCCATCTTGTGCGAACGAGCCGTGCGGGCATTCCGCTTGCACCTGCCGGACTCTCGGAGGGCGGATATCCATGCGAAAAACCCGCGGTTTCACGCTCGTGGAACTCATGATCGTGGTCGTTGTGATCGGGATCCTGGCGGCCATCGCCACCCCGAACATGACCGGGATGCGCCTGCGCGCGCGGGAAGCCGCCGTGAGGGAGAATTGTCACACGGTACAGGTCGCCACCGAGGATTTCTCGGTCACCAACTCCGGCCTCTATCCGGCCAACATCGCGGATGTTTCGCGGTCGGGCCGAGACGCTCGTCGACATGCTTCCCGGCTCGCAACTGCTCCAGAACCCGTTCACATCCGTTCGATCCGAACCGATCGACGGCACCTCCGTCACGGCGGGTCAAGTCGGCTATGCACCCGCTCTCGACGGATCGGGGACCCCGACGGGCTACACCATCACGGGGTTTGGCCATTCCAACGAAATCGTCCACTGGGACCAGACCCACTAGACGGCTACGGCTGCCGCGCCGCGCGCCCCCCACACACGAGCCGAGTCAGCGTCGCCCCGCGCGGCGTAGCGCGACGCCACGGACTCGGCGGTCTCACGGGCCAGCGGACGGTCCGCGCCCTGCGTCTCCGCGAGAATCGACCACGCGGTTTTCATCTCCGCGAGGCCGCTCTTTCTCGCGCCCTTGCGCGATCAATGCCTCGCCGAGCCAGCGTCGCAGATCCCCGACACGCCAGCTCCGCTCTCCCGCGCTCGCCGAATAGACGGCGATCGCACCCCGGAGCAGTGATTCGGCGTCCGCCGCGCGTCCGGTGTGCATCAGCGGAATCGCGAGACGCGCGCGCGCGAGCGCGGTTCGTTCGTGCTTCGGACCGAAGAGCGTGTCCGCCATCGCGACCGCGTTGCGCAGCAGGCGCTCGGCTTCCTCGTTGTCGCCGTTGAGCGCGTGGGCATATCCCAGATTCGACAGCGACAATCATCACTTCGGGACTCGGCTCGCCGAAGTGTTTGCGGCGTAGCGCCAGCGATTCCTCGTGAAACGGGATCGCGTCGGCGTATTTGCCTTCGTCCACCAGGACCGTCGCCAGATTGTTGAGCGTGTAGGCGAGGTCCCCGTTGTCGTTTCCCAGTACCTCGCGATCGATCGTCGAGCGACTGGCGCAGCATGGGTTCGGCGCGCGCGTAATCGCCCATGTCCGCGTAGGTGTTGGCGAGGTTCTGGAGCGCGGCGCTATATTCGGGGTCCTTCTTTCCCACGGTGCGCTCGCGAATCGCGAGCACCGCCTGCGCGCACTCCAACGACCCCTGGAGATCTCCGATCTGCCACTTCACGTTACCCAGGCGACCGATCGTTTCGGCCACGAGGCTGTTGTCCGGACCCAGCGCGCGCCGCCGCAGATCCAGCGCCGCTTCGAAGAACGGAATCGCCCGCTGATACTCGCCGATCGCCGAGTAGCTTTCGCCGATGGCGTGGCGAACCGCGGCGGCGACGATCGGATCGTCGGCAAACGGGTGGTCGCGCTCGATGCGGTCGGCGGTTTCGTCGAGCACTTCGCGCACGGTGACGACGCGGCCCCTGGCCTTTTCCGGGCGCACCGCCGCCAGCATGTTGGTGATGAAGTCGGACGTGATCTTCGCGCGCTTCGCTCGAGCTCCGCATGCGCCTGCGCGCGTCGCGCGCGCACGAGCCCGACGGTCGCGAGCGTGGTTCCCGCCAGCAATGCCACGGTGATCGCCGAGGCGGCGATCACCCCGACGCGATGGCGTCGAATGAAACGCGCCGCGCGGTACCGCCGTCCCGGCGGAGCGGCGTCGACGGGCTCGAGACGCCGGAAGCGCGCGAGGTCCTCCGCGAGCGCACCCGCCGACTGGTAGCGCCGCGCGGGATCCTTCTCGATCGCCTTCATGGCGATCCAGTCGAGATCGCCACGCAGGTGCTTGCGCAGCGTCCGTTCGTCGGTCGACCGCGCAATCGCGACCGACGTGCGTTCCGTGGACGACGTCACGCGCCGGCTCGGCGTCGGCGGATCGGTGTCGAGCAGAATGCGACGCGCTTCGATCGGCCCGGCGTCGCGCAGCGTCGTCGAGTCGAACGGCAGCGAACCGGTCAACAGTTGTAGAGAATGATCCCGAGCGAATAGACGTCGCTGCGGGTGTCGACCGGCGCCTTCCCCGCAATCGCCTGCTCGGGGCTCATGTACTCGAGCGTCCCGATGAGGGCGCCGTGAGCGGTGTGCATGGTCTCCGTGCCCGCAACGTCTTCGACGGCTTTGGCGATGCCGAAGTCGATGATCTTCGGGACCGGCCGGCCGTCGACGTCGGCGACGAGAATGTTCGACGGCTTCAGGTCGCGGTGAATGACGCCGCGCCCGTGCGCGTGCTGCACGCCGTTGCAGATGTCGATGAAGAGTGCGAGCCGCTCGTCGAGGCCGAGGCGGTGGGCATCGCAGTAGACGACCAGGGGATCGCCGGCGACGAGTTCCATCGCAAAAAACGGCAGTCCGTCCTCGGTGGCGCCCGCGTCGTAGATGCGCGCGACGCACGGGTGGTCCATCAGCGCGAGGGCGCGACGTTCGAGGTCGAAGCGGGCCAGCGCGCGCTCGCCGTGCAGTCCGCCGCGAATCACCTTGATGGCGACCTGGCGCCGAATCGGATCGGTCTGCTCGGCGCGGTAGACGACGCCCATGCCGCCCTCGCCGAGCACCTCGATCACGCGGTAGGGTCCGACTTGTTTCGGATGCGTGCGCGCCGCGGCGGCCACGGACGTGCCGGCATCGTCGATCCGTCGTTCGAGTTCGAGCGTCACGTCGGCGAGCGACGTCGCCTGCGCCTGGGCCAGCAACGATCGCGCCTCGGCGAGCAGCGCGGCGTCGCCGGCGCACGCGCTCACCAGCATGGCGTCGCGTTCGGCGGCCGGGCGTTCGAGCGCGTCGCCCAGGATGTCGACGAGTTTTCGGAAGCGTCCGGGCTCCACTCACGCACTCCCGTCGAGTTCGCGGCGCAGCCATAGCCGCGCCACCGACCAGTCCTTCGCCGCCTTGCGCCGCGACACGCCGATCATGTCGGCCGCTTCATCCAGCGTGAGCCCGGCGAAGAAGCGCAATTCCACCAGTCGGCGCGAGCGCGTCGTCCTCGGTCGCGAGTCTTTCGAGGGCCGCATGGAGGTCCAGCACGTCGGCCGGGCGGTCCTCGCCGCCCACGACCTCGGTGTTCAGCGTCACGCGCTCCAGTTCCCCGCCCCGCTTGGCGGCCTGCCGGCGTCGCGCGTAGTCGACCAGCACCTGGCGCATCGCGCGCGCGGCGATGCCGAAGAAGTGCGCGCGGCTCTGCAGGTCCAGCGACTCGGTGTCCGCCAGCTTGAGAAAGGCTTCGTGGACCAGGGCCGTGGTCTGAAGCGTGTGGCCCGGCCGCTCGCGCCGGAGCTGACCCTCGGCGAGAACCCGGAGTTCGTCATAGACGACCGCAAACAGTTCCTCGAGCTGGGGCGTCGACGGGTCGATTCGCCGGAGGATCTCCGTGATCTTTTCTCGGGGGGTGGTCATTGGGGTCGGCGACGGCCGCATCCGACCGTTAGCCCACCATTATAGAGCGACTCGGGGTCACTGAGAAGTTGAGCATTTTGCGGGGTGGGGAACAGAGCCGTGCACGTTTTCCGGTCCGAATGCGCATGACGGGTGAAGGGAGCCAGACAGCGCCCCCGGAGAAACCCGTTTCTGAAGGAGAGAATCCCATGAATTCCCTCAAGACCCTCGCCGCCGTCGCGACCGCGGTCGTGTTGATCGGCCCGGCCTGCTCGAAGGATTCGTCGTCGCCGACGACGACCGGAGGCAGCAATAACACCAGTAATATCAACAGCTTCGTCGCCAGCCTGCCCGACTGGCAGCAGCCGCCCGACTATCTCAATGCCGGGTCGTCGGTCGTCCAGACGATCACCATGCCCGGCGACGCGATCCCCGACTACCAGTGCACGGTGCAGTCGCACGACTGGGCGAAGGCGGACAACGAGATCTTCGCGCCGGAGCAGGACTTTGCGACCGTCTGGCCCGGCGCGATGTTCCACGGAGCGCCGTACCGGTTCGGCACGCTCACGCCGGTGGACGCGCCGCGCTCGCCGATTACGCTGTACTCGAACCTGCCGGGCTCGAAGAGCGTGACGGTCGACAACCCGACCAGCACCACGATGAACGACGCGGTCAACGAGATCCGGGGTTCCGTCGACGCGAACAACTATCAGAGCGCCTGGGAATTCCGCGTCGACGAGGTGTATTCGAACATGCAGGGATCGATGGAAGCGGGTCTGACCGCCGGTTATTCCGGCGTGGCGTCCGGCGGTCTGAATTTCAGCGAGAACCGAACGATCACGCACCACGTCTACTTCGGCCGCGCCGTGCAGCGCATGTTCACCATCCGCTTCGCCGACGATCAGTTGAAGACGCCGTCGGATTTCTTCGACGGCTCGTTGACGGCGCAGCAACTGCGCGACGCGGGCCTCGGCGACAGCGACGTGCCCGTGTACGTGCGGTCGGTGACCTACGGCCAGATGATCGTGTTCAAGGCCGAACTCACGACCGATCAATCAGGGAAAATCGTTCAAGGCCGACCTGAAAGCCTCCTGGGACGACTTCACCGCCGGCGGCAGCGGCGGTCGGTTCGAACAGCAACTTGCTGCAAGCAGGCGACCTACACCACGATCGGTTACGGCGGCGACCCCGGGAATTCGGCGAACGCGCACAGCGCGGTCGCGGATCAGAAGTTCGGCACGTTCTTCGACGGCGCCACCGTTCAGAACGCCGTGCCGCTGTTCTTCGAAGTGGTCACGCTGAAGGGCGGCAAACCGGCCAGTCTCGGCGAGCACGTCGTCTACGAGACGTGGGAGAACTGCAAGGCCGCGACCGGATACACCGTGCAAACGAAGTTCATCCGGATCAAGGCGAACGCCAAGACGGACGAAAAGGCGAAGTACGAATTGGATCTTTATTGCGGCATCGCCGCGATCGTACCGCACAGCACGTTCACGTCGCTCATGAACTTCCCCCTGGGCAATCACTGGTACACGGTGAACAAGACCGCGGACTGCTCGATGAACACATCGTCGCTGGGCAAGCTGATCGTGCAGTTCTCGCGCCTCACGGCCCTCACCGCGTCCACATACGAAAGGGACTATCCGTTCACGAATGTACCGAGAAACTCGTGGATCCCCATGCAACCAACCGCGGAGATCACCGACGGCATTCTGCCCGGTGCGCCCAAGCGCACGATCACGGCCGATGTCCAGGTCATGCTCACGCCGACATACGACTAGACCGGAAAACGAGGGAGCCCCGTCGCGGATCGGATACCGCGGCGGGGCTCCCAGCTCGACGCGCCTACATCACGCCTACATGTTGACTTCGAAATCCGAGTGAAACACGATTCCATCCGCGCCTACCACGTAAGGAAGACTCAGCGCACCCACCGGAGAATGGTTGAGCAGGATGAATTCTGGCGCTCGCTACATCTTCGGGCGTTGATAGGGATCCGGCGTACCGGGCTTGATCAATGGATAGGTGGCAAGACTGCTCTGGAAATCAGCGACGATCTTACCGATCGAATCGGCCACCGCAACATTTTTCCAGTACACGTCCGTCTCTTCCTTGGGATCGCTGCGCAGGTTGAACAGCTTGACGACTCGTTCCGAGGGCTGCTCGGCAACCGGTCTCCAGATGAAGTGCATTTTCCACTCGTGCCACTTCACCGCGTACAATTCGCCGAAGAAGTAGACGGGAAACCCGTCGCGGCTGGAGTTCTTCTGCTGGCCGGTGAAGAACGCCATCTGATCGACCCCGTCGATCGCGCGATCGGTGGGAGCGGTAGCGCCGGCGGCATCGGCAAGCGTCGTGAACAGGTCCGCGATATGCACGATCCCATCGCTCACAAGACCGGCCGGAATGCGCCCCGGCCAGCGAATGAGGAACGGCACACGCAAAGACCCTTCCATGGCGGTGTTGTAACAACCCGTCCACGGGCCGGCGGTTCCCCTCCATGGATCTCGAAATTCGGGTCCGTTGTCGCTGGTGAAGATGAAAATAGTATTGTCCGCGATACCCGCCTGCTCGACAGCGTCGAGGATGCGCCCCACATTGTCGTCCAGTTCCATGAGCGCGTCGCCGATCGCGCCGGCGCCGGACTTCCCGGAGAATTCCGGCAGGCAATAGACCGGCAAATGCACCGCCGCCGTCGGCACGTAGAGAAAGAACGGATGCTTCGCTTGCGCGTTGCGCCGGATGAACGCAATCGACGGTCCGTCAGTTCGCGATCGATCTTCTTCCCGATTTCGTCGTCGAATATGTCGAGTTCCTCGGTCTTCTTTCCTTTGACACCTCCGAGGATGTACGGCATGTCGGCCTGATTGGGAATGTAGCCGGGTGTCTGAGTGATCATCCCGGCATCCCAGCTGCGCGGGACGCCGTACCACTCATCGAACCCCTGATCGGTCGGGAAACGCCCCTCCGTGTTCCCGAGGTGCCACTTGCCATATAGCGCGGTGGCGTATCCGCGCGCGGACAACAGTTCGGGGAGCGTGACCTCCCATTGAACCATTCCCTGGAGCCCGCCGATGATCTGATCGGTGCCCGAGCGGATTCCAAAGCGCCCCGTCAACAGCGCCGATCGCGACGGAGCGCACCAGGCTTCCACGTTGAAGTTCGTCAGTCGCATTCCCTGGGCGGCCAGCGCGTCCAGGCGCGGCGTCGGGACCCCGCGAACGCCTCCGTAACAACCCAGTTCCCCGTACCCGAGGTTGTCGGTGAGGACATGATGATGTTGGGGCGATTTCCGGCCGCGTCGAGATTGCCGTTCGACCCGGCCTTGCAAACGATCGCACCATGGAGAAGGAGACTGGCGATGACGACGAGCGGCGGAGCGGGGCTTCGGGCGAACCCGGGGGACTCAGAGTCGAACCGGCGGTTCAACACGGTCTGCCTTCCTCGGAAGGGCAAGAACGGTCACAGGCCCCGACCGCATGGAGTCCCATGGCGCGGTCGTTGATTCGTCGCCCGGGGGTTCCGGGACGACCAACCGACGCGCCAGAGTGAAGGTGTGAATGATACCACATCCGCGGCTTCGCTTCGGAAGCGGACGCCGTTTTCGTGGCATTGCGTTCCCCATTGAATTCGACGTGCGGATGTTCCATCATGTCGGAGCGGGGTCATCGATCCCGTTCCACTCCGTCGCATCCATTGAACCACAAGGGGCCATCGACTCATGAAGCGCTCACTCGTCCTCATGACATTTGCCGCCGTTCTGGCGACGATAGCGACATCCGTGCAGGCGAAAGACGCCAAGGACAGCCCGGACAAAGGCAGCAAGGCGACCGAAGAGAAGAAGCCCGACGAAGGCCGGTACTTCAAACCCGAAGCCACCAAGACCAGCGGTACGGTGACCGTGGAAGGCGCCCGCGTCGAATACGACGCCATCTGCGGGACGTTGATCATCCATCCCCAAGGCTGGGACGACGCCGCGCCGGCTCCAGACAAGGACGCCAAAGGCGGCGACGACGACGACCGCAATCCGACCGCCGAGGCGTCGATGTTCTACGTGGCGTACATGAAAAAGGGAGCCGACACAACCAAGCGGCCGGTTACGTTTCTCTTCAACGGCGGGCCGGGATCGGCGACGGTCTGGCTGCACATGGGCGCCTTCGGTCCGCGACGGGTCGTCACCGCGGATGACACACACACGCCCGCGGCGCCGTACCAGATCGTCAACAACGACTACAGCCTCCTGGACGCGAGCGATCTTGTGTTCATCGACGCGCCCGCGACCGGCTTCAGCCGCATCGCCGGGAAGAACAAGGAGAAGTCGTTCTTCGGCGTCGACCCCGACGCCCACGCGTTCGCCGAATTCGTCACGGCGTTCCTGTCGAAGTACGGGCGCTGGAATTCTCCCAAGTACATCTTCGGCGAGAGCTACGGAACGCCGCGCGCGGCCATCCTCGTCAACCTGCTGGAGGACGAATACGCCGTCGACGTCAACGGCGTGATCATGCTGTCGCAGATTCTCAACTTCGATCTGAGCGTCGACGGCCCGGAGAGCAATCCCGGCGTGGACATTCCCTACGTCCTGGGATTGCCGACGTACGCGGCGACCGCCTGGTACCACCACAAGCTGCCGGGCAACCAGCCGGCGGAGCTGAAGCCCTTCCTGGAAGAGGTCGAGGCGTTCGCGATGGGCGACTACGCGCACGCGCTCGGCATGGGCGCGGAGTTGACCGACGCACAGAAGGGCGCCGTCGCCGACAAGCTCCACGAATACACCGGGCTCCCGGTCGCTTACATTCTCAAGGCGAACCTGCGCATCGACGGCGGCGAATTCGAGAAGAACCTGCAGGACGACGCGGACATGACCACGGGACGCCTCGATTCGCGCTTCTCCGGTCCGACGCTCGACCCGCTCAGCAAGGAATCGGAATACGACCCGCAGTCGGCCGCGATCAGTTCGGCGTACGTGTCGGCGTTCAACGAGTACGTGCGCAAGACGCTCAACTACGGGCAGGACAAGACGTACCGTCCGTTCTACCCGGTGTGGCGCGACTGGGATCTGAAGCACCGGCAGCCCGGGTCATACGGCGGCATCGGACGGCGTCTGCAACACGATGCCCGACCTGGCGACGGCGATGAAAACCAATCCGGGACTGAAGGTCCTGTTGACCGGCGGCTACTACGATCTGGCGACGCCGTTCTTCGAAGGCTGGTACGAGATGCATCACCTGAAGATCCCGGCCAGCCTGCAGAACAACATCGAGTACCACTACTATGAGTCGGGACACATGGTGTACGCGCACCAGGCGTCGCTGAAGGCGATCCACGACGACGTCGCGGCCTTCATCGGCTCGACCGACAATCTGAGCAAGCAGTAGAACGAACCGCGTCCCCTGGCGGGCCGCGACGCGATGAATGCAGGAAGGGGCCGCGCACGCGCGCGGCCCCTTCGCTTTGCCCGATCGCGACGAACTCGAGTCGCTAGCCGATGTGATCGTCGATCCAGTGCTCGATATCCGCCAGAACGATGTCCTTGCCCACGTCGTCGAGCGGGTTGTGGTAGTACCCGTCGTAGAGCTTCAACGTCTTATCCTTCGAGTCCGACGTTCTCGAAGAAGTGCTGGCTCCCGCTCGGCTTCGCCGCCTTGTCGCCCGTTCCGTGGATGATGAGGACGGGCAACGTGATCCGCGGAAACTCTTTCTTGAGCCGCTCGTCGGCCCGCACCATCGCCGCGATGGTTTGCGTCGGCTCCACCTCGTGCGCGATCGAGCGAATCGTCATCCATCGACGCGACAACCTGCGGATCCCGCGAGAAGTCCTTGTTATGGAGCTTCAGCACGTGGGCGTGAGGTGCAATGTGGCTCAGTCCCTTGAGCGTGGCCAGTGCGAAACTCGGCGCCGGCACCTCGTACGCGAAGCTCTCGCAGATCAGGCCCGCAAGCCTGGACTGGTGCTCGGCGGCGTACAGGCAGGAAACGACGCCGCCCGCGCTGTGCCCGAGCAGGAAGACCGGGAGTCCCGATTCGCTCGACTTCGCGATGTCGACCATCGAGGACACGTCGCCGACGTAGTCCTCGAACGCTTTCACGTAGTAGCGTTCGCCGTCCGACTTCCCGCGTCCCCGCAGGTCGAGCGAATACACCGCGAGATTCTGAGCGACCAGTTGATCGGCCACCCACGCGTACCGCCCGCTGTGCGAGTTGAACCCGGGCACGATGACGACGACGCCGCGGGGCTTCTCTGCCGCCGGACGCCACGCGCGCGTCAAGATCTTCAAACCGCCGGCACCCTCAAAGAACGACTCCTTCATTTCCTTTCTCCTTTTTCGATCTATTTATGCCCCCGTCATCGGTCGGTGGGCAACGATTCGACTGCTTTCTTCAGCGCGCCTGTCATCGATTCGACGTCGGGCGGCCCGTCATAGCGTTCCCCGTTGATGAAGAATGTCGGCGTCCCGTTGACGCCGCTGCGGACGCCGCCGTTGAAGTCTTCGCGGATCTTTTCCTCGTAGACATTGCTCTCCAGACTTTCGTGCAATTCTTCGACGGAGAGACCGAGTTTCGTCACGATCGCGTCGTAGAGCGGCCCACCCAGGTGCCGCTGATTCTCGAACAGCGCATCGTGAATTTCCCAGTAACGGTTCTTTGTCGCGCCGAACTCGGCCGTCGTGGCCGCGTTCACGGCCTGCGGGTGTAATTCTGAGATCGGGAAGTTGCGAAACACGAAGCGCAGACGCCGGCCAAACGTTTCCTGAAGCCGCTTGACGACCGGATAAGCGGCGCCGCAGTAGGGACACTGGTAGTCGCCGTACTCGAGCAGCGTGACGGGGCTTTTTCATCGCCTTGAACGTGATCACCGGGACCCACCGGAATTCGCAATGAAGACATGGTCACTCCTTTCCTAACGCGTCGAGCGCATCGAGGATGCCGTCGGCGCCGGGGTTGATGTCGGTCGGCGACAGGTAGCTCCAGGCGATGATACCGTTCCGATCGACGACGAACAGTGCGCGCTTGCAGGTACCCTTCTGCGCATCGTAGGCGCCGTAGCGGCGCGCGACTTCACCCTTCGGCTCGAAGTCGGCCAGCAGCGAAAAGTGGAGATTGCGCGACTCGGCGAAGGCCCGGTGGCACCACACGCTGTCAACCGAGATGCCGAGGATGACGGCACCGTAGTCCTGGAACGTCGGCATCACCTGGTTGTAGAGCGCAATCTGATCCCCGCACACCGGACTCCAGTCGGCCGGGTAAAAGACCAGAACGACGGGTGAACCCCGCAACGAGCCCAGCGACAATTTTTTGGAAGGCTCCGATTCGAGCGTGAAGTCCGGCGCGGTCTCGCCGGCGGCCAGCAGCCCGTCGGTCGTAGAATGCGATTCATCGAGGTGCACCTGAATCACTTCCTTTCAATGATTTCTCTCCCCCTGCAACGGATCGGGCGCGTTCCGCGAGGGATGACGATCTCGCGACGCCCGAATACAGGCGTGGCCCGGTTCAGGAGGAGTATTTCCGGACGATGCGGATCGCTTCGGCGACCGGACGTGGATCGCCTCCAAGAAGCGAGTCGCCATGTTTCGATCCGGAGGGCTGGGAGGAGATAGCTGAATTGCGGCCTCCCGACATGCACGAAATCATACGCCTCAGGGACGCCGTTCCGCAACGGCCGCGACTGCAACGGTGGCGCCGATTCCCTGTGACGGCCCGGCCGGGCATCCGTCCCATTACGTTGAGACGTTCCGGTTTCACACCGACGCCCCCAACCGAGAGGACCCTCATGCGTTCGTTCCCGACCACCATGATCCTGTTGCTTTCCATGGCACTACCCGTGACCACGCATGCGGCGTGGCCCTCCGGGGGCGCCCCGGTGTGCACCGCCACCAACAATCAGAATAGTCCCACGGTCGTCTCGGACGGAGCCGGCGGTGCAATTATCACGTGGTACGACTATCGAAACGGAACCACCGCCGATGTTTACGCGCAGCGGATGGACGCCTCCGGCACCCCCCTGTGGACCGCGGACGGAGTCGCCCTCTGCACGGCCGCGAACGACCAGCTTGAACCGAAGATCGTATCCGACGGCGCGGGGGGCGCGATCGTCACGTGGTACGACTATCGCAGCGGCAGCAACTATGACATCTATGCCCAGCGCGTGAGCGCGGCCGGTGTCGCCCTGTGGACGCCCAACGGGGTGGCGCTCGTAGACTCCACGCAGGACCAGGTCGTGCCCGCGATCGTATCCGATGGTGCGGGGGGCGCGATCGTCGCGTGGCACGACTACCGAAGCGCCGGCTTTCCCGATATCTACGCCCAACGCGTGGACGGCTCCGGCGCGACTCAATGGATACACAACGGAGTTGCCATCTGCACCGCCACCAACAGCCAGGCCAATGCCATGATCGCCACCGACGGAGCCGGCGGAGCCATCATCACGTGGGAAGACTCGCGAGGCGTGACCTACGACGTCTATGCGCAGCGGGTCGATGCGTCGGGCGTTCCTCAATGGACCGCGAACGGAGTCGCCGTCTGTGTTGCAACGGGCGGGCAGATCGCTCCCGCGATCATCTCGGACGGCGCCGGCGGCGCCATCCTGTCGTGGTACGACGGCCGAAGCGGTGCCCGAGGCCTTTACGCGCGGCGGGTGAGCGCCCTGGGCGTCCCCCAGTGGACCACCGACGGTGTCGCCATCTGCCTCGTCACCAGCGCCTCCGCTCCCACGATTATCCCGGATGGCGCGGGCGGAGCGATCCTCGCGTGGTACGACTTGCGGAGCGGGACGGACTACGACATCTACACGCGCAAGGTCGACGCGTCGGGGGTTCCGCAGTGGACCGCGAATGGCGTGGCCCTGTGCACGGCCGCCGACAACCAGTGGTTTCCCGCCGTTGTATCGGACGGGGCCGGTGGCGCGATCGTCACGTGGGCCGACAATCGCAACGGCGTCAACCAGGAACTCTACGCCCAGCGGGTGGACGCCTCCGGTGCCGCGCAGTGGACGGGCAACGGGATTCTTGTCTCCGACTCCGGGACCGACAAGGGGTCCCAGACGATCGTGTCGGACGGCGGGGGCGGCGCGATCATCCCGTGGGCCGACTATCGAAGCGGCATCGACATCTACGCCTTGCGCCTGAACGCGTCGGGAGAAGTTCCGACCGGGGTGGCGGGACCCACGCGCGTCTCCAGGCTGCGCGTGAGCGAGGTCTATCCCAATCCGTTCTCGGCAAGTGCCTGGATGGACGTCGAAGTTGCCACGCGATCCACCGTTCAGATCGACGTTTTCGATGTCACGGGACGACGAGTGCGGACGATGACATTGAACGGCGCGACCTCACGACGAATCGAGTTCGACGGTCGCGACAACGCCAGTCGACTGCTTCCCAGCGGCGTGTACTTCTACCGCGTCAAAGCAGCGGGAGAAACGGTCACGCGCAAGATGGTGATCGCCCGGTAGGGTCGCCGCTTTCTTATCGAGACCGGGGTGTGGCCGGGCGCCGGCGCCCGGCCACGCCGGTCGTCAGCGAAGTCGAACGATGCGTCTGGTGGCCGTCCCGCCCGGGATATCCATGCGGACGAAGTAGATGCCGGAAACCACGGCGCGCCCCTCGTCGTCGCGCCCGTTCCAGCCAATCACGCCCTCGCCCGCCGGACGCGGCTCGTCGAGAAGCGACGCCACGCGTCGCCCGCGCACATCGTAGACCGTGATGCGCACGTGCGCCGGTTCCGCCAGACTCCATCCGATCGACGTCGCGGTGTCGAATGGATTGGGCGTAACGGCAAGCGACGGCGTGATCGCGGGACTGCGGACGCCGGTGGGAATCGCCGTGAACGTCACGTTGTCGAGCGAGAACCCCGCGACGGCTTCGTCGTAGTCCCACTTCCACACCGCGTAGGAGATGTCCGGATCTTCGATGCCCATGAAATTTCCCTGGTCGCCGGACACGCTCTCGATCGGCGTTCCGTCGGACTTGTACGCGGTGAGCGTCGTATGCGAGCCGGTCCAATCCGAACTGGCGCCGATCGCGTCGACCGGCGTGGGAAAATCGAAGCGTACGGTCTCGCGCCAGCCGAGGCTGCCGGGCCCGGTTCCCCCGCCGATGATATTCGGCGGTGTGAGCGTCGGACCAAAGTCACCACAACCCGGTAATCTCGCCAGATTGGTCTGGAACGACCCGTCGGCGCCCGCGGAGATCAGGATTCCCAGGGCGGCGTAGGTGTTGGCATCGAACGGAATGTAGCAGGGCCCCGCCGGCACCGTGAGTTCATCGAAGTTGAGAACCGTGCGACCCGACTGAAAGGTCGCGATCGTGCCGGCGTCCGTCGTCGAGATCACCGACGCGGTGGCGGTGGAAAACGCGAACGATCCGGCGAGCAATACGATTCCGAGAGAACGCGCGAAGGTCCCGCGGGCGGATACCGCCCGCATGAGCGTCCGAGGCCCCATGATGGTCTTCTCCTTGGGTGTCACGTTACGGCCGACGAGAACTTGTACTACCCGTCTTGCGCGACTCCCGCGGTCCAACCAGAAGGCCGCATGTGGGTCGTCATTCGGCGGTACCGATAATTGTACCGCACGGTGCGTCGCCGAAACAAGATGGGTGTCGGCACCTCCGGATGCACCAACTTGACCGATCAACTTTCGGGGATGTATCGTGCCCGTCGTCCCAGGGACTCGAGGAATTGCCGCCATGCGCAGACGAAAGCAAGTGCCCGCCCATGAACGAACCCGCGACCAAACGTCTCAATCGCTTCGAACGCTACCTGACCCTGTGGGTCGGTCTGTGCATGGTGGGCGGCGTTCTGCTGGGCAAGCTTGCGCCCGCATTCGTGGCTGCGCTCCGCAGTCTCGAGTTCGGCGCGCCGCAGCCAGATCAATCTACCCATCGCGGTGCTCATCTGGCTCATGATCTACCCGATGATGCTCAAGATCGATTTCGCCAGCATCGCGGGGCTGCGCCGCCGGCCCGGCGGCATTCTGATCACGCTGTTCGTCAACTGGTTGGTCAAGCCGTTCTCGATGGCCCTGCTCGGATGGATTTTCTTCAGACGTCCTGTTCGCGCCGTGGATCGGCCCGGCGATGGCGGACCAGTACGTCGCCGGGAGCGATCATCCTCGCCGCCGCACCCTGCACTGCGATGGTATTTGTATGGTCGTATCTCACCGACGGCGATCCGGCGTACACGCTGGTGCAGGTCTCGCTCAACGACCTCATCATGCTGGTCCTCTTCGCCCCGATCGTCGGCCTGCTGGTGGCGGGCGCGAGCAGTCTGCGCGTTCCCTTCCAGGTGCTGCATGTACAGTGTGGTGGCGTTCATCGTGATCCCGCTCGCGCTCGGAAGCCTGAGCCGCATCGTGCTCATGCGTGCGAGGGGACGGACTGGTTCGAGCGTGTCTACCAGCCCGCATTCCAGCCGGTGACACGATCGCGCTTCTCGCCACGCTCGTGTTGATCTTCGCCTTTCAGGCCGACAACATCACCGGTCGCTGGTTCCACGTGCTGCTGATCGCGGTGCCGATCTTGATCCAGGTCTATTTCAAGCCGGACTCGCGTATGGTCTAATGCGACGGTTCCGCGTCCCGTACTCGATCGCGGCGCCGGGCGCCTTGATCGGCGCGAGCAATTTTTTCGAACTGGCGGTGGCCGATGGCGATCGCGCTATTCGGTCCGGATTCGGGCGCCGCGCTGGCCACGGTGGTGGGTGTGCTGGTGGAGGTGCCGGTGATGCTCTCCGTATGCTCCGTGTGCAACCGCACGCGGCACTGGTTTCCGGCCGAAGCGCCTACTTCAGCAGCACCATGCGACGTGTCGCCGTGAACGTGCCGGCGCGCACGCGGTAGAAGTAGACGCCCGAAGCGACCGATGCCCCGCGATCGTCGCGGCCGTCCCAGGCGAACTCCTGGCGCCCCGGTCCCAGGACCTCGTCCGCCAGCATGCGCACCCGATTCCCCACCGCGTCGTAGACCGTCAGCGTGGCGTGTCCGCGCGCCGGCAACGTGATGCCAATGACGGTCGACGGGTTGAAGGGATTGGGACGATTCTGCTCGAGAGCAGGCTCCCGTCGCGGGAGGGACACCGTTTCCACCGGAGAGAAGTATTCGCCGTCCGCGTCGACCACGCCGATCTGGTAGCGATAGGTGTTTCCACCCTGCGCGCTGACATCGACGTACTCGAAGCGACTGGCATCGGCGGGCGTCACGGCGTCGATCGGCAGCAACGGACCGTCGACGTCGCCACGATACACATTGACGCGCTCGACGCCGAGGTCGGATCGGAACTGCGCGGCCAGCCGGACGCCGCTCGCGCCGGCGCGCGCGGAGAACGTCGCGATCGCAACCGCGACCGGTCCGGATTCGACGCGCATCGCCCGCGGCACGGCACCGTTCCACGAAACGATCGAGTGGCCGTCCGGAAACGAAGCGAGTCTCGGGGTTGATTCCGCATCCGCGTTGGCGCCGACCGATTCTCCGTTGACCGTCAACATGGAAGCTCCGGAGCTGTTCAGGTGCTGGTAATAGATGTCGTTGTTCCCGCCTCTGGAGTCGACCCACGCCACGACCGCGCCGCCGGAGAAATCCGGTGCGACGGCGAAAGACCCCACGCACGGTCCCGCTCACGACCGGCGAGCCGGCCCAGAGCGGGTTCCCGCCCGACGTGTATCGCTGGCAAGAAATCGTTCCACTCCCGGAGTGCCAGACGAAGAGCGCCCCACCGGATCCATCCAACGCGGTGTAGCCAGGATTGGTCCCGGTGTTCTTTCTCCACCAGTCACGACCCGACGACGTGAAGTGATCGAGTTCCCAGCCCTGGGCCGTATACGCACCGCCGGCGCCGTCGGAAACCACGTTGCCCTGTTGCCACGACCACGCGTCATCGCGCTGCGACCCGACAATCGCGCCCGTATCGTCCAGGCGGCTGGAACCCATGCTCGGACCGCCCATCCACGTAAAGTTCGACCATAGAATGTTCGCCTCGCCGGGCGCGCGTTGCACAACGCCGGCGGCATACACCGAATGGTACTGGAGCGTGTTGCTCGGATCGTAGTCCCAGAACTGCATAACGAGCACACCCCCGGTCTGCCACAGCGCATTGCCGTCGGCATCGATGCGCTGCGCGAAGACCTTGTACTGGGTGTTGGCCGCCGGATTCACGGTGCGCTTGTCGGACCAGGCCACCAGCACGCCGCCGGCGCCGTCGCTGGCACACTGGATGTCCGCCGGGCTGGGCACGCCGGTGCACGCGTCGGTCTGCCACAGAATGCTCGGGGCGCCGGGATCGAGGACGGTTACGTGGGCCACGCGGACGGTCGATCCCGTGATAAAGGGAACGAAGACGCCGCCGGCGCCGTCGGCGACCGCGTCGCCGACCTCGCTGGTCGCGACCGTGAAGCTGAAGCCCGGCAACCCCAGCGGCAGGTCGCCGTCGGCGGTGACGTGTTGTACGACGAGGTTGGGACTGTCGACGAGAACGATATACGCACCGCCGGTTTCATCGGGCACCATGCTCTCGATGGTGCCGGCGCTGCGCACAGTGAGTCCGTCGGTGGGCCAGCTGGCGAACACCGGCGCGGCGGTCAGCAGGATCGCGAAAACAACAAAGCGGAAGAGGGGATTTCCGCCGGAGACGGCCGTGAGGTTCATCATGCACCTCCTGGGGGGCGAGCCCGAGGACGCAACTGTCAGGCTGCGGGGTAACATGAGTATACCCCCTGTCGCGACGGCTACGACAGCCCGATTCTCCCAAATTTGTTCATGTCCAAATGGACGTCCCCCCCGCGCTGGCCTGGTCCCTCCATCGTTGTTCATTTACCCCGAACACGAGCAGCCAGAAGATCTGCGCGACTGCCGCAACGAAGCCGATGGGCGCAACATAGGCGAACATGGTGTTCCCGAGCGGCGGTGACAAGAACGTCAGCAGTCCCAGACCGGCGACTATCGACAGCACGCCCAGGATGCGGGGCAGGAAGGTGGACCTGACAATGAGATAGCCCTTCAGGAGCGCAACAAATCCAAAAAATGCCAGGGCGGTCCCCGCGCCCACGTCGTTCACTTTGAGAAGCAGAAGCGCGAGCGCCTTCACCTGGTCGGTGTTGAAGACGCCCAGGTAGTGGTCGCCGCCCAGGACGAACAGGGGCGCAATATAGAAAATGCGGCTGAGCGCTTTGATCGTACAGCCGGCGAGACTGATGAACGCTGCGACGAGCGAAATGCTCCTGCTTACGGGTTTTAACAAAAAGTAGAATAGAGCGGCGCTCGTTATCTGGCACGTCATCTCGATGAGATAGACGGCGAACCCCCACTGGAACAACGTCCTGTGCGCCAATATGTGGGTCGCGGTCGCCCCGGCGTCGCCGAATACCACCAGCTTGCCGCTGACAAATCCCTGGGCGAACACCCCGCCCAGAAGAGTGAGAAGAGAGAACAGACCGGCCATTCGGGCCATGAAACGGGGCGACGCTTCCCTGACCCGATCCGCCGCCAGTGCTGTGTTCATAGGTCTCCTTGTCCAGGATTCGTTCTCGAATTCGAGTTTACCGTCTGCGCAAATCTAGACCCTTAGCGCACCACGGAACCCCCGGGCCGCATAGTACGAAGACGCGCCGTTGTGGTACACGAACACATGGTCGTAGCGACGGTCGGCGAAGATCGCGCCGCCGAGTTCTCGGATTGCAGGAGGGGTTTTCAACCAGCTCGACGTTTTCGTATCGAAGTCGCCGAGTTCCTGCAATTCGCGATACTGTTCCTCGGTCAACATCTCGATGCCCATGGCAGCGGCCATGTCCATGGCGGTGTTCTTCGGCTTGAATTCTTTTCTCGAGTCCAGCGCTTCGCGGTCATAGCAGATGCTCCTTCGACCTTTGGGACTTTCCGCCGAACAATCATAAAAGATGACTTCGCCCGTCTTCTTGTCGTAGCCGACGACGTCCGGCTCCCCGCCGGTTTTCTCCATTTCGTTGAGCGACCACAGTTTTTCGGCGCTGGCGTCCAGCCTTGCCTGTACGTTGGCCCATTCGAGACCCTTGTGGCGATTCGTGTTCTTCTCAAAGCGTGCTTTCAACGCCTTCAGCAGCTTCTCCCGTTCCGGTGCTTTCAGATCTTTCGCTCTCTGCATCTCTGTCTTCGCCTTTCTGCGCTGATTCATCGCCCCGCAGCCGACCTGTCGTGTCAGCCCACGACCTGCAGATAGTACTGCGTAACCAGCGGCCTAACAAGGCGGCTACTGTCATCGAATCGGTGCAACCGGGACTAGTTCCCTTTTCACCCCTCTGGTCGATTCAATTCCATCCTTGATATTCCGTAAGCTTCAGCCGATGGACGTGTCCCCGCCCGATGGTCGGGGCCGAGCTTCCGTGTCCGGCGAGTCAGCGAGGCTCAGAAAATATCAAAACGTCGCTCTGATCCTGCGCGCCAGGCGGGACGGGGGCAATTCAGTGTGAGGTCCCATCATGTCAGATCACAAAGAAAAACAATCCGCTCTCTTTAAATCCCTTCGGCTTATGCAACGCAAGCACGAGTCGCTGCTCGGAAAGATCGAAAAGACTGCTGCGCGCCTCGATCGGCGCAAGGCCAAATTCCAGGTGTTGGAGACGGATATCGCCGATCTCGAGGGCCGCTTGTCCGAGCCTCGCAAGAAGCATCTCGGGGAGAGGGACTCGAGCGACGGTGCGCTCAAACATGCCACGCTCATCTTCAACCCGTCCTCCGGCCGTGACGACGAAGACAACGCTGCGCGCCTCGCCGAGGTTGTGAGCAGCCTCCGCGCCCACGGCATTGAAGCGCACGTCGGGCTCAAGACCTCCGGCAGTGCGGCACGGGAGTTGGCGCGAAAGGCCGTGGAGTCCGGCGACCCGCTGATCCTGGTCGCGGGGGGCGACGGCACCATCGGGGACGTGGCCTCACAGCTGATCGGCAGTTCCACCGTGCTCGGCATCCTGCCGACCGGCACCATGAATAATCTCGCGCGCTCGCTGGGCGTGCCGCTCGGCATCGACGACGCCTGCGCGCTCATCGGAATGGGGACCACGCGCCACATTGACATCGGTCGCGTGACCTCGAGCGAGAGTTCCAACGCCGAGTACTTCATGGAATGCGCCGGTGTGGGCTTGAGCGCAGTCTCGGCGCTGGCCGGCCAGGCGTTCGAGAAACGACACTGGCGGGTCATCCCGCGGGCATTGCGAAAGTTCTTCGAGTCAAAGCTCGGTACCATGGTGGTTGAAATGGACGGCACCGTCGTCGAAGCGTCCACGCGCATGGTGACCGTCTCGAACGCGCCGCTCATGGGCAGCAAGATGCTGGCGGTGCCGGGGGCGAAGATGGACGATGGCCTGCTCGACGTGCAGATTTACGACGGGATGGGCGATCTGGCGCTCATGAAGCACTTCGCGGCCGCGTCGGCGGGTTCGCCCGACACCCTCAAGACCTACCGCGTCCGCCGCGTGCGCATAACGGCCGAGGAACCGGTGCTCACCAACTCCGACATGAATATCACGCCGGAGCAGCACGTGGTCGAGATGGAGGTCGTTCCGAAGGCGCTGTTGGTGATTGTCGGCAACGGAATCGGGCTCAGCGCGCCGGTCGAGTCCGCGCCCAGCGCGCCGACATTCGCAGCCGACCCGCCGGTCACCACCGCGGAACCAACCAGCGCGCCTGACGAGGCCGTGCTGGCGGGCGCATGACCTTGCGTCGACGATGATCATGTCAACCGCAGTGCGTGTGCAAGGCAACCATTCAGAGGGCGTGTTTCGCAACATCCGTTCCCCCGGGACGTTCGCCCGGCATCCGCTCATCGGATTGGCGATGTTCATCGTCGGCAGCCTGGTCTTTGGCCTCCTGGCTTACAACGTCGTGACCCATGGCCCCTTGCTGGCGTGGGATATTCCCGTGGCCAACAGCCTCCACGCCACTGCACTCAACAGCCCGGGATGGGTCAGAGCGATCATGATTGCGGGTTATTATGTTGGAGACCAGCTCGTCGCAGCGATCGGCATCGTGTTCGCAATTTACTTTCTCCGCAAGCGCTACTGGCGCGAGTTGACGATGCTGGCGACCGGCTTCGGGGTATCGGCACTGATCTTTGTGTTGCTCTCGCACATCTTCGATCGCGCGCGGCCGGTTTTTGACACGCAAATCTGGCGGGTAAAGAGCATTCCCGGATTCCCAAGCGGCCACGCCATCGCGGTCGTCACCAGCTATGGCTTGCTGACCTACTTGTTCGTGCCGAAGATGCCGTCGCGGAGAGGAAAGGCGATCGTGATCGCCGGCGCGCTGCTCGTCGCCTTCTACATCCTCTTCAGCCGGTTGTTTCTGGGCGACCATTTTCTGACGGACCTTGTCGCAGGCTGTGCCGTGGGGATCGCCTGGGCCGGCCTGGCCTACACGGCGGTCGAACTGTTATTTCGCAAGAGGCCCCGTGTCGAGGCACCACGCCCCGCCGCACTGGCGTTCCCCAGGTAGGATTCGATGTCCGAGCACGTGGCGAAACAGAGCGGCCCACTTGGGAAGTTGGATGCAGCGGTCATCGCCGCCCGTCCGACGCGACACTACCGGGCCGCGGCGTTCCAGGTGTACGTGCTGGTCGCCTCCGTTGGTTTCGTTGTGCTGGCCGTCGTGGCACGCACCGTCGCGTACTTTTCGATCGATCTCACCATCACCCACTTCATACAAAGCTACCATGGCGTCATCTTCGCCCAGGCGATGTTCGGGCTGAGCTGGATCGGGTACCTCCCGCAGTCACTCGCCTTCGGCCTGTTCCCGAGTGTGGTGTTGTTGGTCACGGGGCTTCGGTGGGAGGCGGTCGTTACGCTGTTCGCGGCCGGCGCGGCCGGAATCGCCACGCTCGTCAAACTCGCAGTCAATCGTCCGCGGCCGAGCATCGACCTGGTCCACGTCTTCCGCCAACTCCCCATGTCGGGGTTTCCAAGCGGCCACGTGCTCACGTTCACCGCTCTCTGCGGGTTCTTCGCATTCCTGGCCTACACGCTGCTCAAGCCGTCGCGGGGCCGCACCGTTCTGATCGCTGCGTTCGTCCTGCTCGTCGCCCTGATGGGGGTCTCCCGCATCTACCAGGGCCAGCACTGGTTCAGCGACGTGATGGGCGCGTACCTGCTCGGCAGTTTGTGGCTCGCGCTTACCATCCGGATCTACCGGTGGGGCAAGCCGCGTTTCTTCAGTCATCAACCCGTGGCGCCCGAGGCTTCAGCCACGCTCACCGCCTAGAAGGGTCCGACCATGTCCCTCTCCAATATTCCCGTACCTTCGGCCACCGCGCTCACGATCACCCATCACGCCGGACATTCCGCGAGCAGCGCGGCCGGGAACGCATGGGTCGGGCGCTTCATGCGTTTCGGTTACGTGGCGCGCGGTACCCTCTACGTAGCGATCGGCGTGCTCGCTCTGCGGCTGGCACTCGGCACGAGCGGCGAAGCCATGACGCAGACCGGCGCCATCGCGATGATCGGTCACCAGCCCTTCGGCCGTGCTCTGCTGGTCGCCATCTCCGTCGGGCTCGCGGGCTACTCGCTGTGGGGCGCGATCCGGGCCGTCGTTGATCCACTCCACCAGGGCCACTCGCTCCGCGGTCTCACCAAGCGCGTCGGTTTCGCCGGCAGCGCGCTCGCCTACGCGAGCCTCTTGATCATCACCCTCCGGTTCATTTCGGGTCCGCACGCACGCACCGCCACGTCCTACGACTTGACCGAGCAGTTGCTCGCGAAGCCATTCGGCGCGTGGCTCGTCGGCATCATTGGCCTGTGCTGGACGGCGATTGCATGCATCAAGATCGTGCATGGATGGCGTGGCAGCTTCGAACGAGATCTCGAACTCGCTCGCCGGGGACCCGCCGAGCGCAGGTGGGCGATGGGCCTGGGCCGGGTCGGGAGCGTCACCCGCGCGATCGTGTTCACGATCATCGGCATCTTCATCGTTGCCAGCGCACTCCACGCCAATCCTCACCGCGCAACCGGGCTGGATGGCGCGCTGCTCGGGCTTGCGCGCCAACCATTCGGCCGCACGCTGCTCGCCGCCGCGGGGCTCGGGCTCATCTCTTTTGGCGCGTTCTCCGTGATGTGCGCCCGCTGGATGCGGCTGCACGTCGCCGGGCCCGGGCCGAGTTGACGCCCACCGCACCACGTTCGGGCTGACCGACAGTTACATCTTCCAGCAGCCATAGGTGCACACGAGCACGAATTGCTGGTTTCGGTTCGAAAGCACACCGGCACTCTGGACAGCAACTCGCGTGCGACGATGTTGGTCGCCATAGCCGCGGCGACGTGTTTGCGATCATCTCATTCTCCCGCTCCGGCGACCCCTGCGACTTTCCACTGCGAACGATCAGGCACCACGCTTCTTGACGGCGCCCTTCTCTTCGTGCCCACCGAACTGGTAGCGAAGTGCGGAGAGCAGACGGTTGGCGAAGTCCGCTTCGCCGCGCGAGCTGAAGCGTTCGTACAGCGCGGCGCTGAGGACGGGGGCCGGCACCGACTTCGTCGATGGCCGCCATTACGGTCCAGCGCCCTTCTCCTGAATCGGAGACCCGGCCGGCGAACTTCGCCAGGTCCGGGACTATCGAGGAGCGCGACAGCGGTCAGATCCAGCAGCCACGACGCGATGACGCTGCCGCGGCGCCAGACCTCGGCGATATCGGCCAGGTTGAGGTCGTACGGGTAGTGCTCGGGGTGGCGGAGCGGCGTGGTTTCGGCGTCGACGGTGCGTCGCTGCGTGCCGACGTTGGCGTGGCGAAGGATGTTCAGCCCTTCGGCGTAGGCGGCCATGATGCCGTACTCGATGCCGTTGTGGACCATCTTGACGAAATGCCCTGCGCCGCTTGGGCCGCAGTGCAGGTAGCCGTGTTCGGCGGTGCCGCTCGATCTTTTCCCGACCGGGCGTGCGCGGCGCCGCGTCGATACTGGGAGCCAGAGCGGCGAACACAGGATCGAGACGCCGAACGACGGCTTCCTCGCCGCCGATCATCAGACAGTAGCCTCGCTCCGCTCCCCAGACGCCGCCGCTGGTTCCGACGTCGACGTAGTGGATGCCCTTCGGCTTCAGCTCGGCGGCGCGGCGAATGTCATCGTGGTAGTAGGAGTTGCCGCCGTCGATGACTGCGTCATCGCGTTCGAGGAGCGGGACGAGAGTCGGCCAGCATCGGATCGACTGCAGCCGCCGGCACCATCATCCAGATCGCGCGAGGTTTCTCAGCTTGTGCGACGAAGTCTTCGAGCGTCGTCGCCGCGACCGCTCCGTCTTTGGCGAGTGCCTGCCCGGCCTCCGGATGAATATCGTATACGACGCACCGGTGACCCGCGCGCAGCAGGCGCCGCGCCATGTTGCGTTCCCATCCGGCCAAGTCCAATCATGCCCAGTTCCATGTCATGTTCCTTTCTCTTGCGAGACCGTCATCACCGCCCCGGAGTCTACCATGGAACACTGGCCCCTGCGTGAATGCTGGAGTACCATCGAACGATGACCGCGTTTCAGATCGTCGCGATCCTCATATCGCTGACCGCGCTTTTCAGCTACCTGAACTACCGCTATTTCAAATTGCCGGCCACCATCGGCGTCATGTTGATTGCCCTGCTGACCTCACTCGGGTTGATCGGCGTCGGCACCTTTGCGCCCTGGGTTCGCGGCAGCGCCGACCATTTGCTCGCGCAGATTGATTTCGACAACACGCTGATGCAGGGGATGCTGTGCTTTCTCCTGTTCGCCGGCGCCCTGCACATCAACGTGAACGACCTGGCCAAGCAGAAGAACGTGATTACTCCGCTCGCCATCGCGGGCGTGGCCATCTCCATGTTCGTTTTCGGAACACTGATTCGTCTCGTGCTCGGCTGGCTGGGTCTCGAACTGAGTTATGCCTGGTGCCTGCTTTTCGGCGCCCTGATCTCACCTACCGATCCGGTGGCGGTAATCGGAGTTCTCAAAGACGCCAATGTAGTGAAGAGCCTGGAAACCCAGATCGCCGGTGAATCGCTCTTCAACGACGGCATCGGTGTGGTGGCGTTCATCGTGATGCGCGAGATCGCGGTGGCCGGCCAGCACGTGTCCGCGGGGCACATCGCGTTGCTGTTCCTCCAACAGGCCGTGGGCGGGGCCGCGTTCGGTCTTGCCATCGGGTGGATCGCATATCTGATGCTGAAGAGCGTGGACAACTATCGCGTGGAAATCATGCTGACGCTCGCGATGGTGATGGGCGGCTACGCGCTGGCATCCGCACTTCACGTCAGCGGCCCCATCGCGGTCGTCGTGGCGGGCCTGTTCATTGGAAATCACGGCCGGCGCTTTGCCATGAGCGATACCACGCGGAACAACCTGGACGCGTTCTGGGACCTGATCGACGAAATTCTCAACGCCCTGCTCTTCGTGCTGATCGGGCTGGAGATCCTGCTGCTGACGTTCACGCACCAGTTGCTGCTTGCCGGACTGCTGGCCATTCCGGCGATTCTGCTCGCGCGTTGGGTGAGCGTCGGCGTGCCCGTGGCCGTGATGAGTCGGCGGCGGAAATTCACCCGGGTACCGTCGCTATCATGACGTGGGGCGGCTTGCGTGGCGGCATCTCGGTGGCGCTGGCCCTGTCGCTTCCTGCGGGTCGCAACCGCGACATCGTGCTGGCCATCACCTACGTCGTCGTCATCTTCTCCATTCTGGTTCAGGGGCTCACCCTCAAGCGTGTCGTCCGCAGACTGGTCCCGCGTCGATGAGCGCTTATCCGATCTTCACGACACTTTCTTGAAGTCGATGAATCCGCGCTCCACATCGGTGCGGAGCAGATTGCACCCGCACCCGGTGACCGACGTCGAGGCCGTGGGTATCGCCCTCGAGTCTTCCTTCGACGGGCGGCTGCAGCAGGCGGACCCAGGTGCCCTTCTCCGACGCGCCGGTGACGATGCCGTCGAACTGCTCCCCGATCCTGGATTCCAACAGGATCGCCGCCGCGGATTTTGTGACCTGCCGTTCGACCTTCTGCGCGGCGTCTTCCGCCTCGGTGCAGTGTTTGGCGAGTGCTTCCAACTCGTCGCTCTCGTAGGGCTGTGAACGCCCCGCCAACGACGCTTTCAGCATCGCTGCGTAATCAGGTTCCGGGATATCGACGGTTCGGCGCGGTTCGAGTGGGAGTCTCTCACGGCAAGACCAAAGTGCCCGACGCCGTTGTCACCCGGGAGTTCGACGACGTACTCGCCCGCGCCCATGAGCTTGACAACGCTGAGCGAGAGATCCGGAAACCGCAACGGATCCGCCGCTTTCGCCGCTACCAGAAATTGCTCCAGGGCCCTTGCGTCGGGCTCCGTGGGCAAGAGGGTGCCGTGCTCGGCGGCCAGCTCGACGATCCGATCCCAGCGCTTGGGAACGCGGACGACGCGCAGCAGCGACGAACCCCTTTGGACGCGAGGTAGCGCGCCGTCACTCCATTGGCGCCGATCATGAAGTCCTCAATGATGTCCCTGGCGCGATTGCGCGTGTCGGCTTCCAGATTCGTGAGCACGTCTCCTTCAAAGACCGGGCGGGCCTCGATGGTTTCCAGGCTGAGTGCGCCGTGCTCGTGCCGCAGCGCCTTCATCTTCTGCGCGACGCGGTCCTGCAACCGGATGTTCTCGTCGAGACCCGCGACCGAGCCGATCTCTGCGAGCGTCGGGCCCCTGCCATCGAGCCAGGCAGCCACGCTGTTATAGGCAAGCTTGGCGCGACTCCGGACAGTCGCCCGATAGACGTCCGAACTCCGAAGGGATCCATCCGCGGCCAGGACCATTTCCACAACGAGTGCCAGGCGGTCCGAGTCGTAGTTGAGAGAGGTGAGATTCGTGGAGAGTTTCTCGGGCAGCATGGGAAACGTCTCGGCCGCCGTGTACACCGACGTGGTGTTCTGCCGCGCATGATCGTCGAGCGCCGACCCCTTCTTGACGAGAGCGTCCACGTCGGCGATCGCGACCAGGATTTTCGTCTCCCCTCCGAGCATAGCCTCAGCCACCGACAGCTGGTCCAGATCACGCGAACTATCGTTGTCGATGGAACACCAGAGCAGGTTCGTGAGATCACGGATCGATTCTTCACGGCGCGTCGCCGGCCCACGGATTTCGTCGAGCTCGGCCTGCGCCTGGGACGGAAAATCCGGAGCCAGTCCTTTTTCAAGCATCACCCGATGGGCGATTCGTCGCAGGATCAATCGGTGTTGCCTGGCGTCTGTATTCACTATCTTGTCACCCTCGGGAACATCGGGCGCGGCATAACGTGCGAAGGATAGTACGCCCCGGATCTACCATGGTCAACACGGGCGCGTCACATCGCAAGGATTGGCATTGGAGTTCGGACGAGGTCGCGTGGTGGCGCTTGCAACAACCGGCAAATGACCCCTTGAAAGGACTAGCTCCCCTTTCACTCCTTCGGTCGATTCAATTCCGATCGGGACTTCCTTATGCTATCGGGGATGAAAGCGCTAGTTTATCGCGGGCCGGGCAAACGTGCCTTCGAGGACAGACCCCGTCCCGGAATCAGAGTTTCGACCGATGCACTCGTCAAAGTGACGAACGCATCCGTGTGCGGTTCGGACCTGCGCGCTCTGAGAGGTGACGCTCAACGCATTGCCCGCGGGCGGATTCTCGGGGGCGAGGGTACCGGCATCATCGAACGAGTCGGCGATCGCGTTTCCCGCTTTTGCGTTGGTGATCGCGTGTTGATCTCGTGTGTCACATCGTGCGGGACATGCGCGCCGTGCCAGCAGGGACGGCCGGTACACTGCCACAGGGGTGGCTGGATGCTCGGAAGCAAGATTGACGGAACCTGCGCCGACTATGTCCGCGTACCGTTCGCGGACCATAGCCTGATCTCGACCGGCGGCGCAGACGATCGCGACGCGGGCGGGCCATGGATCGACAACCTTCCCGAGGTTTTCAAGCGCGGCGCTACTCATGGACCGGACGAACACGTCGACACGGCTCCCATTGTCTTCGGCGGTTCGGTGGGCATGGAGCCGCTTCTCGCCGTCATGCAGTACTACCGGAACGTCGTCCGTCCCGCGCTGCATATCGATCGCAATCGTCATCCCGAGGCGGGCCAGCGCGCCCCTCGTGCACCTGCGCGAGCGAATGAGGAGCCATCCCCAACTACCGGATAGCCCCTCATCCCCCGGGCCGCCGACGGGTCCGATCACTTAACCAGGGTCATCCGTCGCGTGATCGTGGTCGAGCCGGCAACCAGTCGATAAAAGTACGTCCCCGAAGACACTTCCTGACCGCCGTTGTCGCGGCCGTCCCATTCGACGGACACCTGTCCCGTCGAAGGGCGCTGATGCACGAGTTCACGAACGAGCCGGCCGCGCACGTCGAACACGTCCAGATTGACGAGCACCCCGGTCGGTGACTGCACGACGTACACGATCCGCGTCGTCGGATTGAACGGGTTCGGCATGTTCTGCCCGAGTTGCACGTTCAAACCCGGCGTGTCGCCAACCGCGGTCGATACCGAAAGCTCATCCGCCCCGATATCGGGGCGCGGACCCTGCGGGCGGTTGTTGCCGTCGATGTCCACGAGGGGAGCACTCGTGCTGCGATACGTCAAAGCGGCCACGTTGAGTGCCGCGCTGTTTGCCGCCAGGTGGAAGTCCCCGGAGGCCGGCGCCACAAACAGGCCGGTGAGCGACGTTCGCTCCAGATTCGACGCGGCGTCGATGAAGTTTCCGCTGCCCTCGTCGACGATCGTGTACGACAGCGTCGACGCCACCACCAGGTTGTTGAAGATGATGTTACCGGTCGAGCCGTTCGACATGCGGATGCCGGTAATGCGCGGCTCGTAGATGGTGTTGTTGACCACGACATTGTTGTTGCTCGGCTTGCCGCAGCCGGGCTGATCCGCCAGATGAATGCCTCCCGCACCCGCCAGTAGCCCGTTCTCGTAGATCAAATTGTTGCGGATGGTCGAGTTCTGCACCGAGATCAAACTAAACCCCTTCCAGTTGTTGTGGTGCACGATGTTTCCCTCGATCACCGCGCCGGAAATGATCCCGTCGCCGCCGGCGTTGCAATCCCCGTTGAATTGCACACCGTTCTGGTAGTTGTCGAAGCACTCGTTGTTGCGGACGACGGGATTGTCGGCGGCAATGTTACTATTGCTCACGTAGATCCCGTGCTGCTGCAGGGACCCCGAAGCGGAGTTCCCGGAAATTTCGATCGACGGCGTGTATCCGGATAAAATACCGGTGAGTCCGCTTCGCCGAACGGTGTTGTTGAGAATCTTGACTCCGGTCGCGGTCACGGCGCGAATTCCGACGCGCGGCGCATCCTCGACGATGAAGCCGTCCACCGTGACGTAGTCCCCGCCTTCGATGTTGATGTTGTCGGGCGTCGAGGCGTTCGGCGAGTTCACCAGCACGTTGCTGCCATTGGCTCGAAACGTGATGGGCGCCGCCGCCGTCCCGTCGGCCGTGATCTGCATGCCCGCGTAGGTGCCGTCTGCCACCAGCACCAGGTCTCCGGCGCGGGCCGTATTGGCCGCTTTTTGCAGTGTCCGCCACGGCTGCGACGGCGTTCCGGTGTTGGCGTCGTTTCCGTTCGTCGCGACGTAATAGGTGGTCGCGCTTGCCACAGTCGTAATCGACATGAGCACTGAGATGATTAGCCAGAGAATTCCCTGACCGAAGGAGTTGCGCATGGCTCAACCTCCAATGTCACAGTTGCAACAAAACAAACGGGGCGTGACAAGAACGCTTGGGGGGCGCGGCTGAGTGACGAGCCGTACGGCTCATCGGTAAGGTGGACACACGGAAGTATGGGGAGGGGGCCCGGCGAGTGCGTGTTAGCACGCTAACGCGGGCGCGAAACTAATCCGGCGGGAGGATTGCGTCTGTTTTGTTACTCCGCGAGCCTGGTGAGCGCATCGCGGTCGTGGATGCAGATTTGGTTACCGTGGAACGCTAGCACGCCTTCGCGCTTGAGACGACTCAAGTGCGTGCTGACGACTTCGCGGCGGGCGCCGATGAGGTTGGCAATTTCCTGCTGCGTGAGCGGCACGTCGATGCTGACACCGCAGGATCGCGTCTTCGGTAACTCGGTTGTGAGGCGGAGCAGCAGGCGTGCAAGACGCGCGAGCACGCTTCGAAACGCAAGGTCTTCGAAGCGGGAGACCACGTCGACGGCCCGCTCGCCGATGAGCTTGATGAGTTTCGCACACACGCCGCCCTGCTCGATGAGCCGATCGAAATCCTCCCGCGGCACGTATGCGACCAGCGAGGCCTGCATGGCCGTCGCCCGCAAGTCGGTCGTCTCGTTGCCGACCGCATTCAACAGACCGAACGGCTCACCCTGCCTGAGGAGCAGGAGCAATAGCTCCTTGCCGCTGGCCCCGTCGAGACTGCTGAGTTTGACGCGTCCCTTCAACAGAAAGTACACGCGCTGCAGGTGTTCGTCGCGGCTGCCGCTGATCACGTAGATCACTTCGCCGCGTTTGAACTCGCGTAGTTGCACGAGTCGCGTGAGTCCGTTCAGTGCCTCGCGGTCGAAGGTCTTGAGCAGGTCGACGTGGCGCAAGTGCCAGAGTCCGTAGTCCGCGAGCAATTCGGGTGTCGGGGTGGTTCCCTGTCCTTCGTGCACGTTCACACTCCCAGCGTCGAGAGAAGTCCCTCGCGCAGACTTTCCCACAGGAATTTGATGAGCGCCGTCTCGGGGGCCCGCTCGAGACGGATCGCAGCCACCCTGGCGGGCGTGTGATCGTCGGACGGGTTCGAGTGGTTGAGCTTGGTCTTGTCGGCGAGGAAGGTCTGGAAGCGCGCGAGCACGCCTCGATTCAGGGAGACCTTGTCCAGTATTTCGATGTCGAGATTCCGATACAGGACCTGCATCGTACCGCTTGCGACGTCGTCTCTGACCTTGAAATCGAACGACATCGAATCCATGTACGCCGCTCGTGATACGAATTCCTTCCAGGTCCACGAGCAGCTCGTTCAACGGATCGGCGCTCATGCGAGCGACCGTGCCGCGATAGTTCATGGCGAGCCGCGGCGCCAGCAAGTCATAGCCGAACGTCGCGTTCAGGCGGCCGGCTCCGGCGATGCGCGTGCGTAAGTCGATGGTGCATGGCGACGCGGCCGTCATGCGCGCGGAATCGTTCGTCACGTTGTAAATGGTGGCCCACAGGTCGGTGAAGCGGATCGTGCCGGGTCGCCCTCCATCGTTCGACTTCTCGGAATAGGCGATCTCGCTATTCGTCACTCGGATCGCGTCGATCCGGAGGCGGTTGTCGATCGATTGAAACGACACGTGCGGGAGCGTCGCGGACGTTTCGGGCTCGGGTGTCGCGGGTCCGGCCGTACGATCCACATATACGGCGACGCGAGCGCCGTCGATGGCAACCGAATCGGCCGCAATGCTTCCCCGCAACAACGACCAGCGATGGATGCCATACACGCGGAGCGACGAGACGGTGACCGAGTAGCGGGTTTGCGATGGCGTTCCTGCCTGCTTTCGCCCGGCAATCAGAAGCGTATCGGGCACGAACTGCAGATCCCTGGCGACATACGACCCGTCCAACACGTTGAAGCTCGAAGCACCGATCGCGACTCGGTTGGCGCCGTGGGCCGACGCGACCGCGGCGGAAAGTTTCTTCGTGATGTATTCGGCGCTCGTGAAGTGGCGAACCGTCGCATCGACGCCCGCTACGACCACGATCACCGCAACCAGACCGGCGATCCACCAACGCTTCGTCATTTCGCTCCTTTGGATTCGCGGGCAAGGCCGCTTCAGACGCGCAGGATCAAAGCGGCTCTTTGAAACTTGTCGAGCAAACCGTTTTCCACGAAGATGACGTTTCCGCCCAGCGCCAGCACCTTGTCGATGACGGCATCCACGACATTGTCGACGTCGTCCAGGAGCGACAGGATCTTCAGCGGCACCACCTGGTATCCGTCTTCGACCAGCAAGGTTGCGCCCACGCCCGCATCGACGGACTTAACCACGGCGTCAATGCCAACCGCGACGTTGTGGGCCCGCGCGGCCGCCGCCAGGTCGCGCTCGACTTTTTCGCCGGCGTTCGCCATGACGTTCTTCACGATGGGCCACACGATTCGCCCCAGGTCCCTCGTGGACGTGGCCGAGTGGTCGCCGTCGGCCTGGCCGATGATGACGTCGGAGAAGGCTGTCAACGACGCAAACATGACCTGGTGTCGGGTGGTTCCGATCACGACCACGCCCAGCGGGTCCTGCGTATAGTAATGAGCGAAGTGGTGGTCGACCCGCTGGAGCAGCACTCGCAACTGTTCATCGGTCAGGTCGGGTTGGGACGGGCTCCTCGACGACTCCATCGGAAACCACGTGTTCTCGATATCAATCAGGGTGTCGCGAAACGCCTCGTAGAGCCGACTGGTGCGCTCGCTCAGAGAGAGCACATAATAGTGTGTGCTGAGTTTTACGACGCGCTTTTCTCGCCACGCACGCCGTCACCGGCTGTATCAAGTCTTTCATATGCATCATTCATATTTCCTTCTCCGGATGGCGCAAGCGCATCATTGTGATAAGGGCCTTCCGTAAATCGTCGGCCCGCGAGCTCATCACGGACCTCTCCATGGGTGAAGCTTACGCAATACCGGGGACGGGATTAAATCGACCGAAGGGTTGAAACGGGAGCTAGTCCGCCGGGCGGGCCGGCCGGGGGAGTGCTATATTCTCTTTCGTCGCGGACGAAGGCGGCGATCTGCAGGCGTGTGCTGAGATCGAGTTTCTCGAGCACGTTGTGGACGTGGCTCTTCACGGTGAAGGTGGCAATATGGAGCTGCTGGGCGATTTCCTTGTTGCTCATGCCCTCGGAGATCAGGTCGACGATCTCGCGTTCGCGCCGGGTCAACCGGGTTGCGTGGTCGGGGATCGTATTTCCGTTCTTGAGCACCGATTCGACGATCTGCGTGAAGAGTGATTTGGTCAACAATCGCCGGGAGGATGGTGGCGCCCGCCGGCCACGGCCTTGATGGTGCTCACATAATCTTCAAGGGGGGCATTCTTGAGTATGAAGCCGGCGCCCCCCGCCTTCACGAATTCGACAATGTCGTCCGCGTCGGGAATGATGTCCATCGCGATCACGCGCGCCTCCGGGAATCGTTCCCGAAGCACACCCATCAGCTTCAGGCTGTGCTCTTTTTCGAGGCCGAGGTCCAGGAGGACGACGTCGGGGGGAGTGACCACACCGGCCATTTGGCCGGTCGAATCATCGCTGTCGGCGCGGGCCTCGACAACGAACTTGCCGCGGGTGCGCAGAATATCGGTGATCCCCTCGCGCAGGAAGCGATTGTCTTCGATCAATAATACGCGGACTCTATTTGGCACAGGCAGTCTCCAGTCGGAGAGCCAACGCCGAAACCTCGGGGGGTGCTGTAGGAAAGAAGGTCCCGTCGGACGTCTCGGCAGGCTCCTCCGTGTATGTACTCATTATCATAGTTGCTCCTGACGAGGGGGTCAACCGCCATGTCGTGCCCTGGCGGATAAGGACTTACGGTCGCCGGGGGACTGATGGCCCGCCAGGAAAGGAACGCGGGGGGGACGACGCCGAGCGGATAGATGGCATTTCACGTGCAACCGGCAGTCGTCCCTCCCGCAATGTCCCGACCTAGGAGATCAGCTGGGCACCTCTTCGCGTGGAGATGACCACGAGCAGTCCTCCCACGACGAGGGCGGCAATTCCGACGACGGGCGGAATCGATACGCGGTCTTTGGTTTCCATGGTCATGTGGACCGGTCCGATGTGGGTGGTGTCACGATCCTTGACGTACGTGACACCGCCCCAAACGACTCCGATCAATCCGACGACGATGAGAAGGATGCCGATCGTCTTCATGTCTGTTCGCCTTTTTCCACGACCGCGCGACGGGGCGTCGTGCGCGGCTTATCCATCTCGTCCCGGTACGTGGTTCGCGCCTCGGTTACGGCGTCCTTCACTTGACCGGCACGTTCCTGCACATCGTGGGCGATGTGTTCGCCGCGCTTGCGCATGTCATTGGCACCGCGCCTGATCTTACCGCGCATCTCCGCACCGCTCTGGGGTGCGAAGAGCAACGCTCCGATGCCACCGGCGGCCGCGCCGATCAGAAATGCCACGGCCATTGAACCTCTACTGCTGTTACCGTTGTTGTTTTCCATGACTTGTTTTCCTTCTTGTTTGTTAGTCGTTCATGTCCTCAAGCGCTTCTACTCTTGTGCGTGCTTTCACCTTTTTGGGTTCGACCGGGTGAGACCCGTTGCGGCCTCGAAACCAACCGAGAACGTCGGCGCCGGCGCGAAGACCGGCAAAGACGGCGCGATAGCGATCGAAGATCTCACTCTCGACCCCCTGCATGAGTTTGGACGTGATGGCGCTGGCCTGCCCCGACACGGTCCGGGCATTCTCCGAAATGGCACTCATGCTGCCGGTAAGCGCTCGCAGCGCTTCCAGTTCGGCGTGGCCGGCCTCCATGAACGTGCGCGCGGCAGGAGTGATTCCTGCCACGCGCCGCGCCGCCAGCCCGACGTCATCCGCCGCCCGCCCGACACGCAAGGCCAGGCGAGCAAGAACAAAGAGTCCCACTACCAGTGCGATTGCGATGACTCCGATGAATAACTCGAGCAGCGTCATTTCGATCCTTTCTAAATCTTGCGAATCCCGCGGTTGTGCTGAAACCCTACGGCGTCGGCATGACGACGGCATTGCCGGCCAGACTGACCGCGCCGACCCGTGCCAGTGCCCTGCCGTTCAGCGTTGCCCCGGTGGCCAGAGTAATCGACTGATTGGCCATGATGGTGCCCTTGAATACCGACGTCGTGCCCAGCGTGGCCGAGCTTCCGACCTGCCAGAACACATTCGTCGACTTGGCGCCGCCGCTCAGGATGACCTTGCGTCCGGAGGTCGTGGTGAGCGTCGATGCCATCTGAAAGATGAATACCGCACCCGGGTCTCCCTGGGCATCGAGTGTCAGATCACCCGAGGAAATCGAGAGCGACGAGGTGGACTTGTAGAGACCCGGGGGAAGCGTCAGTCCACCGAGATTCCCGGCGACGGTGACCGGTGACTGGATTCGTCCCACGGCGTCGTTGTACGCCGTGGTGAGATCGGTCATCGCTGTCGCCGATGCGGCATTGCCGAGTTGCTTCGTACCGGTCAGCGTGCCGGGCGGGAAACCAGTCAGAGCGGTGCCGGGGCTTACGCCCACATCGCCCGTCAGAGCGGTTGCGCCCGTGCTGGTGACCGTCGAACCGGCCAGCACCGCGAATGCTGCTGCTCCGCCGAGAGCGACTGACGCCTGATTGCTTGCAGCCGCCGACGTGTTGAAGGTCCACACCTTCTCGCTCGCCAGCGAATTTCCCGCGAGATCCATGACCGCGGTTGTGATCGTTGCCGTAAATGCGGTACTCGGCGAGAGAGCACTTGTCGGCGTGAATGTCGCCATGTGGGTCGACGCATTGTAAGTGACGGTCCCGGTGACCGGTGTCACGCCGGGCCCGCTAACGGCGAAGGTGGATGTCGAGATCGACGAACTCATCATGGCTTCGCTGAACGTGGCCGTGATGACCGCAACACCAGTCGCGCCCGCAGTCGGGTTGGTGGAACTCACCGTCGGTGCGACGGTGTCTGGGACGCCGACGGGATTGTCGGACGAACCGCAACCTGCGAACACGACGAAAAGCGCCGCCAGTGACCATCTGAAGTAACGTCTTCGATGAACCATTTGGATTCTCCTCTGCCTTGGCGGTGCCTGGGAACGGACTTCCGCTGGCGCGCCGCGAGACAACTAGAACTGAAACGGGTAGACTGATAACACTGTCATTTGCGGACAGCGTACCGGAACGCGGCCATAGATTGAATCGGCCGAAGGGGTGAAAGGGGAGCTAGTCCTTCGGGCGGGCCGCGTCTTCCGGCAACGGCCCGGTGTTGTTGTAGAGCTCCTCGGAATCGCTCGATTCTTTTCGCGACTCGAAAACCACAACCTGGTCCCGGCCCGCCTGTTTGGCGGTGTAGAGTGCCTCGTCGGCTACGCGCAGCAGGTTCTCGGCGGTAAAGGCGTGCTCCGGTGCCGCGGCGATGCCGGCCGACATGGTCATCCTGCCAAGCAGCTGTCCGTCGTAGCGCAGGTCCAGGGACTTGATGAGCGCACAAATCTCCTCTACGCGCCGGAGCGTGCCAGCAAGCGACGAATCGGGAAGAACGAGCGCAAACTCTTCGCCGCCGAACCGGCACGCGATGTCGCTCTTGCGCAAGTTGTGCGCCAGCACCCGCGCGACCTCGCGTAAGGCCACATCGCCGGCATTGTGCCCGAACACATCGTTGATTCTCTTGAAATGATCGACGTCGAGAATCACGAGGGACAGGCAGGCGCCGCGCCGCCACGATAGGCTCAATTCGCGCGCCAGCGTGTCATTCAGGTACCGCCGGTTGAAAAGACCGGTCAGCGGATCATGGGTGGCCTGCTCGCGCAGCACGTCTTCGCGCGTTTGCAAACCGGCCACCAACGTGCGCAGGTCCTCATTGGCCTGGAGGACACGATCCTCGACCTGTTTTCGCTCGGTAATGTCCCGGATGTTGCACTGGATCACCCTCACGTCGTCCACCGTGTACACGTTGCTGACGAACTCCACGTGCCTGCTCTCGTGCGTCTTGGTTTCCAGCGGGAGGTTGTGGTAACGGACGTACTTCCGGGTCTGCAATCTCCGGAAGGACTTGCGGCTGGCAGCCACGTCGTGGAAAGGGCCGATCTCCCAGAGTGTCTTGCCCAGCAACTCGCCGTGATTGTAGCCAAGCATCCTCTCCAGGAATGGATTGGAGTCCGTGATCCGTCCGCTCTCTGCATCCAGAATGAGGATTCCGTCCATCGCGGTCTCAAAGAGACGCCGGTAACGAAGTTCCGAATCCCGCAATGTGTCTTCAGCCGGCTTGTGACCACCGGGGGTGTTCCCGTTTCCGTTTCCGTTTCCGTTCCCGTTTCCGTTTCTCTTGCCAGTGGATCCCGCCGCCGACCGGACCTTGTTCTTCGGCGGCGGAGAGATTTTGTTCTCCACATCCAATTGGAACCCGGTTCTTTTCGTCATGACGAACTCCGAGTGTTACGACTGGGCAAGTACAGGACGACCCCACTTCCACCGGGTCTACGCCCGGGCTTGAAGAAAGAAATCGGACATACGTCCAACTGTCGACGCCAACGGCGCAGACAGCTAGACGACGCGACGACCCTGGATGAGGCGAATCACGACGACCACGATCGCCAACACCAGAAGGACGTGAATGAATCCGCCCATGGTGTTTGCCGTAATCAATCCGAGCAGCCAGAGCGCCAGCATAATGACAGCGATAGTCCACAGCATGTTACTCACCTCCCTGCATTGTTGAACGGCCTGGGCAACGGTTCTTCATCGTGGCCAGCCGTCCGGATCGAAAAGTTCCTCCGTCTCCGTGCGACTCGTGACACCTTTGAAGCCGGGGGCGGAGGGCGCCAGCAAGTCCGCGATGAGATCGCGCTTCTGCGCTTCCGTGAGCCCGAGCTTGAAGAAGGTGTCGTAGTGGTCCACGACTCCAAGCAACAACGAGCCATCGGCATAGAAAGATTGGCCGGTGGTGCTGAAAGAGTTGAAACGATCTACTGACATACTGTTAACACCATACAGAACAACCGGAACGAGATGGAATCGTTCGGAAGAATGAAAAATGGACTAGCTCTTCGGGCGGGTTCACCGGTGCCATGGGTCATGCTCCCGTTGGAATAGCGGAATTGGTAACCGTAAGGACCTGAGCGTCCTGACGGCGGGCCAGCGGGGCGGGTTCATGCGGTCGGCGACTCTGCGCAGCTCCAAGCCGCCGGACAGCCCGACCATCAACAGGATTGTATCCAGGACGATCATTGCGTCCAAAAGCGCGCACCCCCGGCGAACGTACAAGAGGTCATAGCGGATCTTTCGCCGCACCGAGCGCAGCGATTCGTCGTAGCCGGAGCGCAGCTGGCTCAAGCCGGTGATCCCGGGACGAATTGCGAGACGCTCGGTGTAGTCGGGAATCACCTGCTCGAGTTTCTCGACGAAGACCTCGCGTTCGGGGCGCGGTCCCACGAGACTCATTTCTCCCCGCAGCACATTCCATAATTGTGGAAGTTCATCGAGGTGCGTCGCGCGCAGGATCTTCCCGATCCGCGTCACGCGCGGGTCCCCGTTCCAGGACCAGACGGGCCCGGTTTCGCGCTCGGCGTGCCGGACCATCGTCCGCAATTTGAACATGCGGAATGGACGACGTTTCCGGCCGAGGCGCTCCTGTGCAAAAAGGACGGGGCCGCGGTCGCCCGCCCATGCGATCGCGGCAATCCCGATCATGAGCGGCAGCACGGCCAGAAGGCCGGCGAGCGCGAAGGTAAAGTCGAAGACGCGTTTCACTTGGACTCGGTTCGGCGTTGTAGCGTTGGTGTCATTGATGTCTCTTCTTCCAGGTTTAGGTTAGGTGTCGTCCAAAAAGGGGTACGGCTCACTGACGCGCGCCGGCGTTTTCTCCGCTCCCAACGCGTCCCGTTTCGCCGATGCGCCAGCATTCCCATCCGGAGTGGCGCTTCTCATTTTTCATGCGTCCGAATCGAGGCGCGCGGTAGAGCACGGTGAGGCCCTTGTCCATCGCGGGCCGTACAAAAGTCGAGTCGTCGGCGCAGTCGCAATGGTCGACCGATGCCGGCATTCCATTCGCCATGGCCAGCGCGTGGTCGTAGTCTCCGGCCACGGATGCGCGAAACGTATTCGTTGCGTTCACGTCGTACACGACGACACTGACTGCCGTCTGGACTTCGCCAACCAGGCGGTCGAACGCGTGGTGCGCGAATTGGTCCGCGAACGCCGCCGCGTCGCCATCGCCCGGCCCGATATCCATCGTGGCCAGCGGCTCCAGGTTGAAATAGGACAGGTGCAGATTTTCGGGCGACGCAACGATGAAGCGCGTGTAGGGCGCGAGAGCGTCGATCGTATGGGGGGTGCCGCCGAAGCAGGTGGCCAGCACGAGTAGATCGAAATTGCCGTACTTTCCGGCGAGAGCGCCGACGCCTTCGGCGAGATCCCCGATAGTGACACTTCGTTCGCGGTACGACGCGTCGTATCCCACGCCGTTGAATTCGGGCAGCTCGTGGCCGAAGTAGAGGAACATCCGCACCGGCGGTGGGGATTGGTCACCGGCAAACTGCGCGTAGAGCCGAGTTTCGGGAGCGAAGTGCGAATCTCCCTGGTCGCGCCAGTACGATGTTTCCCCCAGCAGTCGTCCGTGGCGATAGTAGTAGGCGCGGCCGTCGTGACGGGGGACGACGAACAACACATGCCGCCGCGGGATCTCGTGGAAGATGGTTACTTCGGCGTCGGGCATCCGTTCCGCGATGGCCTGGGCCCGCGCGAGGACGTCCTCGTCGGCTCTGCGCGCCTCGCCGAGCGTGTTGTGGTAGAGATAGTCGCCGTCTCCATGAATGACAAACACGAGCGAGTAGCGGGGCGGGCTTCCCCCGATCGTCGCTTCGTCGTGCGGCGGCGGCATCGTGCCACCGCACCCCGAAAGCAACAACGCGAGTGCCACGCAACCCTGAAAACCCCCAACAGTCGAGAATGTGCGCGTGGCACTCGCGAATCGTTGATGCAACGGAATCCTCATGATCGAATACCCGTCGTTTTCCCTACACGATCAGAATAATGATGATGACAATCAGGAGTGCCGCGACCAGGCTGATGGTGATCGACTTGTCGGCCTGCTCCATGTCCTGCACGATATACGTCGAGAAGGCGTTGAGCTGGTTGTCGGGAACGCGGTCGAATCCGTTGGTGCCGACGAGCTCGTCGCTCTTCTCCTGCAACGTGGCCTGCAGGCGATTCAGATTGGCGCGGTCCTGATCCGTCGTCAGCGGCGCACCCTTGACCGTGTCGATCGCCCGGGTCATCTCGCCGAGGCTCCGGCTCAGAATCTCCCGCTTCTCGACCGTGCTCGACGTGGCCTTCACCTTGAGAGCGGTATCGTTGAGGTACTGGTGAATTCGGTCCTGGGCCATCGCGGCACTCGCAACACCGAGTATCCCGATCACGATGACCAGGCGCAGAGCGATTCTCTTGAACATAGTGGTCCTCCTTGATATCCATGCGCCGGTGTTTCCGCCGCGCGCGTGGAACAATTGAATTGGTTGCCTTTTCATTCGTTCCAAAGCATACCGAAGCCCGGAACCGCGTTGAATCGGTCGGAGGAACGAAAGGTGGACTAGTCCTTGAGGTGGGTGAATTCTGTGTGTGACAGACACCCCGAGCGAGGAGTCAGGTCATTTCTCGCTTCGGGGTCCGTCGCCGGGCGGTGCGTCACGTAGCGAGCGATAGAACCCGGGTGGCTCTCCTTCAGCGATCGGTCCGCTCACGCAGGGCGGCGCGCGCGATTCCCCGCAGCATTCCCGCAAACACCAGCTGGTGCAGCGGGTAGAGGGCATACCAGTAGGCTCGCCCCGACAGCCCGACCGGATCAAAGGTTGCGGTCTGCCGGATGGTCGCCGACGAACCGCTGCCCGTTACCTCGAACTCCAGCCACGCCCGTCCGGGCAACTTCATTTCGCCAATTAATCGCAGCAGGTTCGTCTCGAGCATCTCCACGCGCCAGAAGTCGACCGTGTCGCCCACACGGAGGTCCGTGTCGGAACGCCGCCCGCGTCGTATACCAACGCCTCCGGCCAGCATGTCGAGGTACCCGCGCAACCGCCAGAGCCAGTTCCACGCGTACCAGCCGGTGTTGCCGCCGATGCGCAGAACGGGCGCGAACGCGGCGTCCGGCGTCGTGGCGACCGTCTGGGTCCGCGAGTCCACCAGCCGCGAACCGAATCGTACGCCGCCCCACGCGGGCAACGCGCCCGACGACGACAGAGCGTCGGACCAGCGCGTCGCCGCCCATTCGCGTTCCTCGCCCATCATCGCGCGGTGAATGGCCTCGTCGATCCCCATGGGACGGACCGCAAACGTCTCCAGCGCGGCGAGGTCCCGCACCACCGTGCTGTGCACGACGCTCTCGATGAGCTTGCGACCAATACGGGCGTAGAGTGGCGTTACCAGGCCCAGCCAAAGGCTGGACACGTACGGGGTGAGGACCGGCACCGGCACCATGCGCAGACGGATTCCGCGTTGCCGGGCATACGCGCGCATGATGTCGGCATACGACACCTGATCGGCGCCGCCGATTTCATAGATCCGAGACTCGGACGCCGGAAGCAGAAGCGCCGCGACCAGGTACTGAAGCACATCGTCGATCGCGATGGGCTGCGCCGGGACCTTGACCCACTTCGGCGTAATCATGATCGGCAGCCGTTCCACCAGCGAGCGAATCATCTCGAACGAAAGGCTGCCTGAACCGATGATGATCGACGCGCGAAACTCGAGCACCGGAACGCCCGACTCGCGCAGCACGTCCCCCACTTCGTGGCGGCTACGCAGATGGGGAGAGAGCGCCTCTTCGGTGTTGCCCAGGCCTCCGAGATAGATGATGCGGCGTACACTCGCCGCCTTCGCCGCTTCGCCGAAGTTTCGCGCCCCCTGGCGGTCGGCCTGCTCGAATGAGCCGGTCGCCCCCATCGAGTGCACCAGGTAATAGGCCACGTCGACGCCCCGCAATGCCGCATCGAGGCTCGGTCGATCGAGGACGTCGCCCGCAACGACTTCGGTTGACGGACCGGCCTTCGCCTTGAGCACGGCCGGGCGTCTGGCAAGACAGCGCACGCGGCATCCTTGTTCTTCGAGCGACTTCAGGAGCCGTCCGCCAACGTATCCACTCGCGCCCGTGAGCAGCACGAGCCCCGTGGTGCTGAATGCCTTCCCGGCTGCCGTCATTGTGCTGTCCACCGTCACACGCCTCCATTTTCGCGCGCGAGTCTATTCCGGGCGTTCTGGCAGGTCAACCATCCCGCATGGTAGCGGCCACCGCGGAACATTGACGGCTTCGTCCTTCAGGGGACTAGCTCTCTTTTCATTCTTCCAGCCGATTCATTTCCCATCCGGCCCCCGGCTAGACTATCGAGCAATCGCCAGAAGGCCAGCCCAGTCGATCACTCTGAATGCCGGAGCGCTGCGGTCGGGCTTCGATTCGATCTCTAACTGAAGGACAACTCGTAATGAAAACAAATGTCATTTCCGCAATCCTGCTGACTCTTTCGCTATCGGCCGTCGGCGCGACGGCGGCAAGCGCTCAGACGAGCGCCGCCGTTCCGGCCCCGACCACGGCCACGATGGCGCAGAACAAGAAAGTGATGGTCAGTGAGCCGAATTACGTTCTCGCAACGGCCTATCGCGGGAGCATGGTCGCGTTCGCCGATGCCCTGAACGGGCAGACGGTGGGCGGCGGCCCGGTCAACGTGGACTTCGCACGCGCCGCGGTAAACGAGATGCGTCGCAGCTTCGACCAGATGAAGAACTACAACGACAAGTACATGGCGACGATCAGCGCCGAGGTGCGCGCCCAGACGACAACGATGATGCAGTCGTTGGAGACTCAGCGTGCCAACCTGAATAAGCAACTCACGTCGTTGGAAACGGAAGTCAAGCTGGACAAGCCGGACGCCAAGAAGATCGCGGACCTGGCAGCAGGCGTGCATACCCAGATCGATGCCATGATGGCACTCAATCAGGGCAGTACGTCGACCGGGCTAGCGTTGAAGAACTAGACGGGACAGAAAAAAAGGGCCACCCGCCGTCGGGTGGCCCTTGCCGTTTCGAAGGGCTCATCGGGTCATTTGTGATGCGCGGTGTCGTCGACCCACGGCAGGGTGCGCATGGCGAAGGCCACGCGCCCACGCAGCAGATGAAAGATAAAGGATCCCACGCAGAAGCTACCGAACACGAGCGCCGCAACCGCCAGGATCAAGATGACCTCGATGACAATCGTGGTCACATGCCATCCCCGGATCATGGAAATGCCGATAACCAGCGCCAGGGTTCCCGCCAGGCCCTGCGCAAACCGGCGGGGACCCGGCGCCGGCGTCAGAGCGATGCGCCCCGGCCTGACCGCCACGATCTTATTGTAGAGAACATCGAATACGTTCCAACGCGGGACGAGCGCGTTCCACCAGAGGACCGTTGCGAGCGCCAGAAAAACGATCGGCGACCGCAGGATGACCCCCGCGACAACGATCAAACCGATGAGTCTCGGCTGGAAAAGAAGTGCGCCGTGCTGAAGCGAGCACGTCGCCGCCGGCGGCTCCGGAAGACCCTGCTGGAGAATGAAGTTACGCTTGATGTTCGGGGCCATCTGTCCTCTCTGGTGCAAAGCCGTGACCATTCCGTCCCGGAATTCCTCGTGCGATCACTTCGTGGCCGCGCCGACAAGGCACTCGCCCGGCACGTCGAACCCATCCGGCGATTCGAAACGACGCATTGCGCTTTCGATTTCGTTCCACACGGACTCGCGTTCTTCGGGGGGCAGGTGAGCCATCATGGCATTGAACGCGCCGAAGGCTTCTCGGGCGACCCGCACGTACTCGGTGGCACTGGCCGCTCGATGGGGCACCGGCACGGCGCGAACCTCGGGGTTCGCAAATCCGGCTTCACGGAAAACGCGTTCGAGCACCCCGGGACCGCCCAGGTTGAACGGTCCGGGTTGACCCGGAACGGGAGGCGGGAGTTGCGCGCGCCGGCGGATAATGGACGCGGGCATCGCACCCCAATCGTTTCGATCGGGCGTGGAAAAGACAACGACGGCGACCCGACCGCCCGCTTTCAGAGCGCGGCGCCACTCGCGGAGCGCCGTCACGGGATGCGGCATATACATCAGCCCCAGCCGACACAGCACCACATCAAAGGACGCGTCCGGGAGATCCAATTTCTCGCCGTCCATGACGCGGGTCTCAATCTGCGTGAGCCCGCGTTCACGGGCGACTTCGAGCGCAAGCGCAACGATCCCTTCCGAGATGTCGGTCGCCAGCACGTAACCGCCGGGGCCGGCGCGTTCGGCGGCGCTGACCGCCGGTTCACCCGCGCCGGCGGCGACGTCCAGGATGCGCTGGCCGGGCTGAATCCGGGCCAGGTCGAGCATCTGGCGGGTAGCATCGCCGTACCAACGATCCAGCGCGGGATTCCAGCGCCGCCACGCGGCGCCGTTCTGGTTCCATTGCTCTCGTTGCGCGTTCTTGTACGTCGCTGCGTCGAATTCGGGTTGCGATTCGGCCACGGCAAGTCCTGCCTCTTGGTTAGACCTTGATGCTGCTTCGCGGTGCGGGACTCAGACTGCCTTCATTGCCCTTCCGGGGGTTGCCAGAGTTCCACTTTGTTACCCTCTGGATCCATCACCCATCCGAATTTTCCGTACGCCGGATCGTCGGTGGTCGCGTCGAGCACGTCGCAGCCTTCCTCGCGCAATGCGTTGAGAAGCGCCGTTAGATCTTCGACGCGATAGTTGACCATAAAGGTCGACTTGCTTGGAGCGAAATGTTTGCCGTCCGCCGGACCGATCAACCACGCCGTCGTTCCCTTGATCGGGTTGCCCTCGGCGTCAGTCCATTCGAACGCCGCTCCACCCCAATCCTGAACGTCGATCCCCAGGTGCTTCTTGTACCAGGCGCACAGCGCCTTCGGATCCCTGGCGCTCATGAAGATGCCGCCAATGCCTGTGACTCGTCGCATTCGGACCTCCGATGTTGGCCGGAACAATCAAGGGTAGCAATCCCGACGGTCCAGCCTGGCTTCAGGTAACCTCCATCATCACGCGTACGTACGCGACAGCTCCGGTGGGCTGGCGTCCGTTCCGAGATAACTACCCGGTGATCGGCCCGGGGCCATTCACAAGTGCCATGACGGCGCTGATAATCATCTGAACGCCGATCGCGGCGAGGATCAATCCCATGAGACGTGTGATCACGCCCATTCCCTGGCGGCCCAGGTACTTCACCAGCCGTCCGCCGTTGACGAAGAAGAAATAGGTCATCACGCAGAGAACCAGGAATATGACGACGGTGGTGATCAGGCGCGTCAGCCCGCCCGCCGCGAAACTGATCGCGGTCGCGATGGTACCGGGCCCGGCGAGCAGCGGCATCGCGAGCGGCGAGGTTGCTTTGTCCATTTCCCCGTCCAGGTCCTTCGACCCCTCCGCGCTGTGTGAATCCTGCACGGTAGAGGACCGCCCCTGCACCATGTTGAATCCGATCAGCAGGACGATCAATCCGCCGGTGATGGTGAACGCGGGCATTCCGATCCCGAAAAGTTTGAAGATCTCGTGACCGGCGATGCAGAACGCGACGACGATTCCGAACGCCAGCAACACGGCGCGGCGCGCCACCGCCCGGCGCACCCTGGCATCGTCCCCCGCCGTGACACTGAGAAATATGGGTGTGTTCGCGATGGGGTTCATGATGGCAAAGAACCCCATGAACACCGTGAGTGCGTGCGTTAGCAGACTGTCCAGCATCCGGGAAAGCCTAACACATACCGCCTTCCCATCCACCCGGGATTCAAAATGCTACTCCTCAACCCCGTTCAGTGTGCCGCCAAACCTCAGCATGGGCCGGCACCATCTCAGGTGCCTGTCAGCTCGCGAACGCGCCGGCCGACATTGCTGCAGCGATCGGGATTGTCGGGGCGGAACCATTCGTCGAACTGCGCCTGATCGATGAGGAGATCCAGGCCGGCGATACCGGCTGCTCGAGTCGCGCGGTTGTACGGATCGTCCCCGTGCGACAGGTAGCGTCCGAGCGTTGGAAAGTAAGGCTGACTGTGGCCGCACGTGGCGGCGAACGTCGCGGGCACGTTGATCGTTCGCAGGACGAGCTCCAGGAAACCGGACGTTCCCCAACAGCCCGCGGTCCAGTGATTGAAACCGTATGACGACGTGGTTCCGGCAATGATCCGCTCGACCGGCGGGTACCCGCGATACTGCCAGTGATCGAACATGTTGTCCGCCGTGAAGTAGCCCACAAAGTGCGCCAGGTTGTCGCGGCACCATTCGATGACGCGCCCGACCGTCGCGAGCTGGGTGTCGGCGATGAGTCCTTCGCTTCGCAGCCAGCGGTAGACTCGCGTGGGGTCGCCGTGTGAGGCAGCGCCTCCGTCGTGTTCGTAATCGCCACCCGCCGTCCACCGGAACATCGCGGTGGAATCGAGCAGAAGCCGGAGCGCGTCGTCCGAAAAACCCGTGATCGACCAGTTCACCCATCGGCATGCGTCGACGACCAGCGTCTGGGCCACATGAGCGACGAACGCCTGCCAGGCGGTCTCGCGCGAATACCGAGTGTGAATCTCGCCCGGGCCGGGTGGATGCGAGAGTGCTACTTCCGGTAAGCCGACCAGCCCACCCAGGCGAATCGTTTCGAAGTTTGCGGCCAGCTGCGATTTCTCATCGGGGGTCCATTCGCGGTAGCTGCGAATCGCAGGGTCCCGCCAGATGATTCGCGCCGCGATTTCCGGGTGGGCGTCAAGGTAGTCGGTGAGATTGCACGGGCAGTCGCGACCGTCCGGCCAACGCGGGTACAGGTCGACGGCGTGACCGAGGCCGCCACCCAGACAGATTTCGCAGAAGTCCGGACCCGGCGTCAACGGCAGATTGAATCGCGCGGGGTCCACGTGTTCGAGTACGTTGCCGAGCATGCCGGGGCACAGGAGCACGGGGCAGAGGATGCGGCGAATCACCGGTCCGACGTCGGGATCGAAAAGCGCCCCGCCAAAGGTGCGGAACACCGTCATGGCGCTGTAGACCCAACGATTCGAGCTCTCACCCGCGGCGACATAGACTCCAGGTTCATGGAGATGCGCCACCGCGTGCGTCCAGCGCTCACCGATTCTGGAATCTTCGACGATCCGGAACCGTTCGACTTTCGGGTCCCAGCGGAATACGCGGATCGTCGCCGGGTTCACCTCGCGCGCGGCGCACAGCCTGGTATCCAACGGAATCTCAACCGCAACACGCTCGTCGAATCCCGGGGTGAGCTCGACTTCATATGGGTGGCTGGCGAGGCCGAAGGCCGAGTAGGCGACTTTCAGGCTCACCTTCTTGAGCCGGAATGGACGTTTCGTGTGTACTTTCTTGTTTCTGGAAGGCGGCATCGAACTTCCCTCGCCATCGGGTCTACGCACCGTAGCAGAATTGTCCCCCCGGCATCAACCGGCCAGGCTCGGCGTTTCACACGATCGCGTCAGCCCCTCCCGCGATATCCCACCGCCTCGCTGATGTGGCGTTCGGAGATGTGTTCGCTTTCGTCGAGGTCCGCGATGGTGCGTGCGACGCGGGCGATGTGACCGCGCGCGCGCGCGGAGACCAGGAGAGACTTCTGCGCTTTGACGAACAGCGCCTCGGCGCGCGGCTCCATCGCGCACAGGCTCGCGAACCATCCTTCGGGAATACCCGCGTTGCAGTCCACACCTTCGACGCCGGCGAAGCGCGCCGCCTGAATCTCCCGCGCTCGCGCGACCATCGCGCGCATCGCGGCACTCGTCATGCGCGCGCCGCCGTCGCGGCCCGACCACGCCTCGACGTCCACCGGTCGCACGGTCGCGTGAATCGCGATGCGATCCAGTAGCGGCCCGGAGATCTTGCCCACGTAGCTCTCGCGCTGGAGCGGCGAGCACTTGCACTGCTTCACCTTCGACCCGTGATAGCCGCAGGGACAGGGGTGCGTTGCCATTTTGCGGCTTCTTTAAGGGAGGGAGGAAAACGGTCGCCGGCTGGATGCCGCAGCTTTCTTGTCATTAACGAGTTACCTCCCAGCGGGTCCGTGGTGCAAGGGTGCCCACTTGCTGACCGCGTGGTTCCGGCCTCTCTCGAAGCCGACCGATCGGGGTCCGGCAATCCTTTCGCGCCCGACCGCGGTTCGATGGCACGCCCAGACAAGCCAGTAATCAGCATAGGACCGAATACGCCCGAAGGCATCGCCCGTCAGCCGGTTTGCAGAATTGCAAAGTCCCCGGCGCGCGTCCGCCGAAGGGCCTCTTGGTTGGCGAGGGTGGCAGTCGGGAGGCCGTATTACCTGGGCGCGATCACCGGTGCAATCGGCCTTCTGGTGCGGCTGGCCCGCCGCGCGATGAAGTTGCCGTGTGGGTTACCGGGGTGCCATCCCACAGCGAGAAGCTGCTGCATGATCTTCTCGCAACCTGCATTGAAAACATGCCTTGTTCGTTCGGTTTCTCAGTCCTTGCTCCCTCTCCCGGCTCTCTTGCTTCGAAACGCGAACCATACCCCCGTCGCGACGATCGACAGAAAAAAGCAGGGCGCAAACCATGCCCCCAAACTGTCAGCTTTCCCCATTGCGATGCGCACCACCGCGATTGTCGACCATGCAAATCCAAGCAGGACAACCGCTCTGAAAACAGCCGAAAACTCCCTGGTGACAGGAGGAGCACTTTTTGGCGCCCGGGTCAGATAAGTAAGCAGAGCCAAGCCAGGTAGCATGAAAATGAGGTTCCGAGAGTCCCATGCATCGGGTTCGCCGTTCAAGCCAAAGTGCCGTGGTATCTGTGTTGGCAATCGGTTCCACCACAACGCGACGACTGCCCACACAAGGATAAGCGCACCGAGAGCAATCAGATCGGCCATGCGCAATAACGGACGCCTCGTCGTACGCGGCACATCCGCTCCTTAAGAATAGTGTTTCACTAACAACACGATTGCGAACGCCACGCAGGGCCAGAACACCCAGCCCAGTCCGGTTGCACGTTTCCGGGCGATCGCAATCGAACGCTCTGCCAGAACGAACATCGAACCCGCGATTAGTGCACAAGACGCCGCCACTCCCTCCACAACATTCGCGTATTCAGGTGTTGTTGGATTCCGCACCTCGCGTCTTCACGATAAGCGCCAGCGTCATGCACGCTGCAAACACCAAGGCAAAGCTCGGGTAGAACCACAAGACCCGCCCACTGCCCCACCCATCCGGTCTCCCGAGAAAATCAAAATGGCGAGGGACCTTACCCTGGATAGACCGCCACCGCAGCGCCACGAGAGCATATGTCGCCGCGATGGCCCCTAGAGTCAGGAGTCCGAAAAGCAACCCTATGCCGCCAATCCTTGGCACTTGCCTTCGTCTACATCGTGGGTTACGCTGCAGCCCAGTTTTGCACGATATAGTCAACCAACATCTCGTATGTCAGTGAGCTTTCACCGAACACGACGGTCTCACTTGGCAGCTTCTTCTTGTTAAATATCCATGTGTGGTTAAACAAAAAGGCCGCAAACCAAATCGCCGCATTCACCGCACCTGCGACGTTCACTGCAACAAAGACCCAATGAGCAGCCGCGTAGTACAAATAAACCCAATTTGCGGCGACCGCAGCGCAGAGGGGTTCTTCACCACTACTAAGTTCTATCAGAAGAGACTTTAACTGCTCTTCGGTCATTTCCGATTCGGGATCCGCTTGGTGAATCTCATCCACCGCGCTTGATACAACCTGCGCGTCTTCTGCAGCAGCTTGCAGTTGTTGCCGAAACTCGGGGATTGTCAAGGCCGCTTCGAGCGTAATCGATGCTGCTTTCTCCAGGGCATCCTCCACGGCAAAGTAATCGCCACTTTGAATTTGTCCTTCAAAATCGGTGAAGAACGTTGGATCCACGTCATCGATCGCATTGATCATCTCATCCGAAAACGCGTTGTAAAGTGAATCTTCCTCAGCATCGGCAATGAAAAAAGAAGCCTGGTAGTTGTCACGCACTAACGGAATCTCTTCCGCCAGCGTGCCGCGCCCCTGGAAAAGCGCTTCGTAGGCGTCTTTTCCAGTCGGCGAAAGACTATCGGTCGTCTTATGTCGGGACGGACCGCCCTGCTGTGCCATGGGTCCACCCGTCTCGTTACAACTGACCAGAAGCATAGTGATTGCCACTGTCGCTGCTACTAATGGAAACAACGCTCGACGCCGCGCTCGAATCAACATGATGAGCTCCTTTGCCCTCAAAACTCCCCAAGAAACGTCGGGACACCTGACCGGGTAGTCGTTGCAACGTCGCCAGCCCATCCGGCGTGAGCAGGTAGGCCGTCAACGCACCTGTCATTGCGATCGAGAAGCTCGGGAGGCCGTGAAACAGCACTATCAGCCAATGGAAGACAATGCCTACCATAAAGAGATACAAGCGCCATGACCGGACCATGAACAGGCCGGCGAATAAAGCCGACTCGATCGCGATCGCGGACCATGTAAGCGTCATCACCCCGACTGCTGATGCTGTTACAGGGCCTGTGATTCTATGTAACCAGGTAGGCACGCCAAACACGGGGTGGTTTAGCCAGTAGTACATCGCGGTTCCATTCCGCCATTCAGTGACCGCAAGCTTCGCCGTAACAGCATGGGCATAGATAATGGCCACTTGGAGCCTGACCACGGCAAGTCCACTTTGGGCAAGAAAGCGGCGCACTTCGTGCCAATGCGGGTGCTTCAAGACCGACACGCGGAACGTAGCCCAATGCCAGCGGCGTGGGTCAGTCAGCGCGACGGGAAGAAACAGACAGGTTAGTACCGCCGTCACATGGTCTCCTCCATCTGGGACAGAGCACGCGCCCGCGAAACTCCAACTGATCCACCAGTGCGGAACGGCAGTCAGCCGTGGGCGCCATCCTGACACGACAAGCAACAGGACCAGAATGGCAATCCACTTTGTGAGTCCGATCCATTGATGCGGAACGATCGTGAACAGATTGAGCCGCGCAACGGAGGCGGCCGCAAGGGACTTCGGCAGGAACTGAAAATCGCGCGAAAACAGGACGTCGTTCCTATTGAACATAAGAGTGAGCGCCGTGCCAGCTGCCAGCAACGAGCGCGCGAGCCCGTACACGACCGTCCATGGTTCAACGTGTCGCCTATTCGCAAACAATGCGGACATGCACCACCTTCGAAGGCATTATGACTGAGTCTTGTGACTTGGCCCAAGCCCACGGCAAGCGGTCCTGTATCTGGATCAAGTAGTCACCACACAGAGTCGGGCTTTCAGTGGTGTTGTGGGCAATGACTATTGAGTCCGCCGATGAACCTTCGAAGGTCAACCGCTTGCGCGTTACTGACCAAGCTTTCGCAGGCACCTGGCTGAGCACAAGGTCGACCTCACCGCCAACTTTGCGTCCGTCGCGCCGCATGCCGAAAAGGAAGCGTCTGGAAAAATTGGGCACGAGAACGGGCTCATGTTGCCCGTCCATGCAGTAGAGCTGCAGTACAGGTTCCCGAGGATTTCGAGTGAAATATCCCCAGCCCTCAGGGAACATCATGAAGATGTTGCGTGTTTCGGGATAGCTAACAGGCAGCGGGCTTGGAAGAAAGACTCTCGCAACGAATAGAATAAGCGCCACCCAGCCGACGACGATTGCAATCTTGGCACTGAGGACCATCATCAACCCGCTTCGGTAAGCCGGATTCGCCGCGGATGTAAGGTGGGTAGATAGCGCAGTTCGCGGTTGTTCCGATTCCGCTGTCACAGAGACACGCGGCTCCCCGGAAGTGCCTGGCATTTTGTTTGAAACCAGGCCACGTTGTCAACTATGTTGTTAGGTCCGCGTGAAATTGTTTACTGGTCATCACGATGGCGAGCCAGCCTCTCCCCCCGATATCCAACCGCCTGGCCTATGTGCCGCTCCGCGATCCGTTCACAGCTCTCGAGATCCGCAATCGTTCGCGCGACGCGGACGATGTGTCCGCGCACCCGTGTGCTCACCAGCAGCGATTTCTGCGCCTTCTCGAACAGCGCCTCCGCCGATGCGTCCATCCGACAGAACGTTGAGAAGAGCCCGTCCGGAAGCCTCGCGTTGCAATCGATGCCGTCGTGCTCCGCGAAGCGCTTTACCTGACTCTCTCCCGCTCGCGTCACCATCGCGCGCACATCGTGGCACTGTTCATCCCCTTTCCCGATGACTTCCACATATTGATGTCCACGGGTCGCACGGTCATATGGATCGCGATGCGGTCCATGAGTGGACCTGAGATCTTCGCGAGATACTTCTCGACCTGCAGGGGGCTGCAACGACATTGACGGAGTTTGCTCCCATGCATTCCGCAGTTGCAGGGGTGGGTTGCCTTTTTGCGGCTTCTTTAGAGGAAGGGGGACGGGTGGCTCAAACCTCTTCATATTCATCACTTCCCTTCACTTGGCAGGGATGGTGGGAGTGCTCCTGGCAGAGGCCATCCGCGAGCCCTCGTGGCGAGGACCCGGGGCGACGGCGGCGAGTGCCTATCGGCCAAACGTGGCGGCGACATCGACGATGCGAACCGCGGAGTCGCTGGAGTACTCGCCACCGGCGAAGTAGAGCCGGTCGCTGTCGGGGCTCCAGATGAGGTTACTCATGAAGCCGTATTTGGCAATCCTCTTCTCGTGGCCGGTTTCAAGTTCCCGGATGAACAACTCCTCCTGGGGCCCGGACAGAAACGCCTGCTTCTTGGAATCGACAACATAGGCCAGGTACCGCGCGTCGGGCGAGACCCGGATACCGGCAATTCCCACCATCGTCGCACCCTTCTTTTCTCTCTCGACCACCACTTGCTCGTCCCCGACCTCTGTGATTCGATAGATCGACCGGTGGTGTACTTGATTGTGCTGAAACGGTGACGAGACATAATAGACCGCTTGCACCGCTCCGTCGTGGAATACCGCGCTTACCTCGGCGGACAGCAGGTCCCATGAACGATCGCGAAACTGCGCAGAAATCACGGGCGGGCAGTCGCTGCACGTGCCGATCGTGTCAGGCGGCCCGTTGGCAATTCGCATTCCCGGCCTATCAGGATCCAAGGCAACCTGGATACCACCGTAGTAGGGTTGAAAGTAGAACGTCTCTCCCATCCAACCAGGAGGACGAAACCTTTTCTCTATGATCTCGAGACCCGCCAAACGTTTCCATTCAGCGTCATCGGATGAAAAGCCCAATCGGCTCGCTGGAAGTGACGCGATTGAGTGCTCGACAACCACATTAGTACCAAGGTTCAATGTACTGACGCGCGCCGGGTAATCGTAGGGTGAGATATCCTCGAAAACCCTGGATTTCGGAAGCACCCATTCAGTAAAGGCCAGCCACCGCTCGTCCGGGGAGACGCTTATCGCGAAATCGTAGATGGCCACCTGTTCCGTTCCGGCGACGGCTCGAACAACACCTCGCGGGTCGCGCCCGGAGCAACTCGTAAGGCTCAGCGGGATTGTAGCAACAATGGCTTGGAGGGAGATCGCGCGTCGAAAGTGCTCCCGATGGGTCACTGGAGTTGGGCGCACTAGCATATCCTCCTGACGACATGTACTGCGAAAACGGGGTTCCCGCAGAGCATACAACCAGTTCTCACTTCAAGAGCACCATCTTCTTCGTCGCGCGGTATCTGTATTCGCAATCGGTGCCACCACAACGCGACGACCGCCAACATAAGGATCAGCGCACCGAGAGCAACCGCATCACCGATGCTGAGCACTTGCGAGCCTTCGCGGCAAGCACCCGCGGCGACGGAGGCGAGTGCCTATCGTCCAAACGTGGCGGCGACATCGACGATGCGAACCGCGGAGTCGCTGGAGTACTCCCCAGACGCGAAGTAGAGCCGGTCGCTGTCCGGGCTCCAGATGAGGTTACCCGAGTAGGAGTATCTCGCAACGCGTATCTCCTTCCCGGTTTGAAGGTCCATGACGAAAATTTCATCACGCGGCCCGGCCAAGAAAGCCTGCTTCTTGGAATTCACCGTATAGGCCAGGTATCGCTCGTTTGGCGATACGCGCAGACCCGCAATTATCATCATGGTACCCTTCTTCTCCTCGCGCTCCACAACAACCTCTTCTTCGCCCTCCGCTCGCAACCTAAGAATCATGTTCGTGCGGTATGGTCCTTCACCCCGGTAGTAGACAGCGCGCACCGTTCCGTCTTGGAGTACCGCGCTTACCTCGGCGGAGAGCAGGTCCCACGAACGATTGCGAAACCGCACCGAAATCATGGGCGGGCAGTCGCTGCACGTGCCGATCGCACCAGGCGGCCGGGTGGCAATCCGCATTCCCGGCCTATCAGGATCCAAGGCAACCTGGATACCACCGTAGTAGGGTTGAAAGTAGAACGTCTCTCCCATCCAACCAGGAGGACGAAATCGTTGCTTGATGATCTCAAGGCCGGCCTGCCCAATCCACCTCACATTTTCGGGCGCGAACCCGAGTGCACTCGCCGGAACTGAACTCAGAGCGTGTCGAACGAGCTCGCCTGTTTTCAGGTTGAGTGTGGCGACACGAGATTCATACTCCCCAACAGGGAGATCCTCGAAGACTCTAGATTTCGGCAAGCTCCACTCAGTAAACGCAAGCCATCGTTCGTCAGGGGAAACGCTTATGCAGAAGCGATAGATCGCTATCTGCTCCGTCTTGGGGATCGATCGAATCGCGACATCCGGGGCACACGTCATGCAAACTGCAAAGCCCAGGGCAACAGAGACACCTGTGCTCGGCCATCGATGGAGATCCCGTGTCCTGACGATTGTCACCCGCGGATCACCTAGAACGCTTCACTTCAAAAAGAACCATCTTCTTTGTCGCCCGGAAGCTGCCAGCGTCCAAGCGGTAAAAGTATACCCCGCTCGAAACACTCGCTCCATTGTCATTCCTCCCGTCCCAGACCACACGATAGGCACCGGCCGTTCGTGGCTCATTGATCAGGTCCAACGGACACGTCCGAGACGCCCCGGAACTGGCTGATCCCAGGACCGCACTCTATCGGCGATATCCCACCGCCTCGCTGATGTGGCGTTCGGAGATGTGTTCGCTTTCGTCGAGGTCCGCGATGGTGCGTGCGACGCGGGCGATGTGGCCGCGCGCGCGCGCGGAGACCAGGAGCGACTTCTGCGCTTTGACGAACAGCGCCTCGGCACGCGGCTCCATCGCGCACAGGGTTGCGAACCATCCTTCGGGGATGCCCGCGTTGCAGTCGACGCCTTCGACGCCGGCGAAGCGCGCCGCCTGAATCTCCCGCGCTCGCACGACCATCGCGCGCATTACGGCACTTGTCATGCGCGCGACGCCGTCGCGCCCCGACCACGCCTCGACGTCCACCGGTCGCACGGTCGCGTGAATCGCGATGCGATCCAGTAGCGGCCCGGAGATCTTGCCCACGTAGCTCTCGCGCTGGAGCGGCGAGCACTTGCACTGCTTCACCTTTGACCCGTGATAGCCGCAGGGACAGGGGTTCATCGCGGCGACCAGTTGGAAGCGCGCGGGGAAGGTCACCGCGGAGCGCGCGCGGGAGATGGTGATGCGGCCTTCTTCCAGCGGCTCGCGCAGGGTCTCCAGCACGTGGCGCCGAAACTCCGGGAGTTCGTCCATGAACAGGACACCGTTGTGCGCGAGCGTCACTTCGCCGGGACGCGGGACGCCGCCGCCGCCGATCAGCCCGGCGTCGCTGGCGCTATGGTGCGGCGCGCGAAACGGCGGCGTGGTCACCGGAGCACCCGATCCGTTCCCCAGCATGCCCACGATCGAGTAGATCATCGTGGTCTCGATCGCGCGCGCGGGCGAGAGCGGCGGCAGAATGGAGGTGAAGCGCCGCGCGAGCATCGTCTTGCCCGCACCCGGCGGGCCGACGAGCAACACGTGATGACCACCCGCCGCCGCGACGAGCAGCGCGCGCTTGACGGCCTCCTGTCCGACGACGTCCGCCATGTCGAACGCGTGCGCGGGCGCCGGGGGCGGCGCGGGCGCGGGGTCGTCGGCCGGCTTGACGACGACCTGTCCCTCGACGGTCGCATCGAACATGTCGTCCTCGGGCTCACCGCGATGGCGTCCCGATTGCGCCGGTGCGAGCGCGGCCGCCACCGTCGCGCGCAGACTGGCGCACGCGATCACCTCGACGCCTTCCACCATCCGCGTTTCTTCGAGGTTCGCGAGCGGCACCACCGCGCGCGCGAATCCACGGGATCGTGCGTGCAGCAGAATCGGCAATACCCCGGGCACGCGCCGGAGCGATCCGTCGAGCGCCACCTCGCCCACGAAGATCGTCCGGGTTGCGGTGGCCTCGACCTGGCCCGACGCCAGCAGGATCCCCACCGCGATCGCAAGATCGTAGGCGGCGCCTTCCTTCTTGATGTCGGCGGGTGCAAGATTGACGGTGATGCGTTCGAGCGGAAAATCGCGGCCGGAGTTCTTGATGGCCGCGGTCACGCGCTCGCGGCTCTCGCGCACCGCGGCGTTGGGCAGCCCCACCACCGAGAACGCGGGAATTCCGCGCGAGATGTCCACTTCGACTTCGACGACGAGACCTTCGATTCCGACGACGGCGCCGGAGAAAACCGTGGTATGCACGACCCATCCTCCTCATCAACCCAACCCAGTGCACGCGGGAGGTACTTCGTAGCAGGATGTCGATAGTATCACAGGCAGCGGCGCTACGGCATCTCCAGACGATAGCGGGCCATCTGCGGGTAGTCCTTCGTCAAAATCCCGTACAGTCGGCCGGCCGCGTCGCGGTACTGAAGATTGACTGCCCCCTCGAGCCGGCGCGTCTTGAGCAGCCGCCCGTCGGCGTCGAAGAGGTCGAGATAGGTGACGCGTCTTGCCTCGTTGTCGCGCGGGACCACGACGGCCACATTCATGATCCGGCCCCCGGGTAGCGCGAGCACCGCCGCCGAACCGCCGAACGAGCGGAAGGAAACGCCATCCTTCGTTCGTTCGACCGCGGGGGGAAACATGAAATCGTTCTGGCGATGGATCGTGAGCAACCGCTTCCCATCGGGCGAGAACTTGCGCACCTCGTAGGGGACGCCCTGGGTGTAGAGCACATTGCCGCCGGCATCCACGTCGATCGTGCCGTAGCAGGCCATGAAGGCTTCGTCGGGCTGCATTGGCTTCACCACCGACCACGACGCCGAGAACGACGACACGTAGTCATGCTTGCCATCGTAGCGGTGCACCATCGTCCTGGTCACGGGGTCGAAAGAGGCCAGGTAGAAACCGGCGGGCACGATCCGCATGCGCGTGATGATCCCGCCGCCCTGGAGTTCGTGACGGAATCCGCCGATCGGTTCCCCGTCGGGCGCGAACCCCACGATGTGCCCGCCCTGGCCCGCCACATAGATATCGTCCGACGCGTCGACCGCGAGCGCAAACGGCGCGATGAACTCGCCGGGCCCTTCGCCCTGGCGGCCGACCGTCGTCATCGTCATCGCGTCGGGGTCGTAGACCTGGACCCGGCAGAAGCCGGCGTCGAGGATGATCCAGCGCCCGCGCGAATCCACCGCGATGTCGGCGATGCGGCCGAAGGCGTCGTCGCCGTCCTGGGAGCCGAGCACGAGATTTTCGAGGAGCTGGAAATTCTGGCGGGGAGCGTCGTCCCAGAGACCGTGATCGGTGTTCTCGACCACCGGCGCGTCGGCGGGGACCGCCGCGCTCGCGCCGAAGAAGAAGAATGCGAGCAGGGATACCACGGGGATCGTGAGGAAGCGGTGATTCATCACGGGCCCTCCAAACAAAAAGGGGAGGGAGACTTCCGCCCCCCTCCCCATCTGCTCACGGCCTTGCCAGGCCGCGAGGCCAGGCTACATGTCCATCATTTCGACGGCTGCGGCCTTTTTGCGCCGCACCCGGCGTCTGACCTTACGCTTGACCTTGCGGGCTACCCGCTTGACCTTGCGTTTCACTTTGCGCTTAACCTTGCGCTTGACCTTGCGTTTGACCCTGGCTTTACGCCGGACCTTACGCTTGACTTTGCGTTTGACCTTGCGGGCAACGCGTTTGACCTTGCGCTTGGCTTTCCTCTTCACTTTGGCCTTTTTTCTGGCCTTCCTCTTGGCTGCCATATTGGTTCCTTCCTTCCTGGCGCGTGAAGCCTTCACTTCGACCGCCTGTTCGGGTTAGACCAACCAATTGCCGACATTGTGTCAACCCCCGAGAATCGTGTCGACAAAAAAATTTGGGGTGGGGGGCAAATTTCGGGGTGGTGAAACGCTTTGTCAACGGACCCATCCTGTCCTAGAATGCGCGCCTCGGAACATCGGAGCGTTCCCCCGGCTATTCGCACCAACTGAAATGACGATGAACCCGTTCCGCCGCATGAGCGAATTCAGCGACGAGGAACACCGCATCCTCGCCATCACGTGCCCGGGGCACTTCTTCACTCACTTCTTCCCGCTCGCGTTTCCGGCCATCACGATTCCGTTGACCGTGTCGTTCGGAATGCCGCTCGAGGACGTCGTGAAGCTGAGTTTCTGGATGTACGTGTTCTTCGGCGTTCTGGCGCTTCCCGTGGGCCTCGCCGCCGATCGATGGCGCGCCAAACCGATGCTTACCGCGGGCATCGCGCTCATGGGCCTGGCGCTGATTGCCGCGGGAATGATTCCCACGCCGCATGCGATGACACTCGCTCTCGCCGTCGTCGGCATCGGTGCGAGCGTGTATCACCCGGCGGGCATTGCATTGATCTCGCATACGGTGCGCTTGCGCGGACTCGCGCTCGGCGTCAACGGGGTATTCGGCAGTCTGGGGATCGCGCTGTCGCCCCTGGTCACGGGGCTGTTGACCTGGGCCTTCGGCTGGCAGGTTGCCCTCATCGTGATGGGGACGATGGGGCTGGTCACCGCACTCTATATTCACCGGCTGCACGTCGACGAGACCATCCGCCCGCATGCGTCCCGGACCTCGCCGGACGGGCGCGCGATGCTGCCGTACTTCCTCATTCTATGCGTGGCGCTGGTACTGGGCGGGATCGCGTACCGCGGCAACATGCTGCTGCTGCCGGCCTACATGGAACTCAAGACGACGTTCCTCGCGCACGCGCTCGAGCGGCTTCCGCTCCCGGTGCATCGTGGGACGGCGACACTCGCGGCAACGATCCTCGCGTCGGTCGTGTTGTTCGCGGGGCTCTTCGGCCAGATCGTGGGCGGACGCCTGGCCGATCGGATGGACCTGCGCCGCGCGTACCTCCTGTTCCACGGGATGAGCGTCCCGTTCATCCTGGCGATGGCGTTCACCAGCGAGGCGGCGCTGGTGGCGTGCGCGGCCGCATACGGGTTCTTCAGCTTCGGCATGCAGCCGGTGGAGAACAGCCTGATCGCGGCCATCACCCCACCCCGCTGGCGGAGTACGAGCTACGCGGTGAAGTTCGTTCTCAACTTCGGGGTGGGTGCGAGCGCCGTGCAGATCATCGGGCCCATCAAACGGCACTACTCGGTCGAGATGGTCTACGTGTTCCTGGCGGCGGTGGTGTTCCTGCTGGCGACGACAGCACTCTCGCTGCTCCTGGCCACGCGTCGCGTCCCGTCGATCCGGAACTAACCCCGCGCGAGGTTCGTCTCGACGCATCGCCCCCGGTGCGCTAGGATTTTGCCGTTCGGTAATCGCGGAACGCTAACTCCCCGGAGATCCTCATGGACCAGAAACAGTGGGAAGAACGGCTCGATCGCTATGCGGACCGCACGGCGCAGGCGGTCAAGAAGGGCGTCCACGTCCTCGAAGACGCGTTCGACAAAAGCGCGGAGACGATCCGCGACGAGACCGCGTCCCAGTCCGCCGCGGGACCCGAGGCGAAGCGACGCGGCTCGCCGCGCCTGGGCCTGTCACTCGTCGCACTCGGAGTCGTGTGGCTCCTGCACACGCTCCACATTCTCGATCAGCCCGTGTTCCCCATTTTGCTGATCGTCCTCGGCGTGTATTTCATCGCCCGCTCGAAGTAGCCCTTAACGCGACGTCGCGCGCGCCTCATGCAGCCCTCGCTGACGCGGCGCCCACCCGCGGCGTGTCATGCCTTCGCTTGCTCAAACAGTCCTCGCGCGCACGTCGTCTGGAAATGCGCGCTGCGGAACTCGCCGCGAAGGCATGACACACCGCACGGGACGTCGGGTGCCGACAAACGCGAGGGCCGATCGTCTGTCGACGGATAGTCGCGGGTGGCGGCCAGCGGGCGCCCACAAGCTCGGGACGACTAGTGCGAAGGCGCGGTCGGCCCGTGCGCAGTGGGCTGCTGGCCGACAGGACCCGCGCCGCTCGTGGGCTAACGCGACGTCGCGCGGGCCGATCGCGCTTTTGGCTTCGCCTTCTGGCGCGGACCTTTCCGCTTGGCCTGCGGCGTGCGGGCCGGCTTGGGGACGCGACGACTCTTGCGCGGGGTCGGACGGGTCCCCGACTTCTTCCCGGTCTGCGAATAGTAAGTGTGGTAGTTGAGGACCTTGTAGACCAGACGTGCCGCCGAGAACGACGAGGCGATGTCGGTCGCCGCGGGGGCCAGCTCGACCGCGTCGAACGCGATCACATTCTTATAGCGGAACACCGTGTCGAGGATGTCCATCACCGTCTCCCACCCCAGTCCCCCGGGTTCCGGCGTTCCCACCGCACGGATCAACTCGGGCGTGAAGCCGTCGAAGTCCACCGTCAGATAGACGTCCTTCGGGAGCGCCAGAATGTCCGCCCTCGCCTTGCGCGACCACTCGCGGTGCGCGTGGACCCGGTCGGTCTTCTGGAGGAGCGTGAACTCTTCCTCGGCGAGTGTGCGGATCCCGACCTGGACGATGGGACCGAAGCGCATGCTGTTCCACCCCGCGCAGGCGTGGTTGTCCGGGCGCCCGTGGAACTCCTTGCGAAGGTCGGCGTGCGCGTCGATCCAGACGATGCCCATCGTCGGGCGCGCGACCGCTTCGATCAGCGCGGGCGTAATGGAATGTTCGCCCCCCACGAAACCGAGGAACGCGTCCGGGTGTTGGTCGCGAAGCGCGCGCGCGGCCCGGGTGACCGAGGCCAGGTCGGTGATGGGTGGACGCACGGTGAGAATGCCGTGGCGCGAGGCGTCGGTCTCGAGGACTTCGTCGAACAACTCGATGTGACCCGACGCCTCGACGATGGCCTCGGGCGCCTTGCCGACGCCCTTGCCGTAGGTCGTGGTCTGCTCGTACGGAACGAGCCCGATCACGTAGCGATTGGATTCGCGGACGATGTCGCCGGGGTCGGCCTTGTCTTCGAGGAAACCGGAACTCATACGGTTCTGCAGGGCGCGGCGCCTAGTACGCGCAGAACACGCCGGCCGCGATGACGGTGGTCCACTGACCATCCTTGCCGATCGCAGTCTGGCAGATGTTCGCGGTCCGCACCAGGTCCCGGCCGATCTTCCACTGTTCCTTGCGCTGGTCCCACGCACGGTCGAGGTCGAGCTCGATACCCAGCGTGGACGCCAGCATCGCCGCGGCCAGATCTTCGGCATAGTCGCCGGCGGTCTTTTCATTCTGCCCGTAGGCGTGGTGCTCGGAAAGGTATCCGTACTTGTTCGCGTCGCCCGGGATGGCGACCCCGATGGAGCAGGCCGCCATGCGGAAGGCCTCGTCCGTGGATGCCCGGCTCATGACGCTGAAGACGATCTGGCCCGGGTGCAGCATCTCGACCCCGCGCTTCTTGGGGATGAGCTTGCAGCGGGGCGGGAAGATGCTGGAGACGGTCACGAGGTTGACGTGCGCGATCCCCGCGTCGCGGAGTGCGAGCTCGAAGCTCGTGAGTTGCTCCCGATGCCGTCCCACACCCTTGGTGAGGAACATCCCTCTGGGTACCAGTTCCATTCTCTCTCCTCTACAAGTGGGTCGCCGCGGAGCGCGGTCGATACGGACATGCGTGGTCGGATTGAAGGTCGCGCCACATATTCGGAGAAACACCGGGCAGTGTCAAGACCCTGCGGCCCCGCGCCCCGGGGCCGCCGGCGCCCGCGCGGCGCGGGCATCGACGGTCGGGGACAAAAAAAAGAGAAGGGAGACTTGCGTCTCCCTTCCCATCGTTCGCAGCCTGGCCAGGCCGCGAGCCAAGTTACATCGCCTTGGCTTTGCGCTTGGCTTTCCGCTTCTTCTTGGCCTTGCCCTTCGCTTTGCCCTTGGCCTTCGACTTACCCTTGGCCTTGGACTTGGCTTTGGCTTTCTTCCTCTTAGCTGCCATTATGGTTCCTTCCTCTTGGCGATCGAAGCGTTCTTCGACAGCCTCTTCAGGGTTAACCAACCAACTGTCGACGCGTGAATCAGCATGACCTGTTCCACCGTCGCGGGAATTCTTGCATACCGTAAACCCCTGTCAACAAAAAATTATCGTCGACCCCCCAATTCTGGTTGGTCGAGGGTCGTCGGATCTCCCTCATCGACCCATCCATTGACGACGAGTTCGACACGATTCGATGTCGCGACGAGCGTGTCGCACGTCGCCGCCATTGCGTCGCCCGGTGCGCCGATGACCCCCGCGAAGCGTGCGTCCGCACGCGCGCAAACGCATCGATCGTGCATTCGCTCCGACATCGTAATGCGTGGAAGAACGGCGCAAGAACGCGCGTGATCGCGATCGCCGATCTCGATCACGCGCGCGTTTGAATCGACGTGACACGCAACGTTCGTCGTGTCCGACGAAACGAAATCGCGTGAGACGATGCACCCCGCGTCAACCCTGCCGCTGACACCCGTCGCCCACGAAGGCGTCGCTTCCCGGTCGGCCTGCCCGGCGAACCGGGGGTCCAGGGCGGCGCCCGACGGTCGGCCCGGAGCCCCTCATTATAGAAGGTCGCGCGGGCGCGACGGCCCCGCGCGAAGCCCTTCATTAAGTCCTTTTCTGGCATCATATTGACCACCCGGGTGCTCAATTCCATACCACGGTGTCTCTTGTCGTCGCGGGCCGTTTCTGGTAGCGTTTGGGCCTACGATTTCCATGGACCCGGCGTTTTCGGGTCGGCGCGTAGTGGCGAGCCGACATCGGGCGACCGGGCCCCAAACACCACAAGGAACCACCCCGGAAAGAACACTCATGAGCGATCGAATGAATCTGTTCGAGATGTCGAGCGCGCAGTTCAACGAAGCTGCCGACGTCATCAAGCTGGATACATTGACCCGTGCAGTCCTGTCCGAGCCGCAGAATGAAATCATCGTGAACTTCCCCGTCCAGATGGACGATGGATCCTACCGCCTATTCAAGGGCTACCGGATCCAGCACAACAACACCAACGGTCCCTACAAGGGCGGCATCCGGTACCACGAGTCCGTGAACCTCGCCGAGGTCAAGGCGCTGGCCGCATGGATGACATGGAAGTCCGCCCTGATGGGGATTCCTTTCGGGGGCGCCAAGGGCGGCGTCACCATGAACCCCCGCAACTTCTCCGATGGCGAAGTCCGGAGGATCACGCGACGGTTCACCCACGCACTCGGCAACAACATCGGTCCCGAGTACGACATCCCGGCGCCCGACGTCGGGACGGGCGCGCGCGAGATGGTATGGATGATGGACACCTACATGACGATGTTCAACGCGTCCGACCGCAACGCCACGCGCCGCGTCGTGACGGGCAAGAGCATTCTCAACGGCGGCAGCATGGGCCGCGACAAGGCCACGGGACAGGGCCTCGTGTTCTGTCTCGACGTGTGGGCCAAGCACTTCGGTTTCGAGATCAAAGGCTCCACATTCGCCGTACAGGGCTACGGAAACGTGGGCTCGCACGCCGCGCGCATCATGCAGAGCCGCGGCGCGCGCATGCTCGCCGCGAGCGACCACACCGGGTCGATCGGCAATCCGGAGAGCATCGATGCCGAAGAGCTGGCCGTGCATGTGGCCAAGACCGGCGGCGTCGCCGGGTATTCGCGGGCGAAGGCCATCAGCGCGCCGGAGTTCTACGGCAGCAAGGTGGACATCTTCATTCCGGCCGCCCTCGAGTGCACCGTCAACGTCGAGACCGAAGGGTTCATCAAGGCCAAGTACGTCATTGAAGGCGCCAACGGGCCGACTACGCCGGAGGCCGAGCGCCGGTTGCAGGATCGCGGCGTCGTCGTGATCCCGGACATCCTGGCCAACTCGGGCGGTGTCACCGTCAGCTACTTCGAATGGGTCCAGAACAAGAACAGCGAAGTCTGGGAACTGGAGAAGGTGGACGACGAGTTGAGCCGCGTGATGAAGCGCGCCACCCATTCCGTCATCGACGAGATGCGGGTCCGCAAGTGCGAGCCCCGCACCGCGGCCATGACCCTGGCGCTGTCCCGTCTGGAGAAGGTCTACGCCGAGCGCGGTATCTTCCCCTGATCTCGGGGGCACGCGCAAACGCCGGCGGCGGCCAGCCGCGGCGCCGGATTCGAATCAGCCCTGCGGCGGGGTCGTGACCCCGCCCAGGGCTTCGAGTTTTTTGCGGGCACGCGCGACGGCTTCGAGATCCCAGCTCGAATCTCCCCAGTAGTGAAGAAACGCCTCGTAGCTCTTGGTCGCGTCCTCGTGGTCGCCCCGCGCGAGATCGGATTCGGCGAGAAAGAACAGAGACTGCACGTACACCACCGCGTCGTCGTGGTATGGAAACTCGGGACCGACCAGGCTCTTGCGCGCCTCGTGGAACGCCGCCGCCGCGGTTTCGGCATCGCCGCTTTCGAACGCCGCGTAGCCGGTGAGAAACGTCCGCCGCGCGTTCGCCCCCGCCGCGGTGGCGGCCCCGTTGGGCGACGCGGCGAGTAGCGCCAGCGCGTCCTTCTGACGCTGCTGCCCGATGTCGGACAGCGCCCGAAGTTCGGTGATGTCGAGCTCCATCGCACGCGCCCACATCACCCACACCGGGTCGGTGCCGAGCGCGTCGAGCACGGTCGACGCCGACCGGAAATCGCCGCGCAACACCTGGATGCGCGCACGCGCGACGCGCACCGGGATATCGCCGAAGCCGGTCACCCAGCGTTCGACCACGTTCTCGGCCCGGTCCGCCTGGCCGAGCTGGCACAGATACTCGACCAGCCGCAGCGAAACCGTCAGGCCGCGACGGGTCGCTTCCGCGAGCATCGCCACGCGAATCGCCTCGTCCATCGCCCCCATGCCGTCTTCGAACTCACCCGCGAGGAAATCGACGAATCCGATTCCTTCGTCGCCGATCGACTGCAGCACGAGCGGATCGAACAGGAGCAGCTTCTGGTAGCTGACACGCGCCGCCTCGAAGTCGCCCGCTTCGGCGTAGAGGAGCGCGCGTGTGATGATCGCCGGGATGCATCGCGGGTCCATGACGAGTGCGTTATCGCAGAACTCGGTCGCGGACTTGCGATCGCCGCGGGCCATCTCCACCTGGGCGATCAGCACGTCCGGAAACGGCTCCTCGGGGTACGCCCGCGCGAGGTTGTGGGCGGCGTCGGCGGCGCGATCGAGATCGTGAGCCGCGACGTCGAGTCGAATCGACAGCTCGGCGACCGGGCCGAACGTGCTGTCCTCCTTGAGCAACGGCGCGAGCATCCCGGTCGCGTCCTCCACGCGACCCATCTTGTAGTACGTCAGCGCGGTGTAGTAGCGCGCGTCGGCGGCTTCGTCCTTGTTGCGCGCGGCGACCGCGAACTGCTCGAGTGCCGCGTCGTAGTCGCGGTCCGCGTAGAGCAGGCGCATGCCGGAGACGAGCGAGGTGTCTCCGGGGGCGGTGGCCAGCGCGCGATCGATCGCGGCGTCCAGGCCGTCTTCGTCGTCGATCAAGGGATTGGCGTAGCACTCGATGAGCTTGCACCAGGCCGGATGGTACGTGGAGTCCGCCGCGACGAGGTGCTCCAGCACGACAGTCGCTTCGCGCACGCGCCACATCTGCAGGGAGTCCCGTT
>CAVXFV010000013.1:0-163096 GCA_963761125.1 Candidatus Latescibacterota bacterium
TCGAGATCGTGTTGGGCTGGACCCAGCTACTCGACAAGGGGAATTAGCGCCTGCGCCGTTTTCCCGGTATTCTCCCTTCCGTTGTCCATGAATCTCACTCCCGGCACGGACTCGGTCCCTACGAAATCCTTTCGCCCCTTGGTGCGGGTGGGATGGGTGAAGTCTATCGCGCGCGCGACACGCGCCTGGGCCGCGACGTCGCGGTCAAAGTACTTCCGACGCATCTGTCCTCGAACGCGGAAGTGCGCGCGCGGTTCGAGCGCGAGGCGAAGACGGTTTCGTCGCTCAATCATCCCAACATCTGCACGCTCTTCGACGTCGGTCGCGACGGCCAGATCGATTTTCTCGTGATGGAGTTGATCGACGGCGAGACGCTCGCCTCGCGGCTGGCGAAAGGCCCGCTCCCGATCGGCGAGGCGTTGGGCATCGGCGCGGAGATCGCCGACGCGCTCGATCGCGCGCATCGCGCAGGTATCGTCCACCGCGACCTGAAACCCGGCAACATCATGCTGACCAAGAGCGGCGCAAAGCTCATGGACTTTGGACTCGCGCGTGCGGCGGGATTGTCCGGGTCGGCGGGCAGCGGCGCGTCGATCGATGCGATGACGCAGTCACCGACCGTCGCGCATCCCTTGACCGCGGAAGGGACGATCGTCGGGACGTTCCAGTACATGTCGCCCGAGCAACTCGAAGGCAAGGAAGCCGACGCGCGCAGCGACCTCTGGGCGCTCGGCTGCGTGCTCTACGAAATGGCGACGGGCAAACGCGCGTTCGACGGCAAGAGCCAGGCGTCGTTGATTACGTCGATCATGGGGTCAGAGCCCGCGCCGATCTCGCAGGTGGCACCCATGACGCCGCCCGCACTCGATCGCCTCGTGGGCGCGTGCCTCACCAAGGATCCCGCGGATCGTATTCAGAGCGCGCACGACGTCAAATTGCAACTGGCGTGGATCGCCGAGGGCGGGTCGCAGGCGGGGTGCCGAAGGTCGTCGCGCGCCGTCGCCCGGGGGCGCGAACGCCTCGGCTGGGTGATCGCCGTCGTGCTCGCGCTGGTCGCCGGCCTGCTGGGGCGCGGTCTCGTGATGAACACCCGCCACGACGATCGCGTGACGCGCACGACGATCGGTGCGGCGCCCGGGACGCGTCTGAAATCACGGCGACATTCGGCCCGCCGCACCCCGGACGGTACGATGCTGGTGTTTTCCGCCCTCGGTGGTGGCGCCGGCAAGCGACTCTGGCTGCGCCGGCTCGACGAGCTGGTCGCGCATCCGCTTTCCGGCACCGAAGAGGCGAGCTACCCGTTCTGGTCGCCGGACAGTCGCTCGATCGGGTTCTTCAGTCCGGCCCGGATCAAACGCATCGACCTCGCCCAGGGCTCGGTGACGACCGTCACGGATTCGATCGATGCGTCGCGCGGCGGCACGTGGTCGCGCGACGGGGTGATTCTGTACACGCCGACGTTCACCAGCGGTCTCTATCAGGTTCCGGCGTCCGGCGGTCCGCGCCATGAAGTCACGAAACTCGACTCCACGTTCGAGACCACGCAACGGTTTCCGTACTTCCTGCCCGACGGAAAGCATTTTCTCTATCTGTTCGCCAATCACGAAGACGCCGATGGAAACACCTCGGCGATTTTATCGCGTCGCTCGACGGACACGACAAGCGCCGCTTGTTCTCGTGCAAGAGCAGCGCGATTTACTCCAGCGGGTTCATCCTCTTCGTTCGTGACAGCACGCTGATGGCACAGGCGTTCGACCCTGCCAGCGGCAAGATCGGCGGCGCGGCGCGCGTCACGCGCGAAACCGTCAGGATCGATCGGTCGACGTGGAACGCCACGATCACGGCATCGGACAACGGGATTCTGGTCTACGGACTCGGGGGACGCGCGGGCACCAATCGGCTCATCTGGTTCGATCGCTCGGGCGCGCGTATCAAGACGCTGACCGGGCTCGGCAACATTCTCAACATCGATCTCTCGCACGACGGCCGCCGTGTCGCGTACGAGTGGCAGCAGTTGCCGCTGGCGGATATTTGGAGCATCGACGTGGTCACGGGGACGCGATCGCGCATCACCACCAATCCCGACGACGAAACCTATCCCGTCTGGCTGGCCGACGGAAAGCGCGTGGCATACGCCGGCCGGCGGGACGAGCGCTACCGGCTGTTCATCACGCGGGCCAACGGGTCCGGGACCGGACGCAATGGCTCGAGGATCCGAAAGAAGACGTCTGGCCCGTCGCGACCTCCGCGGACGGTGTGTGGATGGCGTACGGAAAAGGCGTCGCGTCGGGCACACCGCACGGCGAACTGTGGATGGTGCCGGTGGCGGGAAACGGCCCGCCCCGCATGCTCATTCCGGCATCGGACGGCTTCGAAGGCGCGAGCTTTTCTCCGGACGGAAAGTGGCTCGCGTTCGCCGCGACCGTGTCGGGCCGGTTTGAAGTGTACGTGTCGCCGCTACCGGCGAGCGGGGACGGCCTGCCCGCGCGCTGGCAGGTGTCGGATAACGGCGGCGATCGTCCACGCTGGCGCAGTGACGGGAAAGAACTCTACTACGACCGCCCCGACGGCATGATCATGGCCGTCACCGTGGACGGCTCGCGACCGGAATTCCACGTGGTGAGTAAAGGCCGCCTTCCAGGCATTCCAACGCATCATCAACCAGACGCTGGGCGTGACGCCGGACGGCGAGCACCTTCGTCGTCAACGCGCTGGGCGGCGACGAAGGCGAGCCCCTCGCCGTCGTGACCAACTGGACCGCCGCGATCCCCGCGCAGTGAGTCGTCGCGCCCCGGCGCGGGACGAGCTCGCCGTCCGCGCGCGCGATCGTGGACAGGCGCGCGCCCATCGGTTAGTCTCACCGCTTCCTATGAATCTCACGCCCGGAACCCGACTCGGCCCCTACGAGATCGTCGTCGCCGCTGGGCGCCGGCGGCATGGGCGAGGTGTACCGCGCCCGCGACACGCGGCTCGGGCGCGACGTGGCGGTCAAGGTGCTGCCGCAGCACCTGCGCGCGAACCCCGAGATGCGCGCGCGCTTCGAGCGCGAGGCGAGGACGATCTCGGCCTCAACCACCCGCACATCTGCACGCTGTTCGACGTCGGGCCGCGAGGGCGGGCGAGTCGACTACCTGGTGATGGAGCTGATCGAGGGCGAGACGCTGGCCGAGCGGCTGCGCAAGGGCCCGCTGCCGCCGGCCGGAGGTGCTGCGGATCGGGGCGCAGATCGCCGACGCGCTGGACCGCGCGCACCGCGCGGGCGTCGATCCACCGCGACCTGAAGCCCGGGAACATCATGCTGACGCGCCGGGCGCGAAGCTGATGGACTTCGGGCTCGCGCGCGCGGCGGGCGTGGCCGGGCCGGCGACGGGCAGCGGCGCTCACGCATGCGGCGCTGACGCAGTCGCCGACGGTCGCGCAGCCGCTGACCGCCGAGGGCACGATCGTCGGCACGTTCCAGTACATGGCGCCGGAGCAGCTCGAGGGCAAGGAGGCCGACGCGCGCAGCGACCTCTGGGCGCTCGGGCTGCGTGCTCTACGAGATGGCGACCGGGCAAGCGGGCGTTCGACGGGCGAGAGCCAGGCGAGCCTGATCGGCGCGATCATGCAGCGCCGAGCCGAGCCGGTGTCGACAGGTGGCCGCGATGTCGCCGCCGGCGCTCGACCGGCATCGTGAAGCGTGCCTGGCCAAGGATCCCGACGACCGCCGGCAAAACGCGGGTGACCTGCGGCGCGACCTGCGGCGGATCGCCCAGCATCCGGCGGGCGACGTGGCGGACCTGGTGCTGCCTGGCGGTCAATCCCGCGCGCGGTTGATTGCGATCATCGGTGCGGTCGCGCTGACGGGCGCGCTGGCGGGTTTTGCCGCCGGTCATCGCCGCCGCACCGCGCCGCCGGCTCCGGACCCGATTGCGTTCACGCTGGCGCCGCCGCCAGGCGCGCGTTTTCGGTTTACGATCGAAGAGGACGGCGTTCAACTCGCGCCACCGGTGGTGTCTCCGGACGGGCGGCGTGTGGTGTTCGGCGTTGTCGACTCGGACGGAATCCGTCGGCTGTTGATTCGCGATCTGGACAACATCGAAAAAAGCAGGCAGTGTCGGGAAGCGGAGGGAACCGCGATGTCCTTTCTGGTCGCCCGACGGGCAATCGGTGGGATTCTTTGCGGGTGGAAAACTCCAGACGCTCGCCTTCAGCGGCGCGGTGGCCGTGGCCGCAAACGCCGCCGACCCGCGCGGTGCGTCCTGGGGTGCCGACGGGACCATCCTCTACGCGCCCTCGCCCAACTCCGGGCTCTTCGAAATTCCGGAGGAAGGTGGAACGCCGGTGCAGGTGACGGTCCCCGACACGACGATTCCGGATGTGTCCACCGCTGGCCGATGTTCCTGCCCGACGGCGAGCACTTCGTGCTTCTCCTGTGGACGAACAGTGCCGTGTTGCGCGATTCGGTCGGCGGTATCTACGTCGGATCGACCCGCAATCGCGAGACGCGGCGCATCGTACGCGCCGTCCAGCGCGTGGTTCGTCGCCGGCGACCTTTTTTTCGCACGCGAGCGCATGCTGATGCGCGCGCCGCTGACCTCGAGTCGCTCACGCTCGGCACGCCCGTCGCAACCGGCGATCGCATCGATTGGGATCCGTCCACCGGGTTGGCGTGTTTCAGCGTATCTCCCACCGGGACGCTCACGTTGCGCCAGAACAATCCGGTGTCCAGCACGAGGCTGGTGTGGTTCGATCGAACCGGCGCGCCCATGGACTCCGTTGGCGAGCGGATGAGTTATCAGAGATTAGCGATCGCGCGGGATAGCCGCGCGTGGGGTCTTGTCGGTCAATGACGCCGCCACCGGAAGCAACGATATCTGGGTGATGGACTTCAGTCGCGGCCTCTCGACGCGTTTTACCCGCGATCCGGGCGGTCAGACCGATCCGGCGATCTCGGCGGACGGGCGCGGCCTCGCTTATATTTCGGATGGGCGGGCCGTATCACGTGTTCACCGGCCCCGTCGACCAGAGCAAGCCGGTTGAGCGCATTTCGCCGGCAGGACTCGACCTCCTCGACTGGTCACGCGACGGGCGCCTGATGTTGCTGGCAACGGCGTCGGATCTTCCGGGTGCTCGATGTCGGCACGCGCGCGTGCAAACCCTGGCACACCGTGGCGGGCTCACTGGCGAGCAGGGGGTGCTTTTCTCCCCGATGCGCACTGGATCGCTTACGGGTCGAGCGAGTCGGGGCGGGACGAGGTTTACGTCCGGCCTTACCCCGGGCCCGGCGGTCAGTGGCAGGTTTCCACCGATGGTGGAGTCACCCCCATTGGAGCAACGACGGCCGTGAAATCGTCTATCTCGATACCAACGGAAATCTGATGGCCGCGGATGTGCAGTCGCAGGCCGAATTCCGCACGGGGAAGCCGCATCGGCTGTTCCGCGTGGGTCCGAGAACGCCGTGGGCGATCACCGGTGATCATCGCCGGGTCCTGATTGCGGTACGCGTCGGCGGTCAAGTCGAACCACCGCTGAAGGTCGTCACCCGCTGGACGCAGTCACAGAAGCGCTAACTTCCCGCGTGAACGGAGGTGATGACCCATGACCGACAAGGACCGTCTGTTCAGACTCACCGAGTTCGCGGCATGCGCCGGTTGAGCCTCCAAATTCAGCGCAGCGGGACTGCGTGGGTTACTCTCGAAGCTCCCCGCGCCGGTCGACCCCAACGTGCTCGTGGGTCACGCCGGCAGCGACGACGCCGGGGTGTATCGCCTGTCGGACGAACTGGCGATGGTCCTGACGGTGGACTTCTTTACCCCCATCGTGGACGACGCCTACGACTACGGCCGCGTCGCGGCGACCAATTCGATCTCCGACATCTACGCGATGGGCGGCCGGCCGGTGGTGGCGCTCAACATCGCGGCGTTTCCGGAGACGAAGTTGCCGGCCGACGTACTGCGCGAAATCATTCGCGGCGGCGCCGACGTCGCGCGCGCGGCGGGCGTGTCGATCGTGGGCGGTCACACCGTCAACGATCCCGAGGTGAAGTATGGCCTCGCCGTCGTTGGCATGATCGATCCGCGCCGCGTGGTGCGTAACGCCGGCGCGCGCGCGGGGGACCGTCTCGTGCTGACCAAGCCCATCGGCACCGGTGTGCTCGCGACCGCGCTCAAGGCCGGTGCGTTGTCGGCGGAGCGCACGAAGCGCCTGGTCGACGTCATGACCCTGCTGAATCGCGACGCGTCGGAAGCGATGCTCCGTCACCACGCCCACGCGTGCACGGACATCACCGGCTACGGGCTCGCCGGCCACGCCCGCGAGATGGCAGAGGCGAGCGGCGTGTCGATCGTGCTGCGCGCGGCCGATGTCCCGTTGATCGATGGCGCCGCCGAGGCCGCGTCGCAGGGCTACCTCACCGGTGGCGGTAAGAACACACGCAAGTTCCTCGAGGGTGCGGTCCGCATCGCGCCGACGGTGGGGGAGACCCCGACGGCGCTCATGTTCGACGCGCAGACGTCGGGCGGGCTCTTGATCGCGGTTCCGCCCGAGGAGACCGACGCACTCCTCGCGGAACTTCGCGCGAACCATCCTCAGGCCGCGATCGTAGGCGAGTGCGTCGCGCGCGACGACGTCGCGGTCATCATCGAATAGTGGATTAGAAAACGCTGGCGCGCAGGAGCGGCGTCGCCGCGTCGGGTGCCTGGACGACGGTCGTGCGGTTGTCGAGCCCGTTCATCAACGCCTCGTGGATGCGGCTCATGTACGCGTCACGGACCGCGTCGAAGCGGGCGATCTGGGCGGGCCCGACCGGTTCCATCGCCGGAAGTTGCAGCGACCGCGAGTTGACCCACACACCGTTCCTGGTGACGCGATAGCAGACGTGCGGCGCCGTCGCCCAGCCCGTCATGCCCACGTAGCCGATCAACTGGCCTTCGGTCACGCGCACCCCGCGACGGATCCCCTTCGCGAAGCCCGACATGTGCAGGTAGTACGTTTCGATCTCGCGGTTGTGGTGGATCTTGACGTAGTTGCCGTTGCCGCTGGTGTACTGCGCCGCCACGATGACACCGTCGCCGGTGGCGTAGATCGGCGTTCCCGTCGGCGCGGCGTAGTCGGTGCCGTAGTGCGGCTTGTACACGTGCTGGATCGGATGGAAGCGGCGGTGGCTGAAGCTCGACGAGATGTGCGTGAACTTGAGCGGCGCCCGGCGCATCGATTTCTGCAGCGACTTGCCGTCCAGGTCGTAGTACGCGACCTGCGTGCTGCCCGACTTGAAGCGGACGGCGTCGTATTCGCGCCCGGAGTTGACGATCCGCGCGGCGAGCACGTTGCCGACCGCGGAATAGCCGGTATCATATTCGCGCGTTTCGTAGAGAGGACGTATTCGTCGCCCTCGCGCAGGTCCTTGGCGAGATCGATCGTCCAGCCGAAGATCTCGTCCAGCGAACTGGCGAGTTCCGTTTCCGCGCCCTGATCCTGCAGCGACGCGTACACCGAGTTGCTGATGGTCCCGTGGGTGACGTGATAGGTCACCTCGTACGGAATCTGCGCGAGCGCGGCCGCGTAACCGTCTTCGTTGTGGCACACCCGGACGTAGTCGGCGATCCCCGTATAAAGGAGAAGCGAGTCCACGCCACCGTCGGCCGCCGGGTACAGGTCAAAATTCTGTCCCGGCCGCACGCGGCGCCAGTCGAAGGTCCGGCGCGTATCGCGCGTGAGCTGATCGATGTCGAATGCGCTGACCCCGAGGCGGCGCAGTTCCACGTAGAGCGAACTGTTTCGGCCGATGGTCCCGCGGACGGGTTCGCGAGCGGGCGCCGGCGGCGCCTTGTAGACGCCGATCCGCCTGCCGGAACCGGTTGGCCCGGGCCACCCAGCCGGCGATCTCGGGTCGATTGCCCCAATATGGCTCATTACCGGCCGGACGAAGACATCGCGGCCCGCATAGAGAACCAGCGCCGTCAACGCGAGGGCAAGGGGGGTGGCTTTTCGGTGCGTCATTAGCTAATCCAAATATTTGTATGGAGTTACTACGAGGCCTGCGTTCCCGATAGTCGGCCATTCGGCCGGTCGAGGCAAGCGCTTTTTTGGCTCCGCCGGGGACAGTGCAACTTCCATTCCCTGGATGAGGCCTCGGGACGGGATCCCCGAAAACCGAAACCGCCGATCGCATGAGCGACCGGCGGTCTCGTCAGGGGCGGCGAATCGCGGATTGCCGCCGTGAGTCTATTGTAGTGCCGCGGTGAGCGGCGCCCCAAGGTCTTTCTCAACGATACAGGGCTTTGATGGCACCCCAGGTCGAATTCCGGATCGCGAGCGGCATCGTGGGCGTGAACAGGGTCGTCTCCGTGGGAACGTTTCCCTGGCAGCTGATCTCGACGCATGCCCCGAGGTGATCGGGGCGGAAGTCGACCCACATGTACGATCCGGAGAACGAATACTCGACTCCGGGTGACAGCAGCAGTTCAATCCCGGCCTGCGCCGATTCCTTCGATAACATGTAGTGCGTGGTGCCGGAGACGGGCGGGGCGACGTAGAGGTCCACGAACCACGTCGTGCGACACGGCGCGGGTCCACAATTGATGCGCTCGAAGTCGGAAGAAAGACTCACGTTGACCCGAACCGTACCGCCGGTTCCCAGGCCGACGGCGGTGGCAACCCAAGTGTTCGCCAGGGCGGGCGTCGCCGTCATCATCAAGGCCATGAGCACGCCAGGCAACCGTCTTGACATAGCCGATCATCTCCTTTGGGGCGCTATTTCAATAGTACCAGCTTCCGAGTCTGGGCGGGGGTCCCGTCCACGACCAGGCGGGCGAAGTAGATGCCGGACGGCACCGGACGTCCGCCCACGGTCGATCCGTCCCACTGCGCGACGTATGTTCCGGGCCGCCGCGCCGCATCGACGACCGTCGCCACGCGCGCGCCGGTGACCGAGTAGATCGTCAGCGTGACCCGAACCGACGCCGCGCCGGATGTCGCCGACGACGTAGGGGATGTGCGTCGACGGATTGAATGGATTGGGATAGTTCGCCCCGAGACCGGTCTCGTACGCCCGCGGCGCGTTCGCGGCGGTCAGGGTCGACACGGTTCCGTCGCGCGAATTGCTCCAGCGGCTGGCCTGGTTGTCGGCGTCGAGCGCGCGAACGCGGAACCGCCACACGCCGGTCAACGGCGGGACGGAGTCATAGGTGGTGTCCGCCGACGCCGACGCGATCGTCGAAAGGCTCGCGCACGTCGAAACCGGGTTGATGTTGTCGATGGAGAAGCCCGTTCCCAGGAACCGCCGTCGGTGATGTACGCAAAACGGAGCATGATCTCCTGGCCAAGGTAAGCGGTCAGCGGGAAAGTCGCGCTTACCCATCCGGGCGACGACCCGGTCCACCCGAAGCCGCGGTTGTTGCCGTACGGATTGAACGCGGTCGTGATGTTGCCCGCGATCGGCGTCCACGATTGGCCCTGATCGGTGCTGACGTCGACGTAGCCGTAGTCGTAGTTGCTCTCGACGTTATACGTGATCTTGAAACTGAGCGTGTCGCTGGCCGCATCCACGATGAACGGCCGGGCCATCACCAGCGTGTGCGACGCGCTGTTGGCGTTACCGGAAAAATATCCGCCACCGCTGAACCCCGACGCCGTGTAGGAGAAACCGCTCGACACCCAGCCCGTGAGGCCCGGCGAGGCCGAGTCGCTGAAGAACGACGGATTCCGGCAGGTCTCGATCTCATAGTGCGTCGTCGGGTTGGGATCCGGGATCGGGCGACGTCCACGACAGGCGCGTGATTCCGTTGCCGTACGGGGCGCCGGTTGCGTACTGCGTCGGCTGGTACGGGCCGACGACCTGATAGGGGTTACCCGCGAACTTCAACAGCTTGAGATTCATCGGAAGCAAGAGATCGAAGGTCGGCTGAATGTAGGATTCCGCCGGCCCGAAACCGCCCTGCGCCGAACTGTTGACCTCCGGCGTGAACGCGAAAATCTTGTTCTTGCTGGTTTGTTCGCCATAGCCCCAGTCGTCCGAGTCGCCGTTGGTGATGTAGATCGCGCCGCTCGCGGGATTGCCCGCCAGGTAGCCGTTCTCCTGCACGAGCGAATCGCCCAGCGCCTCGTACACGTTGTGGTCCGGCGTGTTGCCGTAGATGTATCCCCACGGATAGAGCAGCAACTCGCCGTAGCTGTGATAGGAGAGCCAGGTCGTGAACGAATGCGCGGTCACGAAATCGCGGATGGCCTGCGTTTCGGGTTCCGAGAACGGCCCGGATCCCCGGTAGGTCTCGCTGGCCGTCGACGGCGACGAGCCGACGTTGTCGTAGCCCCATTCGAAACTGTAGTTCCGGTTCAGATCGACGCCGTACGTCCCGTTGCCGTTGTCCCGCCGGTTCTTGCGCCACCACGAGTTGGAACTGCCCGCGTGGTTCAACTCCACGTAGTAGTGCCCGTCGGGATTCACCATCGGAATGATGAAGATCTCGCGGTTGTCGATGTAGTTGGTCACATCCGAATCCACGCCGTAGTTGGCGAGCAGGTACTCGGCGAACCGGAGCGGAATCTCCACACTCATCAACTCGCGCGCGTGGTGATCGCCGATGTAAAGAACCTCGGGTTCGGCTTCATCGACGGTGACGTTGTCGGAAATCTTGAGCACCGAAATATTGCGGCCCTCGAGGCTCAACCCGACCAGCGATTTCTGCGCGATCGCGGGATAGGCCGCGGCGAGGGCGGTCAGTGTCGATTCGGTCTCCGCGTAGGTATGGTACTGCCCTAGGTTGGCGTCGAGCGCCGCCACCGCGTGGGGCGCGAGGGCGCCCGTGTCCGACTGAATCACGGTCGACGGGTATGGCCGCGACCGCAGCCACGCGAGCTGCGCGTCGTCGACGAGCAGGTCGGCTCCGACCTTCGTGAACGCCAGAATTTCGATGTCCTGGGCGCGGATCTCCTCGATCTGTCGCGGCCCCTTGAGCGGAATGGTGACGACCGAGGAACCGGCGAAGGCAAAAATCGGGAAAAGGATGAGAGCCGAGAGCGTGGCTGCGGGTCCCACGATCCAACGACGACGACGATGGGCAATACGAAAGGAGGTTTTCATCCGCAAAGTATACCCAATGCGGGTCCGACCGACAACCCCGCGCGGGCGTTCGCGATGCGCGCACCGGATTCTCGTGGTCGCAATCGGGAGGGGAGACTAGAATAAGAACAACGGCGTCATGGAGAATCTTCTTAAGAAACAACTCGCCCAGATCAAGGCTCGCGCGCTGGCAATCGCCAGCCGGGCCGCCGCCGACACACCGCTGCCGGAAACCCGGGACACCTCCAACGAAATCGTCGACGCCGTGGTGAAGACCGGCGCCGTCGTCCGTGGCGCCGAATTCGAGGCGTCGCGCAAGCCACCGCGCTTCGCGTGGTGGCGCCGCCGTCGCGAGGTCCGCGCCAGCAACGAATACGGCTACGAAGGCGCATTTCAACGACTGCTGAGTTCGTTCGGGGACGAGGCCGCGGTGCCGATCGAAGAGGCGGTTCCGGGCGAACCGCAAGTCGCCGACGAGTCCGCGTTCTATCTGATTCGGGCGGCGGGCGACGCCATCGATACAACCGCGTCGGAGCAGGCATCTCGGTTCGCTGCGTTTCGTTCGTGGCCATCGGCAACGTTTTACACTCGCATCGGCGCGCAACCGATCTACGGCGTGCGCGAGTCGGTCGAGGTCACGGGCGAAGCGTCGCCGTCGTCGGTTCTCTTTCTCGATATCGAAACCGCCGGGCTGTCGGCGAATACGTACGTGTTTCTCGTGGGATTGATGTACTGGGCCGAGGGAGAGTTCCGCGTCGAACAGGTGTTCGCGCGCGACTATACCGAAGAAGAAGGACTGCTCCGCTACGTGCGATCGACGTTGGAACGCTTCGACACCGTGGTGACCTACAACGGCGCCGCGTTCGACTTGCCGTTTCTGCGGACGCGCATGACGGTGCACCGGATTCCCGACGTCGAGCCGGTGGGATCGGTCGACCTGTTGCACGCCGCACGCCGGGTGTTCCGGCCGACGCTCCCCAACTGCCGGCTGGTCACCGTCGAGGAACACCTGCGCGGCGTCGGGCGCGTCGACGATATTCCGAGCCGGTTCATCCCGCGCGCGTACCACGAGTTCGTCCGCAGTAAGGACGCGCGCATCATGCGCAACGTCGTCTACCACAACCGCATGGACGTGTTCACCATGGCGGTGATTCTCAATCACATGGTCACCCGGTCGGACGTGGCACCGGTCGGGGCGGGCGGCGCCGGTAACGCGGAGGAAATGGCACCGCAGGAAAATCGGTTTGCCGCGCCGCCGTCCGGTGATACCATGTCGCCGCCGAACCCGCCTCACGAGGCCTTCTGATCGCGACGGACGCGCATCCCTGCGCGGTCTCCGCCGCCGGGATGGGATGCGATGAACGTCGAGAAGTTTCTCAAACATCTGGAATCATCGGAGTGGTACGACGGGCAGATCGTGCGCGTCGAGCGCTTGCCCGAACGCGCCGCGCGTTTCGCGACACTCGACCCGCCGGTACAACCGCGCATCGCGGCGGCGATCGGCGCCGATGGAATCGAACGCCTCTACACGCACCAGGCGCAGGCGATTCGTCATGCGCGCGCGGGCGAGCACGTCGTGGTCGTCACCGGGACCGCGAGCGGTAAGACGCTCTGCTACAACGTGCCCGTGCTGGAATCGATCCTCTCCGACCCCGGGTCGTGCGCGCTCTATCTGTATCCGACCAAGGCGCTCGCGCAGGATCAACTGCGCACGCTGACGCGCTACCTCGACGCCGACCCGTCTTTGCCGCTCATCACCGGCACGTACGACGGCGACACGCCGCCCAACGCGCGCCGCAAGCTCAAGAACGAGGCCAACGTCCTGTTGACCAATCCGGACATGCTGCATTCGGGCATCCTGCCCAACCATGGCACATGGGCGCGGTTCCTCGCGAAACTGAAGTACGTCGTGGTCGACGAAGTGCATTCGTATCGCGGAACGTTCGGTTCCAACGTGGCGCACGTGCTCGGACGATTGAATCGTATTTGCGAACACTACGGGGCATCGCCGACGTTTGTGTGCTCGTCCGCCACCATCCGTAACCCGCGCGAACTCGCCGAGCGTCTGACCGGACGCACGATGGCGGTGGTCGACGACGACGGGTCGCCGCGCGGACCCAAGGCGTTCGTCATCTGGAATCCGCCGTTCTTCGGCGACGACCGCGTGGAGCGCAAGAGCGCCAACGTCGAGGCGGCGCGTATTCTCTCCGAACTCGTTTCGGAGGATCACCAGGCGATCGCGTTCGTGCGAGCGCGGGTGGTAAGCGAAATCGTCGCGCGCTACGCGCAGGAGTTCGCGTCGCGTATCTCGCCAAGGCGCGCGAAGCTGATCAAGTCGTACCGGGGCGGATATCTGCCGGAGGAGCGTCGCCAGATCGAGCGCGCGTTGTTCTCGGGCGAACTGCGTGGGGTGGTCAGCACCAACGCGCTGGAACTGGGCATCGACATCGGCAGCATGGAAGCCGCGCTGCTGGTCGGTTACCCGGGCTCGATCGCGAGCACGTGGCAGCAGGCGGGACGCGCCGGCCGCGGCGCCGATCCGTCACTGGTGGTGCTATTGCCGTACGACTCGCCCATCGACCAGTACATGGCCAAGCATCCGGACTATTTCTTCGGCCGCTCGCCCGAGAACGCGGTGATCGATCCGCTGAACGCACACATCGTGTTGAACCACGTGCGCGCGGCGGCCTTCGAACTGCCGATTCGCAAGGAAGACTGGCAGGAGTTCGGCGACTACTGCGGTCCGATTCTCAAGCTGCTCGAGGACGACCGCCAGGTGCGCCAGCAGGGCGGGCAGTTCTTCTGGAGCGGACCCAACTATCCCAGCGCCGACGTGAGCCTGCGCAACATCGGCGACGACGTGTACACCATCATAATAGGAACGTCGGCGGCGATGGCGGCCGACGGTCTCAAGGCCGTTCCCAACGACCACAGCCGTGTTATCGGCACCATCGACGAGGCCGGCGCCTTCCAGCAGCTCCACCCGCAGGCCATCTACATCCACGGCAGCGAGACCTACTTCGTCAACGAACTGGATGTCCGCAAGAAGATCGCGTGGGTGCAGAAAGAGGACACCGACTACTACACGCAGTCGATCACCGAGACCAAGATCAAGATCGAGAACGAAGAACTGCACAAGAGCGAGCACGCGAGCGAGATCTACTGGGGCGATCTGTCCGTGACGTCGGTCACCTACATGTTCAAGAAGATCAAGTTCGGGAGCCGCGACTCCTTGGGGTTTGGTGCGCTCGACCTGCCGCCGCAGACGCTCGACACCACGGGCATGTGGATCCTGCCGCACCCGGAAGCGTACGCGCTGGCGAAGGCCGCGGGGCGCGTGCCACGCGAGGGACTGCTCGGTATCTCCAACGTGATCCGCGAGGTGATTCCGCTGTACGCGATGTGCGACACGATGGACGTGGGCGCGTCGGTGGATTCGTCCGCCGCCAATGCGCCCGGCATCTTCGTACACGACCGCTTCCCGGGCGGACTGGGCTTTGCGCTCAAGGCCTACGAACTGATCGACGAGATTCTGGTCGCGTGTCTGGAGCTGCTCGACACGTGCGCGTGCGGCGGCGGCTGTCCGTCGTGCGTGGGCTCACCGCTTCCGCCGTACTCGCACCTCGACCCGGATGTCAACGCGCGCGGATTGATCCCGGACAAGGAAGCCGCGAAGTCGATCCTGCATCACCTTCTCGGACGCGAGGCGTATCGGCCGAGTGTGCGCGCGAGCGCCGGTAGCGCGGAAATGGTTCGCGACGGGGAAGACCTGCGCAAGCTCGTCGACTCGACGCAACTCCCGGTCACGCTCGAGAAGAAACTCCGCCAGCGCGTCGACAAACTGCGCAAGCGCGGGCCGGCGTTCGGCCCGCGCTAACGCCGCTGTTCACGAGTGGATGGTTACCGGTTGCCGGTGGGCTGGTAGCCCGAAACCGGGGTGGGAGGCGGGATCACGCCGGGCTTGCCTACGTTCGCTTTCTCCCACGCGCGCACTTTGATGCGCGCGGCATCGAAGAGCCGCTCGTAGTTGCCGAACAACACCTTCTGTTTCGTCTCGGGCGTCAATAGCTTCCACAACGGCTCGTACGCGTTGTAGACCGCCATCGGCGCGTCGATGCTCTGCGGGGCCACGACGTCGGTCCCGAACAGGAACCGGTCCGGGTACTTGTTCATCAGAGCCGCCATCTTCTTGAGCCCTTCCGGCGTCGACGTGATCCACTTGGCGGTCTCGTCCCACGAGATATCGACGTAGAGGTTCGCCAACTTGGGGTTTGCCAGGCCTCGTTCGAAGATGGAGACCTGATCCTGCACGGGGTGCACGACGCGTCCCAGCCCGGCATGGGCCCAGATGATGACCGAGTTCGGATGCCGCTCGATCAGTTCCTTCATCTGCATCACGAGGTACGGGTCCTGGCCCGGCTTCGGGAAGGGCATATCGATGTCGCTGTGGAGGATCGAGACCAGCCCGACCTCGGCGGTGAAGTCGAAGATGCGGTCCAGGGCGCGGTTCGTGAGGCTCGCCGGACCGCCGGCGATCTTCGACGAGACGAACTCCTTGTGGATGCTGAACTCACCGATTCCTTCGAAGACGCCCGGAAAGGTGAGCAGCACGCGGCGGATGTGATCGGCCGCGTACATGTCGGCCGGATTGAAACCGGTGATCATCGGGTCGAGCCGCGCCTGCTGATCGGCCGGCAGCGACCTGTACGACATGGCGATGAACGCGTCCGTGAACGAGTAGTAGTACAGCGGGGCGTCGGACTGCAGATAGTACGTGGGTGCGAAGTCGCCCGAATTCCCGTAGTCCCACATCTGCTGCAACGGGATGCCGAACACCGTGGACCGTTTCACCGTGGTGCCCATCATTTTGACATAGTCGGCCAGCGGCGTCCCTTCCTGGACGTAGTTGGTCAGGTGGAAGTGGCTGTCGTTGTACTTGTACGCGGGCGCCTTCGAGGTTTGTGCCGCCACCGACACGGGCATTAACGACGCGCCGAAGATGGCGACGCCGGTGACCAGCGTCGTCATGGAATGAAATCGTGTTAGCTTCATGTTCGGGCCTCTCCTATAGAAGAATGTCGGCGCCGAGCGAGAACGTGGTCCCGGTCTGACCGGCCGTGTAGTACCCAAAGTTCGATCCCGCGGGACTCCGGTCGATGTGCAGGACGTGCATGTTGAGCCGCAAGCTGCGGTTCCCGTAGGGATACAGACTCAAGCCGCCGCCGGCTTCCCATGGATTGCGTTTGAAGTCGTCGAAGAGGTACGAGCCGATGGCGTACGCCATGAGTTTCTTCTTTACGATCATGTGTCCCGCCGAACCGTACAGACTCTTGTCCGTGAGCGAGCTCTCGGGAACCGAAGCGGGCAGGCCGTAGTTGGCGCCCTGGTGAACATCGATGGCCTCGAACTTCGAGAGCTTGCGCATCAATAGCTCGCCCTGGAACGAAAAGCCCTTGTACTTGAAAGCCGCATCGAAGGTCAGCACATCGTAGGTGAGGTAGTTGACGGTCACGCTGTCGGCGAGCGCTCCCTGTTCGAATGCATACACGCCGTCGGAGAGACGGACCTGTGTTTCATTGGGCGCCGACGAACTGATCGGTGCGCCGCGATTTTCTTTCGCATGAGCGCCCGACACTCCGAAACGCGTGGCCAACTGCTGGTGTTCTTCGAGATCGCCGAAGCCGCCTCGCGGACCGAACTCGCCGGTCGTGGGCATCCACCACACGGTCCCGCCGTAGCCCAGGTCCCGGGTGTCGTTCGCGGCGGTCACACCGAGCTGGCTCAGGTTGTTGGTCAGCGAGGCCATGTAGTAGAGCCCTTTGGACGGCTCGCCCGTGAGGAAGACCGACGACGAGAAGCCCGCGCGCAGCGCCTCTTCTCCCATGATCCGGTCGGAGCCGGGCCAGAACGGCCACGTTCCCGACATCGAACGGTTGGTCAGGTTGGGGCCCATGCCCACGCCGATGATGAGCGGCTTGGACACCGCGTAGCGCAGGATGCCGAAGGCCAGCGCCTGCTGCGTGGTCGGCAGCGACCAGACCGTGATCGTGTACTGGAACTTCGGATCGTAGAAGAACCCGGAGAACCAGATCATGGTGCGGTGCCAGTTGAGATCGTTGCGCGTCTTGACCGTGCGCGTCCGGCCCAGATGGTCCTGGAACGTCTGCTCGCCGGGCATCTGGTTGAGGTACCGGAAGACTCCGTACACGCTGATGTTCAGACTGCCGTGGTCCGACTTGAAGATGTCGAACCCGCGCGCCGGCGTGAACTCGCCCGCGGTCGAATTGCCGTAGCGCTCTTCCGCCTTGACCTCGGTCGAGTCGGGGGGGGCCGTGACTTCCTGCGCCCTCGGAGCCGACGAGGTGGCGATCAATGTGGTCGCGAGCAACGTGGTGAAGATGGTTACGCGGAGCCAGTTCATGCGGATCTTCCTTTCTTGGCAATACCAGAGGACGGGGCCCGGTCGTTGGACCGGGCCCCGTTGCGCTATTACTTCTTCGCGGCGGGTGCCATCGAAGCGAGCGGATTTCCGCCAAGCGCGTTGGAAATGTCTGCAATCGCTCTCTGTGCACGGATGCTGTTGCCGGCGTCGTCCAGAGGAGGCGAGATCACGGCGATACCGAACTTACCCGGCGATACGGCGATGATGCCGCCACCGACGCCGCTTTTGCCGGGAAGACCGGTCGCAAAGAACCACTTACCCGAGTCGTCGTAGAGACCGGCGGTCGCCATGACGGCGAGTACTTTGGGTACGTACGCCGTGTCGATGACCTGCTTGCCGGTGACGGGATTTTTCCCGCCGAAGGCCAGCGTCGAGGCCATCATGGCCAGGTCCTTCACGTTGACGCCGACGGAACACTGGCGCGTATAGAGATCGACCGCTTGCTGCGGGTTGCTCTTGATGTACCCGTACGCGTACATGAGCATGCCGATCGCCTGGTTGCGCTGGTTGCTGTCGGACTCGGACTTGTAAACATCCTGCAGCACCTTCAACTCACGACCGGCGTAGTCGTTGTAGGTCCCGATGATCTTCGCCCACACCGCGTCGGCGGTGGCGCCGGTGACCATGCTGGTGGCCGTGATGGCGCCCGGATTGACCAGCGCGTTCATCTCCGGTCCGCCGCCGAGCTTGTACGACAGCTCGATCGACACGATCGAGTTGAAGCGCATGCCCGTGGCGTCGACACCGATGGTCTTGAGAATCGCATCCCGGTCCCTGTTCGTTGATGACCTGTGCCATCGTGAACACCTTGGAGATGGACTGGATCGAGACTTCGGTGGTGATATCACCCGCGGTGTAGACCTTGCCGTCCGCGGTGACCAGGGCGATGCCGAACAGATTGGGATCGACCTTCGCCAGCGCCGGATGTAGTCGGCGTTCTTGCCTTCCTGGAGGCCTTTGTACTTGGTGTAGGCGTCGGTGATCGCCTTATCGATCGCGCCTTTGGGGAACATGTCCGCAGCCTGCGCCGCCGACATGGCCAGCGTCGACGCGAGCACCACCATCGCGACCAGCGCCGCACGCCAGTGATTTCTGAATGATTTCATGACCGTATCCTCCTGGGGGGTTTATCTACATGACCTTCGAGAAATTGTATTCGCGGAACTGGATCTTCACGTCGTCGGACGAGAAACCGTCCCTGAAATTCTCGCGTTTGCCATACTGCACTTCGATGCCCGTCGTCACGTTGGCGACCGGGTAGTAGTGCAGGTTGACGATGGCGTACTGTCCGCGATGGAACGCGCCCGGTGAATCCAGCTCGGGGTTGTCAACCTTGCACATCGAATAGCCGATGAGCTGGAGTATTTCTCGCTCCACGAATGATCGAGGAACGCGACCACGCCCGTCACGGGTATGGCGATGCCCATCACGGGGGTCACGGCGTTGCTCCGCCATCTTCTGGATGCCGACGTCGGCCGGCGAATCGTTCATATAGTTCTCGATACTTTCGCCGTAGACGAACCCCAACCGCGCGACGTTACTGTCCTTGATCTTGATATTGGAACTCACGTCGATACCCAGCCCGTCGTGCTGCCCGACAGGTCGAGCGAGTCGGTGCCCGCGTCCTTCCATTCGATCCGGCGGAGCGTTCCGGCGAGCTCGACATAACCCCAGCCGCGTCCCACGCGGTATTCCGCGGACAGGTCCGGAGCGGGAAGCGCGGCTGCACGTCCTGCAGCTCGACGCGGTCGGCGTAGACGCCGGCGTCGCCGCTGGCGCCGGGCGCTCGAGCGCGATGGTCATGCGCGGTCGCCCTGAATCGGCATGTAGCGGATCTGGATGTTGCGAAGAACACCATGCCGTTGGGCCCCCAGTATCGAGGGTGTCGGGGAACACATCGATGTCCATGAACGGACTCACGTTTGCCGGCGCAAACTTGCCGATTCGCCGTAGGCATTGACGCAGACGGAAGGTCGTCTGACCGGCGTCGACGCCGTGCCGAACAGCTCGAACTCGAACTGCGTTTTCATGTCGCGAATCCGTCGGCGTCGATGTGCGCAGACCGAAACGCGTCTGGCGAACGCGAAGAACATGTCCGTCCGCGCCGAATTGATCCTTGTAAGCGGGGAGCTTGGTGGGCGCATGACGTCGTACCAGCTCGGGTCCACCTGCTTGGTGTCATAGCCCGCGTCGAGCATGACGTGTCCGTAGAAATTGTAAGTCGTGTCTCCGGCCATCGCCGGGCCCACCGGGATGCACAGCAGGAGAAGCACGGGAAGCCACTTTCGCATCATCTTGATCACAGTGTCCTTTCGAGGTTCGATACACCAGACACCCGCCTGCGCCATGAACCTATGCGTGGCCGAACCGTCCGTCGGGTGCATGACGGCAGGGTAGGGGCGGGCACCGCGACCCGGCTACTGCCCTTTGGGGAAGGGTCCGCGGTGGCCTTTTGGGGCCGAATCGGATAGAATCGCGGTGTCCGCGTACCCGGTTCGCCGCGGGTCTTATCGCGGGGGAGAACGGGATGAATCACAGACTGGAGTTTCTCGCGGGCGTCGCGGTCGGTCTCCTGACCCTGACTGCCGGCGCGCCGGCGCGCGGCGCGCGGACACTGACCGACGGTGAGCCCTGCCGCGTCCTCCTCGTTCATTCGTTCGGCCAGCAGTTCCAGCCGTACGCTTCGGTCGCGCCGCGTTTCGCACCGAACTCGCGGCGCGGCTGGCCCGTCCCGTCGAATTCTGCGACATTTCGCTCGAGACCGCCCGCTTTGAGGAGAGTGGTCTGGATCTGCCGCTGGCCAGCTACGCGAAAGCGCTCGGTGCAGAGCATTCCCTGGAATCTGGTCGTTGCGGTCGGTTCGCCCCGCGTCCGATTCTGCGAGCGCTATCGGGACGCGAACTCCGGGTGGTCCCGTTCTGGCGGCGGGCGTGGACAGTCGGCTCCTCGCCGGGCATGCCCTGGGCGACAACGCCACTGCCGTGGCGGTTCGCGTCGATCTCGTCGGTCTGATCGATACCATCCGTCGTCTCCTTGACTCCATCCACGCACGCTCGTCGTCGTCCGCTCCCGCTGGGACTCGCCCCATCGAGCAGTACTGGGCCCGCGAAGCCCGCAGGGAGTGGCGTGTGTTTTTTTTCCTACTGGCATTCACCTGGCTCGCCCATCTGACCGTTCCCCAGATTCAGCAACGTGTGGCATCGCTACCCGCGCACACCGCCGTGGCGTTTACCATGATGGACATCGACGCGGCCTGGGTGCCGTATGAACAAGAACGAGGCGCCTCGCGCTCATCTGCTCATCGGCCGACTGCGCCGGTGTTCGGTTTTTTCACACAGGGCAAGTTCGGGCTGGGCGTAGTCGGTGGCCAGCTCCTCGGATGCAGTCGGAGGTCGGTGCGAAATCCGCGCGGATGGCGGTCCGCTTGTTTCCACCGCTCACGGTCGGCCGTGATTCCTCCGGTGGTCATCGCCGCTTCGCCACCGGTGTTCGACGGCCCCCAGCTGGAGTGGTGGAAGAACGCCGAGTCGAGGCCGCCTCCGGGCAGCGAGGTTCGCTTTCGCACACAAACATTCTCGGCAGGCCTACCAGGGCCGCATCATCGCGGTTCGCGCCCTGCGTGCCCTCGGAGGCCGCGCTGCATCCGTGACTCTCCTCCTCGAATCGCGGGTGACTGCGGTTGGATCCGTCTTCGGTTGAAGGCCAACGAGAACCGCACATGGGGGAACCCCTAGCGCGAGTTGAATCACGTCGACCGTGTGTCGCTTCTCGGGCAATTCAGCGTGCCAATCGCGCTAAAAATCGGTCAGCCCCTCGGCGCCATCCTGCGTAACGCCGAAGCCGCCCAACTCTTCCTGGCGAACGAGTCGCCGGATATCGACGAGGTGAAGGCGATCCGCACGACGTCCGCGAGGACGGCCAGCGCGCGGCAACCGTGATCGAACGCCTGCATAATTTTTCAAGGGGCGCGGCGTCGGACGAGCAGGCGCTCTCCATGCAGGATGCCCATCGGGAGGTCGTGGGAATCCGTACGCAGAAATGCGATCGTACGCTGGATCAGTCTGGATGCTCCACGTACCCTGGGAATCGCCCGCGGCCCTCGGCGGCCGCTGTCCATCTTCCAGCAGGTCCTGCTCAATCTGATCGCGAATGCCATGGATGCGATCGAGAGCGTCGCCGCTGGACCGCGCGCGCACGGCGATGCGCCCCGGGCCGGCGACGCTCTCGATCGCATCCATGGCATTCGCGATCAGATTGAGCAGGACCTGCTGAAAATGGACACGGTCGCCGAGGGCCGCGGGCAATTCCCCGGGTACGTCGACATCGGGACTCGAATCCGCGCGTACGATCGCATTTCTGCGTACGATTCCCACGACCTCCCGAACGACGTCCTGCATGGAGAGCGCCTGTACGTCGACGCTGCGCCGCTTGAGCATCGCCCGCAGGCGTTCGATCACGGTTGCCGCGCGCTGGCCGTCCTCGCGGACGTCGTGCAGAATGGCCTTCACCTCGTCGATATCCGGCGACTGGTTGCCAGGAAGAGTTCGGCGGCTTCGGCGTTACGCAGGATGGCGCCGAGGGGCTGACCGATTTCGTGCGCGAGCGACACGCTGAACTGCCCGAGAAGCGACACACGGTCGACGTGATTCAACTCGCGCTGCAGTTCCCCCATGTGCGTCTCGTTGGCCTTCAACCGAAGACGGGTCGACCGCAGTCGCGCGCGATTCAAGAGGAGAATCACGATCAGCGCGGCCTCGAGGGCGCACAGGGCGCAAACCGCGATGATGCGGCCCTGGTAGGCCTGCCAGAATGTTTGTGTGCGAAAGCGAACCTCGCTGCCCGGAGGCAGCCTGGACTCGTCGATCTTCCACCACTCCAGCTGGCGGCCGTCGAACACCGGTGGCGAAGCGGCGATGACCACCGGAGGAATCGCGCCCGGCGATTCGCCGTGGAGAATGCGGACCGCCATCCGCGCGGATTTCGCACCAACCTCGACTGCATCGAGGAGCTGGCCACCGACTACGCCCAGCCCGACTTCCTGTGTGAAAAAACCGAACACCGGCGCGTCGGCCGATGAGCAGATGCGCGCGAGCGCCTCGTTCTGTTCATACGGCACCCCGGCCGCGTCGATGTCCATCATGGTAAACGCCACGGCGGTGTGCGCGGGTAGCGATGCCACACGTTGCTGAATCTGGGGAACGGTCAGGCTGTCGAGCCAGGTGAACGCGAGGCGGTCGTCGAACACACGCCACTCCCTGCGGGCTTCGCGGGCCCAGTACTGCTCGATGGGCGAACTGCCGGCGACGACGACGACGTGCGTGGTCCCCGGCAGGAGACGACGGATGGTATCGATCAGACCGACGAGATCGACGCGAACCGCCACGGCAGTGGCGTTGTCGCCCAGGGCATGCCCGGCGAGGAGCCGACTGTCCACGCCCGCCGCCAGAAGGGAACCCCGGGAAGTTCCGCGTCCCGATAGCGCTCGCAGAATCGGAACGCGGGCGAACCGACCGCAACGACCAGATCCAGGGAATGCTCTGCACCGAGCGCTTTCGCGTAGCTGGCCAGCGGCAGATCCAGACGCACTCTCCTCAAAGCGGGCGGTCTCGAGCGAAATGTCGCAGAATTCGACGGGACGGGCCAGCCGCGCCGCGAGTCGGTGCGAAACGCGGCGGCGACCGAAGCGTACGGCTGGAACTGCTGGCCGAACGAATGAACGAGGAGGACGCGGCAGGGCTCACCGTCGGTCAGTGTCCGCGCGCCGCGCGCCGGCGCGCCGGCAGTCAGGGTCAGGAGACCGACCGCGACGCCCCGCGAGAAACTCCAGTCTGTGATTCATCCCGTTCTCCCCCGCGATAAGACCCGCGGCGAACCGGGTACGCGGACACCGCGATTCTATCCGATTCGGCCCCAAAAGGCCACCGCGGACCCTTCCCCAAAGGGCAGTAGCCGGGTCGCGGTGCCCGCCCCTACCCTGCCGTCATGCACCCGACGGACGGTTCGGCCACGCATAGGTTCATGGCGCAGGCGGGTGTCTGGTGTATCGAACCTCGAAAGGACACTGTGATCAAGATGATGCGAAAGTGGCTTCCCGTGCTTCTCCTGCTGTGCATCCCGGCTGGGCCCGGCGATGGCCGGAGACACGACTTACAATTTCTACGGACACGTCATGCTCGACGCGGGCTATGACACCAAGCAGGTGGACCCGAGCTGGTACGACGTCATGCGGCCCACCAAGCTCCCCGCTTACAAGGATCAATTCGGCGCGGAACGGAAACATGTTCTTCGGCGTTCGCCAGACGCGTTTCGGTCTGCGCACATCGACGCCGACGGATACTCGGCGACATGAAAACGCAGTTCGAGTTCGAGCTGTTCGGCACCGGCGTCGAGGCCGGTCAGACGATCTTCCGTCTGCGTCATGCCTACGGCGACTCGGCAAGTTTGGCGCCGGCCAAACGTGGAGTCCGTTCATGGACATCGATGTGTTCCCCAACACCCTCGAGTACTGGGGACCCAACGGGATGGTGTTCTTCCGCAACATCCAGATCCGCTACATGCCGATTCAGGGCGACACGCGCATGACCATCGCGCTCGAGCGCCCCGGCGCCAGCGGCGACGCCGGCGTCTACGCCGACCGCGTCGAGCTGCAGGACGTGCAGCCCGCGCTTCCCGCTCCCCGACCTGTCCGCGGAATACCGCGTGGGACGCGGCTGGGGCTATGTCGAGCTCGCCGGAATGCTCCGCCGGATCGAATGGAAGGACGCGGCACCGACTCGCTCGACCGTCGGGCAGCACGACGGGCTGGGGTATCAACGTGAGTTCGAATATCAAGATCAAGGACAGTAACGTCGCGCGGTTGCAGTTCGTCTACGGCGAAGGTATCGAGAACTACATGAACGATGCGCCGGCCGACGTCGGCATCCAGAAGAATGGCAGCAACGCCGTAACCCCCGTGATGGGCATCGCCATACCCGTGACGGGCGTGGTCGCGTTCCTCGATCATTCGTGGAGCGAGAAATACTCCAGCTCGATCGGCTATTCGATGTGCAAGGTCGACAACCCCGAGCTGGATTCACCGGGCGCGTTCCATCGCGGACAGTACGCGATCGTCAACCTGTCTACTACCCGGTCGCCGAACATGACGACGGGCATCGAAGTGCAGTATGGCAAACGCGAGAATTTCAGGGACGGTTTCTCGTCCGACGACGTGAGGATGGAGTTCTCGGCGAAATACAATTTCTCGAAGGTCATGAGATAAAGAGGGGTCCGGTCATGAAAATGATTCAGAAATCACTGGCGTGCGGCGCGGTCGCGATGGTGGTGCTGCGTCGACGCTGGCCATGTCGGCGGCGCAGGCTGCGGACATGTTCCCGAAAGGCGCGACCGATAAGGTGATACACCGACGCCTACACCAAGTACAAAGGCCTCAAGGAAGGCAAGAACGCCGACTACATCCCGGCGCTGGCGAAGGTCGATCCCAACCTGTTCGGCATCGCGCTGGTCACCGCGGACGGCAAGGTCTACACCGCCGGCAACATCACGCACCGAGGTCTCGATCCAGTCGATCTCCAAGGTGTTCACGATGGCGCGGGTCATCAAGGAGACGGGGGAAGATGCGATTCTCAAGACCATCGGCGTCGACGCCACCGGGCAGCGGTTCAACTCGATCGTGGCGATCGAGCGTCGTACAAGCTGGCGGCGGACAGGAGATGAACCCGCTGGTCAATCCGGGCGCGATCACCGCGACCAGCATGGTCACCGGCGCCACCCGCCGACGAGGTGTGGGCGAACATCATCGGGACCTACAACGAGCTTCGCCGGTCGCCAGTTGACAGGTGCTCCAGGAGGTGTACAAGTCCGAGGCCGACAGCAACCAGCGCAACCAGGCGATCGGCATGCTGATGTACGCGTACGGGTACATCAAGAGCAAGCCGCTGCAGGCCGTGGATCTCTATACGCGCCAGTGTTCCGTCGGCGTCAACGCGAAGGACCTGGCCATGATGGCCGGCGACGCTGGCCTTCGGCGGCAAGAATCCCGTCACCGGCAAGCAGGTGATCGACACGGCGTACGTACCCGAAGTACTCGCGGTCATGGCGACCGCCGGGCTGTACGACGACTCCGGCAAGTGGTTCTTTCGCGACCGGTCTTCCCGGCAAGAGCGGCGTCGGTGGCGGCATCATCGCCGTAGCGCCAGGTAAGTTCGGGATCGCCGTGATCTCGCCGCCTCTGGACAACGCCGGCAACAGCATGCGCGCACAGAGAGCGATTGCAGACATCTCCAACGCGCTTGGCGGCAATCCGCTCGCTTCGATGGCACCCGCCGCGAAGAAGTAATAGCGCAACGGGGCCCGGTCCAACGACCGGGCCCGTGCTCTGGTATTGCCAAGAAAGGAAGATCCGCATGAACTGGCTCCGCGTAACCATCTTCACCACGTTGCTCGCGACCACATTGATCGCCACCTCGTCGGCTCCGAGGGCGCAGGAAGTCACGGCCCCCCCCGACTCGACCGAGGTCAAGGCGGAAGAGCGCTACGGCAATTCGACCGCGGGCGAGTTCACGCCGGCGCGCGGGTTCGACATCTTCAAGTCGGACCACGGCAGTCTGAACATCAGCGTGTACGGAGTCTTCCGGTACCTCAACCAGATGCCCGGCGAGCAGACGTTCCAGGACCATCGGGCCGGACGCGCACGGTCAGACGCGCAACGATCTCAACTGGCACCGCACCATGATCTGGTTCTCCGGGTTCTTCTACGATTCGAAGTCCAGTACACGATCACGGTGCTTGGTCGCTGCCGACCACGCAGCAGGCGCTGGCCTTCGGCATCCTGCGCTACGCGGTGTCCAAGCCGCTCATCATGGCGTGGGCATGGGCCCCGAACCTGACCAACCGTTCGATGTCGGGAACGTGGCCGTTCTGGCCCGGCTCCCGACCGGATCATGGGAGAGAGAGGCGCTGCGCGCGGGCTTCTCGTCGTCGGTCTTCCTCACGGGCGAGCCGTCCAAAGGGCTCTACTACATGGCCTCGCTGACCAAGACAACCTGGGCCAGGCTCGGTGTGTGACCGCCGCGAACGACACCCGGGACCTGGGCTACGGCGGGACCGTGTGGTGGATGCCCACGACCGGCGAGTCGGTCCGCGAGGCGGCTCGGCGATCTCGAAGAAAACACCCAGGGCGGTTGGCCACGCGTTTGGAGTGTCGGCGCTCATGGAAGGAATCGCCGCGCACCGATAGTTCGGTCGGCGCCCAATGAAACACAGGTCCGTCTCTCCGACGGCGTGTATGCATTCGAACAGGGAGCGCTCGCCGACAGCGTGACCGTCAACTACCTCACCTACGATGTGCTGACCTTCGATGACGCCTTCAAGTACAAGGGCTTTTCGTTCCAGGGCGAGCTATTGATGCGCAAGCTCTCCAAGGTCGAGGCCATCGATGTTCACCAGGGCGCCAACTACGGCCTGCCCGCTTCGGTTCCCGAGAGCTCGCTCACGGACAAGAGTCTGTACGGTTCGGCGGGACACATGACGTAAACAAGAAACTCACTCCCCTACGCCATCGGCTCGTACCTCTTCGACGACTTCAAACGCAATCCATGGGAAGCCGGCGGCGGCTTGAGTCTGTATCCCTACGGGAACCGCAGCTTGCGGTTCAACATGCACGTCCTGCACATCGACCGGAGTCCCGCGGGATCGAACTTTGGGTACTACACGGCCGGTCAGACCGGGACCACGTTCTCGCTCGGCGCCGACATTCTTCTATAGGAGAGGCCCGAACATGAAGCTAACACGATTTCATTCCATGACGACGCTGGTCACCGGCGTCGCCATCTTCGGCGCGTCGTTAATGCCCGTGTCGGTGGCGGCACAAACCTCGAAGGCGCCCGCGTACAAGTACAGCGACTCCCACTTTCACCTGACCAACTACGTCCAGGAGGGGACGCCCATCAGGGATTACGTCCGGATGATGGGCACCACCGTCTGCACGCTCGACCCTCTTCGGGATCCCCCTTCAGCAGAGTGGGATTACAACAACTCGGGCAACTTCGCGCCGACGTACTATCTCCAGTCGGACGCGCCCCTGTACTACTACTCCTTCACCGACGCCTTCATCGCGATGGCCTACCGGTCGCTGACGGCTGAACAGCAGGCGCGGCTCGACCCGATGATCACCGGCTTCAATCCGGCCGACATGTACGCCGCCGATCATGTCCGGCGGGTGTTGCTGACCTTTCCGGCGTCTTCCGGAATCGGGAGTTCACGATCCACAAGGAGTTCGTCTCCTCCAAGATCGCCGGAGGCCCGGCGAGCCTGACCAATCCGGCCCTCGATCGGCTGCTCGACTTCGCGGGCGAGGCCGGCCTGGTGTCCTGCTCCACAACGACCTCAACATGCCGTTCCCCAAGACCGGGCAGGATCCCTACCTCCTGACCCAGATGAAGGACCTCTTCGAGCGGCACCCGAACACGGACCATCATCTGGGCCCACGTCGGGCTGGGACGCGTCGTGCACCCGGTGCAGCATCAGGTCGCCAGCTCGGACGTGGCCTGGCAAACCCGAAGTTGGAGAACGTGTACGTCGACATTCGTGGGACGAGACCGCCAAGTGGATCACCTCGACTCCGGAAGGGCTCATAGAAGACGCCGCGCTGATCAACAAGTATCCCGACCGGTTCCTGTTCGGCACGGACGTCGTGGCCCCGGAGAGCCTCGATGCGCCGATGGCGGTATACAACGCGTACGAGCCGTTGTGGAAGCATTCACGCCGGAAACGAAACAGAAGGTGTGCTTCGGCAACTACCAGCGGCTCTTCGACGCCGCACGCATGAAAGTGCGGGCGTGGGAGAAAGCCAACGTAGGCAAGCCCGGCGTGATCCCGCCTCCCCACCCCGGTTTCGGGCTACCAGCCCACCGGCAACCGGTAACCATCCACTCGTGAACAGCGGCGTTAGCGCGGGCCGAACGCCGGCCCGCGCTTGCGCAGTTTGTCGACGCGCTGGCGGAGTTTCTTCTCGAGCGTGACCGGGAGTTGCGTCGAGTCGACGAGCTTGCGCAGGTCTTCCCCGTCGCGAACCATTTCCGCGCTACCGGCGCTCGCGCGCACACTCGGCCGATACGCCTCGCGTCCGAGAAGGTGATGCAGGATCGACTTCGCGGCTTCCTTGTCCGGGATCAATCCGCGCGCGTTGACATCCGGGTCGAGGTGCGAGTACGGCGGAAGCGGTGAGCCCACGCACGACGGACAGCCGCCGCCGCACGCGCACGTGTCGAGCAGCTCCAGACACGCGACCAGAATCTCGTCGATCAGTTCGTAGGCCTTGAGCGCGAAGCCCAGTCCACCCGGGAAGCGGTCGTGCACGAAGATGCCGGGCGCATTGGCGGCGGACGAATCCACCGACGCGCCCACGTCCATCGTGTCGCACATCGCGTACAGCGGAATCACCTCGCGGATCACGTTGGAGATACCGAGCAGTCCCTCGCGTGGCACGCGCCCCGCGGCCTTCGCCAGCGCGTACGCTTCCGGGGAGCTGTGCGGCAGGATCCACATGCCCGTGGTGTCGAGCGTCTGCGGCGGCAGGTCGAGCGCACCAAACCCCAAGGAGTCGCGGTTCCCAACTTGATCTTCTTGAACATGTAGGTGACCGACGTCACGGACAGATCGCCCCAGTAGATTCCGCTCGCGTGCTCGCTCTTGTGCAGTTCTTCGTTCTCGATCTTGATCTTGGTCTCGGTGATCGACTGCGTGTAGTAGTCGGTGTCCTCTTTCTGCACCCACGCGATCTTCTTGCGGACATCCAGTTCGTTGACGAAGTAGGTCTCGCTGCCGTGGATGTAGATGGCCTGCGGGTGGAGCTGCTGGAAGGCGCCGGCCTCGTCGATGGTGCCGATGACGCGGCTGTGGTCGTTGGGAATCGGCCTTGAGTCCGTCGGCCGCCATCGCCGCCGACGTTCCGATCATGATGGTGTACACGTCGTCGCCGATGTTGCGCAGGCTCACGTCGGCGCTGGGGTAGTTGGGTCCGCTCCAGAAGCACTGCCCGCCCTGGCTCGGCGCACCTGGCGTCGTCCTCGAGCAGCTTGAGAATCGGACTGCAGTAGTCGCCGAACTCCTGCCAGTCTTCCTTGCGAATCGGCAGTTCGAAGGCCGCCGCGCGCACGTGGTTCAACACGCGACGCGCGCGTTCAGCGGATCGATCACCGCGTTCTCGGGCGAGCGGCCGAAGAAATAGTCCGGATGCTTGGCCATGTACTGGTCGATGGGCGAGTCGTACGGCAATAGCACCACCAGTGACGGATCGGCGCCGCGGCCGGCGCGTCCCGCCTGCTGCCACGTGCTCGCGATCGAGCCCGGGTAACCGACCAGCAGCGCGGCTTCCATGCTGCCGATGTCGATGCCCAGTTCCAGCGCGTTGGTGCTGACCACCCCGCGCAGTTCGCCCGAGAACAACGCGCGCTCGATCTGGCGACGCTCCTCCGGAGATCCGCCCCGGTACGACTTGATCAGCTTCGCGCGCCTTGGCGAGATACGCGACGCGAACTCCTGCGCGTAGCGCGCGACGATTTCTGCTTAACCACCCGCGCTCGCACGAACGCGATCGCCTGGTGATCCTCCGAAACCAGTTCGGAGAGAATACGCGCCGCCTCGACGTTGGCGCTCTTGCGCTCCACGCGGCCGCCGCCGAAGAACGGCGGATTCCAGATGACGAACGCCTTGGGTCCGCGCGGCGACCCGTTGTCGTCGACCACCGCCATCGTGCGTCCGGTCAGACGTCGGCGAGTTCGCGGGGGTTACGGATGGTGGCGGACGAGCACACAAATGTCGGCGATGCCCCGTAGTGTTCGCAAATACGATTCAATCGTCCGAGCACGTGCGCCACGTTGGAACCGAACGTTCCGCGATACGAATGCACTTCGTCGACCACGATGTACTTCAGTTTCGCGAGGAACCGCGCCCATGTGCCATGGTTGGGCAGGATGCCCGAATGCAGCATGTCCGGATTGGTCAACAGGACGTTGGCCTCGTTCTTGAGCTTGCGGCGCGCGTTGGGCGGCGTGTCGCCGTCGTACGTGCCGGTGATGAGCGGCAAAGACGGGTCGGCGTCGAGGTAGCGCGTCAGCGTGCGCAGTTGATCCTGCGCGAGCGCCTTGGTCGGATACAGATAGAGCGCGCACGACCCTGGGTCGGAGAGGATCGATTCCAGCACGGGCACGTTGTAGCAGAGCGTCTTACCGCTCGCGGTCCCGGTGACGACCACGACGTGCTCGCCCGCGCGCGCATGACGAATCGCCTGCGCCTGGTGCGTGTAGAGGCGTTCGATTCCATCGGCGCCGATCGCCGCCGCGATGCGCGGTTGTACCGGCGGGTCGAGTGTCGCGAAACGCGCGGCGCGTTCGGGCAAGCGCTCGACGCGCACGATCTGCCCGTCGTACCACTCCGATGATTCCAGATGTTTGAGAAACTTCTCGACGTTCATCGCATCCCATCCCGGCGGCGGAGACCGCGCAGGGATGCGCGTCCGTCGCGATCAGAAGGCCTCGTGAGGCGGGTTCGGCGGCGACATGGTATCACCGGACGGCGGCGCGGCAAACCGATTTTCCTGCGGTGCCATTTCCTCCGCGTTACCGGCGCCGCCCGCCCCGACCGGTGCCACGTCCGACCGGGTGACCATGTGATTGAGAATCACCGCCATGGTGAACACGTCCATGCGGTTGTGGTAGACGACGTTGCGCATGACGCGCGCGTCCTTACTGCGGACGAACTCGTGGTACGCGCGCGGGATGAACCGGCTCGGAATATCGTCGACGCGCCCGACGCCGCGCAGGTGTTCCTCGACGGTGACCAGCCGGCAGTTGGGGAGCGTCGGCCGGAACACCCGGCGTGCGGCGTGCAACAGGTCGACCGACCCACCGGCTCGACGTCGGGAATCCGGTGCACCGTCATGCGCGTCCGCAGAAACGGCAAGTCGAACGCGGCGCCGTTGTAGGTCACCACGGTGTCGAAGCGTTCCAACGTCGATCGCACGTAGCGGAGCAGTCCTTCTTCTTCGGTATAGTCGCGCGCGAACACCTGTTCGACGCGGAACTCTCCCTCGGCCCAGTACATCAATCCCACGAGAAACACGTACGTATTCGCCGACAGCCCGGCGGTTTCGATATCGAGAAAGAGAACCGACGACGGCGACGCTTCGCCCGTGACCTCGACCGACTCGCGCACGCCGTAGATCGGTTGCGCGCCGATGCGAGTGTAAAACGTTGCCGATGGCCACGAACGAAACGCAGCGAACCGAGATGCCTGCTCCGACGCGGTTGTATCGATGGCGTCGCCCGCCGCCCGAATCAGATAGAACGCGGACTCGTCGGCGACTTGCGGTTCGCCCGGAACCGCCTCTTCGATCGGCACCGCGGCCTCGTCCCCGAACGAACTCAGCAGTCGTTGAAATGCGCCTTCGTAGCCGTATTCGTTGCTGGCGCGGACCTCGCGACGGCGGCGCCACCACGCGAAGCGCGGTGGCTTGCGCGACGCCTCGAATTCGGCGCCACGGACGACGGCGCCGGTCTTCACCACGGCGTCGACGATTTCGTTGGAGGTGTCCCGGGTTTCCGGCAGCGGTGTGTCGGCGGCGGCCCGGCTGGCGATTGCCAGCGCGCGAGCCTTGATCTGGGCGAGTTGTTTCTTAAGAAGATTCTCCATGACGCCGTTGTTCTTATTCTAGTCTCCCCTCCCGATTGCGACCACGAGAATCCGGTGCGCGCATCGCGAACGCCCGCGCGGGGTTGTCGGTCGGACCCGCATTGGGTATACTTTGCGGATGAAAACCTCCTTTCGTATTGCCCATCGTCGTCGTCGTTGGATCGTGGGACCCGCAGCCACGCTCTCGGCTCTCATCCTTTTCCCGATTTTTGCCTTCGCCGGTTCCTCGGTCGTCACCATTCCGCTCAAGGGGCCGCGACAGATCGAGGAGATCCGCGCCCAGGACATCGAAATTCTGGCGTTCACGAAGGTCGGAGCCGACCTGCTCGTCGACGACGCGCAGCTCGCGTGGCTGCGGTCGCGGCCATACCCGTCGACCGTGATTCAGTCGGACACGGGCGCCCTCGCGCCCCACGCGGTGGCGGCGCTCGACGCCAACCTAGGGCAGTACCATACCTACGCGGAGACCGAATCGACACTGACCGCCCTCGCCGCGGCCTATCCCGCGATCGCGCAGAAATCGCTGGTCGGGTTGAGCCTCGAGGGCCGCAATATTTCGGTGCTCAAGATTTCCGACAACGTCACCGTCGATGAAGCCGAACCCGAGGTTCTTTACATCGGCGATCACCACGCGCGCGAGTTGATGAGTGTGGAGATTCCGCTCCGGTTCGCCGAGTACCTGCTCGCCAACTACGGCGTGGATTCGGATGTGACCAACTACATCGACAACCGCGAGATTTCATCATTCCGATGGTGAATCCCGACGGGCACTACTACGTGGAGTTGAACCACGCGGGCAGTTCCAACTCGTGGTGGCGCAAGAACCGGCGGGACAACGGCAACGGGACGTACGGCGTCGATCTGAACCGGAACTACAGTTTCGAATGGGGCTACGACAACGTCGGCTCGTCGCCGTCGACGGCCAGCGAGACCTACCGGGGATCCGGGCCGTTCTCGGAACCCGAAACGCAGGCCATCCGCGATTTCGTGACCGCGCATTCGTTCACGACCTGGCTCTCCTATCACAGCTACGGCGAGTTGCTGCTGTATCCCTGGGGCTATATCTACGGCAATACGCCGGACCAAGACGTCTACGAGGCGCTGGGCGATTCGCTCGTTCAGGAGAACGGCTACCTGGCGGGCAATCCCGCGAGCGGCGCGATCTACATCACCAACGGCGATTCCGACGACTGGGGCTACGGTCAGCAGTCGAGCAAGAACAAGATCTTCGCGTTCACACCGGAGATCAACAGCTCGGCGCAGGGCGGTTTCGGGCCGGCGGAATCGTATATCCAGCCGACGTTCGATCTCCTGCTCCCGATGAACCTCAAGCTGTTGAAATTCGCGGGTAACCCCTATCAGGTGGTTGGCCCATACCAACCCTCGCAGTACGCGACCGGCTCGCCGTACGGCAACGGGATCACGCACCTGTCGTGGACGGCTCCCGATCCCGTCGATCCCAATCCGACGACGCACTATGAGATCGAGACCTGCCGGAATCCGTCGTTCTTCAGCGACTCGGCCTCGCCGGGCCTCACGGGCTGGGTGTCGAGCGGTTTCTCCTACACGGCGTCGGGGTTCAGCGGTGGCGGATATTTTTCCGGTAACGCCAACAGCGCGTCGCACACGCTGGTGATGGCCCGGCCGTTCATCGTGGATGCGGCCAGCGACACGCTCAGTTTCAAGATCACGTATAACGTCGAGAGCAACTACGACTACGGCTACGTCGACGTCAGCACCGATCAGGGCCAATCGTGGACGCCGATCGCGGGCAACATCACGACCGCGTTCAATCCGTACGGCAACAACCGCGGCTTCGGGTGGACCGGGTCGTCGCCCGGATGGGTAAGCGCGACTTTCCCGCTGACCGCTTACCTTGGCCAGGAGATCATGCTCCGTTTTGCGTACATCACCGACGGCGCGTTCCTGGGAACGGGCTTCTCCATCGACAACATCAACCCGGTTTCGACGTGCGCGAGCCTTTCGACGATCGCGTCGGCGTCGGCGGACACCACCTATGACTTCGTCCCGCCGTTGACCGGCGTGTGGCGGTTCCGCGTTCGCGCGCTCGACGCCGACAACCAGGCCAGCCGCTGGAGCAATTCGCGCGACGGAACCGTGTCGACCCTGACCGCCGCGAACGCGCCGCGGGCGTACGAGACCGGTCTCGGGGCGAACTATCCCAATCCATTCAATCCGTCGACGCACATCCCCTACGTCGTCGGCGGAACATCCGGCGCGGCGTCGGTTCGGGTCACGCTGACGATCTACTCGGTCACCGGCGCGCGCGTGGCGACGGTCGTCGATGCGGCGCGGCGGCCCGGAACATACGTCGCGCAGTGGGACGGATCGACCGTGGGCGGACGTCCGGTGCCGTCCGGCATCTACTTCGCCCGCCTGGTCGTGGACGGGACCCCCGCCCAGACTCGGAAGCTGGTACTATTGAAATAGCGCCCCAAAGGAGATGATCGGCGATGTCAAGACGGTTGCCTGGCGTGCTCATGGCCTTGATGATGACGGCGACGCCCGCCCTGGCGAACACTTGGGTTGCCACCGCCGTCGGCCTGGGAACCGGCGGTACGGTTCGGGTCAACGTGAGTCTTTCTTCCGACTTCGAGCGCATCAATTGTGGACCCGCGCCGTGTCGCACGACGTGGTTCGTGGACCTCTACGTCGCCCCGCCCGTCTCCGGCACCACGCACTACATGTTATCGAAGGAATCGGCGCAGGCCGGGATTGAACTGCTGCTGTCACCCGGAGTCGAGTATTCGTTCTCCGGATCGTACATGTGGGTCGACTTCCGCCCCGATCACCTCGGGGCATGCGTCGAGATCAGCTGCCAGGGAAACGTTCCCACGGAGACGACCCTGTTCACGCCCACGATGCCGCTCGCGATCCGGAATTCGACCTGGGGTGCCATCAAAGCCCTGTATCGTTGAGAAAGACCTTGGGGCGCCGCTCACCGCGGCACTACAATAGACTCACGGCGGCAATCCGCGATTCGCCGCCCCTGACGAGACCGCCGGTCGCTCATGCGATCGGCGGTTTCGGTTTTCGGGGATCCCGTCCCGAGGCCTCATCCAGGGAATGGAAGTTGCACTGTCCCCGGCGGAGCCAAAAAAGCGCTTGCCTCGACCGGCCGAATGGCCGACTATCGGGAACGCAGGCCTCGTAGTAACTCCATACAAATATTTGGATTAGCTAATGACGCACCGAAAAGCCACCCCCCTTGCCCTCGCGTTGACGGCGCTGGTTCTCTATGCGGGCCGCGATGTCTTCGTCCGGCCGGTAATGAGCCATATTGGGGCAATCGACCCCGAGATCGCCGGCTGGGTGGCCCCGGGCCAACCGGTTCCGGCAGGCGGAGTCGGCGTCTACAAGGCGCCGCCGGCGCCCGCTCGCGAACCCGTCCGCGGGACCATCGGCCGAAACAGTTCGCTCTACGTGGAACTGCGCCGCCTCGGGGTCAGCGCATTCGACATCGATCAGCTCACGCGCGATACGCGCCGGACCTTCGACTGGCGCCGCGTGCGGCCGGGACAGAATTTTGACCTGTACCCGGCGGCCGACGGTGGCGTGGACTCGCTTCTCCTTTATACGGGGATCGCCGACTACGTCCGGGTGTGCCACAACGAAGACGGTTACGCGGCCGCGCTCGCGCAGATTCCGTACGAGGTGACCTATCACGTCACCCACGGGACCATCAGCAACTCGGTGTACGCGTCGCTGCAGGATCAGGGCGCGGAAACGGAACTCGCCAGTTCGCTGGACGAGATCTTCGGCTGGACGATCGATCTCGCCAAGGACCTGCGCGAGGGCGACGAATACGTCCTGCTCTACGAAACGCGCGAATATGATACCGGCTATTCCGCGGTCGGCAACGTGCTCGCCGCGCGGATCGTCAACTCCGGGCGCGAATACGACGCCGTCCGCTTCAAGTCGGGCAGCACGCAGGTCGCGTACTACGACCTGGACGGCAAGTCGCTGCAGAAATCGATGCGCCGGGCGCCGCTCAAGTTCACGCACATCTCGTCGAGCTTCAGCCACCGCCGCTTCCATCCGATCCAGCACGTGTACAAGCCGCACTACGGCACCGACTACGCCGCGCCGACGGGAACGCCGATCTACGCCACCGGCGACGGTGTCATCGTGGCGGCGCAGTACACCAGCGGCAACGGCAACTACGTCAAGATCCACCACAACCGCGAGATCGAAACGTACTACCTGCACATGTCGGGCTTCGCGAAGGGGATCCGTCGCGGGGTGCGCGTGACCGAAGGCCAGTTGATCGGCTACGTGGGCATGACGGGCTGGGCGACGGCGCCGCACGTCTGCTATCGCGTCACCAGGAACGGTGTGTGGGTCAACTCGCGGTCGCTGCAACTTCCGGCGATGGAACCGGTCGGGCCCGCCCAGATCGCCCGCTTCGACGCGGTCCGTGACGCGTACATGAGCCGCATCCACGAGGCGTTGATGAACGGGCTCGACAACCGCACGACCGTCGTCCAGGCACCCGACGCGGCGACGCCGCTCCTGCGCGCCAGCGTTTTCTAATCCACTATTCGATGATGACCGCGACGTCGTCGCGCGCGACGCACTCGCCTACGATCGCGGCCTGAGGATGGTTCGCGCGAAGTTCCGCGAGGAGTGCGTCGGTCTCCTCGGGCGGAACCGCGATCAAGAGCCCGCCCGACGTCTGCGCGTCGAACATGAGCGCCGTCGGGGTCTCCCCCACCGTCGGCGCGATGCGGACCGCACCCTCGAGGAACTTGCGTGTGTTCTTACCGCCACCGGTGAGGTAGCCCTGCGACGCGGCCTCGGCGGCGCCATCGATCAACGGGACATCGGCCGCGCGCAGCACGATCGACACGCCGCTCGCCTCTGCCATCTCGCGGGCGTGGCCGGCGAGCCCGTAGCCGGTGATGTCCGTGCACGCGTGGGCGTGGTGACGGAGCATCGCTTCCGACGCGTCGCGATTCAGCAGGGTCATGACGTCGACCAGGCGCTTCGTGCGCTCCGCCGACAACGCACCGGCCTTGAGCGCGGTCGCGAGCACACCGGTGCCGATGGGCTTGGTCAGCACGAGACGGTCCCCCGCGCGCGCCGGCGTTACGCACCACGCGGCGCGGATCGATCATGCCAACGACGGCGAGGCCATACTTCACCTCGGGATCGTTGACGGTGTGACCGCCCACGATCGACACGCCCGCCGCGCGCGCGACGTCGGCGCCGCCGCGAATGATTTCGCGCAGTACGTCGGCCGGCAACTTCGTCTCCGGAAACGCCGCGATGTTGAGCGCCACCACCGGCCGGCCGCCCATCGCGTAGATGTCGGAGATCGAATTGGTCGCCGCGACGCGGCCGTAGTCGTAGGCGTCGTCCACGATGGGGGTAAAGAAGTCCACCGTCAGGACCATCGCCAGTTCGTCCGACAGGCCATACACCCCGGCGTCGTCGCTGCCGGCGTGACCCACGAGCACGTTGGGGTCGACCGGCGCGGGGAGCTTCGAGAGTGACTCACGCAGTCCCGCTGCGCTGATTTGGAGGCTCAACCGGCGCATGCCGCGAACTGGTGAGTCTGAACAGACGGTCCTTGTCGGTCATGGGTCATCACCTCCGTTCACGCGGGGAAGTTAGCGCTTCTGTGACTGCGTCCAGCGGGTGACGACCTTCAGCGGTGGTTCGACTTGACCGCCGACGCGTACCGCAATCAGGACCCGGCGATGATCACCGGTGATCGCCCACGGCGTTCTCGGACCCACGCGGAACAGCCGATGCGGCTTCCCCCGTGCGGAATTCGGCCTGCGACTGCACATCCGCGGCCATCAGATTTCCGTTGGTATCGAGATAGACGATTTCACGGCCGTCGTTGCTCCAATGGGGGGTGACTCCACCATCGGTGGAAACCTGCCACTGACCGCCGGGCCCGGGGTAAGGCCGGACGTAAACCTCGTCCCGCCCCGACTCGCTCGACCCGTAAGCGATACAGTGCGCATCGGGGAGAAAAGCACCCCCTGCTCGCCAGTGAGCCCGCCACGGTGTGCAGGGTTTGCACGCGCGCGTGCCGACATGAGGCACCCCGGGGAATCCGACGCCGTTGCCAGCAACATCAGGGCACCGTCGCGTGACCAGTCGAGGAGGGTCCAGTCCTCGGCGGGCGGCGAAATGCGCTCAACCGGCTTGCTCTGGTCGACGGGGCCGGTGAACACGTGATACGGCCCGCCGACATCCGAAATATAAGCGAGGCCGCGCCCGTCCGCCGAGATCGCCGGATCGGCTTCATCCGCCGGATCGCGGGTAAAACGCGTCGAGAGGCCGCGACTGAAGTCCATCACCCAGATATCGTTGCTTCCGGTGGCGGCGTCATTGACCGACAAGACCCCACACGCAGCATGCCGTGCGATCGCTAATCTCTGATAACTCATCCGCTCGCCAACGGAGTCCGTGGGCACACCGGTTCGATCGAACCACACCAGCCTCGTGCTGGACACCGGATTGTTCTGGCGCAACGTGAGCGTCCCGGTGGGAGGATGCATGAACGCCAACCCGGTCGACGAATCCCAATCGATGCGATCGCCGGTTGCGACGGGCGTGCCGAGCGTGAGCGACTCGAGGTGGAGCGGCGCGCGCATCAGCATGCGCTCGCGTGCGAAAAAAAGGTCGCCGGCGACGAACCACGCGCTGGACGGCGCGGTACTGATGCGCCGCGTCTCGCGATTGCGGGTCGATCCGACGTAGATACCGCCGACCGAATCGCGCAGCACGGCACTGTTCGTCCACAGGAGAAACACGAAGTGCTCGCCGTCGGGCAGGAACATCGGCCAGCGGTGGGACACATCCGGAATCGTGGTCTAGGGGACCGTCACCTGCACCGGCGTTCCACCTTCCTCCGGAATTTCGAAGAGCCCGGAGTTGGGCGAGGGCGCGTACAGGATGGTCCCGTCGGCACCCCAGGACGCACCGCGCGGGTCGGCGGCGTTTGCGGCCACGGCCACGGGGGCCGCGCCGCTCAAGGCGAGCGTCTGGAAACTGCACCCCGCAAAGAATCCCACCGATTGCCCGTCGGGCGACCAGAAAGGACATCGCGAATCCTCGCTTCCCGACACCGCCCGCGATTCGATGTTGTCCAGATCGCGAATCAACAGCCGACGGATTCCGTCCGAGTCGACAACGCCGAACACCACACGCCGCCCGTCCGGAGACACCACCGGTGGCGCGAGTTGAACGCCGTCCTCTTCGATCGTAAACCGAAAACGCGCGCCTGGCGGCGGCGCCAGCGTGAACGCAATCGGGTCCGGAGCCGGCGGCGCGGTGCGGCGGCGATGACCGGCGGCAAAACCCGCCAGCGCGCCCGTCAGCGCGACCGCACCGATGATCGCAATCAACCGCGCGCGGAATATACCGCCAGGCAGCGCCAAATTTCGCCACGTCGCCCGCCGGATGCTGGGCGATCCGCCGCAGGTCGCGCCGCAGGTCACCCGCGTTTTGCCAGCGCTCGTCGGGATCCTTGGCGAGACAGTCGCGATCAGTCGATCGAGCGGCGGACTCGCGGCTGCTGGTCGAGGGCGGTATCGGATCGGCGTCCATGATCGCGCCGATCAGCGACGCCTGGCTCGGCCCTCGAACGCGCGCCGCCCGGTCGCCATCTCGTAGAGCACGCAGCCCAGCGCCCAGATGTCGCTGCGCGCGTCGGCCTCGCTGCCCTCGAGCTGCTCGGGCGCCATGTACTGGAAGGTCCCGACGATCGTGCCCTCGGCGGTCAGCGGCTGCGCGACGGTCGGCGACTGCGTGAGCGCGGCCATGCGTCGACGCCGCTGCCGCGCCGGGCCGGCCAGGCCGGTCGGCGCGGGCCAGGCCGAAGTCCATGAGCTTGGCGCCCGGACCGGGTGAGCATCACGTTGCCGGGCTTGAGGTCGCGGTGGACGACGCCGGCGCGATGCGCGCGGTCGAGGGCGTCGGCGATCTGCGCACCGATCGCGCAGCAGCTCAGCGAGCGGCAGCGGACCCTTGCGCGAGACGCTCGGCCAGCGTCTCGCCCTCGATCAGCTCCATCACCAGGTAGTCGGTGTCGCCCTCGCGGCCGACGTCGAAGAGCGTGCAGATGTTCGGGTGGTTGAGGCTCGAGACCGTCTTCGCCTCGCGCTCGAAGCGCGCACGCACCTCGGCGTCGCCGAGAGGTGCTGCGGCAGCACCTTGACCGCCACTTCGCGGCCGAGGCGCGTGTCCTGGCGCGGTACACCTCGCCCATGCCGCCTGCGCCGAGCGGGGCGAGGATCTCGTAGGGACCGAGGCGGGTTCCGGGCGTGAGATTCATAGGAAGCGGTGAGACTAACCGATGGGGGCGCGCCTGTCCACGATCGCGCGCGCGGACGGCGAGCTCGACCTGCGCCGGGGCGCGACGACTACTCGCCGGGGATCGCGGCGGTCCAGTTGGTCACGACGGCGAGGGGCTCGCCTTCGTCGCCGCCCAGCGCGTTGACGACGAAGTGTTCGCCGTCCGGCGTCACGCCCAGCGTCTGGTTGATGATGCGTTGGAATGCCTGGAAGAGCGGCCTTTCACTCACCACGTGGAATTCCGGTCGCGAGCCGTCCACGGTGACGGCCATGATCATGCCGTCGGGGCGGTCGGAGTAGTAGTTCTTTTCCGTCACTGCGCCAGCGCGGACGATCGCCGCCGTTATCCGACACCTGCCAGCGCGCGGGCAGCCCGTCGCCGCTCGCGGGCAGCGGCGAAACGTACACTTCAAGCCGGCCCGACACAGTCGCGGCGAAGGCGAGCCATTTGGCGTCCGGAGAAAAGCTCGCACCTGCGAAACCGTCCGATGCGGGAATGAGCTTGCGGGGCGGGCCGTTTCCCGCGACCGGCGCCATCCACAGTTCGCCGTGCGGTGTGCCCGATGCGACGCCTTTTCCGCACGCCATCCACACGCCGTCCGCGGAGGTTGCGACGGGCCAGACGTCCTCTTTCGGATCCTCGAGCCATTGCGTCTCGGTCCCGGACCCGTCGGCCCGCGTGATGAACAGCCGGTAGCGCTCGTCCCGCCGGCCGGCGTAGGCCACGCGCTTTCCGTCGGCCAGCCAGACGGGAAGGTTTCGTCGTCGGGATTGGTGGTGATGCGCGATCGCGTCCCCGTGACCACGTCGATGCTCCAAATACCGCCAGCGGCAACTGCTGCCACTCGTACGCGACACGGCGGCCGTCGTGCGAGAGATCGATGTTGAGAATGTTGCCGAGCCCGGTCAGCGTCTTGATACGCGCGCCCGAGCGATCGAACCAGATGAGCCGATTGGTGCCCGCGCGTCCCCCGAGTCCGTAGACCAGAATCCCGTTGTCCGATGCCGTGATGGTGGCGTTCCAGGTCGACCGATCGATCTGAACGGTTTCGCGCGTGACGCGCGGCGCGCCGGAGATCTTGCCGCTCGCAGGGTCGAACGCCTGCGCCATCAGCGTGCTGTCGCGAACGAAGAGGATGAACCCGTTGGAGTAAATCGCGCTGCTCTTGCACGAGAACAAGCGGCGCTTGTCGTGTCCGTCGAGCGACGCGTAGAAAATCGCCGAGGTGTTGCCATCCGGCGTCTTCGTGATTGGCGGACAGATAGAGAAAGTGCTTTCCGTCGGGCAGGAAGTAACGGAAACCGTTGCGTGGTCTCGAACGTGGAGTCGAGTTTCGTGACTTCATGGCGCGGACCGCCGGACGCCGGAACCTGATAGAGACCGCTGGTGAACGTCGGCGTGTACAGAATCACCCCGTCGCGCGACCACGTGCCGCCGCGCGACGCATCGATCGAATCCGTGACGGTCGTCACCGAGCCCTGGGCGAGGTCGATGCGTTTGATCCGGGCCGGACTGAAGAACCCGATCGAGCGACTGTCCGGCGACCAGAACGGGTAGCTCGCCTCTTCGGTGCCGGGAAGCGGATGCGCGACCAGCTCGTCGAGCCGGCGCAGCCAGAGTCGCTTGCCGGCGCCACCACCGAGGGCGGAAAACACCAGCATCGTACCGTCCGGGAAATCGCCGGCGGGCCGGAATCGTCGCCGGTGATTTCCAGACGCGTCCCGGGCGCCGCACCGATCGTCGTGCGCGTCACGCGATCGTCGTGGCGGGTGTTCATCACGAGACCGCGCCCCAGCAGGCCGGCGACCAGCGCGAGCACGACGGCGATCACCCAGCCGAGGCGTTCGCGCCCCCGGCGACGGCGCGCGACGACTTTCGGCACTCCCGCCGGCGACCCGCCCTCGGCGATCCACGCCAGTTGCAATTTGACGTCGTGCGCGCTCTGCAAACGATCCTCGGGATCCTTGTGCAGGCACGCGCCGCACGAGCCGGTCCAACGCGGGCGGCGTCATCGGCTGCGACCTGCAGATCGGCGCGGGCTCTGTCCTCATGATCGACGTGATCAACGACGCCTGGCTCTTGCCGCTCGAACGCGCGGCTTGCCCGTCGCCATCTCGTAGAGCACGCAGCCCAGCGCCCAGATGTCGCTGCGCGCGTCGGCCTCCTTGCCTTCCAGCTGCTCGGGCGACATGTACTGGAACGTCCCGACGATCGTCCCTTCCGCGGTCAGGGATGCGCGACGGTCGGCGACTGCGTCACGCGTCGGTGCGACGCGCCGGCTGCCCGCCGACCCGGACACCCGCCGCCCGCGCGAGGCCGAAGTCCATGAGCTTCGCGCCGTCTTGGGTCAGCATGACGTTGCCCGGCTTCAGGTCGCGGTGGACGATCCCCGCGCGGTGCGCGCGGTCCAGCGCGTCGGCGATCTGGGCGCCGAGCGCAGCACCTCGCCGAACGGGAGCGGGCCTTTCGCGAGCCGCTGAGGCGAGCGTCTCGCCGTCGATCAACTCCATCACGAGGTAATCGATCTCGCCGTCGCGACCCACGTCGAAGAGCGTGCAGATGTGGGGATGATTCAGGCGACGAGATCGTCCTCGCCTCGCGCTCGAAGCGCGCGCGCACTTCCGGGTTCGAGGACAGGTGCGTCGGCAGCACCTTGACCGCGACGTCCCGGCCCAGCCGCGTGTCGCGCGCGCGATAGACCTCACCCATCCCCCCCGCGCCCAGGGGCGCGAGGATCTCGTAGGGACCGAGTCGCGTGCCGGGAGTGAGATTCATGGACAACGGAAGGGAGAATACCGGGAAAACGGCGCAGGCGCTAGTTCCCCTTGTCGAGTAGCTGGGTCCAGCCCAACACGATCTCGAGCCGCGAGAACGACGACGCATCCTTTACGATTGCGGTGAGGAACCGTTGCGCCCCGGGTTCGGCGTCGATGAGGAGCGCGAGCGGGGCCAACTGGAACAGACGCGTCGTCGCGCCCTGGCGGAAACCGTTCGCCGTTGAAACCTTCACCGAGAAGAGTTCATTGTCGGTGGTGAGAACCAGCACCTCATCGCCGCGCTCGGACCAGCGCGCAACGGCCGGGTCCTTGATCGTCACCTGGTATTTCGCGCCCGGGTTCGGGAACGATTGCACATAGAGCGCCGGCTTCCCGTTCTCGTCCGCCCGGTAGGCGATCGCACTTTCCGTCCGGGCGAGAACGACGCCCCCTGTTCCTGGGCGGGCGTGCGCTGATAAACGTTCGACTTCCCGTCCCCCGTCATCGGAATCTTCCACAGGTCGAAGTCGCCACTGGTATCCGCGCACTGCGCCACGATCCAGCGCCCGTCCCGCGACCAGCTCGACGCGTAGTTCAAGATCCCCGGAGCGTGGAACACGAGTGAGTCGGGACCGGTGCCGTCCGCCGCTTTGGCGTAGATCTGCCAGCCCCGCGAGGGAAACAACCGCGAAAATACGAGCCGCTTTCCGTCGGGCGACCACAGGACGGACGTCACGTTCTTGTTCTCGAAGGTGAGACGGGTCGACACGCCGCTTTCCAGATCGATCACGAAGAGATCGCCCGGGCTCGGGCCGGCCAGCGCGAGCCGCTTGCCGTCCGGGCTGAGCACGCCGTTGGGCTCCTGGACATCGTCCATGGCCACCCCTACGACGGCGCCGCGGCGATCTCTCCATTCCAGCCGTGCGTGCGGAGCGGTCCAGTGCTGGACCACCAGCATGCCGCGATCGTTCGCGACCGCATTCGCGTAGCCGAAGTTGTTCGCCTTGACGTCATCGAGCACGAGTTCGGCGTCGCCGGACACGCGCAGCGTCTTCGGGTCGAAACGCCGGGCGACCAGGCGCCGTAGTGGCGAGTTCACGCCGGTGTCGAGATAGATCACGTGGCCGGGAGGTGCCCAGCGCGCCGCGGATCCCCCCTTACACACTTCCACGGGCGCACCCCCGTCGATCGAGGCCGCGTAGGTGGTGACGTCGTCGCCGGCGCCGATCGCAACATAGAGAAAATGTTTTCCGTCGGGCAAGAACTGCGGATACCGATGTCCACGCTCGCCGTTGGCCGCGTCCAGTTGCGTCACGGGCGTCGGGGTGCCGCCGTTGGCGGACACGCGCACGATTCCACCCTGGTTGTTGGGCGCGAAGACGATGGCGCCGCCGGGCGACCACGCGCCACCGCGCGGGTCCTCGGCATCGCACAATGCCACCGGCGCACTCCCGTCCAGCACGACCTTGCGCAGCTTCCCATTGGAGAAGAACGCGAGCGTGCGGCCGTCGGGCGACCAGAACGGAAGCGCTCCGTTTTCGGTTCCCGGCACCAGCCGCGCGTTGGGATTGGCCAGCGGGCGGACGTAGACGTGGTCGGTGCCGCTGCTGTCGCTGGCGACGAACGCGAGCGTGGTGCCGTCCGGAGAGATCGCCGTCTCGGCGGGAGCCGCCAGCGTCGTGCCCCGCGGCGCCTCCAGCGAAAAGCGCATCAGCGGCGTCTCGACCTCGCGGGCGCGCCCCGGCCCGAACGCATACGCGATCGCAAGGAGCGCGATCGCGGCTCCCGCGGCGATGCCGATCCATCCGCGCGATATCCGGCGACGTCGCGCGGGCAGGCCGGGCGCCGCGCTCTGTGACGAGCCCACCGAAATCCATTCGAGTTCGCGGCGCACGTCGCCGGCCGACTGCCAGCGCTCGTCGGGGTCGCGCGTGAGGCACTGTTTGACCAGACGCTCCAGCGCGGGTGGACTCATGGGGGCGAACTGCGAGATCGGCGCGGGTTCGGAGTTCATGATCGGCGCCGATCAACGACGCCTGGCTCTTGCCCTCGAAGGCGCGCCTGCCCGTCGCCATCTCGTAGAGCACGCACCCCAGCGCCCAGAGGTCGCTGCGCGCGTCGGCTTCCTTGCCTTCCAGTTGCTCGGGCGACATGTACTGGAAGGTCCCGACAATGGTCCCTTCCGCCGTGAGCGGCTGTGCCATTGTCGGCGACTGCGTGAGCGCTTCGAGCGACGCGCCGCTCGACGAGCCCGATCCCAGCCCGGCGGTACGCGCGAGTCCGAAGTCCATCAGCTTGGCACCCGACCTGGTCAGCATCACGTTGCCGGGTTTCAGATCGCGGTGGACGATGCCGGCCTTGTGCGCGCGGTCGAGCGCGTCGGCGATCTGAATGCCGAGCTTGATGACCTCTTGCGCGGGCATCGCACCCTTTGTCAAACGGGCCGCCAGCGTCTCGCCGTCGATCAACTCCATGACCAGGTAGTCGGTGTCCCCGTCGCGGCCGACGTCGAAGAGCGTGCAGATGTGGGGATGATTGAGCGACGAGACCGTCTTCGCCTCGCGCTCGAAGCGCGCGCGCACTTCCGCGTTCGACGACAGGTGCGTCGGCAACACTTTGACCGCCACGTCGCGGCCCAGCCGCGTGTCGCGCGCGCGATAGACTTCGCCCATGCCGCCCGCGCCGAGCGGCGAGAGGATTTCGTAGGGACCGAGTCGCGTGCCGGGGGTGAGGTTCATCGTGCCTGTTGCTCCGAGGCCCAGTTGATCACCAGATTGAGGATGGACAGCGTGTTGGTTTCGGCCGGCACGACGACCGCGACAGTCTGCCCGTCGGGCGACGTGCGTGCGGCCACCGTCTCGCGTCCGAAGCGGAACAACGGTCGCGGGGTTCCGGCATGGAAGGACGGCCCCGTTTCCACCGGAACCGCCATCAGCGTACGCCCGTCGCCGCCGATATAATAGAGTTCGTGGCCGTCGGCGCGCCACTGGATCAGAGTCAGCGTGCTGTTAACACCCGGCGTCGCGCCGTCGCTGGACACGCGAACCTTGCTCGCGGGCTCCGGAAACGCCACCACGTAGACTTCGAAACGGCCCGATTCGTCCGAGCGGTACGCCATCCACTTTTCGTCGGGCGACACCGTGGCGTCGATCTCGTTGAACGGCGTCCGGATGAGCGGCTTGGGCACGTGCTCGCCCTTGAGCGGGACGATCCAGATATCCTCGTTGGTCACGCCGCTCAACGACCGGTACACGACATAGTCGGACGTCACCGACTCCGGGTCGTTGAACAGGTTCGGAACATCCGCAAACAGTTCTTCGTTGCCCGAACCGTCGGATGCCTTCCAGTAGAGATCGCGCCCGCCGGGACGGTCCGATCCCCAGATGACCCGGGTTCCGTCGCGCGTCCATTGCGGGGCCTGGTCGTACTGCCCGTCGAAGGCGAAGCGCGTGGAGATGCTGCGCGCGATGTCGATCAGCCAGACCCGCTCTTCCGCCTCATCCGGGCGGGCAAACGTCACCGCCATGCGTTTTCCGTCGGGCGAAAACGACGGCGTACTGTAGCGCCCCTTCGGCAACGAGAGTTCGCGGGCCACCTTGCCCTGGCGATCCTCGAGGACAATCTTCATGCCTTCGGATTTCGGTTCGCGCTGGATGAGCGTGGCGTTTCGGGATGCCATGACCACCGGCGAGCCCGAATACGAACCGGACACATTGTAGAGATTCGCCACCAGCCGCGGCGCACCCGTGAGACGGCGCGCGCCCGGGTCGAACGGTTGGGCGACGACGGATTCGTTCTGATTGAACAGCAGGAATCCGGGATCCGAATACGTCGCGATGTTCTTCGACCGGAGCACGATCGGCCCGGGCGTCACGTCGCCCAGCGTGCCGATGCGCGTGTCCTCGCCGTCGTCATTTCCCGGCAGGGCGACGTAGAGAAAATGTTTCCCGTCGGGAAGAAAGCTCGGAAACCGGTGCGCCGTTTCGCCGCGCGTCGTGTCCAGCGTGGTTGCGACCATCGGCGCACCGCCGCTGGCCGGAACCCGCATGAGCGGTCCCGACGCGTTGGGCTGGAAGACGATCTGGTCGTCCGGACTCCACGCGCCGCCACGCGGCGCCGGCGCCGGACACAGGATCTGCGTCGAGCCGCCGTCCACGCTCATCCGCTTGAGGTTGCCCCCGGAGAAGAAGGCGATGTTGCGCCCGTCCGGCGACCAGAATGGAATCACCGCGCCTTCGGTTCCCGGTAACACGCGAAACTCCGCCGCGGCCAGCGCCCGCAGGTACAGGCGATTCGTGCCGGTGGAATCCGTGGCCATGCACAGGATCGACCGGCCATCCGGCGAGAGCGTGACGTCGGGCACTTCACCGCTGACTTCGAGCGTTCGCGGCAGCGGTACCGACACGCGCATCGTCCGCGTTTCCGGCGCCTGCGGCGACGGGCGCATCATCACGGCGGCCACCAGCGCGACCGCGAGTACGGCACTCGCGATTATCCACGGCATGCGGCTTGCGCGCGACTTCCCGGCCGACGCAGTGGCCGCGGGGGCATCGCCGCCGGCGTGTACGTCCGACAACTCCAGACGCGCGTCCCCGATGTCGCGCAGGCGCTCCTTCGGGTCCTTGCGCAGGCACCGCTTCAACAACTCGCGCACGCGCGGCGGCGTGTTCGCCGGCAGCGCGCTCCAGTCGGGTTCGCGCTCGAGAATGCGGGCGATCAAATCGGAGACCGTCTCGCCTTCGTACAGCGATCTTCCTGTCAGACATTCGTAGAGCACGCAGCCGAACGACCAGATATCGGTGCGGCGGTCGACACCGCGACCGCGCGCCTGTTCCGGGCTCATGTAGGCCGCCGTGCCCAGGATCACGCCCGCGCGGGTCGTCTGGTGGGTGAGTGTGGGCGAATGCGACAGATTGGGATCGGAGCCGCTGGCACTTCCGCCACCGCTGGTCGCGAGTCCGAAATCGAGGACCTTCACGCGGCCGTCGGGTGTCAGCATGACATTGCCCGGTTTCAGGTCGCGGTGGATGACGCCGTTCTCGTGCGCCGCTTCCACGCCCGCCGCGATCTGCACGCCGATCGCAATCGTTTCGTCGAGCGGGAGTGCGCCGCGCGCAATGCGCGCCGCCAGTGTCTCGCCGTCGACGAACTCGAGCACGAGATAGCGTGCGCCGTCGACTTCTTCGAGTCCGTAGATGCTGGCGATGTTCGGATGATTGAGTGTGGCCAGGAGCCGCGCCTCGCGTTCGAAGCGCGCCAGGCGTTCGGAGTCGGACGCGAACGCGTCGGGCAGCACCTTGATTGCAACGTCGCGACCCAGACGCGTGTCGCGCGCGCGATAAACCTCGCCCATCCCGCCCGCGCCGAGCGGCGAGAGGATTTCGTAGGGACCGAGTTTGGTGCCGGCTTTCATAGGGTGTTCCCGGCCCGACTACAGGATATCCCGAAGTTTCGCGGTCAGCTTTACGGGCTTTCCGTTGCGCATTACGGTCATGGTGACTTTCGTACCCGGTTTTCCCTCCTCGAACTGGCGTTCGAGCTGGTCGCGATCGAACGAGGCGATCGGGTGTTCGGCGATCTCCGTCACCACGTCGCCCTGTCTCAGGCCGGCTTTCTCCGCCGGTGATCCGGCGATCACTTCCGCCACGCGCACGTCGTCCCCGATTTTCGCGAAGCGCGCGCCGAGCCGCGAGTAGTTCGCGCGTTCGTTGTAGTGTGCGCCCGGTTCCAGCCAGATCTGCCGCCGCTCGTAGTCGAGCGTGACGGTGAAGCGTTCGAGCAGTCTGTTTCCGATATTGCCGGCATAGTCCTCGCTCGCGAGTGCGCCGCTCTCCGTGCTCGAAAGCCCGACCAGGGGATCGGCGATCCGGTACGGTCCCAGCGCGACCGACTTCATGCGCGCCAGCCGGCTCTGAGACATGCCGCCCACGCCACCCATCATGGTCGGAATGCTCTTCCGCGCCCGGGCGACCAGGTCGTTCTTTTTGACGAACGGCGTGTGCAGGTCGAGGAGCGCGTCGCTACCGACGTCCACGCGGGCGCCACCCTCGAAGGCGCCGTCCACCTTGATGCGCACGACCGGCACGTTGCCTGCGAGCGTCATCGGGACCGCGGTACCCTTGCCGTCGTAGTGGAATGTCTTCGGGTCGAAGAAGAAGAGCTGATGACCGTCGTAGTCCAGACGCGTGACGAACTGGTTGATCACGTCGAAACCCACGATGCCCGCGCAGTCGCGCCAGAAGAACGGAGCCAGCAGCGGATTCAAACTGACCACGGCGACCTTGACGCCGTGGACCTCGATGCCGTCCCCATCAGGAGCGGCGATGCGCAACGTGTCGACGGTCGCGAACGACGCGCGGCCCGTCGAGGACGCGCCGCCCATCGCCTGCATCTCGCCCGTCGTTGCCAGTCCGACCCCGGCGGCATACGTGCTGTCGATCACCGATATGCTCGCGCCGGTGTCGAACACAAAATTGGCCGGCGGGCGTCCGTTCACGGCGGCGCGCAGCCACACGTGACGACCCACATAATCGAACGGAATCCGGGCGCGACCGTCGGTCTTGAGCCACGTCAGTCCCGCGGTTCCCGGCGCCGCGGCGGGGGTGAACTGCGCGTCCGGGATGTCCGTCAGGAGATCGATGTGCTCGATCTGGATGACGGCGGTGTTGGCGGGCATTCCCGGCACTTCCTGCACGGACTTAAACGCCATCTTCCAACCGCCCACCACGCGGAAGTCGGAGTTGGTCACCATGATGCTCATCTGGTCTTGCTTCGCGATCGAGCGCACCAGCAGCCCCGTCTTGCGGTCGAAGTAGAGCTGCGTTTTGCGGCCCGTCGGCGCCTGTACGTCGAGCACGGTGAACGTGCCGAGCGAATCGGTGACGTCGCCCGAGACGGTGATGGTGCCGCCGCCCTGGTCGGGCTCGAGCCAGCGCTCGTTGTCGAACCAGGCGGTGCCCACGGCGTCCTCGAGATCTTTTCCGTCGAGACGGATGACCTTGCCGTTGGGATCGGTGCGAGATGAACCCGCGCCGCTCGTCCAGTCGCGCATGGTGAACGGCCCGATGACCACGATACTCGCCTGCTTGTCCGGGGCCTCGCGCCAGCCCTCGATGGTACCGCTGAGACCGTACGCGCTGAGCGTGCCGGTGAAGTGCATCACGCGCGTCTTCTCCCACGCGGCGCGGCCGCCCGACACGTCGACATAGCGATCGAGTACCGCATGTGCCTCCGGCGTGACCGCGGCGAGTGCATCGATCGGCGAGACGAACCCCAGCGAGAGACCAACGCATGCAATGATCCGAGAGATTCTCATGTGACATCCATCTCCATGCGGGAGGCCGGACGTGCGCCGGCAAAGCGGTATCTATCGGCTATCCGGATGCGCGGTGCTCAGCGTATACAGGACGGACGTAAAGCGCCAGGTCGCGTACGCAAGCGTGCGCATATCGTCCGCGATCGACACACCCAGAATGCTCACCAGACCCGCGCGTTCCCGGTCGCCCAGTGTCGCCACGGTTTCGCGCCGTCCGCTGGCGACGTCCACGCGTTCCACCGACGCCGGGACCGCCGTCCGTCGGAAACTGTACAGCGCGGATCCGTCCAGATTCCATCGGATCACGCTGTCATCCGATGTCATAGACGGGATCGGGCGTCCGTCTCCGACTCCCGGCATCGGATAGATCGACCATCCCGACTGCGTTTGCGCGACGAACACGCGACCGTCGGGCGCCGACAGACTGTTGCGGATCCCTTCCGCGTCCCACCGGTTCCATCGAACCGGACGACGAATCGAGGACGAAGGACCGCGGCGGTTTGCCGGGCTCGTTTCCGTCGACAAGAATGCGGTGCCCGTCGGGCATCCAGCTTGCATTTGAAATGTTCTCGAATTCGCCGTGATCGAGACGCGTCGGCTGCCCCACCCCCACCGGGTACGACATCAGGCGCGGCGGCGAACTGTAGACGTACGCCAGGACCGACTTCCCATCCGCCGAGAACTGGAGCCCGCTCCCTTCGCCCAGGCGGACCACCGCGCCGCCGGACGTCGGACGGATCGTCACGGCGTAGTAGGGGCCGGCGCCGAGACTCTGGTCGGTGAACGCCAACATCTTGCCGTCTCCCGAAAGCACGGGGGCAAGGCCGTTGTCGAGCCACGACAGATCCCGGTCGTCGGTCGATCCGGGCGACCGGAACGACAGCCGCACCGGCGTGTCGTCGCGCGACACGAGCCAGGTTCCGTCGGCCGCGACATCGTGGATGGTCATCATCCCGATGTTCTGTCGCGTCGGCAGTTCGTGGCCGTCGAGATCGAACTCGTGCACGACATAGTCGCTGCCGTTGAGCGTCGCGCTGAAGAACACGCTGGCGCCCTCGCGGCCCCGAGACCACGCCAGTCCTTCCATGCCCCAGTAGCCGCCCTCCAGCACGTCGCGCGTGGCCCGCGAGATCGACCACGTCGACCGAGCCACGATCGTCGAACTTCGCCGGATGCTCCATGAACGCCACCCGTTGCCCGTCCGCGGAAACGCGGAGATCGCTGAGATAACCGGCCGATTCGTACAGAACCGTGCCGACCGGAAACTCGAGATGGTCCTTGCCCCCGACCTCGTGGATGATGGCGAGGGTCTCGCCCGTCCGGCGACCAGTCCGCCTCGCGGACATTGTCCATGATCTCCCGCGGCGCGCCGCCTTCCAGCGGCATGCGCGCCAGGGTCCCTTCGAACAGCCGGTGGTGCCCGGTGTAGCGGGCGTGATTCAGGACCAGCAGTTCGCCGCGCGAGGAAATCGCGAGCAGGTGCACGTCCTCGCGGCCCGATCGGTTGCGGTTCCGGGATACTCGGGGCGGATGACGTACAGATGCGTCCGGTTGCCCTCGAGCGCCGCACTCAACACGATCGTCTTCCCGTCGGGCATGAAGCGCGCCGCGAAGATGGTTTGCGTGCGGAAGGTCTCTGCGCTGGTACTCGAGCGACCGCCGAGTCCACGGCGCGCAACGCTGTCCGCTGTCCGACGACGAACGCCGGCGAGCGCCCACCGCAACGACGGCGAGCGCGGCCAGCGCCGGGCAGCGTGCGGCCGCCACCGCGCCGGAACGCCGGAGGCGCGACTCGGTTGCGCCGCACTGCCGCTGTCCGCCTGCATCCAGCGCAGCTGCAGCTTCGACGTCGTGCGCGGTCTGCACGCGATCGTCGGGATCCTTGGCGAGGCACGCGCTGGATCAGGCGATCCAGCGCCGGCGGCGACATCGGCTGGACGTCGGCGATCGGCGTGCGGTTCGTGTTCCAGGATGGCCGCGATCAGCGACGCCTGGCTCTTGCCGTCGAACGCCCGCTTGCCCGTGGCCATTTCGTAGAGCACGCATCCCAGCGCCCAGATATCGCTGCGCGCGTCGGCTTCTTTGCCTTCGAGCTGCTCGGGCGACATGTACTGGAAGGTCCCGACGATGGTTCCCTCCGCGGTCAGCGGTTGCGCCATCGTCGGCGACTGCGTGAGCGCCTCGAGCGACGCCCCGCCGCTGACCCCGGCGCCAGCCCCGTCGCGCGCGCCAGACCGAAGTCCATCAGCTTGGCGCCCGACCGCGTCAGCATGACGTTGCCGGGTTTGAGATCGCGGTGGACGATACCGGCGCGGTGCGCGCGCTCGAGCGCATCGGCGATCTGCGCACCCAGCCGAAGCACATCGGCGACCGGCAGCGCGCCCTTCGCGAGCCGGGTCGCGAGCGTCTCGCCGTCGATCAGTTCCATCACCAGATAGTCGGTGTCGCCCTCGCGGCCGACGTCGAACAGCGTGCAGATGTTCGGGTGGTTGAGCGAGGAGACGGTCTTTGCCTCGCGTTCGAAGCGGGCGCGGACTTCCGGGTTCGACGAGAGATGCTGCGGGAGCACCTTGACCGCGACGTCGCGGCCCAGGCGCGTGTCGCGGGCGCGATAGACTTCGCCCATGCCGCCCGCGCCCAGCGGCGCGAGGATTTCGTAGGGACCGAGTTTGGTGCCGGGGGTAAGGCTCATCGTGGAAGCGGCAAGCGTACTCCACATCGGAGCCGGGTGTCCACGCCGCGATTCCAGGAACCGCGTGACCGGAGGGAAGATGGCCGGCGCGCGAGGGCGCGCCGGCCACGTTCAGACTACTTTACGTCCCTGATGGCGACGGTCACTTTCGGAATGTGACCGGTGAAGCGCGATTTGGCTTCCGAACCGATTGTCTCCACGACCGGTGTCGCGAGGTCGATGCCGACGTCGGCGGTTTCGTCCGCGGAGAAGATCGTCGGGTTGGGTGCGCGCGATCCGCCCCTCGCCGACTTTCTTGTCGTTCACGTACAGCGTACCCATACCGCCCTTGCCCAGGCCGCCGCCGTCGTACGCGAACTCGAAGCGGATCGTCGACTTGCCGGGCGCGAGCTTCTGCGTCCCCGCGACCGTGTAGCGCTCGAGACCGAGGAAGTTGTAATCGTACGCCGGCATGCCATCTTTGACATAGAGGCCCAGCCGCCGAAGCGCCCGCCCTGGACGAGAATGGCGCCGTTGCCGCCATCTCGGGCACCTCGACCTCGGCGGTGATGGTCACCGACCTGTTCTTGACGTTGAGAAAGACGTTTTCGCTCATCCCGGTCATGCCCTCGGCAAGCGTCAGCGAAGTGCGGCCCCGCCATCAGGTCGGGGCGGCCGGCCGTCGCGGGGATCGAGGCGCTCGAACACGCGATCGTCGATGGGCAGCACGTGATACTTCTCCGCCTCCTTCATGAACAGCGCCTGCATCTCGTCGAGTTTCTGCGGATTCTTGGCGGCCAGGTCGTTCGCAAGACTGAAGTCGGTGCGCGTGTCGTAGAGTTCCCACATGTCGTCGGCGAGCTTGCGGCGCGGCTCGCGTCTCCCACGGCGCCCGGTGGACCGTGCCGGCGAGCCAGCCGTCGTGATAGATGGCGCGGTTGCCGAAGATCTCGAAAGTACTGCATGGTGTGCCGGTCCTTCGCCTTCGGCGTCGTCGAAGGTGTAAGCCATGCTCACGCCTTCGATCGGCGTCTGGAGGTGCCGTTGACGACCTTCGGCTCCGGCAAGCCCGGCCGCTTCGAGAACGGTGGGCGCGACGTCGATGACATGGTGCCACTGGCTGCGCATCTCGCCCTTCGGCCTTGATACCCTTCGGCCAGTGAATGACCATGCCCGTTGCGCGTGCCGCCGTAAGTCGGACGCCACCTGCTTGGTCCACATGAACGGCGTGTCGCCGGCCACCGCCCAGCCGGCCGCCATGTGCGGGTAGGTCTCCGGCCCGCCCCACTTGTCCATCAGCTTGAGCATGTCGGACACCTTCTCCTGGACGCCGTTGAAATAGGTCATCTCGTTGAACAGGCCGTTCATGCCGCCTTCGGCGCTCGCGCCATTGTCGCCGGCGATGTAAAAGATGAGCGTGTTGTCGAGCTGCCCGATGTCTTCGATCGCCTTGACCAAGCGTCCGATCTCGTGGTCGGTCATCTCGCAGAAACGCGGCGAACACCTCCATCTGGCGGGCGAAGAGCTTCTTTTCGTCGGGTGAAAGCGTGTCCCAGTCCTTGATGGCCTCGGGTTTGGGCGCGAGCTTGGTGCCTGCGGGCACGACGCCGAGCTTGATCTGCCGCGCGAGCGTTTCCTCGCGCATCTTGTCCCAGCCCTGGTCGAACTTGCCCTTGTAGTGGGCGATCCACTCCTTCGGCACATGGTGCGGCGCGTGCGTGGCACCCGGCGCGAAATACATGAAGAACGGCTTGTCCGGCGTGAGCGACTTCTGAGACTTGATCCACGCGATGGCCTGGTTGGTCATGTCGGTCATGAAGTGATAATTCGGATCTGTCCGGCAGTTCGACCTGGTGCATGCCGTCATAGATGAACGGCGCCCACTGGTTGGTCTCGCCGCCCATGAAGCCGTAGAACTTGTCGAAGCCCGGATGCGTCGGCCAGCGGTCGAACGGCCCCGACACGCTGGCTTCCCAGGCGGCGGTTCGTGCCACTTGCCGAAGGCGCCGGTGCTGTAACCGTTCAGCCGCAGCATCTCGGCCAGCGGCGCGACGCTGTTCGGAACCTTGCCGGTGTTGCCCGGGAACGCCGTGACGATCTCCATGATGGAGCCCATGTTGCCGTCGTGGTGGTTGCGGCCGGTCTTGAGTGCCGTGCGCGTCGGCGAGCACAGCGCGGTGGTGTGAAAGTTGTTGTAGCGCAGCCCGCTCTTGGCCAGTGCTCGAGTGTCGGCGTGCCGACCGGGCCGCCGAAGGTGCTCGGTCGCGCCAAAGCCCAGGTCGTCGATCAGGACGATCAGGACGTTGGGCGCGCCCTGCCGGCGCCTTGACTTCGAACCGCGGCGGCGGCGTGGCGTTGCGCACGTCGAGCTCGGTGTAAACCCGTCGCTTCGGTTCCTTGATGGGCAGGATCGTCCGGTCGAGTGTCGTTTCGCTCGCTTGCTGCGCGAGCGCCGCCGAAGCGGTCAGTGACATCATCGATCCAACGACAATCGCAAGGGCGAGTCTCTTCATAACAATCTCCTCATTGACCGGGTGAATCCAGCTCGCTTCCGAAGGGACCGATGGTAACACAGGAGTTAATTATCTGGAAATTAAAACCGCGACTGAACAAACAATCTCGATCGAGGCGAGATTTCAGCGCGTTAATCGTGGCGGGATGGGTCGGCGAGCAGTGCCGACGCCCAGTTCAGGCGGATGGAGATCTCGCGCAGCTCGTTGGTTTCACCGACCGGGATTCGAACCAGAAACCGCTTTCCCGAGGGATCGATGTCGATCGTCTGGATGGAACCGTCGCTGTTGATTTGCGGAAGATCGAAGAGATAGTGAGCCGAGTCGGCAACCAGTGCGCCTTCCCGAACCACGACGGAGGCGGCGACCAGGCCGTTCCCCGATTCGAAGTAGAGCGTGCGACTGTCGGGCGCCCACATCGGCGAGTTGCCCCCGTTCGGCGAAATCTGGGTACGGCCGCCCGTTCGTCCGATCGGTCGCACGCAGATCTCGCGCGACCCGGACTCGTCGGTCATGTACGCAATCCAGCGTCCGTCCGGTGACGGAATGCCCCGCAACTGTGAAAGCGGCTCCTGCACGAGGGGACGGGCGGGGCCGCCGTTGATCGGCACCTCCCAGACGTCGGCGTCGACGCTCCCGTACTCCGAGTACAGAGCCGCGCTTCCGTCGCCGAGCACACCGGAGACCATCAACGGCAGGGTGGATTTCTTGAGGACGCGGACCGAGTCTCCCCCGAGCACACTGCGCGTGACGACTTCGACCCCCGTTGAAGTCACCCGTGACCACACCATGTGCTGGCCGTCGGGTGTCCAGATGGGCGACCCGTCGTGGCCGCTGAACGTCACCTGGTTTGCGGTCCCGCGCGCGAGGTCGACGAGGAACACGTCTCCATCACCGCCGCCCGGACCAATCTGCGCCAGCGCGCTCTTCCCGTCCGGGGAGATATCGAAGAACTGGTAGTTGCGCGGTTCGCCGGGAATGGCCGTCGTGTTGCCCGACAATCTCGCCATGCAAGACGGGCGTCCGACGTGCTCTCCCGCCCCGGCACCATCGCGAGCGTCCCGTTGCGCGCGATGTCGAAGAACGCGATCCCGCTGGTCGTCACGCCGAGCACGCCGTCCTGCACCGGAACCGCCGTGGCGCCGCCCTTTGGATCGTCGGGATCGAGCGGCATGGCGTACAGCGATCCGTTGCGCGCGAAGATCAGGTGACCGCCCGGCGCGTAGCGCGCGCATCCGCCATGCGCGAGCACGCGGCGTTCGCCGCTCTTCACCGAGACCGCTTCGATCGCCGCGTCGTCGTAGCCGCCCGGACTGTTGGTCACGCCCACGGTGAACACCACCCACTTGCTGCCCGGCAGTCCGCACGGCCAGCGGTGCGTGCGTTCGCTCTTCGTCGAATCCAGCGTCGTGATCGCATGTGCGTTGCCGCCGTTGGCGTCGATCTGAATGAGTGGCGAGGCGAACGTCGGCGTGAAAACGATCGAGCCGTCATCGAGCCATGCGCCGCCGCGGTTCGATCCGGCCTCCGCGAGCACAACCGGCGTACCGCCGCGCACGGAGGTCTTGAGCAGGTGGCGGTCTGCGAAGAACGCCACCCACTCGCCGTCGGGCGAGAAAAATGGGGCGGACGCGTCGTCCGTGCCGGGCAACTCGACGATGTCCGGCCGGTCGAGGCGCCGGACGAACAGCCGGTGATTGTCGGTCCCCGTCGATGCGGCGAAGACGACCGCGCTCCCGTCGGGCGCGATCCCGACCAGGGCGTTCTCCCGGCCACCGTCGAGGCGATCGCCGGCGGGCAGCATGACACTCAGCGCGACGCGTGGCGGCGCCGGCGGGCGCGACGAGAACCGCATCGCGATGATTGCAATCAGCGCCGTCGCGACCACGAGTCCGGTCTGGATCAGCGTCCGACGCCCGCGCCCGGTGCGCACCGGCATGCCGGTCGCGGCGATGGTGCCGGAGTCGCGCGCGGCGTCGCCCAGCGCGATGCGCGCTTCGCCGATGTCGCGCAGCCGCTGCTTCGCGTCTTTGGTGAGGCAACGCGCGAGGAGTGTGCGCACGCGCGGCGGTGTGGCCGCGGGCAACGCGCTCCAGTCCGGTTCCGTTTGCAGAATCTTCGCGATGAGATCCGAGACCGTGTCGCCGTCGAACAGCGGACGACCCGCGAGACATTCGTAGAGCACGCATCCGAACGACCAGATGTCCGTGCGGCGATCGATGGCTTTGCCGCGCGCCTGTTCGGGACTCATGTACGCCGCCGTGCCCAGGATGACGCCGGCGTTCGTCGCCATGTGCGTCAAGGTCGGCGACGCCGAGAGATTCGGATCCGACGACAACGCGCCCGCCGCGCCCGCCTTGGCCAGTCCGAAGTCCAGCACCTTGACGACGCCGTCGGGCTTGATCATCACGTTTCCCGGCTTGAGGTCGCGGTGGACGATGCCCGCTTCGTGCGCCGTTTCGATCGCCGCGGCCACCATCGCGCAGATGTGGAGCGCGTCGTCCATCGGCAGCGGTCCGCGCGCGAGGCGTGCAGCCAGGGTTTCGCCTTCGACAAATTCGAGCACGAGATAGCGCGTGCCGTCCGCGTCCTCGACGCCGTGGATGCCGGCGATGTTGGGGTGCGACAGCGACGCGAGCAACTTGGCTTCGCGTTCGAAGCGCGCGAGGCGTTCGGCGTCCTGCGCGAACTCGGCGGGCAATGCCTTGATGGCGACGTCGCGGCCGAGCCGCGTATCGCGCGCACGATAGACCTCGCCCATGCCGCCCGCGCCGAGGGGCGCGGTGATTTCGTAAGGACCGAGACGGGTGCCGGGAGAGAGACTCATCGTGGCGGGTTACCGGGTTTCCACCTTGCGCGTCCAGTCGGTGATCAAGGTCACCGGCGACGCCAGGTCTTCTTCGAGCGGCGCGGTCACGAGAAAGCGCTGGCCGTCGGGCGCCACGTCGTAGCGGCACTGTCCGCCGGCGCCGTGAAACTGGAACAGTTTCTTCGCCGCGCCGGTCTGGAACCCGGTCGCCGACGTCTCGACGTCGACCGCGACCACATAGTTCTGTGGATCGACGTAGAACAGTTCGCGCCCGTTGCGATTCCATCGCGGCTCGGAGCCGCCGGCCTGCGACACCTGCCACCGGCCGCCCGACTGGGAAAAGGTCTGGACGAATACTTCGCCGCGGCCGGTCTCGTCGGACGTATAGGCGACGAATTTACCGTCGGGAGAAAACTGGGCGCTGAATTCCTGCGCCTTGCTGGCGACGAACACCTTGGGTTCTCCGCCCGCGACGGGCACGGCAAAGATATCGCTCGCGAGACGATCGCTCGAATTTTCCGGCGAGTACAGCAAGACGGTGCCCCATGCGCTGTGTGGCCACGCAAAGTCGCTGCTCGGGACGATCCGCCACGACCGCGTGCCGTCGATCGCGATGGCATCGATTCCGCCGTTTCCGGGATCGTTGGTCGTCACCGCGACCGTTCGGCCGTCGGGAAGAAACACGGCGTCGGGATGATCGGCGGTGTCGACGGTGAGTTTTCGGCGCCGGCCGGATGCCAGGTCGACCAGCCACACGTCCGACACGCCGCGTTCACGATTGGCAATTGCAAGCGCCGCGCTGCGGCCGTCGGGCGAGATACTCGGCTTTCCGCCGTAGGTGTAGTCCGCGGGGTCGCCGACGTTGGCGAGCACGTGGCCCGAGCGATCCAGCCACCGAAGTTGTGTCCGCGTCTGGTTGTTGCCGGTCATGCACACGAGAACGCCGTTGCTCGACGCGGCGAACACGCCGCGGCTGAAGCGCTCGTCCATGCGCACGTCGTCTACCAGCGGCACCGCGGGGCCGGTCACTTTCAGCGCGCCCGCGTCGAAGCGCTGCGCGACCAGCACCGTGCCGCGCACATACATGAGGTAGCCCGACGCGTAGATCACGTTGGACGCAACCTCCAGCACCTGCGTGCGCGCGTTGGACCCGAGTTCTCCGACGAAGATGATCGGACTCTCCCCGGCGCCCGCGCCCGCGCGTCGCGCCAGATAGAGAAAGTGACGGCCGTCGGGGAGGAAGCACGGATAGCGGTGGGTCGCTTCTCCCACGGTCGAATCCAGCGCGGTGACCGCGGTCAACGGACCGCCGTCGGCCGCGATCCGCGACACCGGCCCGTACGAGTTGCGCGTGAACAGAATGTCGCCGTCCGAATTCCACGTACCCCCTCGCGGATCGATGTCGCTCGCGAGTGTGATCACCGGGCCGCCCGCGACGTCGATACGCTTGAGTTCGCCTCCGGCGAAGAATCCCAGCGAGCGGCCGTCCGGAGAAAAGAACGGGCCTTGCGCGCCTTCGGTGCCGGAGAGCGAATGCGCGTCGTCGCCGCCCAGCGATCGCACCCACAGCAGGTCCGGGCCCTCGCCGTCGCGCGCGCAAAACGCCACCGTCGCGCCGTCCGGAGAAATGGCGAGCGGGAGCGGTTTGTCGGTGCTCGAGGAGAACAACACACCCTTCGGCGGCTGGAGGAACGCGTGCACCGGCGGTCGCACGGGCTTCGGGCGCGTGGCCACGAACGCCGCGGCGCCCGCCGCGACGACCGCGAGCGATGCCACGATCCACGCCAGTCGCTCGCGGCTCCGGCGTTTCTTCGCCACCGGTTTGGGAACGCCCGCCTGCGACCCGCCCTCTTCGATCCACGACAATTGCAGCTTGATGTCGTGCGCGCTCTGCAACCGATCCGTCGGATCTTTGGCGAGACACGCCTGCACCAGACGGTCGAGCGCCGGCGGCGCCATCGGCGTGACCTGCGAGATCGGCTCGGGTCGCGATCCCATGATCGACGAGATCAGCGACGCCTGGCTCTTGCCTTCGAAGGCGCGTCTGCCCGTCACCATCTCGTAGAGCACGCAGCCGAGCGCCCACATGTCGCTGCGGGCATCGGCCTCCTTGCCTTCGAGCTGCTCGGGCGCCATGTACTGGAACGTGCCGACGATCGTGCCTTCGGCGGTGAGCGGTTGCGCCATCGTGGGCGACTGCGTGAGTGCTGCCATCGTGACGCCGCTGTCGCCGGCTGCGCGCCGTATGCCGGTCGCGCGCGCCAGGCCGAAGTCCATCAGTTTGGCGCCGCGTTTTGGTGAGCATGACGTTGCCGGGTTTCAGATCGCGGTGCACGACGCCCGCGCGGTGCGCGCGGTCCAGCGCGTCGGCGATCTGCGATCCGATGCGGAGCACCTCGGCCGCGGGCAGCGGCCCCTCTGCGATGCGCGCCGGCGAGCGTCTCGCCGTCGATCAGCTCCATGACGAGATAGTCGGTCTCGCCCTCGCGACCGACGTCGAAGAGCGTGCAGATGTGCGGATGGTTCAGCGACGAGACGGTTTTCGCCTCGCGCTCGAAGCGCGCGCGGACCTCCGGCGTTCGCGGACAGGTGCTTGGGCAGCACCTTGACCGCCACGTCGCGCCCGAGCCGCGTGTCGCGGGCGCGGTACACCTCGCCCATGCCGCCCGCGCCGAGGGGCGAGACGATTTCATAGGGGCCGAGTTTGGTTCCGGGAGAGAGACTCATTAGTGTGTGGTAACGAAAGAGCCTAGCCGATGGCAGGCCCCTTGTCTACGACGAGCCCCGACGGGTCCGCTGAAACTCTCCCGAAGACCCGCAATTTGCCCGTTGATCGACCCGTTCCGATGAGAGAGAATCGGCCCTGCCGGAGAAATCGGCGTTCAAAACTCCCGTTCTCCGGTTCAATCCCTCCATACGACGTGTAAACGCGGCCGCGATCTTCTGGCGACTCAGCGAAACAGAGGAAATCTGATCATGCATACGCTTTCTACCAAATCGATTCGACTGGTGGCGATCGCCGTTGTGTTCGGCGTCGCCGGATTCCTGACATCTGGAAGCCGGTTGCTTGCCGGCACTGCGGTAGATCAACACCCGGAACTCGGAGACTTTGGCGTGGATCTCACGGCCCGCGACCCCGCCGCGAAGCCCGGCGACGACTTCTACCGCTACGCCAACGGGCACTGGCTGGACACCTTCGAAATTCCCGCGGATCTTTCCGGATACGGCGCCTTCACCGCTCTCTTCCTCCGCGTCGAGGATCAGATCAAGGGAATCATCGAGGAGCAGGCGAAGGCGGGCGGCGCCGAGGGAACCCTGGGTTGGAAGATCGGAGAGCTCTACAGCGAGTACCTGGATGTCGACGGACTCGATGCCAAAGGTCTGACGCCGCTCGAGCCCACCATTCAGAAGATCGATGCGGCCAAGACCCACGAGGATATCGCCGGCCTGATGGGCGAAGTGGGCCGGGTGGACGGAGCCGGTTCGTATCGGGGAGGCGGCAACACCCTCTTCGAGTTCTATATCGACCAGGACGAGAAGATCCCCACGACGTACATCCCGCATTTCAGACAGAGCGGGCTCGGGCTCCCCGACCGCGACTACTATCTGAAGGACGACAACCCGCGCTTCGTCGCGGCCAGGCAGGCATATCGCGACTACCTGGAAAAACTGTTCACGCTGGCCGGCAAGAGCGACCCCGGGATGCGCGCGGATCGGATTCTCGCCATGGAGACCGAGGTGGCGAAGGCCCACTGGCCCGCCGAGCAGACCCGGGATCTGGACAAGACCTACAACAAGCTCAGCCGTGCCGACATCAAGAAGCTCGCACCGGACTTCCCGTGGGATCCCTATCTGGATGCGCTCAAGATGGGGTCGCAGGACAAGTTCATCGTCATGTCTCCGAGTGCGTACACCGCCATGGCAACCGTTTTCAAAGCGACGCCGGTCGACGTCTGGCAGGATTACCTGGTGTACCGAGTGCTTCGCAACAACGCTCCCTACCTGACCAAGAACCTGGACGACATCACCTTCGCGTTCACGTCCAAGGCGATCACCGGAACCAGCGAACAGCGGGATCGCTGGAAACGGGGCGTCCAGTTCGTAAACGGAACGATGGGCGACGCGGTGGGCAAGCTGTACGTCGAGAAATATTTCTCCCCCGTCGCCAAGGCACGGATCGACCAGCTGGTGAAGAATCTCCTCGTCGCCATGGGCGATCGTATCGATCACGCCTCCTGGATGAGCGACGCGACCCGGAAGGCCGCCCGCGAGAAGCTGGCCAAGTTCACCGTCAAGATCGGCTACCCCGACAAGTGGCGCGACTATTCGGCCCTCGAGATCCGGCCCGACGACCTCCTGGGTAACGCCATGCGCGCGAACATGTTCCGGTACGACGACATGGTCTCGCGCCTCGGCAAGCCGGTGGACCGCTCCCGCTGGGGCATGACGCCGCAGACCGTCAACGCGTACTACAACTCTACCAACAACGAGATCGTCTTCCCCGCCGCCATTCTCCAGCCGCCGTTCTTCAACGTCGAGGCGGACGACGCGGTCAACTATGGCGGGATCGGCGCGGTGATCGGTCACGAGATCAGCCACGGATTCGACGATCAAGGCAGCAAGTCCGACGGCGACGGCAACTTGCGCGACTGGTTCACGCCGGAGGATCTCAAGGCCTTCCAGGAGCGGACCACCAAACTGGCGGATCAGTACTCGTCGTACGTGCCGATCGACACGCTGCACATCAACGGCCGCCTCACGCTCGGCGAGAACATCGGCGACCTGAGCGGGCTGGCAGTGGCGCTCCGCGCGTATCACATGTCGCTGCACGGGAAGGAGGCGCCGGTGATCGGCGGCTTCACGGGCGATCAGCGCTTCTTCCTGGGGTTCGCGCAGGTTTGGAAGGGCAAGCTGCGGGACGCCGCACTCGCCAGCCGGCTGGCGTCGAACGAACACAGCCCGGCGGAGTGTCGCGTGAACGGTCCGCTACCCAACGTCGATAGCTGGTACACCGCATTCCACGTCGAGCCGGGCGATTCGTTGTATCTCGCGCCCGACAAGCGCATCCACATCTGGTAGGCGCGCGCGGCGGGCGGCCGTCGAGGGGCAGGACTGCGTTCAACGCGGTCCTGCCCCGCCGGCCGCTTCGATCAGAAGCGACCGGCGTCGACGTCCTCGATAAACGTCACGACACCCGTCATGTAGGTCTTCTGGTCGTCGTAGATCGCGAGGTGGCTGCCGTTGGGGCAGTAGAGGTAGCGTCCCTTCTTCACCTGGCCGGCCATCCACTCCATGTGCTTCGGGTCCATCGTGTCGTAACGGGCCCCGATAGTCAGCGTCGGCACTGTGATCTTGCCGAGATCGCCCGAGCGGTCCCAATTCTCCAGTTTTCCGCTCAATCCAAGCTCACTCGGTCCCTGCATCAGGACGTAGATATTCGGGTTCACGTGGGCGAGCGTGCGGTTCACCGGGTCGGGCCACTGGTCGGGTGACATGCGCAGCAGATGCTGGGTGTAGTGGTTCACCATCAGCAGCTCCATGTAGTGCGGGTCGTCGGTCTTCCCCGTCGCCTCCATGTTCTTGATCTCGGCGAGGGCCTGCGGATCCATCGCCGGCATCAGAACCTTCTGCGCGTACTCATTATAGGCGGGCGCGCTGGACATCATGTCGGAAATGATGAGCCCCTTGAGGTTCTGCTGGTACTTGAGCGCATACTCGATGGCAAGGATGCCGCCCCACGAGTGTCCGTAGAGGTAGAAATTGTCTTTGTTCAGCCCGAGCGCCTGGCGGACCTGTTCCACTTCCTCGACGAAACGCGCGGTATCCCACAACTCGGGATTGTCCGGCTGGTCGCTGTAGAACGAGCCGAGCTGGTCGTAGTAGTAATACTCGATTCCGGCGGCGGGCAGATAACTATCGAACGCCTCCAGATATTCGTGCGTCATGCCGGGACCGCCGTGCAGCAACAGCACCTTGATCCGCGGATTGTTGCCAACGCGTTTGGTCCAGACATGGAACGTCCCCGACGGCGTCGTAACGGGAATCATCTTCACGCCGCCGCTCAAGGCATCGTCGCGCCCCGAATTGTCCAGATAACTCGCAGGAACGCACTGCTGATGGGCCTTCTCGCCGGCGCAGCCGGCGAGCACCATGACGCCCAGAAACACAACCGTCGCGAATCGTTTCACCGAAGAACCTCCCGGGTCGGGAAAGGATGCCTTCGACGAAGCGAGGTCGTCAAGAATGAGTTGTGCGCTAGCGCAGCGTGGTCGAGCGGATGCCGACGCGGTTGCCGTTGGTGCGCACCTCGACGAACACGCAGGGACGATGACCCAACGCTTCGTCGCGGCTCTGGACTTGCAAGACGTGCCAATTCGGGCGTTCGATGCGGAGCCCATGCATGATGTACGGCCGCGCCGCGATTGGCTCCTGCACGACGCATACCGACACGTCCCGCTCGCCATCCAGGTACGCCAGCGCGAGTCCGACAATGTGCCGGTAGTCGCCCGTCATCCGGCTCCAGTTCCGGTTTCGCAACGAGACCTGCGCGGCCTCGCCGACGATGATCCCCGCGAGCACGACGATCGCCACCGGGCGAAACATCGCGCGCCAGCGCCGAACGTCCCACAACGCGACCAGCAGCAACGCGAACGCGGCGCACACGCCCAGAGACGAGAGGTAGTAATAGCGATCCTGCGTCACCATCCGGGTGGAGAAGAAGCGGAAGGTAAAGAGCGATGCCGGCAGGAGACCTATCAGGGCCCACGCGAGGGCCAGTCCCATCTGGCGCCCGCGGCGCGCCAGCGCGGCCACGCCGAGCAGCGCGGCGATCACCGGGAGTGCGAGGATCTCCGGCCAGAACGCGTGCGTCGATTCGCGAATCGTGCGGCCGACATGCGCCAGCGACGTCAGCCACCACGGATAGACTTCATAGAGAAACCCGCCCGCCACGTTTCGAAGCATGTGCAGTCCCGGTGTCCAGTTGCTCTGTGAAAGCCGTCCGATGACAAGCAGTCGCGCGATCATGTACAGCGCGGTCACGGCGCCGAACGCCACGACCGCGTTGCGGGTGACGAGCACGCGACGCCGGTGCCACCCGTAGACAAACAGCAGGCATACCAGCAGAAATCCGGCCGTGGCCGTCTCCTTGGACATCAGCGCGAGGAAATAGGCCGCCAGCGCCAGCGCGAGCGAGCGTCGCCCGCCGCGCATCAGGACGACCAGCGAAAGCAGCAGGAAGAACGTGGCGATCGACGTGGTCCGCGCCGATATCCAGATGACGGCGGTCTGGTGGATGCTCGTCACGAGGAAGAGGAGGGCCGCACACGCGGCGACGCGCCGGTCGTCGAACAATCGCTTCAGCAGCAGGTAGGCCAGGACCGTGTTGGCGAAGTGAAGCGCGATGTTCTCGAAGTAGTAGAGTCCGGTGTTGCCGGGAACGAGATGTTCCTGAACGAAGAACACCACATTGATGAACGGGCGGAAGAAATTCACGACGCGGAAGCCGAGCACGTTGCCCGGGTGCATGTCGTACCGGGCGCTGCTGATCCATTCGAAGTCGTCGTTGTAGAGGTACTGGCCGAGGATGCGGTGGTAGAGAATGAAGACGAACGCGGCGCCGGCGATCGCGAGGATGATCTCCAACGATCGCGGCTCGACCGCCAGGGCGGTCGGCCCGGGGGTTTCGATTTGGCGTTAGGCATCGCTACCGGATATCGGACGGTGAACCATGGGGTAAGTACTCACGCCGCCCATTCTGTCGACAGCACTTCCGCCTGCTCCAGGACGAGCTGCGTCGCCTTCTCCTGCTTGTCTGGCGGATAGCCATCTTCCGCAGGATCCGTTTCACCAACACGCGTAACGCCGCGCGTACGTTCTCCCGAACCGTCCAGTCGATCGTGACGTTGGCGCGGACCTGCTTGACCAATTCCTGCGCGATGGAGCGGAGCGTGTCGTCGCCGAGTACCTGAACAGCGCTGTCATTGGTTTCCAGCGCGTCGTAGAACGCCAGCTCGTCGTCGTTCAGGCCGAGCTTCTCGCCGCGCTCCTGGGCTTCACGCATGTCGCGGGCGATCCCAATGAGTTCTTCGATGACGGCGGCGGCCTCGATGGCCCGGTTCTGGTACTTCCGGATCGATTGCTCGAGCATCTCGGCGAACGACCGCGCCTGCACGACGTTCTTCCGTCGCCGCACGGCGATCTCGTTCTGCAGCAGCTTGCGCAGCAACTCCGCGGCGAGGTTCTTGAAATTCATCCCCCGCACTTCGTCGAGGAACTCCTCGGAGAGGATCGAGATGTCGGGCTTGGGAATGCCGGCGGCCGCGAAGATGTCCACTACTCCATAGGAGACCACCGCGCGGGAAACGATCTGACGTACGGCAAAGTCGACGTCCGCGGGGCCGGCGCCGCCATTGGGCGACCGCTTGGCGAGCACCGATCGGACAGCCTGAAAGAACCCCACATCGTCACGGATGCGCATCGCCTCGTCGCTGGGCACGGCCAGTGCGAAGGTCTGCGACAATTCGCGCACGGCCGCGATGAAACGCTCCTTCCCCGTCCTCCTGCGCCAGAATGTGCTCCTGCGCCGCCGGCAGCAGCGCAAGTTGCGCGGTGGCTTTCCCGGAAGTCCACGACGACCAGTCGAACCCATGCAGCATCGCGCAGCAGACTTCGTAACGAGACTGCATTGCGGCAATTGCCTCGGCCTGGTCGATGGCGGTCTTACCGGTACCGCCGCTCTTCGTGTACGTCGCGAGCGCTCGCTTGAGTTCGTGGGCGAGGCCGAGGTAGTCCACCACGAGACCGCCCGGTTTGTCGCGAAACACACGGTTCACACGCGCGATCGCCTGCATGAGCCCATGACCGCGCATGGGCTTGTCGATGTACATGGTGTGCAACGACGGCGCATCGAAGCCCGTGAGCCACATGTCGCGCACAATCACCATCTGGAACTAATCATTGGGATCACGGAAGCGATTGGCCAGCACTTCGCGCCGCGCCTTATTGCGGATGTGCTCCTGCCAGTCAGACGGGTCGGATGCGGAGCCGGTCATCACGACCTTCAGGCTTCCCTTGTCGTCATCGTCGCCGCCCGCCCACTTCGGTCGGAGTGCCGCGATCTCCTTATATAGCTCCACGCAGATGCGCCGGCTCATGCAGACGACCATTGCCTTGCCGTCCATCGCCTCCAGGCGCGCCTCGAAGTGCTTCACGATGTCTTCGGCGATGAGCTTCAGGCGCTTCTCGGTGCCGACCACCGCCTCCAACTGCGCCCACTTGCTTTTGAGCTTCTCCTTGTGTGCCTCTTCCTCCTGCTCGGTGACCTCATCAAAATCATCGTCCACTTTGGGCTTCTCGGCCTCGTCCAACGCCAGCTTGGCCAGGCGGCTCTCATAATAGATAGGCACCGTGGCGTGGTCGCTAACGGCGCGCTGGATGTCGTGATCAGATGTACTCGCCAAACACCGCGCGGGTGCTCTTGTCGGTCAGCTCGATCGGCGTGCCGGTGAAGCCAATGAATGAGGCGTTGGGAAGCGCGTCGTGCATGTGGCGTGCGAAACCGTCGATGAAGTCGTACTGACTCCGGTGTGCTCGTCCGCGATGACGACGATGTTGTGGCGCTCGGAGACACCGGGTGGCGATCGCCCTTGTCTTCCGGCAGGAACTTTTGGATGGTCGTGAACACCACACCGCCCGACGTGACGCTCAACTTCTCGCGCAGGTCCGCGCGGCTCTCCGCCTGCACCGGCGGCTGCCGCAAGAGGCCCTGACAGCGCGAAAACGTGCCGAAGAGCTGGTTGTCCAGATCGTTCCGGTCCGTGAGCACCACGATCGTGGGGTTCTCCATCTCCGGCGCGAGGATCACACGGCCTGCGTAGAACGCCATCGAGAGACTCTTCCCCGACCCCTGCGTGTGCCACACGACGCCAATGCGATGATCACCGGGCGAACCACCCGGCTTGCGCGTTTCAAACCGACCATAGCGCTCGCGGAAACGGCCCTCCTCCAGCGCTGCACGCAGCGTCTCCTCCAGCGCGACGTTCACCGCATGGAAATGATGATACCCCGCCATTTTCTTGGTGAGCTCGCCACCCCCATCATCCTCAAAGACGATGAAGTGCCGAATCAAATCGAGGAACCTGCGCTTCTCGAAGACACCCTCAATCGTCACCTGCAACTCGGGAATACTGGAGTCCGCCGGTTTATCACCCGCAATCGTCCGCCACGGCTTGAACCATTCCTTGCCTGCACCCAGAGCGCCGATCCGGCACTCGACACCATCCGAGACCACGAGCGCGCAGTTGTACACGAACAACGACGGAATCTGCTGCTGATACGTCTGCAGCTGCTGCCACGCCGTCCAGATCGTCGCATTCTCATCCGCCGCATTCTTGAGCTCAATCACCGCCAACGGCAGCCCATTCACAAAGATCACAATATCCGGCCGCCGATTGTGCTTATTCTCCACCACCGTAAACTGATTCACCGCCAGCCAGTCATTGCTCTCCGGATTCTCGAAGTCCACCACCCTGACCTGCGCCCCCGCAATGGAACCGTTCTCCCTCCGATACTCCACCGCGACACCATCAACAAGCATGCGATGAAAGACGTGATTGCGAGCAAGAAGCGAAGGGCCGGAGACGAGTTTGAGTTTGCGATACGCATCCTCAATAGCCTCCGTCGGAAGGTCGGGGTTCAAACGCACGAGAGCCGATCGGAGCCGCCCTTCAAGGAGGACGTCGTGAAAATTGGGGTCGGTGCGTTCGGCGTTGGCTTCTCCGAACGCGATGTCGGGGCCATAGACCGGGCTGAAATCGAGGCCATCGAGCCAGTCGAGAGCAGCCTCTTCGACGATGGATTCGGTGAAGCGGATCATCTCGACGCACGTCCTCGACGCGCGCTGTCAAGCGGACCGCGTACGAAACGTGAAATATTCGCCACCACGTCGCGCAGGCTTGGTGCTTCAAGACGGTTGTTGTCAAGAAAGGCTTTCCACTGCGCCTGTTTCTTGACGTCTCCAGCGAACTCCTCGGTAAGGCCGACCGGCAACTCGTCTGGCAGCGTTGTTCTCCGGCGCTCAAAGGTTGCCGCAATCGCATCACCAAGCAAACCCGGATCCATTGCGCCCTCGCGAGCCAGCGCGTACAGGTCGTAGTAGTCCTTCATGCGGCTGTTTGCCATGCCGAAATTTGCAATGGATTCCAGTTTTTCGGCCACGACCGTGACGCGCGGATAGACCTTGAGGCGCGCAGCCGGGACGCCGTCGAGAAGCGCCGGAAAATCCGCCTCCTCCGCGCCCGGAGTCACCGCATCGCCGTAACCCACATCGAGCTGCAGGGCACTCCTCGCGTTCCCAGATACCCGGTCAGCCTCACGCGGAGCCCACCGTAGCGAGTTTCCTCACGAGATTCTCGACCACAACGGACGCTGCATCGAATGTCATCCCATCGTCGCATTCGATGGCACTCACGCGACGAATCACGTTACCGATGCAAGCGCATCCATCTCACCAAGTCCGAGAAAGTCCGCGTCGCGTGTCGGCCGGTGGGGCATGCCGAACCATAGATCGAACAGGATCGCACCCTTCAACCAGAATTGCTCCCGCGCTTCAGAGACCGAGAGCCGGTAGAGCCACCGTTCCACGGCATACCGGTTCAGGATCATGTTGAAGTCGTCGCCTTGCGACTTTGCGAGGTTGAGCAGCCTGGCATGAACCGACGCCGCCCGCCCGCCACTCACGATAGCGCCTCGAGGTAGGGGCGCATCACGTTGACCACACGGTCGATCTGTGCGAAACGCCAGAGATCGTCCATGGAAGCCCGCTTTTCGCGGCGCGCCTCGCGCAGCGCTTCGAGCGCCACGTCGAGGCCAACCTTGTTGCGGAACTTGAAGCAATCGGCAATCGTCTTGGCGACACTGGTGACCCGGATCGTCGTACCATCAACTTTGCGCGTTTCAACACCCGCATTGAGTGATGCAGGAAATACGCGCACCGTGCGCAGCCGGGGGTATGCCATGCGTGGCGGATGGTCCTTGTTCCCGATTGCGATCCAGACCTCGTGGGGCGATTGCGTGGTGAGGTCGTGGACCCGCAGCGCAGTCAGCAGACAAAACACCACCCGGGGTGCCCGCTTGGCGACTTCGACCATGGCGGCGTGCTCGCCACCCTCATAGTCGGGCAGCGCATAAAGCCCGCGCGCCACCCGCACCAGCGTGCCGGCGGCGACCCTGCGCGATATTTCGCTACGCGAAATGCCCGCGGCGACCAGTTCCCAGGATCTCGCCGTCCCCCCGCGGCCCAGGATCCGCTTGATCTGTCGATCGGCCGTCTTCATCCCCCAGATGTTCCATAGTTTCGGTAGTTCCTGTCAACTACCGAAACAACGGAACAGCGGCAGCCCATTAAAAAGATCACAACATCCGTTGCACCACACCTACCCCCTCCATCCTCATCACCTTGCGAAAAGCGTCTTGCACCGCCTCAACAGGCCGGTCGGGATTCAGACGTACAAGCGCATCACGCACCCGTCCTGCCAGCATCACCTCCCAACAGACTCTTTGCTCCGTCCCAAGCATCTCCGGCGCAATTTCTGGGCCGTGCAAGACGTGCCAGCCGGCAGCCTCTAGCCAAGCCAGCGCAGCGCCTTCGACTACTGATTCGGTAAAGCTACTTCCCATCGCGCTTCGGCTGCTTGCTCGACTTCACAACGACCTCCATCGGCTCTCCTACTGCGGCACGCCTGCTACTCATGTAGACGATCTCGTCCTTCGCGACCGCTTGCGCAAGCGCAAGGATCTCGTCAACTCTGACATAAAACAATCCCTTGGGTTTCTGCCGGCCCGATGACACGAATAACCCGTCAAGTTGTCTAGTGTGGTCGTCGAACGAAGGTATGAAAATGAAGCTGTGGATGATCTGGTTGCACCAATCCTCTAGGGGGATAGCCTTCCCGGCACCGTTGGAGAGGTCGTATAGCTCGTCGAGCTTGTGCCAATTCAGCAGGTCCACCGCCTTGCCGGTCGGCGGGTACTCAACAACATTGATTGTGCGCGCCTCAAGTTCATCGGACAGTTTCTTCGCCTCAATCAGCTTGGGAAGCCTAGGCCATGTAGAAGATTTCCTGCTCAAACTTGGCTCCAGTCGCCTGCGTCCACCGCTTCTGCACTGCACGCTTCCTGATCAAGCCTGCCAGTCTCGCGACCTCGGCCTTCCAAGGGCCTGAGTCCCAGATCATGTGCCCCTCCCAACCAGTTGCTCTGCATTGGACACACGGAGCTCGCCGGAGATGAGCTTGGGCAGCAACGCGTCGCGCAGGGCGACGAGGGTGCGGGATTGGTGAATGCTGGCGATGATTCGGTCAACCGACGGCTGCACCAACTTGCTGAATGCCTCGGCTACGGGTTCTGGTGGAAGCACGATTTCGTAGCGGGCCATGTCAGCCCAACTGGTCCGTGGCATCTTTGTGCCAGTCGAGCCAGCGTTTGTGTACTCGACGAATTCATCACTCGATACATGATCGAGGACGAATCCGAACCAGTGTCTGCCCTTTGGGACCACAACAACAATTCAGTTGAGCAAACGCCATTGACCGGCGCAACACCGACCTTGTGAAAATAAAGGCCGGAGCTCCCGAAGAGAATCTCTCCCTTCCTAAACTCGAACTTGTTGCTTTCAAGTCCTTCGGCGGCGCCCCAGTCAGGACAGGGCAATGCAGCGCTTCGGCATGTGTTCGAGCGCGATGTAGGGGACGGCTGGCTCGATCGCGTCGGGTTGCACACTCCGGCGCGGGTGCTCGGCAACCTCACCAAGCTTTCCCACCTCCCACCCCCCCGGGATTTCGCCGAGCTTCGGAGTCGACGAGGCAGGAGGAAAATAGATCGGCGATGTGCTTTGGGAGGCCGGGGTCGCGGCCCTCCGCTTTCGCGCGGACGGGGTCGAAGTCCACGAACCACGACTTGAAGAGCGCCCGCGCGATGGCCTCGAGCGTCTCGCTCATTCGGCGGTTCAGTTCGATCTTGTCGTCGAGCGTGCCGAGGATGTGGGCGATGGCGCGTTGTTCCGAAAGCGGAGGGACGCAACGAGAGTGCTCGGAAATCAGTCTTGTTGAGACTTCGGCCGCGCGACATCGCTGAGAGAATGCTGCGAAGGCACTCCGGCCAAGACTCGCGGCCATGTAATAGTAAAGGAAGTCCCGATCGAGCTGTTTTCGCTTTTGGCCTACAAAGAACTGCGTTAGGACCAAGCGCATTCGGTGCCGCGTTGCGGACACGCGAAAACACTGTGCCGGCATTTGCGCCAACATTTGCGATCAGCTATATCGCCAGGTTCAAGCGCGCTCCTTGCGGAGAAAGTCGTATGACGCCTTGTCGACGAAACGAAGTCGCCAGTCCACCCGGCGTTATGATCTACAAGGCGAACTAGCACGGCGTAGTCCGGCTCGCTCCGATATGTGACGTTATTGCGCAAAGACTTCAAAGCTTCCGTTTGCGACGTAGTCCGTCACATTCGCGACATCAGCGATGCGTGCGTTGCGCCACTCACCCGCTAAAGCCCAGCTCCTTCAGGTTTTCGGCGATTGCGGCGTCTAGCTTTGCGCCCTCGGCCTGTTGTTCCTTGAGTTGCGCCACCAGGCGTTTCATTTTCTCGTCGAAGGGTTCGGTGTCTTCTTCGGCGGCGGCGGCGCCGACGTAGCGGCCTGGCGTCAGCACGTGACCGTGTTTGCGGATTCCTCGAGCTTCGCCGCACTTGCAGAAGCCGGGGACGTCCGCGTACTTGTCGGCATCCTTGTCGCCGCGCCAGGCGTGGTAGGTGCCGGCGATCTTTTGACGTCTCGTCGGTCAGCTCGCGGTGACGCGGTCCGACGAGCGTTCCCAGCTTGCGTGCATCGATGAAGAGGGTCTCGCCTCGCCGGTCGCGGAACCGTCCGTTCTTCTTGTTGCGCGCGAGGAACCAGAGACACACGGGAATCTGGGTCGAGTAGAAGAGCTGCCCGGGCAGGGCGACCATGCAGTCGACGAGGTCGGCCTCGATGATGTTCTTGCGGATCTCGCCTTCGCCGGACTGGTTGGACGACATGGAGCCGTTGGCGAGCACGAAGCCCGGCGAGCCCGTGGGCGCGAGGTGATGGATGAAGTGCTGCACCCAGGCGAAGTTGGCGTTGCCCGGCGGGCGGGACGCCGTAGACCCAGCGCTTGTCGTCCTTCAGGAGCTCGCCGCGCCAGTCGCTGTCATTGAAGGGCGGGTTGGCGAGGACGTAGTCGGCCTTGAGGTCCGGGTGTCCGTCGTTGTGGAAGGTGTCGCCGTGAGCGATCTGCGCGTCGATGCCGCGGATGGCGAGGTTCATCTTGGCGAGACGCCAGGTGGTGTAGTTGCTTTCCTGCCCGTAGATGGAGATGTCGCCGATCTTGCCCGCTGTGCGCCTCGATGAACTTCTCGCTCTGCACGAACATGCCGCCCGAGCCGCAGCAGGGGTCGTACACGCGGCCCTTGTAGGGGGCGAGCATCTCGACCAGCACGCGCACGACGTGGGCGGGGGTGTAGAACTGGCCGCCCTTCTTGCCCTCCGCGCTGGCGAACTGGGAGAGGAAATACTCGTAGACGCGGCCGAGGACGTCTTTGGCGCGGCTCGCCGCGTCGCCCACCCGGATGTTGCTCACCAGATCGATGAGCTGACCGAGGCGCTCCTTGTCGAGGCCGGGGCGGGCGAAGTCTTTGGGGAGGACGTCCTTGAGCGAGGGGTTGTCGCGCTCGATGGCCACCATGGCGTCATCCACGGTCTTGCCGATGGTGGGCTGCGGGCGTTGTTCTGAGGTGCGACCACCGGGCCTCTTTGGGAACCCAGAAGATGTTGACGGCCGCGTATTCGTCCCGGTCTTCGGGGTCGGCGCCTTGCTTGCGGGCGGCCTCGAGCTGGGCGTGCTGCTCTTCGAAGGCGTCGGAGATGTATTTGAGGAAGATGCAGCCCGAGGACGACGTGCTTGTACTCGGCCGCGTCCATGTTGGAGCGCAGGGCGTCGGCGGCCTTCCACAACTGGGCCTCGTACTCGATGGGACCGTTGTTCTTCCTGGAGGCTTTGGGCTTTCGGGCTCCGGCCAACCTGGCTCGCTTTCTTACGGCTGCGAAGGGCCAAGGGAGCCATCCGACGGGCAGGACTGAGCATAAGGGTGGGAGGCTCCCCGATTCGAACGGGGAAACTATAGCATGGGGACGGGGCGGAGGGGCAAGCGTTGAAGTCACCGGGCCCTGACGCCGGCGCCGTTCCCCCATTTTCCCCGTCAAACGCGGCACCCCGTCAACCGTGCTGCCCTCCCTACGTCGCGGTGATCTCCGCGCCCAGTGCTTCCAGTTGTTCGCGGAGAATCGAGCGGTGGCAGTGGGACTCGTCTTCGCAGTAGCACCCGATCGCGAGGTTCGTCGTATGGGACAGCGCCGCGAGGAGCTCCAGTTCGCGTCGTGCCGCGGGCGACTTCAACTCGGCGAGGAACTTCCGCCGGAACGTCTTCCACGCGCGTTCATCTTTGACCGGGAACGTCGCCTTGAGCAGCGGCTCGGTGGGCGCGAGATTCGGAAACCACACATCGTAGAAGTCGCGTGTGGCGAACTGGTCCTTCGGGACACCGCGCGGGGGTCTCCGGACGGTCCCGATGCGCAGACCCTCGTTCTTCGCGCGCGGGCTCCCCAGTCTCACGATTCGGATCGACATCGCTCCCCCTCGCTTGTAAAAAATGTGCGTACTCCCGCTGCGGGAGTGCCTGTCATGTTTCGTCCGCCGTCGGGCCGTAGACGGACGGCAACGGGACGTCGAGCATTCGCAGGTAGACCGAGAGTTGTCCTCGATGATGGATCAGATGATTCAGGCCCGACGTGCGGATCACGACGAAGCGCGGCAATTCGAAGATCACGCGTTCGCCGTATCGGTAGCGCCATGGTTCGAGGAGTTGCTCCTCCGATAACGCGTCCAGCGTTTCATGGGCACGCGCGACGTTGCGATCGAATGCAGCGACGATACCCTCGACGATCGCCGGCGGCGCGACGACCGTGTTGTGGTCGAACTCGTCCTGGAGCAGCGGCGCGATAAACACCCCTGGCAGACCCGCGATGTGCGCGGCGATCTCCCCCAGTGTCCGCGACCGCGTGTGCGGCCGCCACGAAAACGACGCCTGCGGTACGCGCTCGAGCATCTTACGCGTGGTCGCGGCTTCGATCTGAGTTCGGCCGTGAAGGCCTCCGTTGCGTTCATGGTCATCCCCTTCCCTGCGGCAGATTCCCTTTCCCCGCCTAATAGATTCCCGGGATCAGACGTTTGGTCGCTCGACAGTAGTCGGCGTACTCGTCGCCGAACGCACGGCGGAGCATGTCCTCCTCGACGTGGATGCGGTAGAGCACCGCGGCGACGATGGGAACGAGCATCGTGAACAGGCTGACCCAGTTCCCGTAACTCAGCCCGAGTCCCGCAAACGCGAGCAATAACCCGCTGTACGACGGATGACGAACCGCGCGGAACGCGCCGGTGCGGACCACGTGCTGGCCGGTCTGCACGGCCACGTCGACGGTGAAAAACCGGCCCAGCGTTAGAATCGCTGCCAACCGGAGCATCAGACCCGCGACAAGCAACGCCAAAGCGGCCGCGAGCACGACGCTCCGACTTGCGTCGATCGCTCCGGCACTCCGAAATCGCACCACGTTGGCGGCCGTAACCCCGAAGGCGATGGCGATCCACATCAGGGCGAGTGAACCGCGGTCCCGTTTCGTGGCGGCCACGCGCGTGGCGCGCACCCACAGGGCGAGCACCACCTCGGATACCACCCAGGCCAGCGTCAGCGCGTTGAGGATCGCCGCCATTATCCGCCTTCGGGACCGTCAGAGCCCGGGCTCGGTACGTCCGACGCCGGCCATTCCAGCCCGACTCGCAGCATCGCCCGCGCACCCAGTCCATAACGCTTCACGCATCGGTATGCTTCCCGGAAGGGAATGTCGGTTCGCCGGACTCGATCCTCGCCCATCAAGTACACGGCCCCCGACTTCGGGTCGGGTGTCCCGGGTACGAACACGGCCAGGTAGCCCGCCTCCAACTGTTCGAAAACGAATCCGATCTGCCAGGAGTCTTCGATGCGCGCGAGGACGACGGGACGCTCGTTCTCTTCCCCCGATCCCAGCAGACTTCCGCTGAGTGTCTTGAGGATTTCGTAACCGGGCAGGTTCGAGAGAATCGCCGACTCCAGCCAGTTGGTCGTCTTCTTGGCGGCGGCGCTCCGCGCGAGAACGCCGGCGATGAAGCAGAGGAAGATCAACAGAACGATCGCCAGCGCCTTCGGCGCATCGAGTCCGATGATCGATTCTACCGGGAGGCGGTTCGCGAGCGGAAGGACGAGCTTGCGCATGATTTCCAGCGCTTTGCCGAGCAGCAACAACAACACGATGATCGGCAACAGAAACAGCACACCGCCCGCGAGCGTCGTACGAATGAACCTTTCAATCGTTTTCATGAGTCTCCGTTCGGCTCCTGCAGGTGACAGGAACACGCGTGCGAGTCTATATCAGTTGGATCGTACCTGTCTCGCCCGTCTCGCGGCCCTGGGTGCTTATCGCGGGTCGGCAGGGTCGGGCGTGGCGGGCAGAGTCTTTCGAAAGCGGAAGCTCGTCCTGTCGTACCCGAGATGTTCGTAGAAGGTGTGGGCGGCCTCGAGCCGCTGATTGCTGGTCACTTCGATCAGGGCGCAGCCCTGCTGCGCCAGGTGCGTTTCCGCCGCGGCGATGAGCGCGCGGCCGATTCCCTGCTTGCGCGCGTGTGCGGCGACCACGAGGGCGGTCACGCGACCCACCGGGGTGGGCCGATGCAGCACCCGCGTTACGTGCAGCGTGGCAACACCCAGCACGTCGTCACCCCGCGCGCACACCAGCACGGCTTCGCCGGACCGGTCGAGCGCGGCGAGGCGCGCCGCGACGACCTCCGGGCTCGCGGGAAAGCCCAGTTCGTCAAGGAGCCCGGACAGCGCACGCGCGTCGGCCGACCTTGCCGTACGAATTTCGAAGGGCGGAGCGGTCATTTGCGCTGCGGCAAGCGGCGTCCAAGCGCGCACGCTTCCAGGGTGACTTCGCCGCTCAGCAAGCGCGCACGCAGGGGCAAGACGGCGCCCGTTGTACTATCGGTGCACGTCTCACTGCGCAGAATGAATATTGGATTGGATTCAGCGCCCGCCGTACCTCTCGTGTCGAACACCCAACTCGATGGGTCGTCCTGTTCCCACACTCCCGGGTAACGCACATCGCCGCGCGGAGTGTGCAATCGCAGCGTGTCGTTCTGGACCCAGACTATCCACGCCGGCCTTGTTCCCATCGCCCTGATTTCGTAATCATTCGGATCAAACTCGACCACGCGGGTCGTATCCGGCATCGCCGATTGCGCGGGAACCAGGCGGATGTCGACGACGCCACCCGGATGGTGACTTCGAATCCGGAACTCGTCGTTGCTCAAACTCACGATCTCGGCTACATACGGGAGGCCCGTGTCCACGAGGGTCAGAGCGGTCCCGTCCCAGCTCCACTTGCCCAGAGTCGGCACGCCGCCCTGCATCGACGCGATGACGAGGGTGCCGTCGGCGAGGAAAACGTAGAGATCCCCGCTCGGCCCTGCGGTCGAGTCGGCCACGCTCCATACCTTGTTGACGAACGTATCGGACTCACGCGCGGTCGGCCCTGAATTCCGGTTCGAGCATGCGCCCAGCAGACCCAGGATTCCGAGAGAGAAGATCGCAATGCGTCTCAACGTCGTGCCCGCCATCAGCCGACCACCGTGCCGCGAACCGCCCACGCGCGGGCGGTGAGCGAGATCGGTCCGTCGGCATGCGGGAGCACGCGCGCGCGCAGGCGTTCGCGGAGGCGTTCCCGCGCGTCCGGGTCGAGCGACATCGCGTACCCGGGCGCGGGGCCCTGGCCGCCCAGGAACGGACGCCAGAAATCCGCGAAGTTCGCGAATACGGTCGGCACGTCGATCGCGGTCTGCGCGACGTCGCGCAATCCGGCACCTTCAAACAGGCCGATCAGCGCCTCCGGGCGGCACAACGGAAAGCGAACGCCTTCGTCGAGTTGTCCGGCGTTGGGATCGAGTTCGACGGCCGCGTCCCAGAAGAGGCGCATGAAATCCATCTTTCCCGCGTAGTCCCAGACGTACGCGGCGATCGTGCCCCCGGCGGCGGTGACGCGCATCATTTCGGCCAGCGCCGCGTCCGCATCCGGCGCGAAGTTCAGCATCAACCCCGAGACCGTCACGTCGACTGCATCGTCCACGAGCGGAATCTCCGACGCGCGTCCCCGGTGAAACATGACGCGATCCCCGAGACGATCCCTGGCCGTTTCCAGAAAGCCCGTCGAAGGCTCGATGCCGGTGACCGTCGAGGGATGACCATGATCGAGAATAGCGGCGCACAAGGCGCCCGTCCCGCATCCGACGTCCAGCCAGCGCCGTTCGGGCGGCGCGCCGAGCCACGCGAGAAACTCCGGTGCGACCCGGCGGCTCCACCGTCCGACGTAGTGCTCGTACGGATCTCCGCTCTCGAATGTGTCCGATGAGTTCATGTCGGCGTATCCTCTTTCGAAACCTCGAATCGAAATTCGCGCCCGTCGTGTCCCGCCGGTTCGCACGCGCACCCCGCGCTTCGCGCCCACGCAGGCAGATCGAACGCGATCGCCGGGTCGTCCGAGATCACCAGCACGACGCCACCCGGTGGGAGTGTTCGGATGGCGTCCGCGGTCTTGATGACGGGAATCGGGCACACTTCCCCGCGCGTGTCGAGGACGATGTCCGGCGCGCGGGTCATCTACTACTTCTTCTTCTTCGGGTCCTCGCTGCGATAGACGCGGACCTCCGCCTTCTCGAGCGTCGCAAGACCGGCGTGGATGGCGCCGTCGACATCCTTGAGAAACGCTTCCAGCTTTTCGCGCGTGTCGACGATCTCAACCACGATCGGCATATCTTCGGACAACCGAAGAATCTTGGCGGTGTGAATCATCTTGCTGTTTGCGCCGAATCCCATGACGCCGCGGAGCACGGTTGCACCGGCGAGTCCGCGCTTACGCGCCTCGGTGACGATCCATTCGAAGAGCAGATGTCCGTCGTGGCGGTCGCTTTCGCCGATGAAGATGCGAAGCAGACAGCCTTCCTGCGGGAGCACCATGGCTACCTCCAGATCGCGAACGCACCGGCGCGGCCGGCCCACACGGCGGCCAGACACAGCACGATGTTCGCGGCGACGTTGGCGAGCGCAATCATGGTCTCGCCGTCGCGGAAAAGGTTGAAGGTCTCGTTGCCGAACGTGGAGAACGTGGTGAAGCCGCCGAGCAGCCCCACCATCAAGAGAAGCCGGGTCTCGGCATTCAAGACGCCGCGCGCGTCGGCGAGATACGACAGCCCGCCGATCGCCAGACATCCGAGCACATTGACAGCGAGCGTGCCGAACGGAAACGCCACGCTGCGCGATCCGGTCTGCACCCACCCGGCCACGAGGTAGCGCAGCACCGATCCGGCGAATCCGCCGATGCCAACCCAGAGAAGTTTCAAGACGGTCCCCCACCCCGCGAGAGAACTGCCGGGATGCTCCCCAGCACCACGCCCACCGCGGACGACAACAGGCCGACGCCCGCCGCAATGACGACTTCGAATGGCCAGAGATTGTGCGATGTCGGATCCCGCCCGGTTTCGACGGTAACGCGCGCGATCACGACCAGCGGAACCGACGCGGCAAGCGCGAGCAGTGTCGCCACGAATCCGTTCTTTCCCACGAAGCGCGCGAGCGCCGCTCCGAGGACGACGACCAGCAGGGCGCCGGTCATCAGTGTGTTCGGCAGCGACACCTTGTTGTATGGAATTTTCCAGTAGGGAATGCCGACGGCCAGAAACGAGACCACGAACGCGGCAATCAACCAGGGCGAGAGTAATCGCTTCATACGCCGTTCACTTTCGACCGGCGCGGAACGCCGTGTCAACGGGTTTCGGGGCTAGTCCAACAGCTCGGTCTTCTCCTGGTCCTTGAACTGAAGCTCGTAGAGCTTGGCGTAGTGGCCGTTCTGCGCGAGGAGCTCGTTGTGCGTGCCCTCTTCGATCACGCGCCCTTTGTGCAGCACGAGGATGCGATCGACATAGCGGATGGTCGAAAGCCGGTGTGCGATTACGATCGAGGTTCGGTTGGCCATGAACTTCCGGAGCGCATCCTGTACCAGGAACTCGGTCTCCGTATCGACGCTGGACGTCGCCTCGTCGAGCACGAGAATCTTGGGATCGTATACGAGAGCGCGCGCAAACGACAGCAACTGTCGCTCGCCCACCGAAAGCGAACTCCCCCGCTCGCCCACACTTTCTTCGTACTTGTTCGGCAGCCGCTCGATAAAGCGTTCCGCATTGATATATCGCGCCACCTCGCGGATCGTGGTTTTGTCGATCTCAGTGTTTCCGAGATGGATGTTGTGCGCCACGGTTCCGGAGAACAGAAACACGTCCTGCAACACCGTGGCGATGTGCCGGCGCAGATCCGCGATCCGGTAGTCGCGGATGTCGACGTCGCCGACCAGGATCTTCCCGTGGCTGACGTCGTAGAAACGCGACAGCAGGCTGATGATCGTCGTCTTTCCCGCGCCCGTGTAACCGACGATCGCCACCTTCTCGCCCGCGCTCACGGTGAAGGAGACGTCGTGCAGGACCTCGTCGCCCCTGTTGTACGAGAAGCTCACGTGTTCGAAGCGAACCTCGCTGGGACGAACCGGGATGTTGGCCGGATGCGGCGGATCGACGATGCGCGGCTCGCGGTCGAGCACGCCGAAGACACGCTCCGACGACGCCATCGCGGACTGCAACACGTTATACTTTTCCGACAGGTCGCTGATCGGCCGGTAGAATCGCTGCGCGTACTGGATGAACGCCACCAGCGCCCCGAACGTCATCGCACCGGTCATCACGTCGATGCCGCCGAAGGCGATAATCAGCGCGATCGCGATCGCGCTCAAGAGTTCGACCATGGGGTAGAACACCGCATACGCCATGATCGACTGCAGGTGCGCGCCATAGAGGTCGGTGTTGAGCCGCGTGAAGCGATCGTTCTGGGCGGCCTCGCGATTGAAGATCTGCACGACGCTCATCCCGGTGACGTTTTCCTGCAGGAACGAATTCAAAGCCGCCAGCCGCACGCGCACCTTGCGGTACGAATCGCGCGCCTTCGTCCGGAAGATGTGCGCCGCGACGAACAGAAACGGCAGCACCGTAAAGGTGATCAGCGCAAGCTTCCAGTTGAGCCAGAGCATCACCACGACGATGCCCGACAGCGTCAGCACGTCCAGCAGAATCGCCACCACACCCGAGGTGAACATCTCGTTGAGCGTTTCGATGTCGTTGGTCAGTCGCGTCATCAGGCGACCGACGGGGTTACGGTCGAAGAACGCGATGTCCAGCCGCTGCAGGCGCCGGAAGAGTTCCATGCGCATGTCGTACATCACGCGCTGCCCCACGAAGCTCATCGTCAACCCGTGAAGATAGCTGGAGACGAAACCGGCGAGCAGCGCCGCGGTGAGCACCAGTACGACGTTGACCAGCCCGGCATGCCGAACACCGGCAAGGACGTCGCCGGTGGGCGCGATGTAGCGATCGATGGCGATCTTGGTGACGAACGGCGGCGCCAGTTCCAGGAGCGATTCGATGGCGAGCAGGGCGATGCTCACGGCCACATACCTCTTGTAGGGCCGCAGATACCGAAGCAGCCGGCTCATCAGTCGGCTGTCGTACGGTTTCTCCTGCAGTTCGTCGGCCTGGATGTACTCCACGCTCACTCCTGTTCCAGCGCCACCATCAGCATCTGTTTGCGATTCATCTCGGCGTAAATACCGCCGAGCATGACCAGCTCGTCGTGCGTCCCCTGCTCCATGATCGCGCCGTCGTCGAGCACGATGACCCGGTCGGCCTTGCGCGCCGTCGATATCCGGTGCGAGATCAGGATCGCCGTCCGGTTCTCCAGCTCGCCTTCGAGCGCGGAGAGAATCGCTTCCTCGGTGGTCGCGTCGACGCTGGAGAGCGCGTCGTCGAGGACGAGAATCCGCGGCCGTTTGGCCAGAGCGCGCGCGATGGCGACGCGCTGCTTCTGTCCGCCGGACAGGTTGATGCCGCGTTCGCCGATCATCGATTCGAACTTGTGCGGGAACTCCAGCACCTCGTCGTAGATCGACGCCGTCCGACTGACGACTTCCAGCACCGGGTCAGGAAGCTCCTGGACGCCGAAGGAGATGTTGTCGCGGATCGATTCGGAGAACAGGAAGATGTCCTGGGGCACGAGCCCGATCATACCCCGCAGTTCGCGTAGCGGAATTTCGCGCGCGTCGTGCCCGCCAATCAGGATGCGTCCCTGCGTGGGATCGAAGAGACGCATCAGCAGCGCGACGATGGTGGTCTTCCCCGACCCCGTGGGCCCCACGATGGCAAGCGTCTCGCCGTCCTGGACGTCGAAGTTGATCGCTCTGATCACGTCGCCGCGGTCGCCGTTACGCGCATAAGAGAACGAAACGTTCTCGAACCGGACCGCCGCGCTCGCGGGGCGCGCATCGGTTCGCGCGCGCGCGTCGGTGATTTCCGGCTGCTCGGCCATGACATCGTTGATGCGCTGCATCGACGCCAGCCCCTGTTCGGTCATGTTCATCACCCAACCGGCCGCAATCACCGGAAATACCAGCATGGTGAGATAGCCGTTGAAGGCGACGAACGTACCCAGCGTAATGTGCCCGTCGATCACCATGCGTCCGCCGAAGAACAGGATCGCGAGCACGCCAAAGCCGGCGACCGTCGCGAGCAACGGGTGCAGCAGACTTTGCACTCGCAACAGCTTCATGTTGGCTTCGACGTAGTCGCGGCTCGCCTCGCCGAACACATCCGTTTCGTAGTCTTCGCGCGCGTACGCCTTGACCACCCGGATTCCCGACAGGTTCTCCTGCGCGCGCGCGTTGATCGACGCAAACTTGGCCTGCACGCGCTCGAACAGCCGATGGATGATCTTGATGCTGTGGTACACCCCGAACGTCAGCACCGTCATCGGCAACAGCGCCGCGATCGTCAGCTTCCACGAGAGAATCGACATCAGCGTGATCGCCAGGCTCCCGATCACCACCGTATTCATCGAATACATGACCGCGGGACCGACCAGCGTTCGCACGGCATTGAGGTCGTTGGTCGCAAGCGCCATCAACTCGCCGGTTCGATGGCGGTGGTAGAACGCGGGACTCATCCCCTGGAGATGCGAAAAGAAGTCCGCGCGCATGTCGACTTCGATCCGTCGCGACACGCCGATCATGATCCGGCGCATGAAGAAACGAAACAGACCGGCGAAGACCGTGATGCCCACCATCAACAAGGCATAGAACCCCAGCTCGTGTTTGGTGATTCCGCGCGAAAGCGCGTCGATCGCGGTCTTGAGAATCCACGGGTTGGCCAGCGCCAGGATGTCGGTCAGGACCAGGCTGACCCCGCCGAGCACCAGCTGCCGGCGGTACCTCGCCAGGTAGCGAAACACCGTCCGGACTGCGGCCTGCCGTTTTTCTTTGGAACTCGCCGAAGCGTTCATACTATCATTCGCGTGACAATCGGACGTGCCGGAGGCGGAAGACGGAGGGACGCGACGCGCGGCCGGTTTGCCTCGACACCGGCCCCTAATATAGACGATCGCGCCCGCTTCCCGCAAACCAAGGAGTCATCATCGTGTCGTTTCCCACCCGGGACCAGGCCCTGGCGCTCTTGAAGTCGCACACGCAGGGCGACAGCCTCCTCAAACATGCCTACGCGGTGGAAGCGGCGATGCGCTACTACGCGACGGCGGTGGGCGAGGACCCGGAACGGTGGGGCATCGCGGGCCTGTTACACGACTTCGACTACGAACGCTTCCCGTCGCTCGACGATCACCCGTTTCGCGGGGCCGAGATCCTGCGCGACCTGGGGTACGACGAGGAATTGATCCAGACGATTCTATCGCACGCGGACCACACCGGCGTCCCGCGCACGACGCCGATGCAGAAGCACCTGTTCGCCGTCGACGAGTTGTGCGGTTTCGTCACGGCGTCGACACTGGTGCGTCCGTCGAAGAAGATCGCCGACCTCGAACCCTCCTCGGTAAAGAAGAAGCTCAAAGACAAGGCGTTCGCCCGCAACGTCAGTCGCGACGACATCACCGGCGGCGCCGATCTGATCGGCGTCCCGCTCGACAGCCACATCGCCAACGTGATCGCGGCGATGCGTGCCATCTCGGACGACCTCGGTCTATGACCCTCGTCGCCCGTCTTCGCGGTGTCGCGCCAGCCGGACTGCTGGTGCTGTGTTTCGCAATCCCCGTCCAGGCGCAGGATTCCACCGGAACGATCGACACCCGCGGCGACGTGGCTACGCAGATTCGGACGCTGGAGATAATGATCGGCGGCGACGTCGCGGCCGAGAAACAGGCTGTGACGCTCCGCTGGCTCGCCGACCTGTACGTTCTGGCCGGGCGATTGGACGATGCACAGCGCGCCTACGAACGCATCCTGGTGTTCTATCCGAACGACGTCGCGGCGAACAACGCATACGCCGAGTTTCTGCTCGACCACAGACACAACGCGGTCCGCGCCGACTCGACGCTGCGTGCCGCGCTGGCCTGGGACCGGTCCGCGCCCGTGCACTCGTCCTACCTGGGACGGACGTACGCGCTGCTCGCGCGCGCTCTCCGCGAAATGAAGCGATGCGACGAAGCATTGACCGCATCGGAGAAGGCGCTCGCGCTGCTCGACGAGGATTCGGCGGAGGACGCGCTTCGCGTTCGCGCGGGGTGTTTGACCGACCTCGGCCGGCGAGACGACGCGCACGCCGCGTACCTCTCGCTCATCGGAGAGACGGCGGCGTCGCGCGCCGACGACGTCAACGCGTTTATCGCGCTCGCCTCCGGACCGGACCATCGGGTGGACGCCGCGGTCGTTCAGGGGGAGATCGCCGCGGCCATCGACAGCGCACGGGCGAATCGCCGCAAGGCCGCCGCCGCCGAAGGCGCGACCATCGTCGAACTCGACGGCGCCGACCACGTTCGCCTGGAAGGCACGCTGCGTGGCGACGGCAAGAACGCCGCGATTCTGTTCGTTCCGGACATCGGCGAACGCCGCGCACTCTACACGCCGTACGCTCAGTTGCTTTCCCTCGGCGGAATCACCACGCTCACCATCGACCTGCGCGGACAGGGCGACAGCCGCTGCGACACGCTCCCCGATTACGAACACATGTCGCCCGACCAGCGCGATCGGCTCCCCGACGACGTCGCGACTGCCTACGACTTTCTGCGCGCGCGCACCCGCCTGCCGGAGACGCACATCGCCATTGTCGCATCCGGCAACGCCAGCGCGATCGTGGAACGCGCGCTCCACGACCACGCCCTCGAGCCGGCGATCGTGCACCTCTCGCCCATCTTCGACCCCGCCGACCGCGACCTCGCCTCGGCCCTGTCGTTCCATCCGCCGCGCCCGGCGCTGGTCGCCGCGAGCCGGGAAGACGTGTACGCGGTCCGATCGCTCGAATTGTTCGTGGCATCCGTGGACTCCGGACTCGCCGACACGCGCGTCTACGATGCCGCGGGACACGGCGTCGATCTCCTGCGCGATCCGGGCCGATTCCAGGCGATCAGCGGGTGGATCGACCGCGTCCTCGGCATCTCCCGCTGACCCCGCCCCCGCTGGTACGAATGTTGCGGTTTCGCGGCGCTTATGCGCCTCCTCCGATTCATACCCCTCGCGGCCGTCGCCCTGCTGTGCCTGTCCGCCCCCGCGACCCGCGCGCAAACGGGCGAGCAGTCGGTGCCGTCCGAATGGAACGGCGAGGCACTATTCGACTCGACGACGACTCAAGAGGAACTCCTGGAAATGGCGCGCTCGGCGGCAACCATGTCGCGCTTCCGGCTGGCGGAGATCTATTACCAGGAAGCGTTGCTCCGGCGGCCGAACGACACCGCCGTCATGTGGGAGCTCGCCGCGTTGTATCGGCGCACGGGCCGGTTGGAGTATGCACGAGGCCTGCTCACCCGGGCCGGCCGTCTGGAGCCCGACCGGAACGACATCGCCGAGGCGCGCCGTGTGGTCGAACGCGACCTGTTCGCTCAGGTATCGACCCAGGTCGACACCCTGATCGCCGCAGGCAAATATGACCAGGCGCTGCCGCGAATCGGTGTCCTGCTGTCAATCGACGGCGAAAACGCCGACGTGCTCGCGGAGAAGGCGCGCTGCCTCGAAGCGACCGGGCAGAGCGACGCGGCGCTCACCAGCATCAAGCTCGCTCTGGCGCGCGATCCGCGCGACGAGTTCTACCGACTGCGCGACGAAATCGCGCTGAATCTCGAAAAGCGTCACGTCGACGACCTGGAGGCATCCGCTCGCCGGCTGCTCGATTCCGGCAACTGGGTCCGCGGCGAAGCCACCGAAGTCCTGCAGGCGATTCTCGCACAGGACCCGTCGAACGAATGGGCGCGCGAACAATTCCGGGCACTGTCGGGCGGGACACAACCCCACCTCCCGTCCGACCCGCCCGCGCCCCAGCAGGTGGTCGACGCGGTGCGCGACGTCGCGCCGAGCTTCGCCGTCGCGTTGCAGAAACACCTGCCCGCGATCCTGATCTTCTTTGGTGTTCTCGTGGTGTTCCGCTCACCGCTGACGAGAATGCTCGCGACGCGCTTCCAGCGCTCGTCGATGCTCGCCGGCGACCTGGCGCGCGTCGACGTCGCCGACGCGCTCCGCGTGGCGCACGTGTCCGGCCTCTCGGGAGTGCTGATCCTGCGCACGCCGGACGGAAAAGCATCCGTCTTCATGGAAGACGGTCAGCCGGTTCACTGCACCGGTTTCGGATTCGAAGGAATGGAAGCGCTGACGTACATCCTGCACAACGTCCACAACGGCCGCTTCGTCCATCGCAAGCGCCTGGGCAGCGTGGCGCACACGATCGACCAGCCGCTCGACCTCATCCTCGCGGACGGTGTCGCCGCCCCGGGCGCGTCGGCCAGCCCCCGCAAAAAGAAGAAGTCCCGCATGTCGGAACTTCTCGAAACCAAATCCGACTAGTCGGCCGGGGCCGCCCCGGGGAACAGGACTCAACCGCCGTTCGGCGCGACGGCTTCGCGCGCCTTCTGCTGCTCTTTCTGCATCTCCAGCGTGAGTTTGTAAGACACGTAGTACTTGAGGATGTTGCGGACGTAGGTCGTGGTCTCGCGGCCCACCTTCTCGGACACGATGATTTCGACGTTGTCGAACCACACGTCCGGATCGAGCCCCCGTTCGGCCGCCACCTTGCGGAGCTTCGCGATGCGGTTGGGTCCCGCGTTGTACGCGGCGAACGCGAACAGCGTCCGGTTCATCTCGTCGAAATGCGCATCGGCGAAGTAGTTCGTCATGATTACGTTCAGGTACTTGGCGCCCGCGTGAATATTGGGCTCGGTGACTGTGACGTCGCCCACTTTCATCGACGCGCCGGTGTCGGGCATGAGCTGCATGACGCCGATCGCCCCCACCGGGCTGCGCACACTCTGGTCGAGCTTCGATTCCTGGAACCCCTGCGCGATCAGCATGAGCGGGTCGAAATCGTACTGCTGGCCGTACTTGTCGAAGATCGCCACCGTCTCCTGGAAGCGTTTCCAGTCGTTGCGGCCGGTGGGATCCTGGAGCCGCTTGACCTGCTTGCTGTACTGCGCGAATCGATACGGAATCGCACCGCGCTTCCTTTCGAACTTGTAGTAGAACTCGTTGAGTTCCGCGGCGAGGAGCGGGCTGTTCTTGCGATACGCCCAGCCGACGTGGGCGCCCGTGCGCACGGCGGCGTTCTCGTTCACGACGATGTTGGGCAGGATCTTCGCCCACATCGTCGCCTTCCAGTCGTCGACGACGATCGCCGGGAGTATCCCGGCGTCGAGCATCTCCATGAGATCCTCGTCCTCGAGCAGTTCGGAAACGGGGATGATTTTCACGGGGGCCTTGCCCGCGCGTTCGAACAGGCGGTTCAGAGACTCGAGGCTTTCGTGGTAACTGGACGACAGGCGGACATCGACGGTCTTTCCGGAGAGGTCCTCCACGCTCGCCAGCGGTCCGTCCTGTTTGCGCGTGAGCACGACTTCGGACACGGACTGCAATTCGGGCGGGGCCGTGAAGTCGACCTGTTGCAGACGCTCGTCGGTGACGGTGAGGTTGCCCGCGGCGATATCACCGAGCCCCTGGACGATCCGGGGAATCAGCTGGTCGCGTGGCGTTGGAATCAGCACGACCGTGATCGGCCGGCTGTGCAGCGATTTTCGATGCTTCTGGTTCAGGAACTCTTCCAGGTCGCGCACGTTGTCGGCCGTGATCCCCCGCTCCTTGCCCTTGTCATTGAAATAGAGTGTTCGGCTGTACGGGACGAGGACGCGAATCACCCGGCGTTCGAGCATCGTGTCGAAGTCGCCGGTTCGCGACTGGATGGCCTCGCGGGCCTTCCCGCCGGACTGAGCGAGGGCACCGACGGAGAAAGACGACAAGAGCAGAGCTGCAACGCCCAGCAACGCGGCGTTCGATGGGTTCTTCATGCGGCAAGACTAGTCTTTCTCTATCCGTGAGCGCAAGGCGATGGAATGAACAGAACCGACGAACCCGGAATCAGTCGACGGGCGAGCGCCGGTCGTTGGCGAGGGCCAGGCGGGCGAGGTGGTCTTCCAGCGCGCTGGTAAGACGGTCGAGGTTGCGAACGGCGATCTCGGCGAGGTGCTGTTCGTGCGGGTCCATGCTGCGGCCCGCGACCAGTCCTTCGAATGCCATCCGGATCGCGGTCAGCGGCGTGCGCAGCGCGTGCGACGCCTGCGTGATATCGGGCCCCGACACGTCCACGAGGGCGTCGTCGACGGCGCTCCACAATTCGGCGACATCGGAAAACGGTTTTCGCAGGAGTTGACGCGCGCCGCATTCATGCGCCTGCGATTCGAGTGCATCGTTCGGGTCCGCCGTCATCAGAACGAGCGGTACCTCGAGCCCGCGCTCCCGGAGCGCATGCCCGAACGCCACGCCCGACATGCCGGGCATGTGGACGTCGGAGACGATCGCGTCCGGCGGGTTCGCGGACACGGCGTCGAGCGCGTCATCCGCGCGCCGGTAACGATCAACCTCGAAGCCGCGGCTCGAGATCGATCGTCCGAGCCACTCGCGCATCAGGTCGTCGTCCTCGATCAGGACGATGCGGGTCACGTTTCCCTCCAGTGTTCCCATCCCGGGAACCGAGTTGTGAGTGTCGTTGGTCCAAAGCGACCAGAGGGGTCGGCGACGTACAGGGCAATCGATGTGCCATGGGAAAAGGGGGAATGATGGCGTCCCCGTGCGGAATTCCTCGGGATCGTCATCCCCTCGCCGACCGCGATACGGAATTCGGCGCCCGCGCCGTCCACGGCCCCGCCGACCCGCCCCGCGGGCAAACTGCGACGACGTGCAACCGGTGCGCGATCAGAACCAGACGCTGGCGCCCAGACTCGCACCCCAGTCGCTCGCGCGTTCGTCCAGCGGACCGGTCTCGACCTGGCCTTCGACGAAGAGCCGCAGTTTCGGCGTCCACGCGTAGCTGCTTCCCGCGAAGAGCAGTTCGCGGTGCCCGTCGCTTGAGATGTAGTCGAAATAGGTGGCGCCGGCGCGGAGTGCGGCACGCGTTCCCAGCGGCATGCCAACTCCGGCGCTGAACTCGCGGGCATCGACGTGCTCGGCCGCGAGCGCGTCCGGGACGCGCTGCGCCCACGCATAGCCCCCAAGCGCCCAGACGGCGAGGCCGCCCAGCGAGTCGGTGAACGCGGCGTACAACGTAAAATCGATGGACTGCGTCGCGTAGGGATAGAAGCGCTCTTCTCCGGTTCCGGTGCCCAGGACGGCCGTCGCCAGAAACGCGCGCCGCGGCGTTCCGAACAGGCGCGTGCGCAGGCGGGCGGTAAAGTCCCCCAGGCCGGATTCGATTCCGGATGCGCTGGAAACGCTCACGAGCGGCTGCTCGATGGCGATCAGGAAGGTGTGACGAACGGGAAAGGCGGCGTAGAACCGATAGACCGTCGCATCCGAGGACGCGCCGGATGTCGTCTCCAAACTCGCGCGCACCGAGATCGTGTCGGGCGCAAGCAAAAAGGCCGATTCCGCGGCGGCGTTCGCGTAAGCGCCCGCGGAATCGGCCCTGACAGGACTCATCATCCAGACGGCCACAAGTACACAGGCCACCCGGATGCAGCGATTCATCGATGCCCCGCGAATCGCGCCGCTAGTGAACGACGCCTTCGAGGAGCTGAACACGTCCCTGTCGAATGAACTGAACCCAGATCGTCCGACGATTGCCCGGAAGCTTGTCCTTTGCGACGACCTTGCCGAAGTCGTTCCAGGAACGGTGGTGCAGAATCTCTCCCACCTCGAATTCCTGGTCCTCCGAGTATTCCTTCGCGTTCTCGACGTCGAGATCTTCGAGCGCAACGCTCTGATCGTCCGGAATCCCGTCGCCTTCGGCCAGGTCTTCCTTCGGCATGTACGGAAGAAATCCCTGACAGCCCGGACACTTCAGCCAGAGAACATCCTCGCTGCTCCCCTGCTTGATGATTTCCATGTCGAAATCGGCCTTGCACACGGAACAGTGCTGCCGAATCGTGCTGGAACTCAGGCTTGGCATATCGACCGTCCGCTCGCTCATCAGGAGATCACCGAGCGACAACACTCTTCAGCGTCGTCATTCGAGATGTAACGCGAACCACACAACGGGCACGGGTACCCATCCAACCGCCCTTCCCTCTCCGCCTTCCTCAGGAGCTGCACGAACTTCACATACTCCTTGTCCTTCATGAGCACCCCGCCTTTTTCCCGTTTTTCCATTCCCAACTCCTTCGTGTTGAGTGAAAACCAGGCAACAGCCTAAACCGTTTTATTTGGCCGGGATACACAGGATGCTGTGCCCTGACGCACCCAGGATACAATATCTTGCGGCAACCCTAGAGGATGCCACAAGGGGCGTCAAGCGAAAACTACGGAGAGTCAGTCCAACACGAGCAGTTAGGTGCGGCAACACCGATATGCGTGAATATAGTCGCGGAATCAGAATGGCGCAAGTGCACGCAGGACGATTCGTGCGTGATGACGCGCTCGCGAAGCGCGCGCGGATTTCGTCGAGTGCTAGCGAATCGCCTGCGCGAGATCGTCCTGCAGATCTTCGACGTCTTCGATTCCCACCGAAATGCGCACGAGTCCCGGTGTGACGCCGAGCTTCGTGCGCTCGGCCTCGGGAACGCTTCCGTGCGTCATCGATGCCGGATGACTGATGAGGCTCTCGACCCCGCCGAGACTCTCGGCGAGCGTGAACAGTTTAACCGCCCGCAGCACCGCGTCGGCGCGCTCGAGCGATCCCATATCGAACGAGATGATTGCACCGAAGCCGCGCGCCTGACGCCGCGCCAGTTCGTGGTGCGGATGATCCGGAAGGCCCGGGTAGTTGACCTTCGCGATCGATTTCTGTTCGGCGAGAAACCGTGCGAGAACGCGTGCGTTCTCTTCGTGCTGTTTCATGCGCACGGCGAGCGTCTTCGTCCCGCGGAGCGCGAGCCAGCAGTCCATGGGGCCGGGAACCGCGCCCACCGCGTTCTGCAGAAACCGCAGCCGCTGCGCCTTCTCATCGTCGTTGAGGATCACGATGCCGCCCACCATGTCGCTGTGGCCGTTGAGGTATTTCGTGGTGCTGTGGACGACGAGATCCGCGCCGAGCACGAGCGGATTCTGGAGGTAGGGACTCATGAACGTGTTGTCCACGCACAGGACGGCGCCGTGCGCGTGCGCGATCTTCGCGACCGCGGGAATGTCGGTGATGCGCAAAACGGGATTGGTGGGCGATTCGACGAAGACGAGCTTCGTCTTCGCCGTCACCGCACCTTCGACCTCCGCCAGATTGGAGGTGTCGACGAAGCGGAACACGAGTCCGTAGTTCTCGAGCACCATCGCGAACAACCGGTAGGTGCCGCCGTAGGTGTTGTTCGAAACGACGACCTCATCGCCGGGTGAGAACAGCCGCAGCACCGTGTCGATCGCCGCCATACCCGACGCGTACGCGAGCCCGTGCTTGCCTTTCTCCAGCGCGGCGACGTTCTGTTCCAGCGCTTCGCGCGTCGGGTTCGCCGTCCGGGCGTACTCGTAGCCGCGATGCTTGCCAATCCCGTCCTGCTTGTAGGTCGAGGTCTGGAAGATCGGAGTGATGACGGCGCCGGTCCGCTCGTCGGGCGACTGGCCGGCGTGGATGCAATCAGTTGCGAAGCCCATGTTCCTCCTGTGAACGGCCGGCGGCCGTTGGGCGCGCGCCGGACGTCGTGTGTTGCGGCGCCTACTGTCCGCGCAGGCCGTGTTCGGCCAGCCAGGTCTCCGAGTGGACCTTGCTCAGGTAACGTTCGCCCGTATCCGGGATGAGCACGACCAGAATCGCGTCCGCGCCGAGGGTGCGTCCGACTTCGAGCGCGCCCACGACCGCCGCCCCCGACGAGCTTCCCACGAGCAGGCCTTCTTCGCGAGCGAGACGCCGCGTCATGACGAGCGACGGCGGGTCGTCGACCGTGATCACATCGTCCATGTATTCGAACTGGCAGGTGCCCGGCACGATGTCCTCGCCGATTCCATCGACGAGATACGGACGCGCCTCGGGAAGCTTGCGTTTGTGGAACGCGTCCGCGATAATGCTTCCCTTCGGATCGACGCCGACGACGCGGACTTTCGGATTCTGTTCCTTGAGGTACCGTCCCGTGCCGCTGATCGTACCGCCGGTGCCGACGCCCGCGACCAAACAATCCACCTGGCCGTCGGTATCGCGCCAGATCTCGGGACCGGTCGAGCGGTAGTGCGCGTCCGGATTCATCGGATTGAAATACTGGTTACCGAGCACCGCGTTCGGCCGCTCGGAGGCGAGCCGTTTCGCGACCGAGTAGTAGCTCTCGGGCGAATCCGGCGCGGCCTCGGTCGGGCAGCGCACGACTTCGGCCCCGTAGGCCTTCAGCATGAGCTCTTTTTCGAGCGGAACCTTTTCGGGCATCGTGAACACGGCCTTGAACCCCAGCACAGCCGCGGCGAGCGCCAGGCCCAGCCCGGTGTTGCCCGAGGTGCATTCGACGATCGTCCCCCCGGGCTTCAACGTGCCCTTGCGGATCTCGTCGCGAATCATATGGATGCCGATCCGGTCCTTGACGCTGCCACCGGGATTGAACGATTCGATCTTGGCGAGCACCGTGCATTTCAGGCCGGCGGTGACGTGGTTCAGTTTGACAAGCGGTGTGTTGCCGATCGTGCCGAGAATGTCTTCCGAATATTTGACGCGGCGAAGTCGATCACTCATAGGCTGGACGCGGCGCACGGAACATGCGCCTCCCTCCTTGGGGTCAAATGATGGAAACGTCGATGGGAAGGCGTCGGATCCGAAACTGGCGCCTCACGGTTGCCCACCGTATAGCACATCGGTCGCGCCGACGCAAACGCGGCGTCCGCCCGCCGGTCAGCGCAGGAGAACGATCTTGCGCACGGTTTCACCTTCCCCCGCCTTGACGCGCAGGAAGTAGACGCCCGCAGGCGCGCGTACGGCATTCTCGCCATACCCGTCCCAGCGCAGCGTGACGACGTCGCTCAACTCCCCGGTGCTCTTGAGCGTACGAATCCGTCGCCCGAGCACGTCGTAGATGGTGACGTCCACGTCGGTCGGCAGGCGTTGCGGCGTGAGCGGCGGGCCGCCGTACGTCCGCGGCACCTGGATCGACACCGTGATGTTGCCGTTGGAAGGATTCGGAGAGATGGACGAAACGAAGTCCGCCGGCGCGACCGGCAACATCGCCGTCTGTCCGATGATCTGTGACGGCGCGTGGTATTCGCACACCACCGAATCACACGGGAGCGTGAAGACCCCGTCGACGTAGTACCGGTATTCGACTCCCGGTTCCACGTCGGTGTCCGTGTACTGGTAGGAAACGAATCCGCCGGAGCCCGGACCCAGGGGCGCCACCTCGTGGGCGATCATGTCCCCGGGCGCCGATTGCCCGGGGCGCAGACGAAACACGTCGAACTTACTCTGGAACACGTCGCCCGCGGTTTCCCAGGTGACGTCGATCTTCGCCGGATGCACCGTCGCGCCAACGCGTGTGTAATTGACGCCGGTGAAGTAGATCTTCTTGGTGGCCGTCGACGAGACGAAGCCGTTGCTCGCGCTGATAATGAGCCCGCTCGGTCCCGCCTTCGCCAGCGAGACGGGAATCTCGAACTCTTCGGTCGTTTCGTCGAAGTGTCCGTCGAGCGGCGGAATGGTTACGACCGCGCCGCCAAGCGAAAGGGTCACGCTCCTGATCGGCAACGCGTAGCTCACCCGGTGATTCGGGTCCTGGCGCGGATTCTGGTTGGGCACCGCCTGCGACACCGCCTTGAACCGGAGCGTCACCTGGTTGGTGGCAACCGTCTCCGGTCCCTCGGGCTCGAACACGATCTCGGGCGGCGCGCCGAAGATGTCCGGCCCGTGCTTTCCATCGCTGTCGATCACACCCAGATGCCCCAGACTGAAGTGGCACCAGGGCCGATCCGTGCCCTCGCGGGTGGCGAGATGCATGATGCAGCGCTCGAGTTGCTGGCAGCGAACCTCGTTGCCGCCGGGATCGACCATGGAAATGTTGCCATTGCCGTAGTTGAGATACCCGGACGCGTCGCCGCACCCACCGGGGGCGCCGGGATATTCGTCCAGCGTCCAGAAGTCGTGACCGCACTCGTGGTTCACGATCTTGCTGAACACCAGGAGTTCGCCGATGCCGTTGGGATCGGTGCCCGCCGGAAAGGGCTCCACCATGTATGGCCCGCCAAGCAACGCGTAGGCGGTGTAGTTGGCCGTTCCGTAGCCGAACCGGTGGTTGGGCACACTACGACTGTCGGCGATGAAGCACGTCACCACCCACTGCGTCCGATAGATCCCGCGCATCGCCTCGTTGAACTCGTGCGCGACCTCTTCGGGCTTGGAACTGTGGAGTCCCCACCCGAGCGTGCGCATCGCGTCGACGATCCAGTCGACGTCGTTGGACATGTTGTGCTTGATCGGCTCGTACGCGGTTTCGACGCGTTCCAGCATGTTGAACGTCGTGCTGATATCCATCGGAGTGAAGAGCCCCTGCCAGGACAGATACGCATTCGCCGCGCCGATCTTCGCGTCGCGCAGTTCGTCGTCGGTCCACGAATCGGTCTTGGTATCGACGCTGCCGTTGCTCTCGGGGAAGATGAAGTTCGCGAGGATGCTGCCGCCGAGAAACTCGGAGTTCTGGTCCATGCTTCGCGTCGCCGTCGTGCCCGACGTACCGTTCAGCACTCGTATCCGTTCCATATCGCGGTCGATTTCGCGAATGCGCTCCGGCGGGATGGTGACCACCACGTCGTTGAAGTCGACGTCCTCGTTCGGCGTTGCCGGAGCGGCGGTGGCGGCCTGGGCGCGCATCCGGTCCGAGAAGTCGTACGCCTGCACGATCCAGCCCCACGAGTCCGTCTGTGCCGTCACCCGCATGGCACGAATGTCGGTGGCCGTACGCATGGAAAAGCCCGCGGGAATCGCGACGGCCGCGGCCGAGGCCGCGGACAGGTCACAGACGACGACCTTGTCGGGGAGGAAGAGATTGACGTTGCGCGCCCCCGCCTCCAGCAAGGCGTCGCGCAGCGTGACGGCGTCATCGGACGTCGCGGAGGCGCCGACGAAGTAGGTCCGCGTGGCGGGCGCCAGGTCCGGGGGGCGAATATCGACCAGACGAACTTCGTCGCCGGCCCGTGCCTTCCCCACGCTCGTCAATAAGGCGACCATCGCCAGCGCAACCATGGCTGTCGAAGTACGGTGCCATTGTCTCATGTCACGCTCCAGGGGTGAGAGAACCCGTTCAGGGAGACGAGAGCAACGGTTTGGCGCCCGAGCCGGAAGCCACCAGAATGCTCGTCGTCCGGGACTCCTTGGGGCCGCTCTCGGGAATGCCGCGCATCGGCGGCACCGTCCGGGATTCTCGCATACGCTCGATCTCGCACTTGACCAGGTGAAAGACCGGCACACCCGGCGTCACCCAGACGCCCACGCGGTCCACACGTCTCTGCACGATCTTGACGCGTCCCGCCGGAACCTCGCGCGTCGCGTCGGTTTCGAACCGGCGCTGTTCGCACGAAAAGGTACCTGCCGGCGTGGCAAGCGAGACTTCCGGAGTAACGATCCAGTCGCTTTTCGAGGTGGGGGATACGATCGTGAGCCGCTCCATGTCCCGCGGGTTTCCCCGCTCGACCGGGTCACGGCCCCGCTTAATATAAATCGTTCGGATGTACCGGTAAAGCGAGTCGTCGTCGGCCATCGACCGGACCGACCCGTCGATCAGCACTCGGAACCGGTCGCGGTCGGCCGGCGCGGTCCGAATCGGGGCGCTTTCGATGTCCAGCCAGAAGGCGTCGTCGGGCGCCTTGCCCTCGCGGCCGGTGACGGCGACGTAGACCTCCGACGAGTCCGCTTCTCCCATCGCGACGTCCACCACCAGGTAGCGGCACCAGCGGCCGACGGCGAAGTCGGCCGAGCGGATGTCGATTCCGGGGAGCAGAATCATCCCGGCGTCGTCGGCGCGGGGCGTCCCGATGGCCGCGAAGACCGCCACCGCGGCAAGGATCGACGCCCTAGTGAGCAATCTTCGGCCAGTAGGTATCGTAGTCGAAATCCGGGTCATTTTCGTGAGTGTGGCAGGTGACGCAGCTCTTGATGGCCCGCTCGCGATAGGAACCGTCGCGCGAATGTTCGGACCCGGGACCATGACAGGCCTCGCACTGCACGTCCGCGAGGTCGACCATCGACGCGCGCTGCCGAAGTCCGGAAAATCCGCCGACGTCTCCGTATCCGGTGACATGGCACCCGACGCAGTTCGTATCGTGGTTGTTGAACTGTTCGGCGAGCGTCTGGTACGCGTGCGCGTGCCCGGACTTCATGTAGGTATCGAACGCGTCGGGGTGACAGGTCTGGCAGGTGCCGACGCCGAGGTACCGGTTGCCGGGCGTGTCGGTGTTCGCGGCCGCGAGTTGCTGCTTCGCGTAGAGTTCCTTCTGCCGCTTCTGATCTTCCTTGTCGAACTCGTCGAGACGCTTCGACATGTCCGGGTCGTCCGCGTAGGAGGCGACAAGCGCATGGAGCCGGTTGTTCACGTCGGTCAGATGATGCTTGCCGTCGATGAACATGCCGAGTTCGCCGACGTACTGTCCCTGCGTGACCGCGCGCAGCAGGCGCGTCTCGCCGACCATCGTCGGGATTCCGAGCGCGTGCCCGCCGTGTCCGAGAACGACCAGATCGATGCCGGGCACGTCCCTGGCCAGCGCGGCTCCCTCGTCGTCGCTCATGTGCGCCAGCACAACCAGAACGTCGCACGACTTGCGCAGCTCGGGAACAACCGCCTTCGCCGCCTCAACGGGGTCGCCGATCGAATAGGTCAGGCCTTCGACGGGCGCGGGTGTCGCGCCCGCGTTCGCCGCGCCCGCGGGCGTCGAAACCATCTTGGTCGCCGGCGACAGCAACCCGAGAAATCCGAAACGCGTCCCGGCTTTGGTCACGATGACGTACGGTGGGAATGCCGTCCCCATGCGGTCGGCCGCTTTCGACGCCGGACCGCCGGGACGCACCCGCAGGGAATCCTGTTTGGCCACGATGTTGGCGCACACGATGGGCAGATGCCACGTCCGGGCATCCTTGACCAGCGCCGAGAGCCCGAAGTTGAGGTCCATCTCGCCGACGCCGATGGCGTCGTACCCCATGACGCCCATCATATGGGCGACGAAGTGCGATTTCGCCTCGCTGAACACATCGGCGGTCCCATAGAAATCTCCCGCCGAGCACACGAGGACCGGCGCCTTCTTCGACCGCAACTCCTTGAGCAAACCCGCCCGCCGGGCGAGACCGCCAGAGGCGTTCGTGTGTCACCCGCAGGGACGGTAGTACGCCCTGGTGTCGCTCGAGTACACCATGCGCACATCCGGTTCGGGCGGCGCGGGGGTCTCCGTCGGTGTCTGCGCGGATCCGAGTGCCGCCGAGAGCAGCGACACGGCGACTGCCATGCGAAAGATCGGTGTCATGATGCACCAATATAACACGCGGCGCCCCGACGTCACAAGATATTGGGAAGAATGCGGTTGGGCGAACGGGGCGGGCGGAAACGCAGCAGGCGGGGCGCAACGCGCTCCGCCTGCCGTGGGTTGGTGAACCCGGTAATCCCTACACCTTGACGCGGTCCTTCAATGCGCGACCGGCTGAAAATGCGGGGAACTTCGTCGCCGGAATCTCGATCGTTGCACCTGTCTGCGGATTCCGTCCTTCCCGCTTCTTGCGCTTGCGGATCTGGAAGGTTCCGAAGCCGGTGATCTGGACCTTGCGACCCGACTTGAGCTCGTTCGCGATGATGCCGTTCTTGGCTGTGGTGCTGAAAATCGCGTCGACGACGTTTTTGGCGTCCTTCATCGTGAGCCCCGTCTTCTGTGCTACGCGCTCGACTAGTTCGGTCTTGTTCATGAAAACACCTCCTTCCCGTTCTTACGCGGACTTTATCGACGGCTAAAAAAACGTGTCAACACTTATTCGCGGCTTCTTGGCTTGGCGACGCGTTTTTCCGGGATCCGCACCGGAGCCCGTCGACCTGCTTACCCTAGAACTGCCCGATGAGACCGCCTCCGAGGCCACCGGGAACGCCGCGACTTCCAGACTCGCCATAGAGTTCGGGGTGTGCCTTCAACGAAATTCGGAAGTAGTACTGCCACTCGTCGCCGAGTTGCTGTCGCGAAAAACTCATCGCCCAGCAGTGCAGATCGCGCGTGATGGTGAAGTTCTGGCCTTGCAGAATTCGCTCCTGCACGTCGTAGATCGTCGAGTACTGAATGCTCCAGTTGTCGGTAAGCTTGACGTCCCAGCCCAGGCGCAGCGTCGAACTGACCAGCCCGGTGGATCCCTTCGAGTACGTCAGCGCCAGCGACAGGTCCCACGGTTGACGCCCCTCCTTGAGAGACAACGAGCCTGGCCCGCCGGTTTCGCCCTGGTGGCTCCCCGTCGTCTGGATGAACTCGACGCCTCCGGTATTGTAGCTGCCGGTGTGCAGCGAATCCGCCGTGTCCGCCGCCGCGGCGGCGTTGAGTTCCTTGACCTCCACCGTGGATGACCGGCCGAACGGGTGCGACCCGCGAATGGAAAAGCTCGCCTGGGCGTTCGTGTTCAACAGGTTGAAGCTGTATGCGTCGATGGTGTGGTTGAGGGAGAGGTTCGCGCCGGCGATGACCGTGTTGAAGCTGCTGGAGATATTCGACCACGCGCGGTCGACGGGGACGTCGGGCCTGTAGGTGGTCCCGAGGTTCCAGTTCACCACGCTCGACAGTTTGCGAACATTCTCCTCGGCCGTCGTATCGGCGCCCGCGGTCGTGTTGTCGTCGCCGGCCGTCGCGTTGTTGGTTCCACCGCCGGTCGCGGGGCTCGCGGTCGCGACTTTGAGGTCGAGGGATTGCTGGAGTCCCAGCGAGACCGACTGCTGGCGCGGCGTCATTCCACGCTCGGGCGAGTACGAATAACTCGCCGTCGGCGTCACCCGGTGCCGGAGTCCGCGCAACTTTCCGATGTGCGGATAGAACGTCCCGTAGAAGTTCGTGCTCGCGCTCGCCCCCATGCTCCATGTGAAATCACTGTGGGTGTCGGTCGTGTGCAGCGCCGGCACCATCACGGTATCCGGGACGCCGCTGGACGTGGTGATCGAGGTGTGCGCCTGCTGCTGGAAATCGGTGTACGACGACACCAGGCTGGCCCGGACTCCCGGGGTGATGGTGAGAAACCCCAGACGTTGGGGACTCGACAGTCCCAGCCCCGCGTTCCCGGTGGTCACGTCGGTCTTTTCGTACAGTTTTTCGGTGTACTGCCGATTGCCCGAGAGCGAGGGTGAAATGCGTGTTCCCTTCAGCAGCCCCGCCCAGAAGCCCTTCGAATCCTGAAGGGCGCCGAAATCCAACGCGGTCGACGGAATCGACAACGTGACGTTCGGCAGCGTCATGTCCAGCTTCGTCGCGCTCGGGCTGACCACGTTGAGGTTTTGTGTCCGGCTGGCGGACAGGCTCAGTCGTTTGGCGCCCCAGCTCTTGCCGATGGCCACGTTCGAACGAATTGAGCTGTCGATGTAGCGGTTCACGTTGTCGATCGTATTGACCGTGCTCGGCGCGTTGTCGCTCGATACGAAACGCAGACTTGCGCTGAGATTGAACTGCGGTCCCAGCGTCTGCTGGTGCGCGCTGTCGAATGTCCATTCGTTGGTGGAACTGGACAGCTGTCGCACGAACGAGAAGTCGACGTTTCCGCTCAACTTGTATCGTAGCGCGTAGCGGTTTCCCACGTAGAGACGCCAGCGGCTATCCTCGTAGAAGTCGGAGACGAACTTGAAGTCGGTGTAGTCGTTCGTGGCCCAGTAGTATCCGAGCCCGCTGATATAACGCCCCTTGTTGCTGGTGAAGCCGAACTCGAAATCGGGCCGGAGGAATCCGGATCGCCGGCCGTGGCTGATGCTGTTGGCCATGAACGGCAGGGCGAAGACCGGCGTCTGCCCGATGTACAGCCAGATCGGCCCGGTGAACACTTTGTCGTTGGGGTACACCTTCATCGTGCGCGCCGCGAAATGATAGTGCGGCTGCTTCAGGTCGCACGTGGTGTACCACGAGTTCCACACCTTCATCTCGTTCTCGCCCACCTTGGCCATCGTCTTTCCGGTGTAATACCCCTGCTCGTACCGCGTGGCACCCTCGGTGACCAGGCCGGTCCTCGAATCCATGCCGTAGTCCATCCGCTCGCCGTACAGCTTCTGCCCTTCTTCATTGAGGACGGGACTCCCCGCAGCGTCGAGCACCTGGAGGTCGTAGTAGTACGCGATGGTCTCGCCGGTGAGTTCGCTGTCGTGATACTCGACGCGCGCCGACTTGTTGAGCAGCAGCTGCTTCTTGGTCGCGATGTACTGGACGCGTTCCGCGGAGTAGGCCACGCGCTGCGAATGCGTCGCGAACGGCACGTAGGTGTACGACGTGTCGGCGAGCGCGCGCAGCGAGTCGGACGTTTCGCCGGTTTTGAGGTCGAGGTAGCGGTAGATGCCGTCGGCCTTGCCCGCAACGTCGACGAAATCGATGGCGTCCTTGCCGAAGCGGAAATACATCTGGTCGCCGCGAATCGAATTCGCCTCCGACTTCTTCGGCGTACTCGGATAGTATTCGCTCTCGGCGTGACCGGTCACGCGGAGCGAGTCGATCCCGCTGCCGTGCAGATGGAGCGTGATTTCGTCTCCGCGGATCTGGCTGTCGCGGCCCGTGATCAGCGTGTCCTTGGGCGTCTCCGTAATCAGCGCCGACCCGAAGACATCGACTCTGTAAACCTCATTCGCGTTGTAGTAGGCGACCATCCGGTCGCCGCGCATGACGACGTTCTCCTGTTTCGCGATCGGATGCCCGTAGAGCTCGACCCGCTTCTGGTCGTCGAACACCATCGCCGAGTCGCACTGCGTGACCGTGTTGCCCTTGATGATGCGCACGCGGTAATAGGCGCTCGCGCGTGAGCTGTCCGGATAGACCCGCATGGTGTCGCTGACCACCGTGACCGGCTCGGGGTCGTCCGGCCCGGAGACGAGCACGGGATCTCGATCCACCAACCCTTCGGATCGGTTCCGGTCGAAAATGCCGTGATGCCCGCGAACGACGATCCCCTGCGACTTGCTCGTGATCTCGACGTTGTCGAACGCCTCGGATCGCCCGGTGATGCGGTCGTAGAGCAGGCGATCGGTGTGCAGGACCGACGTCGAATCGCGTCCGACGACGTGCCCGATGAGCCAGGCCTGCCCGGTGGTGCGCGAGTAGCGGGCTTCGTCGCAGTCGATGATGCGACCGCGGTCGACGATGTGAACGTTGCGTCGGATGATCGCGAGGTCTTCGGTCTGCCGGTACTCGCCTTCCTCGCCGGTCATCACCAGCGTCTCCTGCGTGACACGCACGTGCCCGCGGAGCGTGGTGATCCGTTTCTCCGTGTACGAAGTGCCGTGATCTCCCGTCACGGTGACGTCGCCGTGCACCACGCGCACGTTCTGCGACAGCTCGATTACGGTCTCGCCGCCGACGTTGCGCACCGTGCTGTAATCCGCGGTGACGTCGTAGGGCTCGGTGCCGGGAGGAAGGGTCTGGGCGTCGCCGATGTGGACGCCGGTCGCGAACAGGATCGCCGCATAGAGGACGAGCGCCGCACCGGTGCGGCGTAGTCGCCGGGAATCTCTACGCGAGGTCATCGGCACGGCTCACACGGGGCGTCCACGGGGTGATTGCGTTGTGCGGCGCGCGACCCGCTCGCGCGCGAGCATGGCGGCGCCCACGACCGCGGCGTCGTTGCCGAGGCGCGAACGCTCGATGGTCACGGCCGCGATCGCCTCGCGAAACGCGTGGCGCGGCAGCGTTCGCCGGACGTGCGGTTCCAGCAGGTCGAACGCGCCCGCGATGCCGCCCGCGACGACGACCACCGAGGGATTGAGCACGTCGACCAGCGAACTCACCGCGATGCCGAGGTGCTCGCCCGCTTCGCGCACGGCCTCGCGCGCCGCGGCGTCACCGCTTCGCGCGGCGTCCATGACAGCACGCGCCGACAGCGGACCTCGCCCCGGGTCCCACGCGCGACCGCGACGCCGAAGCGCCGCTCGCATGAGGCGGACGATCCCGTAGGAACCGGCGAACGCTTCCAGGCACCCGTTCGAGCCACAGCGGCAACGCGGGCCGTCGGGGTCCACCGTCAGGTGACCGACCTCGCCCCCGAACCCGGTGGCACCCCGGACGATGTGTCCGTCCACCACGATCCCGCCACCGACACCGGTGCCGAGCGTGATGGCCACCAGATTGCGTCCGTGTTTGCCGCGGACGAACGACTCGCCGAAGGCCGCGCACGTCGCGTCGTTCTCGACCACCACCGGGACGGAGAAATGCCGGCGTGCGAGACGCCCCAGCGGGGCGCGGCGCCACGTCTGCAGGTTGGGCGACGATTGCAGAACCGCCGTTCGCGCGTCGACAAGCCCTGCGCAGCCGATTCCCACCGCCGCAATGCCGCTCCGGCCGGCGAGTGTGCGGGCCGCATGATGGATGCGCTCGAACGCGCGCGCCGCACCTTCGCGAGCGGTAGTTTCAATCACGCCGCGCGCAAGCACCCGGCCACGGGCAGACACCGCCGCGACCTTGACGTTCGTGCCTCCAATATCGACGCCGAGATACGTGCTCACAATCCGGAATCGTGCGGGGGGGTGAACATTCGCCTGCCGAATTCCTCCACGACCCGGTGCGAGCCCATGGCCACCACCGTCGTCCACCGGGACTGACCGTCGTCGAGCCATCGTAAGAGGCGCACAAGCGGGTCGTCGCGCTCGTCGGCGCGATTCCACAGCATGACCTCGGTGGCCGCATTCGGCAAGTGCGGAGCGAAGTATTTTGCCAGCATTTCGTGCGGGGCGAACGCGGAGTCGGCGCTCCCCGGCTCGGCCGGCGGCTCGACGAGACACACGCACCCGAACGCACGCAAGATGTGCCGGGGCGCGTCGAACAGTTCCTTTCGCCGCAGTAGCCCGAACACCAGCGCGCTCTCGGTACGCGGCCGGAAGTCCGCGACGTGGTCGGCGGTGGCGGCGATCGCCGCCTCGTTGTGGGCCACGTCGAGGACGAAGGTCTTTCCGCGTCGCTCGACACACTGGAATCGCCCGGGGATGTGCGCGTCCTCGATGGCATCGGCCACCCCGTCTAGCGACGGCACGACGCGCTCGGCCGCGCCCACGGCGAGGAGCGCGTTCGTCGCCTGGTGGCGGCCGCCGAACGGGACGCGCATGCGTCCGTAATGTGCACGCGGGGTCCGGATGTCGACCAGAGCCCCGTCCAGCAGGGACTGCACCTCGAATGCCGTGCCCAGGTCGTCGGGCGCGAACACGGGGATAGTCTCGCGCATCGCGCGCTCGTCCACCACGGCTCGCAGCGACGGCGAGAGCGGACCCACCAGCAGCGGAACGCCGGACCGGGCGATACCGAGCTTCTCGCGCAGGATCTCTTCCTCGGTGTCGCCCAGAATGCGACGGTGATCCAGCGAGATGCTCGTGATCACCGAAACCGTCGGGTCGACGATATTGGTGGCGTCGAAGCGCCCGCCAAGCCCCACTTCCAGCACGGCGACGTCGACGCCGCGCTCGGCGAACACGAGAAACGCGATCGCGGTGAGTCCTTCGAAATAGCTGAACGGAATCTCGTCGCGCAGCGGAACCAGGCGGGCGGCCGCGGCTTCCATGGCATCGATCGAAATGAAGTCCCCGTCGATCGCGATGCGCTCGGCGACGCTGAACACGTGCGGCGACGTATAGCGCCCGGTTCGAAGTCCCTGGTGCGAAAGAATCGACGCGAGCAGCGTCGTCACCGAGCCCTTGCCGTTGGTTCCACCGACGAGTACGGACCGGAATCGTCGCTCGGGGTGCCCGAGGCGCTCCATCAGCGCCCGGATGTTCCCCAGACCCAGGGTCATGGCCGAGGGTGAAAGGTCGAGGACGAACTTGAGATTGCTGGGGAGGGGCTCGCGGAGGTCAGGAAACGGCCGGCGACTGCGAGTCATCCTTCACTTCCTGTTCCGAAGCGGAGACCGCGTGCGCGCCCATGAAGTCGAGCGCTTCCTCGATCACGCGGCGAAGCTCGTCGCGCGGGACGATCATGTCGATCATGCCGTGCTCGAGCAGGAATTCGCTCCGCTGGAAGCCTTCGGGGAGGTCCTGTCGGATCGTCTGCTGGATGACGCGCGGACCGGCGAAACCGATCAACGCCTTGGGCTCGGCGATGATGATGTCGCCGAGGCTGGCGAAACTCGCGGTCACGCCGCCCGTCGTCGGATTGGTCAAGATGGAGATGTACGGCAGTCTTTCTTCGGAGAGCCGTGCGAGCATGGCACTCGTTTTCGCCATCTGCATCAGCGAGAAAATCGACTCCTGCATGCGCGCACCACCCGACCGCGACACCACGATCAACGGCCGGCGGCGGAGAATGGCATCCTGCGCGGCGCGTGCGAATTTCTCGCCCACGACCGACCCCATGCTGCCGCCCATGTAGGAAAAGTCCATGATCCCGAGGACGACTTCGCGCCCGCCGGTGGTTCCGAACCCGGTGACCATCGCATCGTCGACACCGGTCTTCTCCGCGTATTCGCGGATCCGGTCCTTGTAACGCTTGAGGTCCTTGAAATTCAGCGGGTCGCCCGATACGAGGCCGGTGTGGGTCTCACGGAACGAACCGGGGTCGGTGAGGATCTCGATGTACTGCTGCGTCGAGATCATGAAGTGGTTGCCGCACTTGGAGCACGTCCACAACCGCTTCTCGAGTTCCTTGACGTAGAGGATTTCCCCGCACAGGTCGCATTTCTTCCAGAGGCCGTCGGGCACGGCCTTCTTCTGCTGGATGGGCTGGACGCCCCTTTTTCCCTCCGGAACCAGGACAACGGGGATGCTCCCTCCTGTGCAGTGTGAACACACTATAAGGGCCCGGGCGGCGGCCGGACAACAGCAAACGCCCCGGCAGGGATGTCCCGGGGCTAATTTACATTTCTACAATAAGTTGACCGATTATGTCGGCCAGTTTTCCGCTGGCGCGCTCGCCCGTCCGGAGCACCTCGTCGTGGTTGGGAGCCGCCGAGGCGATCCCGGTGCACGGGTTGGTGATCAGCGCAATCGCCGCCACCCGAAGGCCCGCGGCCGAGGCGGCCGCGATCTCCGGCGCGGCGGACATGGTCGCGGCGTCGCCCTCGGCCACCTGAAGCGCGCCCACTTCGGCACGGGTCTCGTACGCCGGTCCGATCCCGCACACCACACTGCCGCGTTGTACGCCGACCCCGGCGCGGAGTGCCGCACGCTCGACGGCGGCGGTCAGCAATGCATCGATGAGCAGCCTGCGCGCGGGTCCTGTCATCTCGCCACCCCGCTGAGACAGAGCGCGCAGATTCTGTCGGTCGAGGATGTCGTGGACCACGACGATGTCGCCCGGCTCCAGCGACCGGCGCAGCGCACCGGCGGCCGACGTGACCAGCAGGTCCGTGACCCCCCGCCCCACAAGCCACGCGACCAGGTGGTGGACGGCGGCAGCCTCGCCTTCGTAGCCGTGCCGGCGCCCGAGGACCAGCCGGCACTCGTGCCCGGCGATCGTTCCCTCGCGCACCTCGCCCGCGTGACCGGCCACCGTGCACGCGCCCACGCCCGGAATGTCGGCGAAGGGAACCGCCCGGCGCGCGGCCATGCGATCGGCCACGCGGCCCAGTCCGCTGCCCGCGATGACGGCCAGCAATCGCGCCGGGTGCGTCGACGTCACCGCGGCGCCTCGAAGCGACGCGTCATGACGATCGCGTCCTCGCTGTTGTCATGGTAATAGCGGCGGCGAACGCCCACCGGCACGAATCCCATCGTCGCGTATAGCTGCTTGGCAGGTTCGTTGCTCGCGCGAACTTCCAGGGTAACCAGACGGACCTGTTCCGACTTCGCGAGGTCGAGCGCATAATCGAGCAATCGCCGGCCGATTCCCCGTCGCTGAACCGTCGCCGCAATCGCCAGGTTGAGGATGTGCATCTCACCGCGCAGGAGCCAGGTGACGACGTAACCGACCACCTGTCCGCCGATCGTCCCGACGAACGACCGCGAGAGCCATTTCTCTTCGACCTCCTGCACGAACATGTCCTCGGTCCAGGGCGCGGGAAACAAATCGCGCTCGATCCGAAGCACGTCGGGGACGTGCGTCATCTCCATCGGTTCGATGACGAGTTCGCTCACGGGACGATCCTACGCGTCCGACGAATGTCGCCGCAAGCGTACCCGCTCGGCGCCGCTCGGACGCAGATAGAACGGTTCGAGACCGCGGACGCCGTCGTGGTCGAGCGCGGGCAGGTCGGCGGCGATCCGGGCGAGCAGCGCGGTGGACGGCTGCGAATCGGGCGCCGGCGCGAACGACGCCCCGGGGAATCGCGCCCGCACCGCCTCGGCTGCGGCAGCGACGCCGGACCCGACGAAAACGTCCGGAAGGTCGGTCAAGGCCGAGAGAAAGTCGGCGGGTTTTCGGGCACACGGCGCGACCTCGACGACCACATCGGCGGATGTGCCGCCGGGACGTCGCGCGAACACCGCGCCGTACACTTCTCCGCGGCGTGCGTCGATCAAGGCGCACACCCGCGCGTGGTCGGCGAGCAGCGGCAGCGCGAGCAACCGCAACGAATCGATCGTCGCGATGTCGGTGCCGACGGCGGCATGGAGTCCCTTGGCGAAGGAGAGTCCGATGCGCAGCCCGGTGAAGCTGCCCGGCCCGATCACGACCGCCACGCGGCGGACGTCGCGCACCGAACACCCGGCCAGCGCCAGCAGCGACTCGACGGCGCGGGCCAGCGCCACCAGGTGCGACGACGGCGTCTCGAATCGCTCGGTTCCGACGACGGCTCCGTCGCGCGCGAGTGCCACTGTTCCCGTCGGATGCGACGTGTCGATGGCCAGCGTCACCATCGCGCACCCCCCAGTTCCGCCGCGACGTCGGGCGTCGCGGAAACGTCGATTCGACGGCTCGTCGGTCCGTCCGGGGTGACCCGGATCTCGACCTCCGACGCCCCCGCCAGCGCGGGCGATCGCTCGCCCCACTCGACCAGCAGCACGGTGCGTCCGTCGACCAGGTCGAAGACGCCGATGTCGTCGAGGTCGCGTTCGTGTTCCAGTCGGTAGAGGTCGACGTGCGCCACCGGCAGACGGCCGTCGAAGGTTTCCAGCAGAATGAACGTCGGGCTCACGACGCCGTCGGCAACGCCGAGCCCGCGGCACAGGCCGCGCACGAGCACGGTCTTACCGGCACCCAGCGGTCCTGTGAGACACACGGCGAATCCGCGACGGATGCGGGCGCCGAGTGCGGCGCCGAAGCGCTCGGTTTCCTCGTCCGATTCCGTGCGCACTGCGTATGCGAGGATTCGTTCCATGACGCCCCGCTACCGCGGCGTCAGCGTGAGGCAGGGCAGCATCATTTCCTCGAGGGACACGCCGCCGTGTTGGAAGCTTCCCTCGAACGCCTTTTCGTAGTCGCGGAAGTTCGTCGGGTACACGAAGTAGAAGTACTCCTTGGCGAAGATGTACGACTTCGTCTTCGATTCCGTCGGCAGCCGGTACTCGGCGGGCCGCCGCGAGATGATCGCCTGGTGTTCGTCGACCTTGAGGTTGTCGCCGAACTTGTAGCGAAGGTTGGTCGACGTATCGCGACGTCCGTAGACGAGGCTCGCCTTGCGGCCCAGGATCGAACCGTGGTCCGTGGTGAGCACAACCCTGGTCTTGGTGCGCGCGAGATCGGCGAGAATGTCGCGGAGCACCGAGTGCGAGAACCACGTTCGCATCAGCGACCGGAACGCCGACTCGTCGGGAAGGAGCTGCTGCAGGATCTCCGACTGGTTGCGTCCGTGCGTCAGGATGTCGACGAAGTTGAACACCAGCGCGACGAACGGCGAGTTCATCAGGCTTGCCACGCGCTTCTTGGTTTCGGCCGCCTCGATCGCGTTATAGATTTTCACGTAGCGCAGCTTGCTTTCGTCCAGGTGCATGTGGCGCATCTGTTCGCCCATGAAGAACGCCTCGTACTTGTTCTTACTCGTCTCCTCGTTGCTGCGTTCCAGCCACTTGTCCGGGTAGCGCCGTGCGATCTCGTCCGGAAACAGGCCGCTGAAGATCGCGTTGCGCGAGTAGGGTGTCGCGGTCGGCAGGATCGACGAGTAGAAGTCCCACTGCACGTCGAACTGGTCGGTGAGGAACTCCTCGATCACCATCCACTGATCCAGGCGGACACAGTCGATCAGGATGAAGAAGACTTTTTCACCCCGCTGCAGGTGGGGCGCGATGAAGCGCGGAAACACATCGACGCTCATCGGCGGCCGTTTTTCCGACGCCACCCAGTTGCGGTAGTTGTTTTCGACGAACCGGCCGAACTGCTGCGCACACTTCAGGCGCTGGTCTTCGTGGGTGGACTCCAGCCCCGTCTGGCGAAACGTGTCGAACTCATGGTCCCACGCGCACAGTCGCCGGTGGATACGGAGCCACGCGTCCCATGTATCTTCCTGCATGGCCGCGCCGATTTCGTTGAACTCGCGGATGTAGTCGGGGGAGAAACGCTGCTCCTGGATGCGCGACGCGTCCAGGATCCGGCGGCACGCGGAATAGATCTGCAACGGGCTGACGGGCTTGAGCAGATACTCGTCGATCTTCATGCCGATGGCGTTGTCCATCAGCCGCTCTTCCTCGTTTTTGGTGATCATCACCACCGGAAGCGAGGGATCGCTTTCCTTGATCCCGACCAGGGTCTCGAGTCCGCCCCGACCGGGCATCGACTCGTCCAGCAGCATGATGTCGAATTTGTTGTCGCGGACCAGGCTCAGGGCGTCATCGCCGTTGGTGGCCGTGGAGACCTCATAGCCCTTGCCCTGAAGAAAGAGAACGTGCGATTTCAGCAGTTCGATCTCATCGTCGACCCATAGGATACGTTTGGTCATGGACTCGAAGTATACGAGCCGGATGCGGGCGGATCAAGCGGCGGGAAGGCGAACCAGAAACACGGTGCCCTTGCCGGGGCGCGATTCGACGAGGCGAATCGACCCGTCGTGATACTCCTCGACGATCCGCCGCGCGAGGGCGAGCCCCAGACCCCAGCCGCGCCGCTTGGTGCTGAACCCGGGGCGGAACACCTGATCGCGAAGCGTGCCTGGAATGCCGCGGCCGGTGTCGTGCACGGTCACATCCACGAAATCCCCCGATCGCGCCGCCCGGATATCGATGGATCCTCCCGCGTCGCCGAGCGCATCGACCGCGTTCTTGATCAGGTTCTCGAACACCCACTCCAGCAGTTCGTCGTTCCCGAGCACGAACAACCCGGGTTCGCACGCGAGCGAGAGTTTTGACTTCGACTTGAGGCTCGGGAGTCGCCGGTGGAAGTATTCGACCGTCCGCGCGAGTACGGTCTCGAGGTCGATGGGCGCGCGTTCCGGCGTGGCGCCGATCTTGCTGAATCGCTCCGTGACCTTGTTGAGGCGCGCGAGATCGACCTCCATCTCTTCGATCTGCGAGCGGATGTCGTCGTAGCCCTTCTCCGTCGCGCGATCCTTGATCACCTGCACCCAGCCCAGCATCGCAGACAAGGGCGTCCCCAGCTGGTGCGCCGTCTCTTTGGCGAGACCCACCCAGATGGATCGCTGCTCGCTCAACTTGAGATAGCGAAGCCCCTGGATCGCGACCGCCATGAACACCAGAAAGATGAAGAGCAGCACGAACGGCATGTAGCGCAACTCGCGTTGCAAGGGCGACGGTCCGTAATGCACCCAGCCCTGTGGCACGCCGGCGTCGGCGCCGACCACGCGAATCGGAATGGGCGGATTCTTGCGATCGAATTCGTGGAACAACCGGACCACCGTACGCAGGCGCTCGGTCGGCGGATTGGCGGGGTCCATCGTCATCAGCGTTTCCCAGTCTTCGTCGGTGCGTTCGTCCACCGGAATGCGGCTCCACAGGATGGGACGATCGTCGAGGACCGTGATGATGATCGGGAGATCGCTCTCGCGAACGACCTCGCGCAGACCCGCCAGCGAACTGTCGTCGGCTACTTCAAACAGGACGTTGGCCATGTAGCGCGAGAACAGATGGCTCGACGCCTCCGCCTGTTCGCTCACGCGCGAAATGAGGTGATTCGAATAGAGGAGCATGGCCAGGCTGAGGACGGCCACGCCGAGGAACAGATACCCCTTCAGCCAGAACCGAATGTTGCCGCCGGGCGCGAGCGCCATGAGCGTCTCTAGCCGAGATACTCCTTGCCGCGCATGTAGGGCCGGAGTCGCGTCGGGATGCGGACGCGGCCGGTCGGGGTCTGATGCACTTCGAGGATCGACGCCACCACGCGCGGGAGTGCGAGGCCCGATCCGTTGAGCGTGTGCACGAATTTGTATTTGTCCGCGTCGGACTTCTTCATGCGGATCTCGGCGCGCCGTGCCTGGAAGTCCTCGAAGTTGCTGCACGAGGACACCTCGAGCCACTTGCCGACGCCCGGCGCAAACGTCTCCAGATCGTAGCACTTCGCCGCCGCGAATCCGAGATCGCCCGCGCACAGTGCGAGCACGCGGTACGGGAGTTCCAGCGCTTCGAGTACAGCGGTCGCGTCGGTGACGAGCGTCTCCAGTTCCGCGTACGACGAGTCGCGGGTGCACGAACTTCACCATCTCGACCTTGTCGAACTGGTGCACGCGAAGGAGACCGCGAGTATCCGCGCCGTGGCTTCCCGCTTCGCGGCGGAAGCAGGGCTGTATGCCGTATAGCGGATGGGCAGGCGCTCGCGCTCGAGGATCGATTCGCGGTGGAGGTTGGTCACCGGCACCTCGGCCGTCGGCACCAGGAAGAGGTCGTCGGGGACGCAGTGGTACATGTCCTCTTCGTACTTGGGCAACTGCCCCGTTCCCGTCATCGACCCGCGATGCACGAGGTACGGCACCAGCACTTCCTGGTATCCCTGTTCGGCGTGCATGTCGAGCATCAGGTTGATCAGCGCACGGCACAGGAGCGCGCCGTCGCCGCGGAACACGATGAAGCCCCGCCCCGACACCACGCGCCCGGCTTCGAGGTCGAGCACACCCAGTTTCTCGCCGATTTCCCAGTGCGGGAGCACGTCTTCGAAGGGTTTCTCGGCCTTGCCGTGCGTGCGCACGACGATGTTGTCGGCGCTGTCGGCGCCGTCCGGCGTGCTCTCGTGCGGCAGGTTGGGGATCGTCAGCAACAGCGCATCCAGCGTGGCCTCGATCTCGGCGTTGCGCGCCTCGAGTTCCTTGATGCGTGCGGACGTGTCTTTCATCGCGGCGTGGAGATCGGCGATGTCCTCGCCCGCCTTCTTGCGCCGACCGATCTCCTCGGACGCGACGTTGCGCTGGTGTTTGAGTTCTTCGCCCCGCTGGAGATTGTCGATGTGCTCGCGGTCGAGCGCGATCAGGCGATCGACATCGACGGCGGCGTGACGCCGCTCCAGGCCGCGGCGGAGCCGGTCGGGGTCTTCGCGAATGAGACGGCGGTCGATCACGGATCAGGGAAAGCGGAACTCGGCGATCACTTCGCGGCCGCCGGCTTCGAGGATTTCGTGCGCGAGCGTGCGGCCGAGGTCTTCTTCGTTACCGATCGAGCCCTTGACCATGCACTGGATCTTTTCGCTGCCGTCCGCGTAGGCCACCATGCCTTCGAGCTCGAGCGCCTTGCCCTCGATACTCGCCAGCACGCCGACGGGCGCCGCGTGTTCCACCTCGAGGTGTTCGAGGAAGGCCCACTCGGAACGCAGCATGCTGTGCGTCGCCGCGTCGTTGATGGTCTGGACGGCGTCGCGGAAGGGCTCGTCCGACGACCGCACCAGGATCGCGAGTACTCCCTGTCCGGCGACCGGAATGCACACGGAGTTCGTGAGCAGCTCGGCCACGAACTCCTGCTTGTTCAGTCGTTCGACGTCGGCTGCCGCGATCACGGCACAATCGATGGTGCTGGACTTCACCTTCTGGAGCAGCGAATCCACACTGCCGTGCGTCCGCACGATCCGGAGGTCGGGCCGGTAGTAGCGAAGCTGCGACTCACGGCACAGCGAGTCGGTCGCAAGCACGGCGTTCTCGCGCAGTTCGTCGAGAATGCAGTCGTCGTTGGAAATCAACGCGTCGTACGGGGTGATCCGGTGCGTCAGCGCGCCGATCGTGAGTCCAGAAGGCATGCGTCTGGGAAGAATGGTCGCGTCGATGACGAGCGCGTCGCACTCGCCGCCCAGCAGCTGGCTCATCAGGAGCGCGTTTCGTTCGGGAGAACTGGGAACGGCTTTGGACTGTTTGAGAGCGACGGACTCTTCCGGAGTCACGAAGTCGATGGCCTGCCGGGTGCCGTTTGCACCGAGGAGACGGACGACCTCGTCGAGCTGGACGCGAGAGAGGAAGTCGACGTCGCTGGCAATCCGGCACGTCGTTTTCGTCGTCACACTGAGCCCATCCGTTCGGGAAGGTCCACTACGTCGCGTTTGCCCCGTGCGGACGAGAACGATAGCACAGCACTATGCCATCGTCAACGGAGTTACCGGCCTACGGACGTGCGACGCTCCGGAACGTTGGTCGTGAAGGACGACTGAAACGGGATCGCGGCGGGCGCGACGCGGTGCGGGTCCGTCGCGGGCGTCTGCGTCCCTCGACCATCATGCGCAGGAACGAAACGAACGCGACCGTGACGAATGCGAGTCCGACGACGACCGGCAGCACCCAGCCGGCCGCGGCCATGATTCCGAGCGCGGAGAATACCGCCTGCATGCTGTACAGCACGAGCAGCGTGCGGCGCGGCGAGAGGCCGGCGTCACGAAGCACGTGATGCATGTGCAGACTGTCCGCTCCGAACAGGGACGAGCGCAGCACCAGGCGTCGCGCGATGGCGAGGACCGTATCGAGAAGCGGAACGCCGAGCACGAAACACACCGCTGCGAACGTGTTCACCGACGGAGTGCGCATCGTGACCAGGCAGGCGACCAGAGCCAGGAGAAGGCCGAGGAGCATGCTCCCTGTGTCTCCCATGTAGATCCGGCCCGGGGGGAAATTGAACAGCAGGAAACCGAGACAGGCGCCGCACACGGCCAGCGATACCATCGCCACCGTCTGCGTGCCGATCATCCATGCGATCACGGAAAACGCGGCGGCGGAAATCAGCGTAACGCCGGCGGCAAGTCCGTCGTGTCCGTCGACGAGGTTGACGGAACTCAGCATCCCCACGATGAACAGGAGCGACACGATGGCAAGCGCGACTGACGACGTGTCGAACACCCACATGCCGGTGAACAACCGGAAGCCGACCGCCACCACCGACGCCGCGGCGAGCAACTGGAACGCCAGTTTGATCCGCGCCGCGAGGTTGCGCGTGTCGTCGACGACTCCGAGCGTCACGATGATCGCGACGGCGGGGATCGCCTTGGCGATCAGAACGGCGCTGTGGCCGAGAGAACCGGTTCGAAGGAGTGCGAAACCGACACCGCACGCCACGCCGAGGAACAACGCGATTCCGCCGAGATGCGGGATCGCATGGGCGTGAACGTTCCGGCCGTTGGGTTTGTTTCCCAGTCGCCGGCGCACGGCGACCTCGCGAACGAGTGGAGTGGCAAGCGTGCTTACCGCAAGGGCGATTGCAAAGGCGAAAATATCACCGAACCAGTTCGAACTGCCTGTCAACGGAGCGCCTCCTGGTGCATTCCCGTACGCGGACCCATTCGCCATCCCGGCACCCGTGTGGTGCGACGAGGGTATGAGGGAGCCGCCGGGCTGTCAAGCCATACGTTCAAGTCTAGACCTTTGCTTTCAACAAGTTACCAAGCATGGGCCGAACTTCCGCCGGTCGAATGACCCGAAAAGCCAGTACCAGCGCGGCGTAGAGGACCACGTGCACCACCGCCAGAGCGATGATCCAGAACCCCGACCCCAAACCGATGCGGTGAATTGTCAGCCACAGCGCGGCCGCCACGAGTACGCCTGCAAGAAGCGTGCGAAGGCCCGTCCGCAGCGAGTGGGCGTTGACCCGAACCCCGAAAATCGAGAACACCTCCCGCATGCCGAACAGCAGGAGCAGCCCGTAGGAGATGATGGTCGCGATAATCGCGCCCCGCGAGTGCATCTTCGGGATCAGGACCAGGTTCAGCACGAAATTGAGCACCGCGGCGCCGGCCGTCAGCCACGCGTAGGTCCGGATCCGATCCGCCGCGAGCAACGCGGGCAGCACGAGGGCGCCGAGGCTGCGGATGATCACGACCCATGAAAACATCGCCATCAGTTCGCCGGCGTATCGATACTTGTCGGTGTAAACCAGCGAGAGCAGCGGGACCGCCATCGCGACGAATACCGATCCGAACAGCACGCCGGCGACGAGCGACAGGCGCAGGGAGCGTCGAATCAAGCGGGCGCAGTCGGCGGTGTCACCGCGCGAGAACCGCGACGCCAGCGCGGGCCGAAGTGTGGTCACCAGCGCGAACGCCGGAAAGAGCGACACCTCCATCACCGCGCGCGCGATCGAGTACTGGCCGACTTCCGCGAGCGAATCGAAGTAGCCGAGCATCAGTTTGTCCATCTGCGAGTAGATCGTTACCGACGCGCTGCTCACGGCGAGCGGCAGACTCATCGCCAGCAACCGGCGACGGATGACGGCGCCGTCGCCTTCGTCGGGCGTCTCTTCGGGGAGGTAGTGGCGCAACAGCAGCGAGAACGCCGCGATGCCCACGAGCCACGCGGCGATGTACCCGCAGAGGATCGCCACCGCGCCCATCCCCGCCGCGACCACCGCGGCGGTCGCGATAATGCGGGCCGAAAGCATCGTCGCGCGAACACGCGAGACGGTGGCGTGCCGGTTGAGCCCGACCAGAAACTGTTCCTGAAATTCGTAGACGCTCGCACAGAAGATGATCCCCGCCGAGACGCGAACCGGCCACAGCAGGTCGTCGTTGTGGAACAGATGCGCGATGACGGGTGCCAGAACGTACGTCGCCACCGACGTCGGCAGCGTAAACGCGAGCCGGAGATTCGAGCCGGTCCGGATCAGCGAGCGCAGCACACCGGGCTTGCCCACGCCGTATTCGCTGGCGAGTCGCGACGCGCCCAGGTCGAGTCCGAACTTGGCGACGATCAAAACCTGGGTGGCGAACGCCATCGCCCAGGAAACGGATCCCCACTCGGTGGGACCGGCGAAGCGAGCGATGATCCAGGAAACGCCGAAGGCGGCAAAAACGGGAAGGAGCGACAGCGCAACGCTCCACGCGAAGCTGTGCCCGACAGCGGTTTGATTGAAGGACCAGTGATTACGACTGCTCATCGAAGAAACGCTCGATCACCTGTGCGATTCGTGGCGCCGCGTTACCGTCCCACAGGTCCGGAATCCGTGCACCCTTGATGCCGTTTCGAAGCACGTCACGCGCTTCGACGGCAAGTCGGGCGGGATCCGTACCGACCAAACGATTGGTCCCTACCGTAACGGTAATCGGTCGCTCGGTGCTATCACGAATCGTCAAACAGGGGATGCCGAGAGCAGTCGTTTCTTCCTGGATACCTCCAGAATCGGTGAGAACGATACAACTATACTTCATCAACTTGAGGAAGTCCAGATACCCGACGGGTTCGATCAGGCGCATGCCGACGCCACGAACCGGGTACCGAACGGTGTCGATCATGTGCCGCGTCCGGGGGTGGACGGGAAAAACCAGAGGACAGTCCTCCGCGATGTCGAAAAGAACGTCCAGAAGCCGGGTTAGCCGGTCGGGGTCGTCGACGTTGGACGGCCGATGGAGGGTGACGAGCCCGTACCCCTTCGGCACCAGGCCCACCGCCTCCAGGATGCCGGACGCCTCCGCCGCACTTTCGTAGACGCGCAGGCTGTCGATCATCACGTTGCCCACGTGGTGGATCTTGCCCGGATCGACACCCTCGCGGTGCAGGTTCTCGATGGCCTCCGGCGACGTGGTGAACAGCAGATCGCAGAGGATGTCGGTCACCATGCGATTGATTTCCTCGGGCATCGTGCGATCGAAACTGCGCAACCCCGCCTCGACGTGCGCCACCGGAACGTTACGCTTGGCGGCGACGATCGCGCAGGCCAACGTCGAGTTCACGTCGCCGACGACGATCACCAGGTCCGCGCCGGCTTCCGCGAGCACCGGTTCGAACGCAAGCATCACGCGCGCCGTCTGTTCCGCGTGCGAGCCCGATCCGATCCCGAGGTGCGCGTCCGGCCGCGGCAGGTTGAGATCGTCGAAGAACACCTTCGACATGTTGTCGTCGTAGTGCTGGCCGGTATGAACCAGGGTGAGTTCGAACTTGCCGGTGGCGTCGAGGGCGCGCCACACGGGCGCGACCTTCATGAAATTGGGTCGCGCCGCGGCGACGAGCAAAATCTTCGGTTTGGAAGTCATGTCGGTGCGATCCGGTCGCGACGATCGCCGCGATTCTCTCGCGCTTAAGAGCGCGCCTTGCCCTTCGCGAGTCGCGCGCCGTAGTGCTTCTCGTAGTAGTCGCGGAACGCGCCGCTCTTGACGCGCTCCCACCATCCCCGGTGGTCGACGTACCAGCGGACCGTTTGCGCCATCGCGTCGGCGAAGTCGGTTCGCGGCGACCATCCAAGCGCGCGCACCTTGCCGGCGGCGAGCTTGTACATGCGATCGTGCCCCTTGCGGTCCTCGATGAACACGATCTTCGATCGGGTGGCGCCCACGTGCTCGAGGATCAGCTCCGCGACCCGCAGGTTGGGCTGCGAATTGCCGACGGCGATATTGTAGATCTCGCCGTCCTTGCCCTTCTCGGCCACCATCGCGATCGCCCGGCAGTTGTCCCCGACGAAGATCCAGTCCCGTTCGTGCATACCGTCGCCGTACAGCGGCAGGTCCTTGCCTTCCATGGCGTTGGTGGTGAACAGCGGGATGAACTTTTCCACGTGCTGATACGGCCCGAAGTTGTTCGAGCTGCGCGTGATCACCAGCGGAACCTTGTACGTGTTCGCGAACGCGAGGCACATGAGGTCCGCGCCGCACTTGCTGGCGCTGTAGGGGTTGCCCGGTCGCAGCGGGGATTCCTCGGTGAAGTCCACGCCGTCGCTGGACCCGTAGACTTCGTCGGTCGAAATCTGCACGTAACGCTTGATCGCGAGTTCGCGCGCAAAGTTCAACAGGTTGTACGTGCCCTGGATGTCGGTCTCGATGAAGCTCGCCGCCTCGTCGATCGAACGGTCGACGTGGGTCTCGGCCGCGAAGTTGAACACGATCTCGGCGCCGGTCATCGCCTCGCGCACCGCCTTCGGGTCGCAGATGTTGCCCTTGACGAAGCGCACGCGCCCGGCGTCCACCAGGTCGGCGATGTTCTCCAGGTTGCCGGCGTAGGTCAGCGCGTCGAGCACCGTGATGCGGCACGACGGCTCTTCCGCGGCGATCAGGCGCACGAAGTTCGAACCGATGAATCCGGCGCCGCCGGTGACGAGGATGGATTTGAATGCCATGCGTGCCCGCGATGCGACGGCGGTCTAGCCGTCCTTGCGATCCCAGTCGTAGGGGATGTCGTTGTCGTGCGGATGGACGCGAAATTCGTCCGGCTCCTTGTAGTTGTACGGCTCGGTGGGAATGTTGATCAAGAAGCCCGGTGTCGTGCCGATTCCCTTCATCCCGTGGAGGACGAGCGGCGGAATCACCAGCAAGATCGGATTGCGCTCGCCCAGGAAGAACTCGTTGACCAGCCCGTGCGTCGGCGAGTTCTCGCGTCCATCGTAGAGCACGACCTTGAGCATTCCCGTCACGCACACGAAGTGGTCCGTCTGCTTCTTGTGGTAGTGCCAGCCCTTGACCACACCCGGGTAGGCCACCGTGAGATACGCCTGCCCGAACTTCTGGAAGAATTCGTCATCCGCGCGCAGCATCTCCATCAGGAACCCGCGCTCGTCGGGGATGACCTTCAGTTGCTTGATGCGCGCTCCGTCGATGAGCTTCATTTCTGTCCCCTTCCGAACGACTCGTACGCGAACCCGGTCCCTTTCATGCGCTCGGGCGAATAGACGTTGCGGCAGTCCACGAACACGTTGCCGCGCATGATCTCTTTCAAGCGTTCGAAGTCGAGTTCGCGAAATTCGTTCCACTCCGTCACCAGCACCAGCGCGTCGCACCCCTCGGCGGCTTCGTACGCGTTCTTTCCGTACTCGACCGGTACCTTCACGATGCGACGGAAGTTCTCCATCGCGACCGGGTCGAAGACGCGAACGCGTGCGCCCTTGCCCAGCAGGTCGTGCACCAGGCGGATCGCCGGGGCTTCGCGCAGGTCGTCCGTGTTGGGTTTGAACGCGAGACCGAGCAAACCCACCACCTTGTCCTTGAGCCCGCCGAGCCCGTTCGCGAGTTTTTCCAGCGCGCGGTCGGTGAGTTCCTGGTTGATCGAATGCGCCGCGCGCACCAGCGGCGCGTCGTACCCGCGATCGGCCGCCACGTGAATCAGCGACGAGACGTCTTTGGGGAGACACGATCCGCCGTAGCCGATGCCCGCGTGCAGGAACTTCTTGCCGATGCGGCCGTCGAGACCCATGCCGCGCGCGACCTCGTCGATGTTTGCACCCACCAGTTCACAGATGTGCGCCATTTCGTTTACGAACGAAATCTTGACGGCGAGAAACGAGTTGGACGCGTACTTGATCATTTCCGCGCTCTCGAGCGACGTGGAGACGATCGGCGTCTCCAGCAAATACAACGGGCGATAGACCTGCTTCATCGCCTCGCGCGCACGATCGGTCTCGGCTCCGACGACCACGCGGTCCGGGCGCATGAAGTCGCCCACCGCAGAGCCTTCGCGCAGGAACTCCGGGTTGGAGACGATGTCGAACTCGGCGCCCGCGGGCTTGTGTTCGGCGATCACCGCCGCGATCTTACGTGCCGTGCCCGCAGGTGACGTGCTCTTTTGAACGACGACGGTGTACCCCGAGAGGTGCTTCGCGACGTCACGGGCCGCTCCGAACACGGCCGAGAGGTCGGTGCCGCCGTCTTCGAGCGACGGCGTCCCCACGGCGATGAACACCACTTCGGCGTCGCGCACGGTGGCTGCCAGGTCGGTCGTGAACAGGAGTCGCTCGCTCTGGACGTTGCGCGCGACGACGTCTTTGAGCCCGGGTTCGTAAATGGGAATCTCGCCGCGCTCCAGTGCGTCGATCCGGCCCTTGTCGATATCGACGCACGTCACGCGGTGTCCGAAATCGGCCAGGCACGCCCCGCTCACGAGTCCGACGTAGCCGGTGCCGATCATGCAGATGGTGCTCATTCGCTTCCTTTGGTTGTCATCTTCTCCATCCGGGCGTCCCAGTCGTCGAGCAACGCCTTCAGCGTCGCTTCGATCGGCAGTTTGGGCGCCCACCCGGTGTGTTGCGTCATTTTGGTCGGATCGCCGCGCAATTCCGGCATGTCGACCGGACGCAACCGCTTCGAATCCACGCGAATCGTCACCTGGACTCCGGCGATATCGCACATCTGACGCAGCAGGTCGCCGATCCGGTACGACTTGCCGCTACATATGTTGTACGTCTCACCCGTGCGTCCTTTCTTGATGAGGACGACGTAGGCGTCGCACACGTCACGCACGTCCAGGAAGTCGCGTTTGACGTCGAGGTTGCCGACCTCGATCATCTCGCTCATCACGCCGCGCCGGATTCCCGCAACCTGCTTGGCGAAACTGGACAGCACGAACGCTTCACGCTGTCCCGGCCCGGTGTGATTGAAGCTGCGCGTCATCACGGCGTCGAGGCCATAGAAACGCGCGAACATCCGGCCGTACTGATTCTGTATCGACTTCGCCAGTGCGTACGGGCTCTCCGGGTTCGGGGGCGTCGATTCCCGTAACGGCAACTCCGACGCGTCCACGGTCCCGTATTCGTCGGCCGACCCGATCAGCAGCACGCGCGCCCGCGAGTCGATTGTCCGCAGGTGACTCAGGACGTTCAACGCCGGCCGGGTGTTGTCCTCCAGCGTTTCCACCGGGTCGTCGAAGGACCGGCGGACGCTGGCCTGCGCCGCAAGGTGCACGATGCAGGTGGGCCTGGACTCGTCGATCACCCGCGCCACGAAGGCCGGGTCGACGAGATCGCCGGTGTAACACGTCTTGCCGCGAAAATCACTCCCCGGTTCGGAGCGATCCGCGCCCCATACTTCGTAGCCGCCGGCCGTCAGCCGTTCCACGAGCGCACGACCCACGAATCCGTTGCATCCGGTCACGAGTGCTCGATCCATTGGTTCGACTCCTTCGCGGACGCTGAAGTGACCACCCCTCCGTCACGGCTGCTCCCGCCAGTAGTCCAGCGTATCCCGCAACGTTTGCTCGAACGGAATGACCGGCTTCCAACCGGTGTCGGCCCGGAACTTCGAGCAGTCACCGAGAAGCAGCATCACGTCCGAGGGACGCAGTCGGTTCTTGTCGGTCTTAACTTCGATTTTCGCCGGCGTCAGCGCGAGCAACTGATCGAGCATCTCCCGGATCGACCAGCATTTCTCCTGGCAGATGTTGTACGCCTCTCCCGGCTTTCCCTTTTCCAGCGCGAGCCAGTACGCCTTCACCATGTCGCGCACATCGGTGAAGTCCCGTTTCGCCTCGAGGTTTCCCACGTGCAGCACGGGGTTTCGCTTGCCGCGCTCGATGTCGACGATCTGCTTGGCGAAATCGCTCATGACGAACACCGGCGCGCGTCGCGGACCTTCGTGGTTGAAACCGCGCGTGCGCACGATGTCCATTCCGTAGCTCATGAAATACTGGTAACCCAGCAGGTCCTGTCCGACCTTGCTGACCCCGTAGGGCGACAACGGCCGCAGCGGGTTGGTCTCCCGGATCGGGACTTCGTTCTCGTGGACCATGCCGTACTCTTCGCTGGAACACGCGAGCTGGATCCGGCACTTCAGCCCGATCTTGCGCACCGCCTCGAAGACGTTGAGTTCGCCGACGATGTTGGTGACCAGACTCTCGGTCGGCGCCTTCCACGACGTCGGGACGAAGCTCTGCGCGGCGAGGTGGAAGATATAGTCGGGTTTGACGTGCTCGACGACGTCGCGCGTCGACGAGGCGTCGCGCAGGTCGCATTCGTGCAGCGAGATCTTGTCCCGCATGTGCTCGATGTTCTCGGTGCGGCTGCGCCAGCGGATGATCCCATGGACGTCGACCCCACCCCGCTCCAGGCAGTAGTCCGCAAGATGGCTTCCTGCGAAGCCGGTGATTCCAGTGATGAGGGCGCGCACGAAAGCTCCGTTCAGGGGTTGCGGTCCGAAATCTCAGGCCAGTGTAGGCGAAACCGGCGGAGGCGTCAAACGCATCTAAACGCTTGGGTTAGACGCGGTTTCGACGGTAGCCAGGTCCACGGAGGTCTCCCCTTCGCTGCGCGCCACGATCGCCGCACCGCACGAGTCGCTGAAGACGTTGACCGAGGTGCGGTACATGTCGAGCGGCCGGTCGATGGCGAGCATCGCGCCGACGATGGCGTTGACCTCGGGTCCCCGCAGCCCGATCGATTCCAACACGATGAAGATCATCACCAGCCCGGCCGACGGGACGGCCGCGGCGCCGATGGACGCGAGTAGCGCGGTCAACACGACGACGGCCTGCTGCTGGATTCCGAGGCCGAGTCCCAGCACCTGGGCGATGAACAGCACGCCCGCGCACTCGTAGAGCGCGGTCCCGTCCATGTTGATCGTGGCGCCCAGCGGCAGGACAAACGACGAGATTCGGTTGGAGACGCCGACCTTCTCCTCCACGGTTCGGAGCGTCACCGGGAGGGTCGCGCCGGAGGAGGCGGTGGAGAACGCCACGGCGAGCGGTTCGAGCATGTTGCGAAAATGGACGCGCGGGTTGATCCGCCCGAGCAGGATCAACAGCAGCGGAAGGACCACAAACATGTGGATGGTGCATCCGGCCGCGATGGTCAGCATGTAGAGCCCGAGGGCTTTGAACGACGCGAAGCCCGTGGTCCCCACCATGCGCACGATCAGTCCGAAGACGCCGAGTGGCGCCAGGCGAATGATCCAGCCGGTGACGCGCATCATGGCGGCGAACCCGGCGTCGAAGAAGCCCGACATCGAGCGCCGCGCCGATTCCGGCAACGCCGCGATTCCCGATCCGAACAGGATGCAGAAGAAGATGATCGCGAGCATGTCGGGATGCACGAGTGCGGCGACCACGTTCTCGGGGACGATCTGGTTGACGATGTCGAGCGGCGAACTCGGCGTCTGGAGCGGCGGAATCGTTCCGCCGGTGGCCCCGGCGAGGTGCGCGCCGTGTCCCGGGCGGATGATGTTGACCAGCGCGAGCCCCACCAGGATGGCGAGCAGGCTCGAAAGAATGTAGTAGCCGAAGGTCTTGGTGAACAGCCGCCCGAGCCGGCCGCTCTCGGCGACCGACGCCACACCGGAGATGATCGAGAAGACGATCAACGGGACGATGATCATCTTGAGCAAACGGATGAACAGCGTCCCCAGCCAGCCGAACGCCGGGACGACGGACTCGCCGCCGATCGCACCGACGGCGGCGCCGATGCCCATGGCGATGAAGATCTGCCAGTGGAGTTGCGTGTACCAGCGACCGCGGGTCTGCATCGCGGTCAGGGTACGTCACCCCGACAAATGACGCAACGCCCGTTCTACTTGAGCAACACCATCTTGCGCGTCTGCGTGAAGTCCTTCGCGACCAGCTTGTAAAAGTACACGCCGCTCGACACCGGCTGCCCCGCGTCGTTCAAGCCGTCCCACACGCGCGTGTGCGCGCCCGCGGCCAACGACTCGTTCGAGAGTGTACGCACGCGCTGGCCCGCCACGTTGTAGACGGTGAGCGTCACCGATCCGCGCGCCCTCAGTGAGAACGCGATCGTCGTCTGCGGGTTGAACGGGTTCGGATAGTTCTGCGACAGACGGTTGATCGCGAGCGGACCGGCGCCGGTCGGCGAGTTCGGCAGATCCCCCATCCACACAATCGTGTCGTACAGGAACTTCGCGCGGTCCGAAACGCCGTCCGCCTCGTCGTCGTGGATATAGATGAAACTGAACCCGGACAGCAGAACGTTGATCGACGCGTTGTTGCCGTTGGTTCCACTCTGGCCGATCACCGCGCCGTTGGTCGTCGCCGGCGCGCCGTAACCAACCTCGATCGTCGCCGATCCGATGGGTTCCATCACGTCGAAGTCGTTGAGCAGCGGACAACCGCCGTAGATGATGAAGTCGTCGCTGTAGCACCCGCCGTTCCGATGGACGCCGGCCGGAGAGATTCCGAACAGGGTCCGGTGGTTGCCCGTCGTCAGGTTGTAAGTCAGATAATTCGTGCGGAACGTCACCGCCGACGCACTGCTGTAGGCATTGAGCACCTGGCCGACGTCATCGCCCGAGAGATACACCCCACCCTGATTCGGCAGGTTGCTCAGGAAATCGTCCAGAAGTTGGTAGTCGTTGGTCTTCTCCGGCGTGCCGGAGCCGTCGCCCAGACCGACGTCGAGGTCGCCGCAATCCCACAGGATGATTCGATAGCAATCGAGCAGCTGTACCTGGAAGTTCTTCACGCGCCCGGCCGGCCGGTTCGAAACGGCCGACGACGGACCCCGGACGTCGTAGCGATCCACGCCCTTCAAGATACCGATGGACTGCATCGCCGTATCCCAGTAGGGCTGCGCCCCACGTCCGTCCATGCCGTCGACGTAGAGAATGTCCCCGCCGCGTCTCCAGCCGCCCGCCGGCAGGCACGTGAACTCGGACGGGTTCGCCGCCGCCTGCTCGCGATCGTTGCTTTGCGCGAGCAGACTCGAGCCGAACGCGTAGGTCTCCACGCCGTTCGTATTCCTCGCGCAGTAGAAGAAGCAGACCGTGTCGCCCGGCGTGAACAGGTTGTCGTTGAGGTCGACGCAATAGTAGTCGGGCTGCGCCACGCCGTTGACAATGCTCGAGTCCAGTCGCACGCACGTCCACGGCACGCCGCTCGCATCCGTCCAGCTTCCCACCACCGGGTAGCGCGCGGGGTCCTGCGTGAGGGCGTCGCCGCTCTTCCCTGCCTGCCCCTGCGGCCAGACGGACACGTAGCAGTACACCGCAGCGCGCCCGTAGGTGGCATCAATCCCGAGTCCCGCTTCCGGATCGGCAACCTTCACGACCGCCGAGTCGCCGGGGATGATGCGATTGGTGTGACTTCCTGGCGCCACGTCGTTGGCCATGTCCGCGCGCACGGTTCCGGTCACGGATCCGTCGGTGGCGAAGTTGTCCTGGAACTGGTCGATGTCGCGGATCGCCCACTGCGGACCCTGGCTGTCGACCCGGACCACGCGCACGCTGTCGAACAGGGGCGCGTGGCTGTGACACGCACCGGTGCCGTAGGTGCCGCACCACGCGGCGCACATGTCGACGGCGCCCAGGGCCACCTGCATGGTCACCGCGTTCTGGAGATCGATGAGGTCACCGACCGGGTTGACTCCGGTGTACCAGTCCCTGGAGCCGCCGTAAAAGACGAAGTCGCGGCTACGCCACGACGACGGGCACCCGCCCGCATCGGTGGCGCGAACGTGCCACGTGTAGAACAATAGCCCATCCAGACTGAGGTCACGATAAACCGAGAACTGGAAGTTGACGGCCGAACCCGATCCGGTGACCGGAAACGTGGGCGACCAGATTTCGTTGTTGAGATACTGCCCGCGATCGTTTCCATACGGGACCGCGGACTGCCCGGGATATCCGCCGCACGCGTAATTGGCCGTGGACCCGGCGATCGCCGCCCACATGCACGTGAGATCGCGATGGCATACGTCTTCCTGCAAGAGCGACAAGCCGGGAAACAGGCCGAAGTAGTTTCCATACGGAGCCGGTGTCGTGGCCTCCCAGTCGGTGGTCGACGTGGCACCCACGGCTTCGCCTTCGAAATCCTCGACCGCCAGTCCTTCGGCCTGCAGGTCGTCGACGTGGACGGCGCCGTCGGTATTCCACAGCGCATCCTCGTCGGACCACGCCCCGTCGGAACGAAAATGCAGGCGCACTCGCACCGGCCCGGTCGACCCGATGTTGTACGCGCCGCCGTACGTCGCACCGGCGAGCCAGTTGATCGCCGGAAGTTGCCCGGACCAGACGGCGGGACCGCCGTCGATCACCGTCCAGCCGGTCGCGCCCGAGCAGTCGGCGGAGTACTCGAGGGTGGTGTAGTCGTAGCTCGGTTCGCTGTTGAAGCGGGCGAGAAACGAGACATCCAGCACGCCGTCGCCGGAGACGGCAATGCAGTCCTTCGTCTGGAACGTCTGGTCCCAGCCGTTGCCGTACCCGGGCAACGCAAGATAGGCGCACAGCGGTCCCGATGTCTGCGGGCGTGCGCCGCACCACAACGACCGGGTTCCGTCCAGCGGGGCGAACCCGCCATAGTAGCCGCCCGTCAGACCCGCGTAGTCGTCGACGTGGAAGAACACGCCCCGTTGAGCGGTGAGATCGACCGTCGTCCATCCCGCGTCGTTGCACGTCCCGCCGGCGTCGAAGGTCGCCGAATAGAGCACGGTTGTGCCCGCCGCGGCGGTCGCGTGAAGGAGTTGCGCCGCCCGCTCGGACGCGACGTCGCCCGTGATCGCCTGCGTGGCGGAGATTTGCGACGTCGGTTCGCGATCGCGAAGGGCATGACCGGAATGCCGGGCGGTTGCCGTCGAAGACATCAGTGCGAGAAAGGAGAGACCGACAAGAAATGGCGAGACCGACTTCATGGGATTCCTCCCGTGGGAGCGGGACGGTCGGCGGCGATGAGCAACAAGATCCAGGTCGGCAGGGGAATGGTACCAGACGCGTGTATGGACCGTCAACGTGCGAATGAACGGGCGTGCGTTGCTACGTCGAACGGGTGGCGCGCGTGATCACGCCGCGGAGCACGCGGCCGATGGCGTCGAAGCTGTACGTTTCCACGCATCGGCGCCGCGCCTCGTGGCCGCGTCGCGCGGCTTCGTCGGGGCCGGCGAAGATCTCGGTGAGGGCCGCCGCGATCGCATCGGGTGACGACGGCGGCACCAGGTACGCGGCGCCGTCGAGGACCTCGGGGATGTCGCCGACGCGCGTCGACACGATCGGCTTCGCCATTGCCATCGCGTCGGTGAGCTTCATCGGAAACTGCGCGCGCGACGACGGCTCGTCGAGTTGCGGCGCGACGACGACGTGCGCCGCCGCGATCACCGCGGGCATTTCGTCCATCGAATAGCGCCCCAGTCGCGTGACGAGATCCGGATGCTGGCGCGCAAGCCTCTCCGCGTGTTCGTCTCCGACCTCCCGGCCGCCGACGATCACCAGGCGCGCGTCCGGCCATTGCAACCGTTCGAGCGCGGCGACCACGTCGTCGAGCCCCTTGTGCGGGCGGACCGTCCCCGGGAACATGATCACGCGCACGCCGCCGAGGCCCAGCGCGCGCCGGCACGCGTCGGCGTCGAAGCGCGACGGATCGAAGCGGGTGGTGTCCTTTCCGCTGGGAACGTAGACCGCGCGAAAGCGTTCGGCGAGCAGATGCGTGTTCGCGGTGATGACGTCCGCCTGCGACGCGAGCGATTCCATCCAGTGGCTGAATGCCGGGTGGTCGGGATTGCCGAAGCGGCGCAGGACGCGGCGGGCGTGGCGGGCGTGGCGGCGCGGCCAGGCGGTGCCGTCGGCGGCGTGGCGCGGTTGAAACGTGGCTTCCCCGTCGTCGACGTCGACCACGACCGGGCGTCCCCAGCCGGTGAGAAGTGCGATACCGAGGCTCGTGGCGCGCGGCTTGATCGCATAGAGCAGATCGCCACGCGCCACGCGACGCGTTTCGATCGCACGCGCGACGAACGAGCGAGCGGAGACGGCTTTCACCACGATGTCGGGCGGCGGCTGGGGATACGCACGCGCGCCGGGCGCCAGCGCGCCGACGATTTCGGGTTGGATGTCGATGGTGCGCAACGCGCCGGCAATGACGTAGGCGCGGGTCATGCCGCCGCGGTCGAGACCGGGGACGAGGAGCGACGCGCGAGCAATCATCCGGTGGATGCGTCGGAGAACGCGGCCGCCGCGAACGATCGTCCGTCGACGTCCGGCAGCGCGACGCCGACGCGCTCGGCGATCGTCGGTCCGAAGTCCATGACCGACACCGGCTGCATCACGGGTCCCGGCACCACGGCCGGGCCCGTAACGGCGAAAATGCCCTGCGGAGAATGATCGCCCGTCCGGCACTTGGCGTACTGTCCGGTGATCTCGCCGGTCTTCTCCGAGTGGACGCGTGAAATCGGCGTGCGGTGATTCCACTCGATCATCAGATCCGGCAACTGATCGGTACGCGGACCGTGATAGATGTCGCGCGTTCGCAGCACGCGACGCACGACCGGTTCGCCGGTGTCGACGTTGACGAACGCGCGCAGGTCGGCTTCGAGGAGCGCACAGGTGGACTCGAACTCGTCGCCGGGTTTTACGCGGCCGTTGGGTTCGCGGCCGACGAGATTCACGCGCACGGCACCGTAGGCGTCGTTGTTGGGGATGGCGAAGAACCGCCGCAAAGCAAGATCGTCGACGCCCAGACGCGCCTTGGCCGGACGCTTGAGCGGTGCCAGCACCGCGCGCAGACCCTTCGGCATCCGCCCCCACGCGCGCTTGGCCGCGGACGCGGTCTTCGGCGACGCGGTCGCCGCGCGCGGCTTTTCGATGCGCCGCAGCATCTGGTCGAGCAGGAACGTCGCGTCGTAATGCGAGCGCATGCCGTGACTCCCGAGCACGAACACGTCGGCGCCCGGGCCCGCCGCCTCGACGAGCTGCCCGATCGCCGCGTCGAGTGCCGCGTAGACGTCGCGCATGGGATCGCCGATTCGACGCGCGAGTTCGGCGTCATGGCGCTGGTGCGTCGGATCGTGGAGGTGCCAGCACTGGTGTCCGACGCAGTGGCTTTCGCTGAACGCCGCGATCACGGTATCCCAGTCACCGGCGGCCAGAAGGTCGGTGATCATGCGGCGTTTGGCGTCGATGCGCGCGAGCAACTGTGCGCGCAGCTTCTCGTACTCGCCGGATTTTCCATGGTCGTTGCAGTTTCCGACGGCGTCGCGTCCGTAACGCGACACGAGGTCGCCTGCCAGTGGTTCCGGCCACGTGATCGGACCCTTGAAATCGGGGTCGTGCGTGCCCCAGTCGACGACATGAATTCCGTTGAGCCCGGGAACGACGTGCGTCTTGGGGACGTCGACAACCGCGACGTGTTTCCCGGAATCGCTCAGTGCATTCCAGAACGCGGGCGCCTGGGTGTCGGTGGGATGGACGCGAACCTTCTCGTAGGACCCGGGGCGCAGTTGTTCGTAGCAGTAGCGGGCGTGCCGGTCCGGACCGACGGACGTCCAGAACGACGGCCAGATCGCGCCGACGAAGAGCCCGGGCGGGCTCTCGGTGATCCCCCACGCGCCGCTCGCGATGAGCCGGCGGAAGGTCGGCATCGTTCCGTCGTCCGCCCACGAGAGGACCAGGTCCTTGTCGAGGGCGTCGACGCCGATAAACAGTACGCGTGTGGGCATGGGCGACCGCGGCCATCCATCGATTTGCCGCGAACATCCATTATATAGGCAACTCGAGTCGAGTGGCAACGCGCGCTATCCCCCCGGGGGCAGGCGTGCTAGAGTCGGGCACCGCGAAAACAACCGATGACCGCTTCCCTCGCTCACGCTTTTCGACTTACGTGCCTGGTTGCGCTGTTGGCCGTCGCGGGCACGGCGACGGCCAGCCCGTCCGATCCCGATTCGCTCGCCCGCTACGAAGGCTTCCTCGTGACACGCGTTGACATCACCGGGTACGTCGTGACGAAACCGTACGTGGTCCGCCGCGAGATCCGCATTCAACCCGGCGACACCTTTCACGTGGCGTCGGTCCGGGCCGATCGGGTCCGGCTCGAAAATCTCGAGATATTCAGCTCAATGGTGGTCACGGGCATCGCGGCCGACAGCACGGTCGCGCTGACCTACACGGTCAAGGAGACCCCGTGGCTCGTTCCCTATCCGCGAGTCACGTACACGGAGGCCGACGGCTTCTCGGCGGGACTTGGCGTCGCGTCGGTCAATCTGTTCGGGCGCGCCGCCTTTCTCTCGGGATACTTCCTGCTCGGCGGCGTCAATTCGTTCGCGCTTGCGTTCAGGTACCCCTGGATCACCGGCAACCACGTCGGTGTCGACGTCACCACCGCGGACCTCACCCGGGAGGACGAACTCAACGATTTCCGGGAGCACAGCCGTGAAATTGCACCGTGGTTCGGGCGTTGGATCGGGGACGCCGGGCGGGTCGCCGCGACGGTCTCCTACTTCCAGATGAACAGCGACCGCGACGGCATCACGCTGTCGCCCGATCGGCGCGATCAGTTCCTGCGCCTCGGAATGCGCGTAGGATACGACACGCGCGACAGCTGGCGCTCCCCGCGCAGTGGGTGGAACAACGAGTTTCTGTTTATGTGGTCGGACGGCGGGGCGTTCGGCGAACCGGGCCAATGGCCGCTGTTCGAGATCGACGTCCGTCGCTATCTCAAGATCGCCAGCGGCCAGTCGATCACGATCGGTTCGTTGACGTCCCTGCAGACCGGAACGGTGGGCGAAAGCTTCCCGGAGTATCTGCAATACCGAATGGGCGGCGCCAATTCCATCCGGGGTTACAAGATCGACACGTTGGGCAGGGAGTTGTACGGTACTCGGCAGTGGATCGTCACCACCGAATACCGGCACGCCGTGGTTCCGTTGCGGGAATTTCGACTCAGGCAGTGGTCGGTGAGCGCGGGCCTGGACATCGCCGGGTTCGTGGACTGGGGAACGGCGTGGTCGAGCACCGATGAATTCGGGCTCGACCGCGCACACACCGGCGGCGGAATCGGTCTGCGATTCCTGCTGCCGGCCGTGCTCGAGATTCGTACCGACGTGGCAATCGGCAGTAGCGGTGATATCATCCTTCACCTCGGAGTCGGAGACAAACTGAACGAACAGCGTGCACGCTTGCGATAACCGGAGGAACCTTCTCATGCGGAATCTACTGACCCGCGGCCTTCTCGCCGGGGTAATCCTGTTTTCGGCCCAGATCGCGCGCGCGCAGGACACGCACTACTGGGACTTGAACTACGGCACGCGCGGCGAACTCGTCAGCGGCGTCGTCGTGGGAACCGCTCTCGATCTCAGCTCGACGTTCTACAATCCGGGCGCGTTCGTGAAGGTCAAGGACCCGTCGGTGTTGCTGACCGGCAGCGTCTTCGCGTTCCAGTCGATCACGGTGACTACCGAGACTCAGGATCAGCGTTCGCCGTCGTCGTCGAACACGGGGCCGGCCCCGAGCATGGTCGCCGGCGTTTTGCCGATGAAATGGTTCGGCGGACGGATGGGATATTCGTTTCTCACACGTCAGCAGCTCGACTTCCGTCTCACGGCACGGGACGGGGTCCTGATCGGGCTCGATCAGCCCGGCGATTCGATTTCCACCGGCGGCGAGGTGATCCTGGAGCAGAACATGAGCGAGACGTGGGGCGGCCTTTCCTGGTCGAAGGAACTCGACGACCGCGTCTCGGTGGGCGCAACTGTCTACGGCGCCTATCGATCTCAGCGCACTCGCGTGCAGTCCATTGTCGAGGGGTTTGGGAACAATGGATACGGCGCGTCGGTGATCAATGTGGAGGAAATCGATTTCTGGACGGCGGCCGCTCTGGCGAAGGTCGGCGTCCTGGCGGACTTCGGAGACATTTCCATCGGTATGGCGGTGACGTCGCCGGAACTCCCGATCATGGGGAGCGGAAGCACCGTCGAGAACAGTGCGATTACGGGCGACATCAATTTCGACGGGATTTCGGATTCCGGCGCTCGCGTAGCGTACGGGGACAACCGCGACGCAACCTACCACACGCCGTGGTCGGTCGCCGCGGGCGCGTCGTACACGTGGACCAGCACCACGTTTCTGGCAACCGCGGAGTTTTTCAATTCCGTCGACGAATATCGCGTCATCGATTCGTCGCCGACCGCCGGCGGTCCGGGCGTCACCGGGACCGTCGTCCGTTACGACGGCGCGGCGAAATCGGTCTGGAACCTCGGGATCGCAGTCGAACACAACTTCAGTGAACACGGTACCGCGTACGGCGCGTTCATCACCGACCGTTCCTCGTATCAAAAGGTCACCGAGCGGAACATCGTCCTCTCCGACTGGGACATCCTCCACGTTAGCGGCGGCGTCGCGTTCGCGATCGGTCGCACCGAACTGACTCTCGGCGGGGCGTACGAATGGGGGAGCGCGCCCATGCAGCGTTCGGGCGCGTACACCGGCGATCTGCCGCCGGCGGTCTCGCCGTCCGAGGTCAAGTTTCACCGGCTCAAAGCGATCATCGGGTTCTCGATCTAGAATGTGGCGTCGCGGAGCCCGAATCCGCGTCGGGGCCGATGATTCTTGAAAACGCGGGGCCGTTGTCGTATCGTGAGCGCGTCTTTCGTCTCCCGAATTCACGGGGGCGATCCACATTCGAAATTGTATCAAGGAGAAATCGAAATGATTCGCAAACTGTTGACGACGATGGTCGTTGTTGCACTGGTCGGCCTTGCCGTTCCCGCATTCGCACAGGATTCGGCCCAGATGAACGACATCATCGAGGTGCTGCGTTCGGACGTTCAGACCCAGAAGAAGGCGCTCATCACGCATGCGATGGCGATGACGGACGCGCAGAGCGAAGCGTTCTGGCCGATCTACAACGATTATCAGAACGAGCTGCGCAAGATCGGCGACGAGCGCGTGTCGATCATCAAGGAATACGCATCCAACTACGACTCGATGAGCGACGAGATGGCGAAGAGCCTGGTGAAGCGCTCGCTCAAGACGCAGCAGGATCGTTTGAATCTCTACAAGAAGTACAACACCAAGTTCGAGAAGGCGCTTTCGCCCAAGATGGCGGCGCGCTGGCTCCAGGCCGAAAGCGCGATCAACACCATGATCGACGTTCAGATCGCCTCGGAACTGCCCCTGGTGCAGTAGACGGTCTTTACGCTCGCGTGAAAACGAAAAAGGGCGCGTCGCCTGACGCGCCCTTTTTTTGTCTGCTCTCGGTTCCCGCCCGAAGGCAACTAGTGGACGATCCCGCCCTTGAGGAACCAGCTCACGCCGAAACCGATAAACACGTCGTTGCTGGAGAGATTGTCGTAGCCCAGCGCGTTGGTGACGTGCCGGTAGCCGGCGAACACGTTCATCGAGATGACGTCGTGCATCGGGAACCGGATCCCGCCGACCAGCTCGGGGATGATGCCCTCGGTCGAGCCACCGAGGTCGCCGCTGTGCGATACGAAGCCCAGCGACAGGCCCGCGTACGGAATCAAGTTCCCCGTGGTCGCGAAGTTATAGAATCCCGAGGCCGTCAGGCCGAATCCGGTGGTCGAGTAATCCAGGGCGCTCTGGTGGTTGATGTGCAGCCCGCCGCCGACTTCGATCTGATTGCTGATGAAGTAACCCACGGTGCCGTCGAGATCGAACTGCGTGAGCCCTTCGCTGTTGTTGCCGTCCGAGACACTCGAGTGCTGGAACAACGCACTCGTCATCAACTCGATGGATTTCTCGGAGATCGACGCCGCGCCGGCCTGGACGGACGCGATCGTCACGAGCCCGGCGACCATGGATACGATCATCATTCCGTAACGCACTGATTTCATGGGTCCTCCTCGTTTGTGGGTCGTTGACTTCACAGCGTCATTCTATCCACAAATTCCCGGCAGGCTGCAACAGGATCCTTTGCCGCGATGATCGGCCGCCCCACCACGATGTAGTCGGCGCCGTCCGCGATCGCCTTTTCGGGCGTCACCACGCGCGTCTGGTCGTCCTTGCCCGCGTCGGGCAGTCGGATCCCCGGCGTGACCACGACGCACTCGCGCCCCAGCGCCCGCTTGATCGCGGGGAGCTCGCGCGCCGAGGCGACCACGCCCGACATCCCGGCCCCCCGCGCCATTCGCGCGAGCGCGACCACGGTGTCTTCGACGGGTCGGTGCGAGTCGAAGGTGTCATTCCATTCGCGCTCGTCGAGATGCGTGAGCACGGTGACCGCGACCAGAAGAACATCCTCGCGCCCCGACGCATCGACGGCCTCGCGCGCGGCGCGCAGCATGGCGGGACCGCCGGAGGCGTGCAGCGTGATCATGTCGGCGCCGAGCACGATCGCGTTGGTCACGGCGCCCAGCACGGTGTTCGGGATGTCGTGGAATTTGAGATCGAGAAACAGCCGCGCGCCGGCGTCCTTGACCAGCGCGCAGACGGCAGGGCCTTCGCGCGTGAACAGCACCGACCCGACCTTGAACCAGCCGGCGTACGGTGCGAGCGTCCGCACGAGCGCGAGCGCTCCGCTGCGCGAGTCGACGTCGAGCGCGACGATGAGGCGGTCACGCGAACTCATGAGTAGACCTCGTGTGACCGCCTTCGCCGACGACTCATTTCACTCCGTGCATCAGCCTCTGGATCAAGGGCGCGATCACCAAGAGCAACACGCCGGCGCTGATCAGCGCCCAGAAGCCGAACGTGTACCCGGCCAGCGCCGAGGTCGTCGTCATTCCGGTTTCGCCGCTGACGCTGCTGGCGAAGATGCCCGACAGGTTGTTGCCGATTCCCGTCGACAGGAACCAGCCGCCCATGCCCGAAGCCGACCAGCCGCACCGGCGCGAGCTTGGTCACCATCGACAGCCCGATCGGCGACAGACACAACTCGCCGACGGTCTGGATCAGATAGACCACAACCAGTGTCCAGAACGGGATCATGCCGGCGGGGCTGACGAGCTTGGACAGCGCGAACATCAGGAGCAGAAACGCCATTCCGTTGGCGGACAGGCCCAGGCCGAACTTGCGCGGGATCGACGGATTGAACCGCCCCAGCTTGATCCACAGCCAGGCGAACACCGGCGCCAGTGCGAGAATTCCGATCGGGTTGATCGACTGGAACCACGCGACCGGGAAGATCCATCCGCCGAAGTTACGGTTGACGATCTTCTCCGCCAGGAAGTTGAACGAGCTGCCCGCCTGCTCGAAGAACATCCAGAACATGATGTTGAAGACGAAGATGATCAGCATCGCGATGGCGCGGTCGCGCGCCACCTGGCCTTCCTTGATGCCCTCGACCATCAGATCATCGAGCACAGGCCGAGGAACAGAACGCCCAGCACCCACGCCAGTACCCCGGCGCCCATCGTCAAGCAGGAAGTAAATCACCGGGATCGAGATCAGGGCGCCGATGCCCACGTACAGCACACGGGCGCGGTTCTCGCCGCCCTCGTTCGGGCGGCCGATCGTGCCTGAGCTGCGTGCGTCCGAACCAGAACCACACCAGGCTGATCAACATGCCGATGCCGGTCGTGAAGAACACCGCCTTGTAGGCGGGCATGCCCTCACTACCGAAGATGATTCCGGCGAGCCACCCGGTCAGAATCGGCGCGATGAACGCGCCGGCGTTGATGCCCATGTAGAAGATGGTGAAGCCGGAGTCGCGGCGCTCGTCCTTCACCCCGTAGAGCTTGCCCACCATGGTCGAGATGTTCGGCTTGAACAGCCCGTTTCCCGTGATGATGGTGGCCAGGCCGAGCTTGAAGGATCTGCTCGTTGGGGACGGTGATCATGAACAGCCCCGCCGCCATCACCACCGCACCCAGCAGGATCGATCGCTGGTAGCCGATAACGCGGTCGGCGACGTAGCCGCCGAAGATCGCCGTCGCATACACAAGGGCGAGGTAGGCGCCGTAGATTCGGGCCGCCGGCGCTTCGCCGGACGGGTCGCCGTTGTGGAACTGCGCCACGATGTAGAGCGTCAGCGCCCACCGCATTCCGTAGAACGCGAAGCGCTCCCAGAACTCGGACATGAACAGCATCCAGAGCGGACGCGGATGCCCCAGCACCTGCGGGTAGTCGGGGATCGCGGCCGCGTCGGAATTCATTCCGCCGCTACTCATGCGTTTCTCCCTGTCATACGAAGCACTCCTTCCGTGGGGTTCCAGATGAACGGGAATCGTCGGAGTCTACTCTGGGGTGAACGGCCCAGTCAAGCGCGGCCCGGACGGGCGCAGTCAGCGTGCGCGACTGCGCTCGGACTGCGGGGAACGCGCCCGCGCGGTGATCCATTCCGGATGTTTCGCGAGCGCGTCGATGATGCGTTGCGGGAGACCGGGATCGGAGAACAACTGCGTGCCGACCTGCACGGCGGTGGCGCCGGCGAGGAAGAACTTGCGCACGTCGTCGACGGACGAGATGCCGCCGATGCCGACGATCGGAATCGAAACCGCCTTCGCGCACTCCCACACTTTCTGCAGCGCGATGGGAAGAATCGCGGGGCCGGAGTAACCGGCACTCCCGCGCGCGAACACGGGCTTGCCGGTTTCCAGGTCGAAGTCGATACCGACAAACGTATTGACCGCGGAGATGGCGTCGGCGCCTCCCTGCTCGGCCGCGCGCGCGACGGTGCCGACGTCGGTGATGTTGGGCGTGACTTTCACCCAGAGCGACTTGTTCGGCAGCCGATCCTTGACGACGCGCGAGAGTCGTTCGACGAGTTGCGGGTTGCGCCCCTGATCGAGGGCTTCGCCGGCGACGTTGGGGCAGGACAGGTTGAGTTCGAGACCCGAGTAGCCGTCCATCGGCGCGAACGCGTCCGCAAGCTGGATGAACTCTTCTTCGGTTTCGGCGGCGACGCTCACGATCACGTCGACGTCGGGGCGCTTGTTGAGCAGCGGAAGCTTCTCGCTCACGTAGCGATCGAGCCCGACGTTCTCGAGGCCGATCGAATTGAGCATGCCGTGCGGCAGCTCGTGCACGCGCGGCGGACGATTGCCCGCGCGCGGCGTCATCGTGATGGTCTTGGTCACGACGCCGCCCAGGCGCGACAGGTCGACGAGCGGCGAATACTCCTCGCCGTAGCCGCAGATCCCCGACGCGATGAACACCGGGTTCTTGTGCCGAATCGGTCCGATTTTGACGCTCAGGTCAGTCATAGGTTTTCTCGTACGGTGCGATGAAACGTTCTTCCCATCGGGGCGATGAAAGGCGTTCTCCCTCCACCGCTTCGCGCGCCAGGTTGAAAGCGCGACTCGCGAGTTCCGTTCGAACGCCTTTCATCGTCCCTCGAGAGCCGTCGCATGCGTCCGTCTTACTCATGGCACGGGGAGTTCGTCCCACACGAGCACACTCGCGTCGAACACGGGGCCGTCGTGACACACGGTTCGGTACGGGCTGTCGCCGCCGAGTGTCGTCGGCACGACGCAGGCGCGGCACGCGCCGAGCGCGCAGCCCATGCGATTCTCGAGCGACGCGTAGTGCGCGAGGCCGTGGCGCTCCGCCAGGGCCTGCGCGGCGCGCATCATGACCGTCGGGCCGCACGAAAAGATCGCGTCGGCCGGTTCGCGTTCGAGTTCCCGCTCCGCGAGCTGGACGACGTTGCCGCGGAAGCCGTAGCTCCCGTCGTCGGTCGAGAGGGCGACACCGCGGCGCTCGAGCGGCACCCGATCGATAAACAGATCGTCGCGGGTGCGTGCGCCGTAGAGCAATCGATAGCCGTCGCCGATCCGGCCGGGCGCGCGGAATCCATAATAATAGAGAGGCGCCAGTCCGACGCCGCCGCCGACCGCGAGGATGCGCTTGCCGGGGAGTTGCGGATACGGCGTCCCCAGCGGTCCGTAGAAACTGACGCGATCACCGGGCGCGGCGCGCCTGAGCGCCTGCGATCCCGGTCCGACTTCCACGATGACGAGGTCGATGAATTCCCCCGTGCAATCGTGGATGCTGAACGGGCGACGCAAGAAGAACCGCCCGTCTGTTTCCACCGTGGGCACCTTCACGTGCACGAACTGTCCCGCCATCGGCTCGACGAATCCCGCGGGCCGTTCGAGACGCAGAAGAAAATATCGCCGGCTCAGGCGAATGGAGTCACGCACCACCGCTACGTGCTCGTGCGCATTGGCGGGCGTGAACACGGCGGCCACGCTAGTGTCCTCCCCGCGATGTATCCGCCGGCGCGGCGGTCGTGTCGGCGGGCGGCGGCGCGGTCGCGGAACCGGGTGCGTGCGTGGTGTCGGGCCTGGCGGGCACGTAAACTCGAACGCTGTCCGGTCGCGCGCCGGGTGGCGGCGGCGTCAGTACGGAATCTCTCGCAGCGGATCCGGTCGGCACCTGCGCGGGGGGATGCGTCTTTGCGCTCGCGCGCATCAGGTCGTCGATCGACGGCGGCGGTCCGGCGCCCTTGTAGAACTCGAACGCGAGTTCGGCCTGCGGCGTGTCGGGGTAGCGCGTGCGTAACACCGTGTACCACTCGCGCGCCTTCGCGGTGTCACCAAGAACGACGCCGTTGATGTATCCCAGGGCATAGATCGCGCGCGGCGCGTATTCCGTCGTCGCGAATTCGTTGGCGACTTTTTCGTAGCTGGCGATCGCCTTCTGCGGGTTATTGAACTGAAAGAGCTGAATCTCCGCCATCGAGAAGGTGCGCATGGCGACGGCCTCCGGGCTGTTGTCGCCCTCGAGTGACTGGAGCTTCAGGACCCGGCCGATGTCGGAGCTGCGCTTGATGGCGTCGGTGGCGAAATCCGACGTCGACGATGCGCGCGGCACTTCCTGGTAGCTCTTCTGCGCCGCCTGCAGACTGTCGGTACCTTCGTAGAGTTCGCCCAGCCGGTAGTAGGCTTCGGCGGCGTACGCGGTACGCGCGAACTTGGTGGTCACGTCCCGGTACTCGCGAATCGCAACGTCGGTCGAATCCATCGCCGTATGCGCACGGGCCCGGAGAAGAAACACCTGGGGTTCCTTTTCCGGCGCCCGCGCCAGCGTCCGGGTCTGCTCCAGCGTCGCCAGCACATCGGCGTGGTTTCCCAGTTCCTCCTGCACGCGCGCCATTCCCAGCCACACGTCGTAGCGGTAGGTTTCCGGGATGCGGCTCTCGCCCAGCCGCTGATACACGTCGAGACTTTCCTTGTAGAGCTTCTTCTCGGCAAGAATATCCGCCATCTCGACCTGGGCTTTGAACGTGAATTGCGATCGCCCGTGGTCTTTCTCCAGGCGTTGCAGGGTCGCCACCGCTTCGTCGCTGTTATCCAGTTGCATCAGGCTTGTGCACAGCAGGTAGAGTCCTTCCGCGGCGTCGTGGTGGCCGTGATACTGCTGCGTGAAGTCGCGAAGGACGGGCACGGCGAGTTCGTATTTCTTCTCGGTCGCGAGCGACTTTCCCTTCAGGAACATCGCGTCGCCCCGCAGGTTGCTCTTCGGAAATTTCGCGTCCAGCGAATCGAGCGCGGCGACCGCCTCGTCATAGCGGCGCAGACGGTACAGCGCGCGCGCACTCAAGAGCATGGCGTCGTCGACGTGCTTGCTATCCGGATAGTTGGCGATCATCTTTTTGCACTTTTCGACGACCTGTTCGTAGAGCTTGTCGTTGGGGTCGGTCGCGCCCGGCTGCGCCTGCTGCTGCGCCTGCGTCGTTTTCGCGGTCGCGTGTTCGGCTTGCTTGTAGGTCTCCTTGGCGTTGTAGAGCGTGTTGAAGTAGGCGCACCCGACCAGCAGCAGCGACGCGCCCGCCGCGGCGGCGACCCACGTTCGTGCCGAGCGGCGGACGTCCATGCTACACACCCACGCCTGCCGTCATGAGGACGCCGTCCACGATAGTGTGCTTGACGCGCCCGGACACCGTGTGCCCGAGGAACGCGGAGTTCTTGGACATCGAGTGGAGATCCTCCGCGCGCACCGTCCACGACTCCGTCGGATCGAAGAGCACCAGATCCGCCGGCACGCCGCGCGCGATCGTTCCGCCGGGGATGCCGAGGCACTCCGCCGGCTTGTGCGTGATCAAGGCCAGCGCCTGCGGAAGCGTGAGGTGGCCGGGCTTGACCAGATGCGTGACGATCAGCGGGAACATGGTCTCGAGTCCCACCGATCCGTTGGGCGCCGCGTTGAATTCCACCTGCTTTTCGTGCGCCGCGTGCGGCGCGTGGTCGGACGCGATGCAATCGATCGTGCCGTCCTTGACGGCCTCGATCATGGCCTCGCGGTCTTCTTCGCCGCGCAGCGGTGGATTGATCTTCTTGTTGGTATCGTAGGTCTGCAGGTCCGCGTCGACGAGACAGAGATAGTGCGGCGCCGTCTCCGCCGTCACCGGCAGGCCGTCTTCTTTCGCCCGGCGGATCAACGCGATCGATCCCTTGCTGGACATGTGCGCCGCGTGGTAGCGCGCCCCCGGCACCGACCCCAGCACGATCAGGTCGCGCGCGAGGCAAACCTCTTCGCTGTAGGCGGGGATTCCCCTGAGACCGAGCTTGGTCGAGTAGAAGCTCTCGTTCATCACGCCGTCGCCGCTCGCGGCCATGTCTTCGCAGTGCTCGATGAACGGGATGCCGAGCGGCGCGGAATATTCCATCACGCGCCGGACCATGTCGGCGCTCCCCACCGGCGCGCCGTCGTCGGTTACCGCGACCGCGCCGGCGTCCACGAGTTCGTGGTACTCGGACAGGACCTCGCCGCGGCGTCCGACGGTGGCGGCGGCGATCGGATAGACGCGGGCGAACCCCGCGATCTTCGCCTGCTTCAAGATGAACTCCACGACGCTGCGGTCGTCGATGGCCGGCACCGTGTTGGGCATGCACGCGACCGAGGTGAAGCCGCCCGCCACCGCGGCTCGCGTGCCCGTGGCGATCGTCTCCTTGTATTCGAAACCCGGTTCGCGCAGGTGCACGTGGATGTCGACGAATCCGGGTGCCAGGTGCAACCCGCCGCCGTCGTAGATCGGCAGCGACGCGGTCCTGGCGTTGCCGCGCTCGACGGCGTCGATGCGTCCGTCGACGACCACGACGTGGCCGGCGAATGCCGTGTTCTTCGACGGATCGACGACCGTCACGTTGTCGATGATGTACGACCGATGATTGAGACCGGCGATGTTCAGCATGATCGTTACGCCACCCGCTTCCCTTCCTTGGATGCTTTTGCGTCCGTCGTGGTCTGCGTCTCCTCGACTTCGATCGCGGCGCCGCCGCTGAGCAGATAGAGGACCGCCATGCGCACCGCGACGCCGTTGGTCACCTGATCCAGGATCACCGACCGCTCGCCGTCGGCGACGTCCTGCGCGATCTCCACCCCGCGATTCATCGGCCCGGGGTGCATGATGATGCAGTCGGGCTTGGCGCGTTTGAGCGCGTCGGTGCTGATGCCGCACACGCGCGCGTATTCGTCGGTACTCGGAAAGAGCCCCGCCTTCTGTCGCTCGAGCTGGATGCGCAGCACGTTGACCGCGTCGGCGTCTTCGACCGCTTTGCGCAGGTTGTGTTCCACGGTGACGCCCAGGCGTTCGACGTCGGGCGGAATCAGGGTCGGCGGCCCGCACACGACGACCTCGGCGCCCATCTTGACCAGCCCGTAGATGTTCGAGCGCGCGACGCGGCTGTGCGCGATGTCGCCGATGATCACCACCTTGCGCCCCTCGAAGCCGCCCCAGTGCTGGCGCATCGTCATCATGTCGAGCAGCCCCTGCGTCGGGTGCTCGTGCGCGCCGTCGCCGGCGTTCATCACCGACGCGTCCAGGAGACTCGCGAGAAAGTGTGGGGCGCCCGCCGCCGAGTGGCGGATCACGATCATGTCCACTTTCATCGCCTGGATGTTCTCGGCGGTGTCGCGCAGGGTCTCGCCCTTGGCGACGCTGCTTCCCGAGGCGCTGAAGTTGACGAGTCCGCGCTCAGCCGCTTCTCGGCGAGCTCGAAGCTGATGCGCGTGCGCGTGCTGTGTTCGAAGAAGAGATTGACGACGGTGACGCCGCGCATGGCCGGCACTTTCTTCACCGGGCGGTCCGAAATCTCCTTGAAGGAATCGGCGGTATCCAGGAAGCGCGTGAGGTCCTCGGCGCTCATGCCTTCGAGACCGAGAAGGTGACGGGTATTGGTGGTCATTCCGGTATCTCCGCGAGAAGGACTTCGTCTTCGCCGTCGAGTTCGGCGAGGTTCACTTTGACCAGTTCGGTGTCCGACGTCGGCACGTTCTTGCCGACGTAGTCCGCCTTGATCGGGAATTCGCGATGTCCGCGGTCGACGAGCACGGCGAGCTGGATCTTCTTCGGGCGGCCGAAGTCGATCAACTCGTCGAGAGCCGCGCGGATGGTGCGGCCGGTGAAGAGCACGTCGTCGACCAGGATGATCACCTTGTCGGTGATGTCCTCCTTGATATCGGTCTTGCCGACGTGCGGCTGGCGCGTGATGCGCTGGAAATCGTCCCGGTACAGCGTGATGTCGAGGGCGCCCACCGGGAGGCGCGATCCCTCGATTTGTTCGACGTACTCGGCGATGCGTTCCGCGAGCGGTACGCCGCGGCGACGGATGCCGACCATCACGATCCCGTCGACGCCGCCGTTGCGCTCGACGATCTCATGGGCGATCCGTTTGACGGCGCGCCGGATCTGGTCGCGATCCATCAATGTCGCTTTATAGTGGATGTCGACGTGGTCTTCGTTGCTCATTGACGACCCTCGAATCGAGTGTGTCTGGGACCGTCCGAGGGCCTCGGGGGGTACAAAAAAACCCTCCGGGGAGTTCAGAGGGCGAGGCAGAAGCGGTGGCGCGTGCGCGCCGCTGTTATGGTCTCGACCCCTTGCCGGCCTCCCGGACCAAGCTTAAAAGGATCTCGTTCCGCGAAGGATCGTAACGCCCCGCGGCCGGTCGAGGCAAGCGCTTTCTTCCGAACCGCGGCGGCATCATGCGAACGCCATGTGCCGCGCCGCGTCGGAAAGATCGGGAACGAGCCAGTCGGGTCCCGCCGCCGCGAGCGCTTCCGCGGAGGTCCAGCCGGTGGGAACCGCGAGACATTTGAGCCCGTGGGCGCGCGCGCAGGCGATATCGAGCAGGGAGTCCCCCACGATCACGGCGTCGGCGGGGTCGACGCGCACCCCGAGCGCCGCGCGGGCGCGCTCGAGCGCGACCGGCGGGAGGTCGTTGCGGTCGAACTGGTCGTCGCCGAAGCTCCCGAACGCGAAGTATCCCTCGATCCCGAAGCGCGAGAGCTTGATCTGCGCCCCGCGCTCGAAATTGCCGGTCAGGAGCCCCAGGACGAGGTCGTCGCGCGCGGCCAGCGCGTCCAACAGCGCGGGGAGACCCGGGAGCAGACGCATGCGCTCGCGCAAGAGGATCGCGTCGAGACGATCGAGGTACGCGTCGCGCGCCGCCGGGAGCCGCGCCAGGACTTCCTCGCGCGTCAGCCCGGCGCCGACGAGCAGGTCGAGCATGATGCGCGGATCGGTCTTCCCCGAAAACTCGTACCCGTAGACGTCGCCGGTCTGCCCGTAGACCTCCGTGAGCGCCTCGGCGAATGCGCGGCGCGGCTGCTTGCCGCTGTCCACCAGCGTTCCGTCGATATCGAACAGGATGAGCTTCATCGCATCCAACCTATCATAGGACGGGCTCCGTGCGTGATATGATCGCGCCCGTGATTTGCATACTCGTCGCTCTCGCCCTCGCCGGTTTTGCGCCGACGGTGTCTGCGCGTCCCGCACCGACCGGGCGCGTCGTCATCGAGACGCGACTCGCCGCGTCGCTCGCCGTGACTGCCGGCGACACCGTCACCCTGCGCATGCCCGGCCGTACCGGTCCCGGTCTTCCCTTCGTCGTCGTGGGAACGCGGACGCCGCCGCCCGACCCCGCCGGGATCAGTCGCGCGAGCAAGTCGGTGTGGATGCCGATCTCGGACCTCGAACGCCTCAACGGCCGGACCGACCGCGTGAGCCGCTTCGTCCTGGCGACACGCCCGGGCGCCGACATCGATTCGCTGGTCGCCGCACTCAACACCACGCAGTTCGGCTTTCATGCGTATCGCGCTCGCGACGTCGCCGCGCAATCGTCGGAGACCTTCGTCGTCATCTCGAACTTCCACAAGGCGATTTCGTTTCTCTCGATACTCGCGGGCTCGGCGTTCCTGGCCGCGATCGTGCTGCTCCAGGTGCAGGAGCTGCGCAAGACACTCGGCGTGTTGCGCGTGATCGGATTTTCGCGGCGCCGCATTTATCTCTCGGTGGTCGGCGAAACCATGCTGCTCGCCAACGTCGGCGCGACCATCGGGGTGGCGCTGGCGCTCGTCGTGTCGCGCGCGGTGAACGCCTACTACCGGCACTACTTCGACACCGACCTGGTGTTTTCCTCGGTGATGACCTCGCACGTCGTGCTCGCGTTCGGCGTCGCGTCGCTCGCGGGATGGGTCGTGGGATCGCTGGCGACCGTCTACCTGTTCAAGCTGCAGGTCAACGAGGTGCTGGGACGATGATGGCGCTGATCGCGCTTCGCAACGTCCTGCGGCACCGTCTGCGCACCGCGTTCTCGGTGGCCGCGATTGCGATCGCGGTGGCGCTGCTCGCCGACATGCTGATGCTCTCGACGGGGATGGAGAAGACGTTTCACCGCGTGCTCGCGTCGGTCGGCTATGAGGTACGCGTGTGTCCGGGCGGCACGCTCCCCTTCGGGACCGATGCCGTGATCGCCGAAAGCGCCCGCGTGTCCGACGCCGCGTCGCGCGATCCGCGCGTGTCGCGTTTCTTGCGTGTACTCGGCACCACGCTGTATGCCGATTCGACGCCGGTCTTCGTGATGGGCGTCTCCGGGCGCGACCAGTCGCTCTACCACGTGACGTCCGGCGTCGATCTGGATCGCGCCCCCGCGGATGGACGCGTGCCCATCGCGATCAACGCCAATACGGCTTCTGCTCTCGGCCTCGCGATCGGCGACACGGTGTCGCTCCGTTCCGGAGCGCCGGAAGCGACGCTCGACCTCGCGCGGGGTCTCCCCGCCGTCGTCACCGCGACCATCCGCGTCGACTTCGACCTCGCGCAGCAGCGCACCGTGATCGCACCGCTCGACGCCGTGCAACGCCTTCGCCCCGATCCGGCGGACGCCGCGTCGTTCGTGCTGATCAAGATGCGCGCGGGCGGAGACGATCCGGACGCGCCCGCCCCACCCGACGAGCAGCGAGCCCTCGCGGCGTCGCTGGCGTCGGACTTCCCCGAACTGTCGGTCTACTCGATGGACGCGCTGCTCGCCGCACTCCAGCGCAATCTCGCCTACTTCAAGCAGTTCTCGATCATCCTGTCGACGATCAGCGTCTTCATCACCTTTCTGCTGATCGCGGTACTCCTGACGATCGGCGTGGGTGAGCGCCGCGGCGAGATCGCGGCACTGCGCAGCATGGGTTTTGCAAGACGCTCGATCCGATCGATGGTACTCTACGAGAGTATCGTGCTGCTCGCGATGGGCGCCCTCTTCGGCGTCGTGCTGGGGTGGTTCCTGGCGGGCACCCTCGACCGCATCCTCACTCAATCGCCGAGCCTACCGGCGGGCTATCGATTCTTCATCCCGAACCTGCGTGAGATCTTTCTGGCCGTGTTGATCTCAGGCTCCGCCGGTGTGTTGGCGGCGCTCCTGCCCGCCGTCCAGGCGGCGCGCGTGGACATTCCCAGAACCCTCCACGAAGAGGTGGTGTAGGTGTCCTCGGATTCGATCATCCGTGCGGAGCGAATCGGCAAGACCTATCGCGTGGGCGCGGCGTCAGTGGACGCGGTCCGCAACTTCGATCTCACCGTCGGTCGCGGCGAATTCGTCTCACTGATGGGCCCGAGCGGGTGCGGCAAGAGCACGCTCTTGAATCTGTTCGGGTGCATCGATACGCCCACGTCCGGGCGTCTCGACGTCTTCGGTACCGATGCCACGACGTTGAGCGAAGGCGAGCGCACCCGCCTGCGACTCATGCGCATCGGATTCGTGTTCCAGCGCTTCTATCTGCTGCCGATGCTGACGGCGTTCGAGAACGTCGAACTTCCGATGATGGAAGCGAAGCTCCCCCGCTATGAACGGCGCACGCGCGCCGAACAATTGCTGACGCGCGTCGGGCTCGGGCACCGGCTCGCCCACCGGCCGCACCAGCTCTCCGGCGGCGAGATGCAGCGCGTGGCCATCGCGCGCGCACTCGCCAACGAACCCGACCTCGTGATCGCCGACGAACCCACGGGAGAACTGGACCGCACGACCGGCGCCGGCATCCTGGCCCTGATCAAGGAGCTTCAGATCGGCGGACTCACGGTCATCATGGCGACGCACGACCCGCACGCCGCCGAACTCGCCGACCGCACGATTCAGATGGAAACCGCGTGAACACGTTTTCGTTCATCGGCAAAGGGCTCCGGTTTCGGCCGCAACGGACCGTGTTCCTGCTATTGGGCTTCGCCGTCGGTGTGATGGTGATGACGGTCCTGCTGTCGGTCGGCACCGCCGTGCTCGACCAGGCGATGGACGAAGACCTGACGGGCGGCGGCGACATCGTGCTGCTGCCCGTCGGCATCGACGTCTCGGTGCTGAAGACGGGCGGCGTCACCGCGATGAATTTCGACATTCCCAACGCCCGTTTTCTCGCGCGCGAGACGCTGTCGCGCCGGCGGCTTCCCATGGTCGACGTCGTTTCGCCGGAGTTGTCGCGCGTCTACGGAACGCTGGAACACGGCGGAACCACGCAGCTCGTTCGCATGGACGGCGTCGTGCCGTCGCGCTACGCGCGCCTGTGGCCCGCGATGGCCATCCTCGCCGACGGTCCCGCGGACCGCGACTACATCGACCCGGAGTTCACGTCGCTCCTTTATAAGATCGACGTCTTCCATCCTCCGGTCGTGAACAGCGCGCAGACGTGGGCGGAGTGGCACTACTTCAACTACCACGACGACGCGGGGCGCTCGATATACGTGTCCGTCAGCGGCGTGGCGCTCGACCGGGACCGCGCGGCCAGCGGGTACTCGCGCGGCGTCGTACTCTTCGAAATGGTGGACGAAGCCGGTCGTCGCACGAAGATCACCGACGTTCTCCCCGGCCGCGAGGTCGCAGCGTCGTTCGATTCGCCCGATCTCGTGGCCGGGCTCAACGCGGTGCGTCTCGACAGCGGCGTCTACACCGTGGCTCTTGCGCTGTCCGACTCGCTGAACCGTCCCGTCACCGTCCGGCTCGCGCTCACGCCGACACCGCATCAGGTTGTGCCGCCGATCACGCCGATGGGATCGGACGCGCCGTTCGGCTACGTCGTCCCGGTGGTCCGCGGGCACATGACGGGTCGCGTCACGGTCGGCGACCGCACGATCGACCTCGACGGCGTCGGATACCACGACCACAACTGGGGCGACTTCCGCGACGCGATCTGGGACTGGGGAATCGTGCACGCCGGAAGGTTGAGCATCCTCTACGGCCGGTTCGCGACGACGCAACCCGAACTGGCCACGCGCCCGGTTTTCGTCGCCGTATTCGACGACCGCGGACCGCGTCCTTTCGTGCTGACCCGCACATACGAGGTGATGTGGCGCGCGGCAAACGCCGCACGGCCGAGTCCGCCGCCGCGCACGCGCGTGCTCTACGCCGACTCGGCGACGACGGCGCCGGCCTCGATTCCGGCGGTGATCCTGCTCTCCGCCACCCAGGGCGCCGACACACTCTCGCTCCGCATCGACGTCGATCGCCACTTCGTGTCGGAAACGGGCAAGGGCGAGCAGCCGCTCTTTCGCGCCTCGGACAAAGCGACGACGCGATTCTTCCAGCTCGAGGGCCGCGCCACCGTTACCGGCCGGCTCGACGGGCGCGCGATCCGCGCCACGGGACACGCATACTCCGAGACGTTTCTCGTCCGGTAGCCCCGCGCAAAGTCTTCGTTGTCACGATTCGCGGCGGTCGTCTACTCTGGCCCGCGTGACGCCGCCCGCGCAACTCGAACTCGACCTGCTCTCGCGCCCCAATGCGACGCCGCCGCGCGTCGTCGCGAGTTCGGTGCTTCGCAAGCATCGCCTGAAAAACGACGTGCTCCGCCGCGTCGATTATGTGCGGCGCTTTTTCCCCGAACTCGACCACGAGACCATCACCGTGGGACTGACCCGGGCCGCCAGCGGAATGGCTATCCCCGGCGGCACGCGGATCTGGCTGAATCCGTCGCGGCTCTCGCACCACACCATCGCGCACGAGTTCGTGCACCTGCTGCAGAAACGCGACCTCGGCATTCCATCGGGCGAACGGTCGTGCGACGTGTTCTCGCTCGCGCGCCACTGGACGCTCAACGACGACCGGCCAAGCTACATTCGCGTGCCGGTCACCTTGCTCGACGGCAAAGGCCGGCTGCCGGATGCGAACGCGCGGCTGGTCTACGAGGTGGCGTGCGAGTCGCTCGAGCGTAGAGCCGGCGGACTCCGACGCTACCTCGCCTATTTCGAGGAGGAACTGGCGCGGCGCGGCGGGAAAACCGAGAAATATCCGATGGCGACGCGGGTCACGACTCTGCTAAAATCGATGTTCAGCAGTTAACAATCCAACCAGACGATCGAGGCCGCTCCATGACCCGATTCCCGGTGTTCGTCAGCGCACCAGGACCATTCGCTTCGCGGCTTCACCGCTTCCGGTGAGACGATAGAAGTACACGCCGCTTGCCAGCCGGCGACCGGTCGCGTCGCGACCGTTCCACGCGGCCGCGTGGGAACCGGCCGATCGCTGACCTTCCCGGAGTTGCGCCACGCGACGACCGGCGGCATCGAAGATGTCGATGGTCACTACCGCCGAACTCTCGATCGTGTACGGAATCTTCGTCTGACCGGCGAACGGGTTCGGCGTGTTCTGCAGGAGCACGGTCGCGGATACGGGGACGGTCACGTCGGCGAGGGGTGACTCGTAGTCGTCGCCCGCGGTTGTCGACACAATCAATTGATAGCCGTATGTCCGACCCGTGGCGATGTCCGCGTCGTCGTAGCCCTGCACCCCCGTCGTCACCAAATCCGACGTGAGCGTCGTCCATGGCATGCCGGGGCCGTCGCGGCGGCGCAGCTCGAATGAATTCAGCGGTTCGTCGAGGGAGAGCTGCCACCGCAATTCGATCACGGCACCAACGAGCGTGGCGCTGAATGCGGCGATTGGCGTGTAGTTGGGATCGCGCGGGCTGAACGACGCCACGAACGCGTCGAGCAAGCCGCCAAACGGCAGCGTCTGGCCGCCGAAATTGGATTCGCCCCCGAATGCACCGCCAAACGTGATTTCACCGCGCGGTCCCAGCGCGAAACCTTCGGCCGAGCCATGACCGCCGACCAGACTGATACCGTCTCGATAGTGTCCGTCGGAATCGAGTTCGAGAATGGCGACGTTCTGGTCGGGGCTCGTCAGCTCATGCCCGTCGATCACGACGGTTCCGGATAGACTTCCGACCATGAAGACGTTCGACTGCTCGTCGCTCGCGATCGGACCGGGGAACATCCACCCCGCCGAATCGTGGAGCGCCAGAGTCCACCGTGTCGTTCCCTCGCTGTCGAAGGACGCCACGTTGCCGACGTCGTCTCCCAGATAGCCGGTCAGGACAAGGTTGCCGTCAGAATCGCAGACGAGCCCCCCCGAGCGTTCGAATCCGAGCCCGCCGAAGCGTCGACTCCAGCGCGCGATACCGTGAGTATCCCACACGCCCAGAAAGACGTCGTCGGCGCCCGCCGATGTCAGCGTCCCGCTTCCCAGGTCGATGCTTCCAGCCAACCGCCCCGCGACGGCGACGTCTCCGTTGGGTGCAACCGCGATCTGGTGTCCCTCCTGGAAATCCGAATTGCCAAAGCGCTGGCTCCACAGGTGGGTCCCGTCTGCGGTATAACGGGCCACGAAGACATCGTATCCTCCAAAACTCTGGAGAAATCCGCCACCCAGATCCACCCGCTTCTGGAAGTACCCGGTGATCACGATGCTCCCGTCCGGTTCGAGCGCGACTGCCGTGGGCGTCTCCAACTGCGGGCTACCGAATCGTTTGTTCCACAGAAGGCTTCCATCGTCTCCAAATCTGGCGAGAACGATGTCGGACGCTCCGGCGGACGTCAGCGGCCCGCCGCCAAAATCCACGGTCTTGTCCACCCAGGCGGCGACGATCACGTCCCCCGATGCATCGACGGCGATGTCGGAAATTCCGCCCGCGCCCGCGAAGCCGTGACTCCACACGTGGGAACCGCCGGAAGAAAGTCGCGCCAGAAACGGGGCGAAGTATCCGGGTTCAGTGCTGGAAAAAACGCCGCCCCCGAAATCCATCTCGCCCTGGAAGATGCCCCCGATGACGACGTCACCGTCCGGCAATCCGCCTACGGCCGTGACTGTCTGGGGCAACGAATCGCCGTAGCCCTGACTCCACAAATGATAGAAGGCCGCATGCGCGGGGGAAGCGAACCAGGCGGTCGCAAGAAACACACAGAAGAAGCGCTTCATTCCGTCCTCGAACGTTCGGGAGAGGCCGGCGGCTTTCGAGGCGATTTCGACGAGAGGGGGTCGGAGACGAGTATACACGTCGCCTCCATGAGAGGCAACGGGCCGCGGTCGTGTCCGCCGATGACTCAGGTGCCGAGGCGGCGCTTGATCTGGTCGGAAATTCCGGGAGCGGCGTTGTTCACCGCGTCGAGAAGTGAGCGTGCTTCTTTCAATGCCCGGTCGGCGTACGCGCGGTCGTCGACGCCCGTCAGGTTGATGACGACATTCAGAAACGCCCCGCCCGACGCGGTGCGAAGCGCCAGTGCGGCGACCCCCGCGTCGCTCACGGAATTCCGATTTCCCTTTTCGGCGACGCGGTCGATCAACGGGAGCACGCGTTCGCACATGCGCATCACCGACAGCGGGACGTCGATCGCCACCTTGGTGGCGCGCTGCACCGCTTCGTCACGCGCGGCCTGTTCGTCGCGCGATCCTTTGGGAAGCCGGTTGGCGGCCATCACCGCGTCGAACGCACGTGCGTCGTCGTCGACGGCGCGCAGGAATTCGTCCTTGAGCTTCTGCGCGTCCGCGGCAAGCCGGCTCATCTCGCCCCACACGTCCTGGTAGTCTTTCTTCCCCACCGTGAGATTCGCAACCATCGCGGTCAACGCGGCGGCGAGCGACCCGGAAAGCGCGGCCACGCTGCCACCGCCGGGAACCGGAGACTCGGTGGAGGTCACGTCGACGAACTCGCGGACAGTCGCGTCGACGAGCGGCGATTTTCCCGCGACGCGGTACTCGATGATTTTCTGCGCCGGGTCGAATTCGCCCAGCTCGCGCAGCCCGAGCGACTGGATGGCGACTTCGACGAGTTCGCTTTCCGGAACGCCGAGCGACGCACCCTGTTTCTCGAGATAGTGACGTCCCGCGCGCAGCATCGCGTCCAGCGGAATCAGCCCGACGAGTTCGCTTCCCGTCGCGCGCAGACCGCGCTCTTCCGCCTGGCGGACGACTTCGTCGAACGCCCTGTGCGGCGGCGTCTCGTCGAAATCGGTGAGATTGATCGACACCTGCGCGCGCCTGTATTCCTCGATGTACCAGCCGACCGCGCGACACGCCTTGAGCGTCCCGGGTTCGTAAATGAAATCGCCGTTCATGTCGCGCACGAACGCGCCGTGCGCGTCGCGCTTTTTGCGCCCGGTTTCGCGAATGGAAAACGCGATGTCGTTGGCCTTCTTCTTGTCGCGCGTGTTGAGATTCACGTTGTACGCGATCAGAAACTTGCGCGCTCCGATCACCGTCGCGCCCGAACGCCGGTTGAACCGCGCGGCGCCGAAGTCCGGCTTCCACGCCGGGTCATCGAGTTTCGCAGCGAGTCCTTCGTACTCGCCCGAGCGGATCGCGGCCAGGCTCCGTCGCTCGTCGGTGGTGGCCGCGTACTCGTACAGATAGACGGGAATGGCGAGTTCCCTGGCCACCCGCGCGCCGAGCTCGCGCGCGAGCGTGACGCACTCGTCCATGGTGGTCTCGCCGAGCGGAACGAACGGACACACGTCGGTGGCACCCATGCGCGGATGTTCGCCGTGATGCGCACTCATATCGATCAGGTTGGCGGCTTTGGCGATCCCCGCAAACGCCGCGTCCACGGCGCGATCGAGCGGCGAGACGAACGTCACGACGGTGCGGTTGGTGTCGCGGCCGGGGTCGACGTCCAGGACGTGGGAGCCCTCGACCGACGCGATGGCGGAAACGATCGCGTCGATTACCGATGGATCGCGGCCGTCACTGAAATTTGGAACGCATTCGACGAGTTTCATGGGGCGTAGTATAGAGAACGAGTCGTGTCCGGGGCAAGCCGGAAGCCGTTCGTACGACGCTCGCGCACGTCAGTCCCGATCGTCCCGTCGCAGCGCCACGTACCACCCGCTCGCCATCCAGTGTGGAACGAGATTCGCGAAGTCCGAGTCCAGCGTCCCGAAGGTGGGGCTTTGCCGCATCGACTTCCAGATCGTCAGCACGAAATCCGAATTCATGAATCGATGCACCGCGAGTCCGTGGCGCCGAAACAGCGACAGCAGGCGCCCGCGGGTGTAGTGCTGGCAGTGGTCGGGACCGGTGCCGGCGGTGTACGGCGGCTTGCCGATCGCGCGGCGCAGCCAGTTCCATCGGCGCGCGACGTGATGCGGCCGCAGGTAGTTGGACAACTCCCACGGGCCGTAACCGTTGGGCGTCGTGACCAGCAGCAGTCCCCCGGGTTTGAGATGCCGTGCGATGTTGGCGACGAGCGCATCGGGGTCGAGTACGTGCTCGAGCACTTCGGAGGCGACGGCAATATCGAACTGCCGGTCGGTGCGAAAGGCGAACGCGTCCTCGACCGTCGCCTCCAGGTTGTCGAACCCGGCCGCGCGCGCGGTCGTTTGCAGCGTGGCGACGTCCCCGGCGTCGATGTCCAGGGCACGCACCCGCGCGCCGGTACGCGCCAGCGGCAACGTGATCCCGCCGGCGCCGCACGCGACTTCCAGAATGCTCAGCTCGGACACGGCAACGCGACGCTCGGCCGCGAGATCTTCGAGAGCCCGGTAGACGAAGAGCAGCTTCTTGCGGTCGACCGGATCGCGATAGGGGCTGACGGCGACGAAGTCTGCGAAGGAAATGGACGGGATCATCGGCGGTCTCGTGAAATTCATCATACACGAAAACGCCGGGCCCCGGCGGGCGAATCAGGATTCCGCGCAGGTGCAGAAATCGACCAGCAGTTCGCTGCACATCGGGCACTTGGCGCTGACCAGATCGCAATGGCGGTGCCAGTGAGGCAGGTGTACCGCGAACGTGTGCCGGCAACGCGCACATTCCGCCTGATTCATCCCCACGAACTGTCCGCAGTTGGGACAGGCGTCTGTCCGACCCTCGGCGATGGAGTTGACGGATTCGTCGTCGGTGAAGGTCGCTTCGAACCGGGTACCACAATCGGCGCACTCGTATGACATCTGCACGAGCATCACCTACTTCGATGGAAGCGTAGCAAGGCACTCCCGGTGGCGACAGAGGAAATCCTTGCCGGGTGCGAATTCAATCGTGCCTCTGTGCGGCCTTCGGGCGTAACCGATTGACGTTGCAATGGATGGCAAGAAGAAACGCATGCACGTCGTGGGTCGGGGGCTCCACCGGAAAGCGTGCGAACCCGCGTCCGTGCTGTGCTATCCTCGGCGAAAGCGAGGGAAGGACGGCACACCTTTCATGCCCCCATGATCGGAAACGACGTCTCCAACTATCACATCATCGCGAAAGTCGGTTCCGGTTCGTCCGGTGTCGTCTATCGGGCGACCCATTCGCAGCTGGAACTCACGGTCGCACTCAAGTTCCTGTCCGACGATCTGCTCGCGGACGCCGACGCTCGCCGCCGCTTTCTCCGCGGCGCGAAAGCGGTGGCGTCGCTCGAACATCCCAACGTCTGCCGCTTCTATGACGTGGGAACGACCGCCGAAGGGCGGCTGTTTCTTGCGATGTCGTTCTGCGATGGACCCACCCTCCGCGACCGCCTGAAGCAGGGCCCCCTTCCGATCATCGAAGCGCTCACCATCGCCGCGGCCGTCACCGATGGTCTGGCACACGCACACTCCCGCCGCGTGGTCCATCGCGACATCAAACCCGCGAACCTGATGCTCACGGGTGACACCGTGGTGAAGATCGTCGACTTCGGTCTCGCCGCGCTTCTCGACGAAGCAACCATCACGAAAAGCGGGGACGCGCCCGGAACCGTTCTCTACATGTCGCCGGAACAGGTTCGGGGACAACGCGCCGATGCGCGCTCCGACATCTTCTCGTTCGGCGCGGTCCTGTACGAAATGCTGACCGGCACGCCGCCGTTTTTGGCCGACAACGCCGGCGCGATCATGCACAACATCCTGGATGTGCCGCACACGCCGCTGGGCGACGTGTTGCCGGGCGCGCCCGAATCGCTTTGCCGCGTACTCGACCGCGCGCTCGTCAAGGACCCGTCGGATCGGTACCAGTACGCCAACGAGATGCACGACGATCTCATCGACGTGCTCAATCAGATCGACCCGGATCACCCGCGCCGCAAGGTGCGCTGGCCGTTTCCGGTTCTGATCCGCAAATGGCGGTGGCGAGCCCTGGCGGCGGCGGCGAGCGTCGCGTTCGGCCTCCTGGTCGCGGCGGTGACGGACACGCCGGACCCGCATCCCTCGTACAGCATCGCGATCATCCCGATGATCGGCGATGCGTCCGACGCCGACGAGCGCGCACTGATTGGCGGCCTCGCGCGGGACGCGTCGGATCGGCTGGAGGACCTCACGGCGGGCGACGCCCGCTTCACCGTCCCTTACGATCAGGTCAACCTTCTCCGGGCCGACGACGCCCGAACGCGCCCGGGGCCTTCTGGGAGCGAGTCGCGTCGTCACCGTGAGCGTGTCCGGCGGCCGCGCCCCGGGCACGATCGAATGGACGCGATTCGACGTCGATTCGCTCGCCGTGCGGCGGCGCGCCGATTCCATGGCACTGGGAACCGATCCATTCGACGGCGACCGCTTCGACCGCACGCTGTGTCGGCTGCTCGACATGAATGCGCCGCGCACGCGCCGCGCGGGGTACACGACGTCCGGGGAGGCGTATCGCGACTACGTCATGGGCCGGGGTTACCTGGACGCGGGCGCGGCGTCGCTCGACGACGCCATCGCATCGCTCGAGCGCGCGGTGAAGGCCGACTCGACGTTCGCGCGCGCGTGGGCGGCGCTGGGCGAAGGATTCCGCCGGCGTTTTTCTACGGCGCACGACAGCAGCTCCGCGGAGCGCACGCGGGCGTGCTGCGCGCGGGCACTCGATTTGTATGGGGGGCTGGCGAGCGCACACGTCACGCTGGGACAACTGCTCGCCGCGACCGACGGCGATCGTGCCGAAGCCGAGTTCCGGAAAGCCGTCGCACTGGAACCGAACGAGCCCGGGCCGATCCATGCGCTGGGAAATTTCCTGTTGTTCAACGCGAACCGGCCCGACGACGCCGAGACCGCGTACGCGCGCGGGACGAAGGCGCAACCTCGCGACGCAACCGCGTTCGAGTCGCTGGGCTACTTCTACTACGTGCAGGGTCGATACAAAGACGCGATTCCCCAGTTCCACATCGATGCGTCTCTGGCTCCCGATCGCAAGCAAGTGTATAACTACCTCGGCGCCTGCTATTTCGCGGGGAACTGCTGGGAGCGCGCTGTAGAAATGTTCGAGCGGTCGTTCGCGCTGGGTCGCAGCTTCGTGTCCTGTTCCAACCTGGGGACGCTCTACTATATGGATCACCGCTTCGTCGACGCCGCCAACATGTATCAGTGGGCGCGCGAGTACTACCCCGATCGCTACGACGTCGTCGGCTATCTTGCCGCCGCGCACCACTGGATTCCCGGCCATCGCGATCGGTCCGCCGCGCTATTCCGCGAGGCGGTATCGCTGGCGGAGAAGCAGCGAACCGACCGGGCCGGCGATGCCGAATTTCTCGCGACGCTGGCCGGGTTCTATCCGGACGAACGCGCCGACAGCGCCGCGGCGCTCGCGGGGCGAGCCGCGACGCTCGCGCCGGACGACGGCGAAGTTCAGTACCGCATCGCGCTGGTCTACGAGCAGATTGGTCAGCGAGAGAAGGCGCTGGTGCATCTCGCCCACGCGGTGGATCTCGGTCATTCGATGCGTCAGATCGAAAGCGAACCGTTTCTCGACGACCTGCGCAAGGATTCGCGGTTCACCGAGATCGAAAAACATGCGCCGCGCTCGACGTTCGATTGCGACGACACGCCGGGAGCGGGCGCGGCGCGCACGGCGGCGAAATCCCGCTAGGAGAGTTGCTGGCGTAACCACGCCTTGGCGAAGCGCGTGTGCTCCTTGACCGTCCTCGGCGAAAGACCGAGCTCGGTCGCCACTTCCTCGACCGTCAATCCCACGATGTATCGCAGGTCGATGACGAGGGCGTGTTCCTCGTGCAGCTTCTCGAGTTGGTTCAAGGCATCGTCGAGGTCCATCAGGTCATACTCGGGCTCGTTCGCGAGCAGGCCGTCCGACAACGTGACCCGTTGCATGCCGCCACCTCGCCGGGCCGCACTCCTGCCCCGCGCGTGATCGACCAGGATGTGACGCATCTTGCGCGCGGCAAGGCGAAGAAAGTGCGTTCGATCGGCGATGTCGGCGGTCAGCGACGCCGTGAGATTGAGGTACGCTTCGTTGACGAGCGCGGTGGGCTGGAGCGTGTGATCGGCGCGCTCGCGTGCCATATAGCGGCGAGCCACGACACGCAACTCGTCGTAGAGTTGTTCGAACAGCTTGTCGGTCAACGGCAGCGCCAGGGTCGGCCGTTCTTCGTCGGCGGGGGCGCCGTCGTCGAACATGAGTGATTCCTCCGCGCGTAGTGGTGTGCATAATGATATCACCCATGTCCGCCGGCGTAAAGACGCGTGCCCCGCTTGCGAGGATTACAGAACTCGCCTTCCAATCAGGACAGCGACGATGAGCAGTGCGATCACGGCGACGACCGCAACAGCGAGCCAGCGGTGGCGGGGCATGGACGATGCCCGGAGCGCGCCGCTCTCGAGAAGATTCTGCAGGTCGTCGGCCATCTCCCGCGCCGTCTGATAGCGGGTGGTGACGCGCCGCGACAGCGCCTTCATGACGATTCGATCCAGTTCGCGTGGAACATCGGGGACCAGCCGGCGCGGGGATTCCGGGTCCAGGGTGAGCGTGGCATGGAGGACGCGATCCATACGCTTGTCTTCGAACGGCATGCGGCCCGTGACTATTTCGTAGAGGACGACGCCGAGACCGAAGATGTCGCTCTGTGGCGTGGCGTCCTTCCCTTCGATCACTTCGGGTGCGATGAACCCGACCGTTCCCACGGTGACGCCGGTCTTCGACAGACGCGACGTGTCCGCGGTTCGGCGCGCAACCCCGAAGTCGACGACCTTCGGCGTTCCGTCCGGCTGCACCATGATGTTGTTCGACGTGATGTCCCGGTGGACGACGCCGTGCGCATGCGCGTCGTCGAGGATTTCCGCCACTCGGGCCGCGATCCGAACCGCGCGCACCGGCGGCAGGCGTCCCTCTTTCACCTGCTGGCGAATCGTCTTCCCTTCGACGAGTTGCATGACGATATACGGAACCTCGTCCAACTCGCCGACTTCGTAGACGGTGGCGACGCCCGGGTGCGTTAACGCCGACGCGGCGCGCGCTTCCCTGAGAAATCGGCGCCGCGCGAGATCGCTGTCCCGCTGGTTCGCCGAGAGAAACTTGATCGCGACCGTCCGACCGAGCAACGGATCCTCCGCCTTCCACACCGTTCCCATCCCGCCCTTGCCCAACTTGCCAACGATCGTGCAGCGACCGACCGTGCGGCCGGTCAGGTCGGTCTCTTCGGGAGTCCCGGCGGATGTGGGAACACGGATCGGAACGAGCGACTCCGCGCGATCGAATAGCAGGACCGAGCGTACGTCGCGCTCCAGGTCCTCGTCGCCCTCGCACTCGCGCTCGAGAAACGCATCGCGCGCCTCGCCCTCCAGGTCGACGGCGCCCGCGAAGATCTCCGCGATGCGTAAATGACGTTCACGTTCGTCCATGTGCGGGGTCCGTGCGTGGGGCCCATCACCAGAATACCTGCTTTCGGTCGGTTGAATCCACCCCTCCAGCCCGTCTGGAGCAGGCGGCGTCCCTCCACATCGATAAGCGAAAAAACACGGACGGCCGGCCGGAAATCCGGCCGGCCGCGTCGATTCATACGCCTTCTGATATGGCAGCCCAACCGAAACCACTCAGGAGGAAGCATGAAAACGTTCGCATCGCTCGCGCTGCTGCTGATTGCGGTTCTTCAGCCGCCCGTGAACGCTCACGCCCAGAAGTGCACCAACTGCGATTCGGTCCCGATGCCGATGTATCCCAAGGAACAGGCGTTCAAGCTGGAAGTCGACAGCACGTTTGCGGTTCGCTGTTTCGGTACGATGACGGTCAACGAGTACCTTCACGTTCGGCGAGGCGCGTTTGTCGGATGGACGCTCGCCCCCAGTGCGACGGTCGCGTCGGTCGTCGTGGAATTCGGGGGCACGACCCCGTTCGAAGCGGGCGCGCACACGTTCCTGGTCTATAAGGGTCAGTGGACGTGGGCAAGAATTCGGCCGGACCTCAAGGTCGACAAGGACGCCAAATGCGACGGGAGCAACACGACGATCTACGTGTACACGCTCGGGCTCCTGCGATCCGGTCCCGGGATCATCGTCTGTCCCCCGGACCGCCCCGAGTGTCAATAGCCGGGCGCGGAACGTCGGCGCCGTCGCGGGGAGACGACGGCGCCCGACGCGCGCTATTTCATCGGGATCGCGCCCGACGCGGGCCAGTCGGTGTCCCCGACTCGCGTGAGGTCCATCTCGAAGAAACGAACGGGATCCTTGCCCGACATGACGCGATCGCCGACTTCCTTCCACGTGCCGTCCTTGATGACGGCCGTATAACGGATCGTCATCGGACCGGCGGGAATCTCCCAGACGTAGCCGTCGGCGTTGGGTGTGAGCACGAAGTCACCGACCTGCCCCATTGCGTGCGAGTGCAGGGTGTACTTCTTGCTCGTCGGGTCGAACGAAACGATGCCGAACGCGTTGAACCCGACCTTGCCTTCCGCGTCGTAGCTGCGCCCCTCGATCACCTTGATCGATCCGTCGAGCATCGGGCCGATGCGCTCCGTCTGGGTGACGTTGTGTTTTTCTCCGGATGGCAGAATCGTCCAGGCGGGTCCGCGCCAGACACCGTCCATCATCGCGAGCGGGGCCATCGCCTCTCGCTGGGCGGCGATCAGTGCGGCCGGGTCGCCGCGTTGCTGGCTCCATGTCGAAGGTGCGGTCGTCAGGACCAGCAGCACGGCCAGTCCAATTGCGTTCAGGCGCATCTTGATCCTCCTCCGGGTCCGGGTTGCTACTTCTTCTCGTACGTCGCGTCGAAGAGTGTCTTCCACTGCTTGCCGTCGGGCGACATTTCCATGCGGGACCGCAACGTATTCTCGCCCGACAGATCGTAGGTCATGCGTGCGTGCATCTGCGGGTTCTTGCTGGACAGCGTCAGCGTGGTGCCTTCGAATCGGCCCTTGAAGATCTCGGGCGGCGTGCCCATCGAGTCGAACCAGTGCATCACGTACATATCTTCGCCGGGATCGTAGGTGAGAACGCTGTGCCCGGCGAACGTGACGGCGCCGTCGCGCTCCTGCCGGTAGTCGCCGATCACTGCGAACCCGTTCAAGTCCAGGCGCGTGTGGTTGCGACCGAGTGCGGTTCCGCCCTTCGGATCCCACTGCGAGGGCTGCATCGTTTCCGTGCCCTCCCAGCGGCCGACCATCCTGTGCAACTTACGGTGGCCTTCGGTCGGTTTCGGCATGTCCATCGGGAGTCCTCCTTGGGTTCGGAGGACAGTCTACGCCAACGATCCCGTACATTCCAGACGGGCCGCCGAAGTCGATTCCCGATCGAAAGTTGCCGCAACTAGAACAGTCCCGTGATGGTCCCGTCCGCGTCGATGTCCATGCGGGCGGCCGCGGGCACCTTGGGCAACCCCGGCATGAGCATCATGTCGCCGCACACCACCACGATGAATCCGGCGCCCGCGGCCAGGTGTGCGTCGGTCACGGTGACGGTGAAGTCCACCGGTGCGCCGAGCAACCGCGGGTTGTCGGATAGCGAGGACTGCGTCTTCGCGATGCACACCGGCAGATTGCCGTAACCCATCTTGACGAAGCGATCGAGCTTGGTCTTGGCTTCTTTTTCGAAGTAAACGTCCGCGGCACCGTAGATCTCCCGGGCGACGCGGCGCACCTTGTCCTGCGGCAGCGCGTCGAGTTCGTAGAGGAACGTGCGTCGCGGCGACGGATTCGAATCGGCGAGACCAACCGCGATCTTCGCCAGTTCGGTCGCGCCGTCTCCTCCCTTCATGAACGCATCGTGGGGCGCGAACGCCACCTCGCTGCCCTCGCAGAAGCGGCGCAGCGTCGCGATCTCCCGGTCGGTATCGAACGGATAGCGGTTCAGCGCCACGACGATGGGCACGCCGAATTTCTTCATGCTGCGGATGTGCGTCCCGAGGTTCGCGAGCCCCGCCTCGAACGCCTCCGGGTTTTCCTTTTCGAGCAGGTCCGCGGGCTTCTCCGGGACGCCGCCGTGGCGCTTGATCGCCCGCGTCGTCGCCACGATGACCACCGCGTTGGGATAGAGGCCGGACTGCCGGCACACGATATCGAAGTACTTCTCGCCGCCGAGGTCGGCGCCGAAGCCGCACTCGGTGACGACGTAGTCCGCGAGCTTCAGCGCCGTCCGCGCCGCGATGACGCTGCTCGTCCCATGCGCGATGTTCGCGAACGGTCCCGCGTGGACGAGCGCCGGCGTGTGCTCGATGGTCTGCACCAGATTGGGCTGGATCGCGTCTTTGAGCACGACGGCCATCGCGTGGTCGGCGCCGATGTCGCGCGCGGTCACGATCTCGCCATCACGATCGTACCCGACGACGATGTCGCCGAGGCGCTTCTTCAGGTCCTCGCGATCGTTCGCGAGTGCCAGAATTGCCATGACTTCCGACGCCGCCGTGATCACGAAGCCGGTCTCGCGCGGTACGCCGTGCGTCCGGCCGCCCAGACCGACGACGATGTGTCGCAGCGCGCGGTCGTTCATGTCGAGCGCGCGGGGCCACTGGACGCGCGTCACGTCGAGCCGCTTCTCGTTTCCCTGATAGATGTGGTTGTCGAGCAATGCGGCCAGCAGATTGTGCGCCGTCCCTCCGACACTAATTAAGCCTTCATCGACTACCTGTTTCAATTGACTCCAATCGGCAAAAGCATTGCGACTGGGCTTAGAATAATTAAAAACCCGTGAACGAAGAAGCGATAAGATATATTTTTTCTCTAATGCTGTGCCATTGCTCATAAAATTAGACAGGTTTAGCAATCGCTATGCACTTGCCATTGGGAGTATCCATATCAAAACTTAAATTAATTCCTTTACATTCTAATTTTATATTTCCAGTTAAATTATAAATTAAATAATGTAATTCATCCCACCAAGGGATGATGCTCGGGTTATCAACGTAGGCCGTGCTGGCAAAGATGGTCGCCGGGATATTCAACTCTCTTAAAATGGGATAGGCAAGCGACAGGTTGTCAGCATACCCATCATCAAAAGTTACCGCGACATAGAGAGCATCAGCCTTAATGCCGCCTTCGATTCGTTCGACCATCTCCGAGAGCGAAATCGGATGCGCCTGAGATTCGATGATCTGCATCTGGTGCTTGAAAGAATCGACATCAACTCGCAAAAAACCCGGGACGTGGTTCTCGGTATCATTTGCTGACAAGCTGTGATAGCTCTAGAATGGCATATCCCCTTGGCATTGAGGCAAAAACTGCAAAAAAATGTATGATAGCATAAATAAAAGGGCTAAAATGACAATTTAATTCTATTAAATCCATTTACTGCCCTTTAAGACGAAACGCAAGCGGGTGTATGAAGTGCCAAAAATCTTTTTTCTCTATTCTTGGCTTCATAATCGGCAACCCATTTATAAGGAAATCCGCCGCCGTTGATACCCACATTAAAAGTCACGCACGTAAGTCCATTAGAGGTCCATTGATTTTTATAAGATTCGTGTCCCTGCAAGGAAAATCAAGACCCATCCATTTATTTTTACAACCATATTCCATCAGCATGCTTATATTAACCAACCCCGGTGAATAAGAATGATATTCCTTGCGGTAGGTTGAGGTGTAGCCATAAAACCAACCTTCATGCAGAAAGCAAAAATTATAAGCTATCCGCCTATCATCGAGTTTCAGGCTGGAAACGTGCAAACCCTTGGATAAAAATTGTTTCGCAAGTTCCTGATAATAAATTCTCATCCTGACATCATCAAATTGACTCGACAGACCCTCTGAGTGCCACTTGTGAGAGTAAACTTTAAAGAATTCTGGCAGCCAATCGTGAATCTCCCCAGGATCATCAAGGAGTTCTAAGGATAGTTGTCCGATTTTTTGCAGCCTGTGACGTTGGCGCCTTATATTATCACGATGTTTTTTCGCCCAGGACTTTTCCAGTTCCCCGTAGGTGGCCGGGAAAACGTAACGTGGACAATAGGATAAAGTTTCCGACCACGGCCAGCCTCTCGTTTGAAAGTAGCGGCGGAATAGGGGCAAAGTCGGATGCTTCTCCGGTAAATGAGGCCAGCGCTAGAGTCCCTTCCTTACTTGGGGGCAAGTGGTCAAATAACTGGTTTAGGTGATGATTTTCAGACCCGGACTTGAATTATCGGGGCATGATAATCGGCAAGAAGGCCGCTGATCGGCTCATAGCGAGTCAAAAATAAATCGTGGGCTTTGCCACGTTTCTCCACCAGGGGCAAGACGCCGACCAGTTCGCCATTGTCCCAGGCCAGGGCAAGGTGTAAACGGCAATCGGCCCCGAAGGTTCTCAGGTAAGCAATACTCCACTCAGGAAGACTGAAGATCCACGGTGAGACGCTCCGGCAAACGAGATCACTCCATGCGTCTTTAATCGCATAGATGCGGTCAAGGTCTGCCACTGTGGTGGTTTTCAATTTCAAATGGTTTACCCCTAAACAGTTCTCCGGAGCACTGGTCAAATCCCGGGGAGAGCGTGATAATCTGCCCGCCGCCTCTCTCCACATCTTATGGGAGCAGGTAACTTACTTGGGGTACAGGTAAGCAGGCCTTT
>CAVXFV010000014.1:0-92681 GCA_963761125.1 Candidatus Latescibacterota bacterium
GGTAGAGATCCTGCCAGGTCGAATTGTGCAGTTTGACCCCGTGAGCGCTCCGGCGCGCGCGCGGCCGCTTGAGCTCCGCGATCATCTCGTCGATGGAGGGATCGCGTCCGTCGCACGACCGGGCCCGGATCTTCGCCGCTCTGAACACGCGCTTCACTTCCTCCAGGATCGCGACCTTCAATTCGAAGAACTCGTTGGCGTCGTGGTCGCGCGGGTCGACGACGGCATTGAGGACGCTCTGGACGTTCACCGCAAGCTTGAGCCACTTGTCGGAACCGATCGCCCGCGACGCGGCGGCGTCGAAACCGGCCTCGCCCAGCGCATCGGCGAACGCCTGCGCCCGCGCGTCGCCGCCCTTGGGGTGCCGGCCGACGATCACGCGGCCCGGCGCCGGAAGGACACGTGCCCGGGCTGGACCATCGAACACGTCATGTTGACCACCGCCCCGTACACGGTCGTGAATCGTTCCGCCATGGCATCCTCGCTGACGACCCCGTTCTGGAAGCACACGACCGGCGTCTCGCGCGGGATCATCGTCGCGAGAACGTCCCCCGCGGTCGGGAGGTCGTAGGCTTTCGTGGTGAGAAAGACGGATGTGTCCTTCGCGAGATCGTCGCCGGAGAGCCGGACGGATGCGTGTGGATGCGCGACGTACTCGCCGGTGGCCGACTTGATGCGCAGGCCGTCGCGAGCGATCGCATCCACCAGGGGTTGACGCCCGACCAGCATGACGTCGTGGTGATGGAGCGACAGCATGCCGCCGAGCACGCTACCCACGGCGCCCGCCCCATAGACGATGATCTGCACGGCACTCCTCGCAATTCCAGGGATCGGGCGGCGCGCGGTTCAGACCGCCACCGCTCCTCCTTTTTCCTGCCACGCAAGGATTCCACCGGGAACGTTACCGGCGCGATACCCGAACCGGTCGAGCAACCCGGCGGCGTACATGGACCGGCTTCCCGTCTGGCAGTAGACGACGACGCGTTGCTTCTTCGGCACCTCGGCGATCCGATCGAGCAACCGCGTATAGGCGATGTTGTGTGCACCCGGAATCCGGCCGCCTTCGGCGATCTCCGAGGCATTGCGCACGTCCAGCAGAAACGCGCCGGCCGCTATTTCGCGCTCGAGGGCGTCGACGTCGATTTCCTCCATCGAGGCCGTCTTGCCGCTACCACGCGCGTGTTCGAGGAACATCTCCGGCGTCGCGTACCCGACGATGTCATCGAGCCCGACGTGGATCAGGTCGACGACCGCTTCGCGCACACGCGACTCCTCGACGATCAGGTAGATCGGCATTTTCTCGGGAACGTACGAGCCCGCGATCGTGTTGAACGCGCGATTGAGCGGCGTGAACAGCGATCCGGGCAGATGCGACTGCGCGTACGCGCTCCAGGGGCGTGTATCCAGTACGGCAACACCGGTCGCGTGCGCGAGGTCTGATAGTTTTCCCAGATGCACGCGCCTGGGCTGCGGAAGGCGTCCCAGCACGCGCGGGCCCCGCCGGTTGTCGCGCTTCATGCGCGCGAAGTACAGCGGCGGTTCGGGCTGACCGTCGAGAATATAGGCGACGAAGTCGTCTTCGCGCGTCCCCGGCGCGAGCCAGCGATTGCTTGCGAGTTCGTAGCCCACGGTCGACATCGGCACCGCGCCCAGCGCCTTGCCGCACGCGCTGCCGGCCCCGTGTCCCGGCCACACCTGCACCGACGGATTGAGCGCGCGGAATTTCTCCAGCGATCGAAACAGCGACCGCGCACTGCCATCCATCGTCCCGGTCTGCCCGGCCGCGGTCTCGAGCAGGTCGGGGCGACCGAGATCGCCCACGAACACGAAATCGCCCGACAGCAGACCCAGTGGAATCGGCGCGCCCGACGGCGTGTCGGTTACGAGGAAGCACATGTGTTCGGGCGTGTGGCCGGGTGTGTGCAGTGCGTCGAAGCGGATGTTGCCGATCATGAAGTGATCGCCGTGGTGCAGCAGTTTGTGAACGTACGCGCCGCCGGTGAGCCACTCGAACTGCCAGTCCGCACCGCCCTCGGCCGATGCGTACACCGTGCAACCGGTGCGTTCGGCGATCTCGCGCGCGCCGGACAGATAGTCGGCGTGAACGTGCGTTTCCACGGTGGCGACCAGTCGCAGGCCTTCGCGCGCCGCGATGTCGATGATCCCGTCGACGTCGCGCATCGGGTCGACGACGATCGCCTCACCCGTCGCCTGGCATCCGATCAGATAGGAGTACTGGGCGAGTCTCGGATCGAATATCTGCCTGAAAAACATGGGGTTGCCACCTCTCACCCCGGCCCCGGCGGTGCGCCGGCGGCCCCGACGTTCACCGGCAATGATGCGCCAAACGTGCGCGCGATGTCATGCCCTTTTTGGCGACATCGACGCCACGAGGAACGCGATCCAGCCTTCGGAATTCTTTGCGGTCGTGATCTTTCGGAAGCGGCTGTTTCCAAATCCGGTGCTGCGATCGATGTCTTCCCAGTAGACGTCGACGCGATCGAACCCCGCCTCGTAGAGCAGTCCGCGACCTTCCGGGATCGTCCACAGCCGCCAGTCGTAGGTGAACGCGCGTCGAATCCCGCCGCCGTCGTGGAATTCGAAGTGGATGTTGTATTCGCCGAAGTTCGTCACCGGATCGTACTTGGTCTGATCCCACACGTAGGTGAATCCGCTGTAGCGCGTGCGCTCCTTCATCGGTTTCTGCGCTTCCCAGCCCCCGAACATGTCGGCGATGAAAATCCCGCCCGGTGCCAGCGACTGGCGCGCGGCGCGGAAGTACTCGCGCAACGTGTCGCGTGTCTTGAAGATGTTGTAGGAAAAATTGAGTGCGGCGATGACGTCCACGCGCGGCCGTTTGACTTCCAGCACGTTTCCGCGAATTAACCGCACGCGCGACTTCTCCTCGTCGTCGAGTGCGGCGACGTTGTGTTCGCGACCCCAGCGCAACGTCGGTGCGTCCAGGTCGACACCGATCGCGATGTTGTCGGGGCGATGCTGCACCCATTCGCACGCGGTCAGCGCCGTGCCGCAGAAGTCTTCCTTCAGGCTGCGCGGGAGGTGACCATTGCGTTCTCGGTACAGGCGATCGAAGAAACGCAGGTGCGATCTCCGGGCTCTGTACGGATTCCTGGTAAAGCCAGTGACGATTGCGGGAGCGAGGTCCTTTGGGGCGGGCAGATGCGCGGCCGCCGGAAGCGCGCCGGCGCCCGTCGGAGCGGGTGGCCATAGCGTCGAGTCCTTTCCCGTGAAAAGAGATCGGAAAAAAAAGAGACCCGCGGTCGGCGGGTCCCAAAGAAACCTGGTAGCCCCTAGGGGAATCGAACCCCTGTTTTATGGCTGAGAACCATACGTCCTAACCGCTAGACGAAGGGGCCACAACCGTGCCGGACAGGATACTGAGCGGGGGCGGTGATGTCAAGAAGCCCTTATGTTGACACGACATGCCTCGTGATGCTACTTTCCAGGACATTCAGGTCTCAAAGTCAGGAGCAGCTCGTGATTCATTCGACAGCGTGTGAGTATGCGATCCGTGCGATGACCTATCTCGCGGGGTTCGAACCCGGAACCCGGGTGCTGGCGCGGGACGTGTCGGAGCACGAACAGGTGCCGGGCCCGTTCCTGGGGAAGATCTTTCAGACCCTCGTCCGCGCCGGATTGTTGAACTCGACCAAGGGACCCGGCGGCGGTTTCTCGCTGGCGAAGAATCCGAACGACATCATGCTCTTCGACATCTATCGCGCCATCGATGGTACGACGTATCTCGACGCCTGCGCGGTGGGCCTGGCGAAATGTTCCGACGAGACGCCCTGCCCGCTTCACGAACGCTGGAAACCGATCCGCGAGCGCATCCGGAACTACCTGCAATCGACGTCGCTCTCCGACATGGCCGAGGCGACGCGCAAGAAACTCGAAAACCTGTAGCCGACCGATGCGGCGTCTGATTCTCTCGATGATGCTGGCGGCACTCGCCGTCGTGAGTGCGATCGGCGCGCGCGCGCAAACCATTCTCCCACCGGACGACCACAGGGCGCGCGGGCATCAGGTTCCCGATATCGCGCTCGTCACGGGCGACAGCACCACCATCCACCTCGGCGACCTCGCCGGAAAGCCGCTCATCATCAACCCGGTGTTCACCCGCTGCCCGGCGGCGTGTCCCGCGATCACCGGAAGTCTTCGCGACGCGGTGTCATCGATCGGCGAACCGGGCGTCGGCTATAACGTCGTCACGGTGTCGTTCGATCCCGCCGACAGCCTTGCGGACCTGCGCGCGTATCGCGATCGATTGGGTCTTCCGAACGGGTGGATCGTCGCGAAGGCGACGCCGGCGGATGTCGCCCAACTGCTCGACGCCATCGACTTCCACGTCGCGCCGCTCGACGGCGGCGGGTTCGCGCACGCCAACGCAATCGCGGTCATCGGACCCGATCTGCGCGTCTCGGGATTCGTGCACGGCATCGAATTCGAACCGTCGGAAGTGCGCGCGGCGCTCGACCGCGCGGCGCGTAGCGGATCGCTGGTCGAGCGGTTCAAACCGCAACTCCTGCTGATCACGCTCCTGGCGGCACTCACCCTGATCATTGTGATCCTGACGACACGGAAGCGGCCCGGCAGCGCCTGACGGGAAAAACACACACGCCCGGCGGCGGCGAGCCTCCGGGCGTGCGCAAGATGGTTGGGGGGGGAGGATTCGAACCCCCGTTCACTGATCCAGAGTCAGCTGTCCTGCCCCTAGACGACCCCCCAACGATTTCTTCAACAAAAAGCGGCCCTTTACGTTACCAGCATCAGCACCCAGAATCAAGGATCACCTGACGGGCGCACGGGGCGCTTGCCGGGAGCGCGCGAACGCGCCATCGACGCCATGTGGAAGAGACTCTTCGACCGACTGATCGGACGCGCCGGCGCGCCCGCGACACCCACTCCCGCCGACACGAGCACCCGCGAAGCCGCCCGGCTGCGCGATGCACTCACCTTCATCGAGCGGCTCGCGCGCGCAATGCACCGCTACGGGTACGCCGCCCCCAACATCGAAGACGCGCTGGCGCTGATCGCGCGTCGACTCGGGATCCGCGCCGAGTTCTTCGCCACACCTACGGCGATCTTCGCGTCGGCCGAATTCGAGGCCGAACTCGTCACGCGCTTGATCCGCGTCTCTCCCGGCGACGTCGATCTCGATAAACTTTCGCGCGTCGATCGGTTGATCCACATGGTCGCGGAGCGACGGCTTTCGCCCGCCGCGGGAATCCGCGAACTCGACGCCATCGTCGCGGCACCGCGCCGATACCGCGGCTGGCAGGTCGTGATTGCGTTCGCGGTGGCGTCGGCGGCGAGTGCCCGCTTCTTCGGCGGCGGCTGGCGCGAGGCGCTGGCGTGCGCCGCGATCGGATCGTGTTCGGGAACGCTCGCCTGGATCGCGGGGCGTGCACCGCGCTTTCGCGTGTTCGAACCGACCGCCGCGTTCGTGGCCGGCGTCTGCGCCAGCGCCGCGGCCGCGTATCTTCCTCCGACGTCGCTTTATGTCGCGATGTGCGGCGGGCTGATCGTGCTATTGCCCGGCCTGACGCTCACCATCGCGATCAGCGAACTCGCGCAACGTCACCTCGCGTCCGGCACCGCGCGCCTGATGGCCGCGGCCACGCTGTTCATGACGATCGGTTTTGGTGTCGCCGTGGGATTGAAGTTGGGCGGCGCGCTGTTCGGTCACCCGCCGATGAGCACCGCGCCGGTCACGCTTCCCGGCTGGACGCTCGCGCTCGCCATCATCGCGTCGTCGCTGGCGCTGGTCGTGATCTTTCAGGCGAACGAACGAGACGCCGGCTGGATCGTCCTGGTGTGCGTGATCGCGTTTCTCTCGGCGCGGCTGGGCGCGGTGGCGCTCGGAATCGAGACCGGCGCCTTCGCAGGCGCGCTGGCGGTCGGCGTCGCCAGCGGACTGCACTCGCTGCGCTTCAACCGGCCGGCGCTGCTCACCGCGGTGCCGGGAATCATCATGCTGGTCCCCGGGAGCGTGGGATTTCGAAGCATCGCGGACATGATCGCGAACGACCCGGTGTCGGGCCTGCACACCGCGTTCTCGATGTTGCTCACCGGTGTCGCGATCGTAGCCGGCATTCTGGTAGCGCGGTCGATCGTGCCGTCGCGGCGGTGGACGTCCTCGGCGATGAGCGACGCACTCTAGCGCCGGCGCGCGGCGCTACGGCGCCGTCTCCATCCTGGACCATTCGCACGCTTCGGCGAGCATCGCGTCGTACGTCTCTCCGAACGCCGTCTGCGACGCCGCGTCGAGATCGCTCATCTCCGGCATGGCATTGATGAACGCGGCGAGGCCCGCCGCGCCGTGCTTCTGCACGAGTTCTTCGACCATGCGATACGCGTTGTAGTACGCGCGCCGCGTCTCCTGGCGATCGGTTTCTTTTTCGAGAAGTTTTTCCATTTCTTTCGGCGGTATCGCCAACGGTCCGAGCGTGCCGAAGTCCTGGCGCAGATCCTCGAGCACCGGCGCCTCGCCGGCGAGATACGATGCGACGCCCTCCTGCACCCATCGCGGCGCCTTGTCATTGGAAAGGCGGATGATCGCCCACTCATAATACTCGCGCGGTGCGACCACGGTGAGGAGCCCGCGCGTGTGCAATTCGAGCGGTGCCTGGAGGCTGATGGTGTCACCCTTGATCAACGAGTAGTGCCACCACTGGCGGCCCGTCGCCCATCGAAACACGTCGAGATTTCCCGCGCACACGATGACCAGATGGTCCTTCGGCGCACGACCGAACAACGCCTGTGTTCTCTCGCGCGCCCCTTCGGCGAGCTTGAGCACGGCGGCGCCCTGCAGCACGTTGACCTTTCCCTGCGGGTACCACACCTCGATGTCGTCGTTGCCGATCACGCCACCGTATCCCTTCCAGTACTCGTCGCGCGTGATCCCCAGGGTGAACTGCATCGACTGCAGGCTGTCCAGCTCCATGGGCTTGAGGTCCCGGTCGAGTTCCGGCGGGGGCGTGTACACCGGTTTCTGCATCGTCGTCGTCGTCTTGTTCTTGTCGTCGGTGTGGCCGCATCCCCATGCAACCAGTGCGACGGCGGCGAGAACGAAGGACACGGCGGCGATCCGTCGCGCCCGTGCAATCGAATGGTTTCCACGCGTGTTCACGATGTCTGGTCCTTCCCGGTTGAATCAAGGAGCGCTCGAACCGCCCGGCCCGCGCGCTCGATCTCGTGGTCTGCTTCTTCGCGGATGCGTGCATTCAATCGGGGCGCGCCGCTGCGGGCTTCGTCGAGCCACGTCCGCGCGAACGTCCCCGATGTGATGTCGTCCAGTATCTTCGCCAGCGCGGCCCGCGTGTCGTCGGTCACGATGCGCGGCCCGCTTTCGACGCTGCCCCATGCGGCCGTGCGACTGATGCGCTCGCGCATGTGATGCAGCCCGCCGTCGACCAGGAGATCGACGATGATCTTGAGTTCGTGCAGGCACTCGATGTACGCGACCTCGGGCGAGAATCCGCGCGCGACGAGCGTTTCGAACGCGGCGACCACCAGCGCGGGGACGCCCCCGCACAGCACGGCCTGTTCGCCGAACAGATCGGTGATCGCTTCCTCGCGGAAACTCGTTTCGATCGCGCCCGACTTGAGGCACCCGATCAGCGACGCGTACGAAAGCGCTTTCGCGAGCGCGCGCCCGGACGCGTCCGCGCCGACCGCCACCAGGCTGGTCAGCGCGCGGCCCTCGACGTACGCGCGCCGCAATGCGTGCCCCTGGCCCTTGGGCGCGACCAGCACGACGTCGTGCCCTGCGGGCAGCGACACCGCCCCAAACGCCACCGCGAATCCGTGCGCGAAGACGAGACTCGCGTCGGGACCGAGCGACGGAACGATCTCCGTCGCGAACAGGGCGCTCTGGTCTTCGTCCGGGAGCAGCACTGCCACGACGTCCGCCGCGCGCACCGCGTCGCGAATCTCGACGGGTTCAAACCCCGCGGCGGCGGCCGCGTTCCAACCGGCCCCGCCCGAACGGGCGCCGACTACCACCCGCGCACCGCTGTCGCGGAGATTCATCGCGTGCGCGTGCCCCTGATTGCCAAACCCCAGGACGGCGACGACGGCGTCACCGAGCACGTTTTCGGGCAGGTCGGTCTGGGTGAATACGTTCATGCTGATGCCGGGCGCCAGTTTACACCATGTCCGGGACCGACGGGCGGCGTTTCTCCCGCGGGCTTACCACGATTTCAGCTGGCCCCTGGCCAGAACAAGCGCCTCCCGTCCGGACATCGCCGACGTGACTTCTTCTCGACCGATGCCCGTGACGATGTACACTGAACACGATACCCGATGGGTTTGGCTGCACCCCGATTCTGCGAATTTGCGCTCGCTGTTCTTGCAGCGATGCTGCCGGTCGCTGCGTCCATCCACACCGCGACTGCCGGCGATCTGCGGCAATTGTCTCTGGTCGAGTTTCCACTTGAACAAGCAGTGTTCTACTACCCGGTTGACCTCCTCTGCATGGGGGACACGGCGGTTGCAGTGGTGAATCGCGGCGATGGAACGGTCGTCGTCCTCGACAGGGAATGGAGCGTTCTTCGACGCTTTGGCCATCTTGGGGAAGGGCCGGGCGAGTTGACAAGCCCATACGGCCTGCTCGCGTGGGGCGATACGGTGTGGGTGGCCACCCCGCAGAAACTCGTTGGCTATAGTCTGGACGGAGACTACCTCGGAAATCGCCGTGTCCCCTGGGGCATGACGTCCCTGCACCGTTACAGGGACCGCCTGATCGGAACCTGGACGGGTGGATCCGGGGGGCAAGGCGCGGCTGTTGTCATGTCATTGACCGGCAAAGTGCTCGAAACATTTGGTCCGCGTTGCGATGCAACCCGAACCGCCAGCGCCGCGGGCTTTGCCGTGTGCCTGGGCTGGAACATCCTGCCGCGCTCAGCCGGTGGCTATGTTCTTGTCAATCACTTCGAAGGTGACGTGCTCATCTTTCCTGACATCCAACATGATGGCCTGACGAAGCACCTCGGCATCGGGAAGGGAAAAGTCTTGTCGGAATGGTCATTCCAGTCTGTCATCAACGACGTCTGTGTGGACCCAGTTGGCGGATACTGGGTTCTGACATACAAGCAGGGCGACCAAAGCCACCTTTGCCACTTTGACGATTCATGGGAGCTGCAGAAAAAGTACCCGCTCGATCCCGACATCGGACAGGGTGCGATCCGCGTGGTTTCTGGCGGCGCGCTTTGTCTCGTCGAGGAAAAAGCGTCTCGTCTTCATATTTTTGGCCGCCCGTAGGTCGCCGAATCGGCACGAACGCCACAACGTCATCGACAACCACACCGCTCTCGCGGTGGAGCCATATCGTGTGGCCTCCGTCATGGGGCGCCGTTGGAACGATGGGGAGGGTAGCCGCACATCGGCAGGATCAGCCCCGCCGAGTTCGAGCGACGGATGGAAGACTCTTAACTCCGTGTCCACAAAAGCGGGGGAACTCCCACCGCCCGTGAAATTCTCATGGCTCTCCCGTTGCAGCTCTCGAAAGTGCTTTGCGCAACGCATCGTGTCGATCTCCGTACTTGAGAACGATGGGCACAATCCCAGAACTGACTATTCGGTTGCCATGCGCGGACACATTAACGATGAATTCGTCATTACAGACAACGGGACCACTTCCCAAGTTCCACACCAGGACACAAGCGATTCGCACGTTATTGTTCTCGAGTGTAACCATGTGTCGCTTCGCGACCATCAGAACTGGTCCTTGCCGGCTGGTTCCCGACTGAAGTAGCGCTCTCAGTCTTTGACTCGGATTGCCTGGATAATCGCCAGTTGTCCTTGGCACGTCCAGCAATTGACCAGCCATCTCCGGCAGGTCGTTATTCATCAGATCAGCAAACTGCTGCAGTGTGCCAAGCGCCGATGAGGCGACAGCGGAGCTTTCTTCGCTAGGCTCACCACCCACGACCGGCACCGCAACCGACGCTGTGAGCACCACAAGAACTATGCTTCTCAGCCATCTGCTCATAAGTAAGCAACCCAGTCGGACTAATTGTGACCCTATTGACTGGCGAACGTGGATAGAAACTGTTCCTTCGTCATCGGCTTTGCTCCCAACCGACTCTCCTGCTCTTCCCAGCGGGCCTTCACACTAAAGTCACGAATGCCGATTACCGTGACCGCCTCCACGAACGCCGGGTTGGTCCAGAGCGCCGGCTCTTTTCCCATCGCGGAGAACAGCATGTCCGCGCCCTCCTCGCGGGCTCCGCTCCCGATGTACACTCGGCCAAGCCAAAGCTGCATCTCCTCATGGCGGAACTCGGGGTGCGATGTGTTCAACGCTCTCAAGATCGTGATTGCATCATCATAACGGTCTTCCCACTCCAGGCCTCGTGCCAACGCAAACCGCACGTGGAGCGTCAGATCATCGTGGGGGTATTTGTCGATGACAGCTTTCAATCGCTTTAGGTCTCTGCGACTCCAGTCGATACCTCCCTCGCCCGCCGGCATCCCTTGCCAAAGTGCGTCGAGTATCTCGCGCTGCTCCGAGTCAGGCTTTCTCATGATCAATTCGACTTCATTCGACCGCCACTTACCCGGGAACAGCACATCGAGATCAGGCCACACTTGATAAACTACGCGGAGCTTGTAGCGCCCCGTCACGGGGAATGTCTCAGATGATGAAATGCGTTCGCCACTCGCCATTCCGTTGGCGTCGACGGCAACGTTCGTCCTGGCGGGGTACAAAAACACCTGAATGCTGTCGCCCGGAGCCAACGGGGCTCCGGCGTAGTGGGGGCCGAGAATCAATTCCTGAAAGATTGCTACGTGCTTAAGGCGTCGCAACGCTCCGGTCGGAGAAGTGACCTCGAAATACATGAAATGCATGAAAAACTGATCCATTAGAGTCACGCTCGGCACGCGAATGGTCTGCCCGGTCTCATTCCTCACTGATGCCGTCAACTTTACCGGTTCTCCGAGCACGTACTGATTCTTGTCGGACCTTACGTCGACGACTAGACCAGACGCCAGGGCCTCGCCGCCACAAAGACACATGACACACACAGCAGCTACGAGGCGTGCGCTACGGCTCATGGAAGACGTAAAAGTAGCTCCGAATTGCATCATAATGAACCGCCCCGGGTTCTCCGGAGACTCGGTTAGTTGATTCCTGCCACTTTCAGATCTTCTTCGCGACGATAATACTCCGATTCGAACTCCGCCGGGGGAACATATCCAAGGGGCCCGAACAGCCGGCGGTTATTGAACCAGTCGATCCACCGGAGCGTCGAGAACTCGACCGCCTCGAACGAACGCCACGGTCCGCGGCGCTCGATAAGTTCGGCCTTGTACAAGCCAATGATCGACTCGGCGAGTGCGTTGTCGTACGAGTCGCCCACACTGCCCACCGAAGGTTCGATACCGGCATCGCGCAGGCGCTCGGTGTAGCGGATCGATAGATACTGCCCGCCACGGTCGCTGTGGTGGATCAACCCATCGGTCTCGCGGCGCATGTGGACCGCCTGCTCCAGGGCATCAAGCGCCAAATCGGTCCGAAGAGAACGCGACACACACCAGCCCACGATCGAACGAGAGAACACATCGATCACAAATGCCACATAGACAAACCCATTCCATGTGCGCACGTACGTCAGGTCGGCTACCCACAACTGATTCGGTCGTGTCGCCGTGAAGTCTCGGTTCACCCGATCCGCCGGCCGAACTGCTGACTCATCGGGGATCGTTGTTCTCTTGAACGCCTTCCCCCGGACAACCCCGCAGAGCGCCATCTCATGCATCAAACGCGCAACTGTACAACGCGCCACCTTCACCTTCCGGCGCTCCAGCTCGTTGTGCATCTTGCGATACCCGTATGCCTCTTCGTTCTGCTTCCACCGCCCCTGAATCACCTTGCCCAGGCGCACATCTCGCCGCTTGCGCCGCGATCGCTTGGCCCAGTCCTGCTCCTCCAGCTTGTGCTGGTAGTATGTCGATGGGGCGATCGGCAGTACCTCACAGATCGGCTCGACCCCGTAGATCTCTCGATGGTCGTCGATGAACGACACCATCACTTCGCTCGGCGGTCGAGCTCCGCCTGTGCGAAATATGCGGACGCCTTGCGCAATATCTCATTCGCCCGCCGCAGCTCGAAGACCTCTCGCTCGAGTTGCTTCAAGCGCGCTCGCTCGTCCGTCGTCAGCCCGGGGCGCACTCCCTGGTCCGTCTCTGCTTGCTGAATCCATCGCCGGAGAACTTCGGGGGAACAACCGATCTTGGCGGCAATCGACTTGATCGCCGCCCACCGAGAGCCATACTCACCCTCGTGTTCGACGACCATCCGGACCGCCCGCTCTTTAACTTCTGGGAAAACCTGCTGGTTCTGCTCATGACTCCATCCTCTCACGGAATAGAGCCTCCGACAATCCCGGGGCGATTCAGTCAGGTCTTGCTGGGAAGTTGCCCCTGGCACACACACGAAGTTATAAACACAGTCAACTCGCGCGCCCCAGCTACCAGCAGTTGAACCGCTGTTGCACGCGCAAATGCAGGCCAGCGCGTTGTTCCCATGGGTGCGAGCGGCGATGCCCGCGGCGGTTAGTTCGATTGTGTAGCAGGGGAAGGGAGGATTCCGTCTGGTCGCCAACGTAGAGCTCCCCCACCGCAAAGTAACCGGCGTCGATGAGGTCCACGCCGCGGTTCCAAGCGATGTTGTATCCATTCGTAGTATGCTCGTACGTGGCGATTGATACCTTGCCAGTCTCTCCGTGACCAACATAAATGAGGACCCCACCGTAGCTAGCGAGAGCGTCCACAACATCGAGAGCGATGTCTTGGTTGTATGCGATAGCACGAACATCGTGTTTCCTCGTAAAGTGGAATTCGTCGAGCATTAGCTTCGACTGAGCAGCGACAGAGCCAAAGTCATAATCGCCTGTGCCTATGTACGTATAACTCTGCTCTCCGACTGTTTCTGCCGACCGGGTCGCCGTCACCGAGGCTATGAGAACTCCAAAGGTGATCAGTAGAACAGCGCTCTTCATGACGGCGTTTCCCCCTAACGATGGGCCATCAGATCGCGCACGATAGAATTCGTGAGCACGTACTTCTCGCCGACTAGCGTGATGCTCGCGAAGACCGTCTCGCTACCGACCATCGTGCGTGTTTTCGGTTGGTTTGGTAACGAGCGAAGCTCCTTCAGCGCTTGCGCCGCGTCTGACGGGGCGATGACTTCCATGTAGGTCTGGCCGCACAGGACGAGCGCGCCGGTCTGAAGCACGGTTACTAGCTCGCGGTACTGGGATTCAAGCCCCTCGAAATTGTCAGGTGCTTGCTCCTCGGGATGATAGCCCGCGTCTTGGGGTACGGTCATCATCAGTGACTGACCCTGGAAGGTTACGAAGAGTTGGTATTTGTCGGAGGGGTCTTGACTCCAGGTGACTTCGTCACCGAACTCTTGACGCCACCGTTCGATCATCGATCGCCTCGCATCTTCACGGGCGCCACCTGACGCCAGTTCCTTGGTCGCCGCCAGCATCCCGATATGCTGCACATAGTGCATACCGTCAGATTTGACCGGTTCGACAAACGGCGGCGTTTTGGTGACTGGCAGATACACAACTCCATCGATAACCACGCCACTCTCGCGGTCGAGCGATACAGTGTGGCCTCCGTCATGGGGCGTGATAGACCGGCCGTTTACGTAGATCGGCAGATTCGACGGAATGGACGTGGACTCCGGGGCCGCCAGCGCCCCAACGCTGAGCGCCGCGATACATGCGAGAACAAGAAGTACGGATTTCAATACCGAAATTCCTCCGGTTGGAGCAATCGGGTTCGAACGCGAGATTCGCGGAATCGGAAAGATCGCAATGGGATCTGCCACAGGACTCTCCCCCCTGCTGCTTGATTGGATAGTCGATGCACCAATGGGTGTCAACAGAAAGGTGATCACGAGGCCTATGTGCGCATTTTATCGGGGGGCTTCCGGAGATCACTGCGCATCGCACTCCGACGCGTTGGGGTCCACCCCACGTTTGACCTGGGCGATGACCTCCGTGGCGAGCCTGCGCGCATCGTCCGGGGTCAGCTCGATCGTGGTCCCGAGGGTGTGCCGGACGGTCCTAGTCTTCCGCCGGCGTCCGCGCTGGCCGACCCAAAGAATCCCGCTGTATCTTGTTTGACTTCGTATGCTTGTTGACGGCGACCACGCGTCCCATTACCATGGTGCGCCGGACGATGACGGGCACCCCCTCGCACGCGAGCTGCCCTGACGAAGGCGCGCGTCGTAACCGAGACAAATACAAACCTGTTACAGGTGGCGGAGTAGCTCAGCTGGTTAGAGCAGCGGAATCATAATCCGCGTGTCCGGGGTTCGAATCCCTGCTCCGCCACCACACCTTTTTTCTGTCCGATGCCCGCGGCGGCGGCTTCCCCCAAACGCAATCGCGAACAAGGATCGCCCGTCGTGCGCTATGCTATCTCCATGAATTCGGATTGCCGACGTATTCCCCACGTGGTCGACTGTGCCGTCGCCGATGCGCCCTGGTTCCAGGGCGGGGCGACCGTGCTCGTCGCCGTGTCCGGCGGCGCCGACTCGATGGCGCTCTTCGCCGCGCTTTGCGAACGCGCGCGGCATCGGCGCGGGTTGCGAATCGTGGCGGCACACCTCGACCATCATCTGCGCGAGCACAGCGCGCGCGACCGCGACACCGTCGCGGCGTTCGCGGATGCGCACGCCGTGCCGATGATCGCCGGCGACGCCGACGTCGCCGCCATCGCGCGCTCGGCGCGCGTGTCGATCGAAACCGCGGGACGCCGCGCGCGCTACGCATTCCTGCAGGCGACCGCCGAACGCGAGCACGCGGCGTGGATCGCCACCGCGCACACGCGCTCCGATCAGACCGAAACCATTCTGATGCGCATCGTGCGCGGCGCCGGCGAACGCGGCCTCGCCGGGATTCCCGCCGAACGCGGGACCATCGTGCGACCGCTGCTCGATATCGACCGCGCCGACACCGCCGACTACTGCGACACGCGCGGCATTCCGTTCGTCGAAGACCCGAGCAACGCCGACCGGCGTTTTGCGCGCAACGTCGTTCGCCACGACGTGCTGCCGGCGCTGCGCCGCGCGTGGCCGGGCATCGATCGCGCGCTGCTCGCCAGTGCACGCGCCGCGGCCGACACGCTCCGGCGCGCGCGCCGCGTCACCGACCCGCGTCTCGACGACGCGCTGGCGAAAGACGCCGACGGATCGTGGACGCTCTTCGCGGACGCGTTCGACGGGCTCGACCCGGCGTCCGCCGCGATCCTGCTGGGCGACGCACTCGCGCGCATCGGCGTTCACGAGGACGCGCGCACGATTCATTACGACACGATGATCGCGATGGCGTGCGCGCCCGGACTCGTCGGCTCGTCGGTCGACCTGCCCGGCGCCCATGTCCGGCGCGACCACGACGCGCTGGTGTTTCACCCGCGGTCCGGCGGGACTTCTTTGGTGCTCGCTCCCCGCGTCGAGGGGACGACGCTCGGTGTCCCGGGCGTCGCGCACGCGGGAACGTGGACGCTGCGCGCGGAAATCGTCGCGGACAACCCGTTCGCCGCCGACGCGCCGTCGCATGCGACGACCGCGGCCGGCGTTCCGGGCGAACTCGTCGCCTATCTGGCACCCGGCATGGGCGCCGACGCGATGACGGTGCGGGCGCCGCGCCCCGGAGACCGCATCCGCCCCCTCGGGATGACCGGTCATAAGAAACTCAGCGACGTGTTCGTCGACCGCAAAGTCCCCTATCGCGAGCGCGCCCGAACGCTCGTAGTCGAAGTCGCCGGCGAGATCGTGTGGATCCCGGGTGTCGCCACCGGCGAGTCCGCCCGCGTGCGACCGTCCCACACGTCGACGCTCCGGCTGGTTGCCCGCCGCGACGACGGGGCGCGCCCGTGAGCCGGCACCCCGCTCACCCCGCGCCCGGACCGGTCCTGCTCTCGGCCGACGATATCGCCGAGATCGTCTCGCGCCTCGGCCGGGAAATTTCGACCGACTACGCCGGCCGCGAGCCGGTGGTCATCAGCCTGCTCAAGGGCGGGGTCATTTTCCTCGCCGACCTGATCCGGCACCTGACCATTCCCCATCACCTCGAGTTCCTCCGGGTGTCGTCCTATGGCCCGTCCACGCGGTCCAGCGGGGTCGTCCGGATCATCGCGGACCTCGACATCAGCGTGTCCGGACGGGACGTCCTTATAGTGGAAGATGTCGTAGACACTGGCACAACTCTGGCTTATATTTTGGACATGTTGAGGTTACGGAATCCCGGCAGCCTCGAAGTCTGTGCCCTTCTGCGCAAGCGGATCCCTCAACAGGCCGGTATTCCCATCCGCTATCTCGGCCACGAGATCCCGGATGTCTTCGTCGTCGGATATGGACTGGACTACGACGAAAATTACCGTAACTTACCCTTCGTGGCCGCCCTCGACCGACCCGCGGGCAGTACGTCCTAAGCAGTTGGTACAGCATGACAGACCAGCGAGACTCGGATAAGCGCCCCGGCGGGCGCCCCCGCTGACCCCCCGTCCTCCGGCGGGCCGGCCGTCACGACCGTTCAAGGCGATGGTGTTCTGGGTCATCCTGGTCATCGTCCTTTTGGTCGCGTTCCAGATGTTCGAGATGGGCAAGACGCCCAGTACCGGATCTCCTACTCGGAGTTCCTCTCGCAGGTCGACGCCAGCAACATCAAGAAGATCACCTTCAAGGGGGTCGAGGTCCGCGGCGAGTTCAACAACCCGACGCAGGTGCCTGTGACCAGTGCGTCCGACCGCGCGACCCGCGAGGTCAAGGTGCAGCAGTTCGTGCTGGCACTCCCGGTCGAAGACAAAGACCTCCCGCAACGCATTCTCGATAAGAATCCCAACGCCGTCGTCGAGGGCCAGGTGCCCGGCGGCAGCATGTGGGTCAAGGTCCTGACCTCGGGCATCCCGTTGCTGCTGATCGTCGGGCTGTGGCTGTTCATCATGCGCCAGATGCAGGTGGGCGGAAACCGGGCGTTCAGTTTTGGCAAGAGCCGCGCGCGCATGTTCGGCGGGGACAAGCCGCGCATGACATTCAACGACGTCGCCGGCTGCGACGAGGCCAAGGAAGAGCTGCAGGAGATCATCGAGTTCCTGCGCGATCCCAAGAAGTTCCAGAAGCTCGGCGGGCGCATTCCGAAGGGGCGCTCCTGCGGTCGGCCCTCCGGGCACGGGCAAGACGCTGCTCGCACGCGCGGTCGCCGGCGAAGCCAACGTGCCGTTCTTTTAGATGAGCGGCTCGGACTTCGTCGAGATGTTCGTGGGCGTGGGCGCGTCGCGTGTGCGCGACCTGTTCGAGACCGGCAAGAAGCACGCGCCGTGCATCATCTTCATCGACGAGATCGACGCGGTTGGACGCCATCGCGGCGCGGCCTGGGCGGCGGCCACGACGAACGCGAGCAGACGCTCAACCAGTTGCTCGTGGAGATGGACGGATTCGAAGCAACGAAGGCGTCATCCTGGTCGCGGCGACCAACCGGCCGGACGTGCTCGATCCCGCGCTGATGCGCCCGGGCCGCTTCGACCGCCAGATCATGGTCGGACCTGCCCGACGTCCGCGGACGCGAGGGCATCCTGAAGGTCCACTTGCGCAAGACCCGGCTCGCGGACGACGTCAATCGCCGTGCTCGCGCGCGGCGACGCCCGGGATCAGCGGCGCCGACCTGGCCAACGTGATCAACGAGGCGGCGCTGCTGGCGGCGCGCGAAGGGCATGAACGAAGGTCGACGATGGACGACCTCGAGGAGGCCAGGGACAAGATATACCTCGGCCCCGAGCGTCGCAGCCGCGTCGTCACAGACGAGACCAAGCGCATCACCGCGTTCCACGAGGCGGGCCACGCCGTGGTGGGCGCGGCGCTGAAGTATTCGATCCCGTCCACAAGGTGACGATCATCCCGCGCGGCGCGGCGGGCGGGCTGACCTTCTTTTTGCCCGAAGACGACCGCACCGAATATCCAAGTCCTGGTGTCTCGACACGATCACCCAGGCGCTGGGCGGCCGCGTCGCCGAGGAATTGATTCTGAACCGCATGGGCAGCGGCGCGTCGCAGGATATTCAGATGGTCTCGAAGCTCGTGCGCAAGATGGTCATGGCGTGGGGCATGAGCGAGAAGCTCGGGCCGATTTCGTTCGGCGACCGCGAGGAGCAGGTGTTCCTCGGCCGCGACATCGTGCAGAACACCGAATACAGCGAGAAGACCGCGCAGGAGATCGACGAAGAGGTCAAGCGCATCGTCAGCGAGGCGTACGACCGCGCGCGTTCGATTCTCCAGGAACGCGTCGACATCCTGCACCGCCTGGCCAACGCGCTCCTCGAGCGCGAGACGCTGGACGCCGCGGAAATCGCCACCGTTCTGGCGGGCGGAACGTTGCCGCCGCTGGAAGTCGCTCCCGATCCGGCCGCGACGAAACCCGCCGAGAAGGCGGCCGAACGCGCGACCGACGCGGAGCGTAAGAAGATTCCCGGGCTGCCGCCGATGGTCGAGCCCGGTCCGACGACATAGCGTTTCGCCAGGACGGCGCCGAGACGATCGGCGCCGTTTTCGTTTTCACCGATGAGTCCTGCACACCCCCGCACACCCACCCTTCGCTGCGGCGACCGCGAACTGACGTTCGGCCGCGTGCCGCGCGTGATGGGTATTCTCAACGTGACGCCCGACTCGTTCTCCGACGGCGGCCGATTCGTCGACACGCGCGCGGCCATCGCCCACGCGCACGCGATGGTCGCGGCCGGCGCCGATATCGTGGACGTCGGCGGCGAGTCCACGCGGCCGGGTGCGAACGCGATCAGCGTTCGCGAGGAAATGGATCGCGTGCTGCCGGTCGTCGAGGCGCTGGTCCGCGGGGGCGAGGGCCGGCCGCGTATTCCCGTTCCCGTCTCCATCGACACGCGCAAGCCCGAAGTGGCGAGCGTCGCCCTGTCCGCCGGGGCGTCCATGCTGAACGACATCACCGCCACCGGCGAGCCAGAAATGATCGACGTACTGCGCGACCACCCGGCGGTCGCGGTGGTGCTGATGCACATGCTGGGCGAACCGCGCACGATGCAGGAAAAGCCGCGCTACGCCGACGCCCCCGCCGAGATCGCGAGCTACCTCGCGCTGCGCGTGGCCGCGCTGGAAACCGCCGGCATCGACCCCGCGCGCGTCGTCGTCGATCCCGGAATCGGGTTCGGCAAGTTGGTGCACCACAATCTCGAAATTCTGAAAAGAATTGACGTCCTGCAGGCGCTGGGATATCCCGTGCTCGTGGGCGCGTCGCGCAAATCATTCCTGGGCACGCTGCTCGGAACGCCGTCGATGGACGAGCGCCTGCCCGGCAGCCTCGCCGTCGCCGCGATGTGCTATCAACGCGGCGTGTCGATCGTGCGCGTCCACGACGTGCGCGAGACCGCGGCGCTGTTCCGCGTGCTCGACGCCATCGACCACCCCGACGAACACGAGCCCCCGCGATGATCCTGCACGGCATCACCACCGAGATCATCGTCGACGTCTTCGACATCCTGATCGTCACGTTTCTGCTCTATCGCGTATTCGCGCTCATGCAGGGCACCCGCGCGGTGCATATGTTCTTCGGGCTGATCGTGCTGTTCGTGCTGTCGGTGGTCGCGCAGTGGATGAACCTGCTCGCGGTCAACTGGCTCATCTCGAGCCTGCGCACCGTGTGGGTGATCGCCTTCGTGATCATCTTTCAACCCGAATTGCGGCGGGCGCTCGCCATGCTGGGACAGAACCGCGTGCTGTCGAGGTTCGTGCGCATGCGCGAGAGCGGCGTGATTCCGGAGATCGTCAAGTGCGTGCAGGATCTGTCCGAGAAGCGGATCGGTGCCTTGATCGTGCTGGAGAAGGATATGGGCCTGAAGAACTACGTCGAGACGGGGACGCCGATCGACGCGCGCGTCACGTCCGAGCTCTTGTCGACGATCTTCACGCCGCCGAGCCCGCTCCACGACGGTGCCGTGATCATCCAGAGCGACCGCGTGGTCGCGGCGGGATGCATCCTTCCGCTTTCCGACGACGAACGCCTCGCCCAGGCCGTCGGAACGCGTCACCGCGCCGCGCTGGGCCTCGCTGAAGAGACCGACGCGATGGTGGTCATCGTGTCCGAAGAAACCGGATCGATCGCCTACGCCGAAGGCGGAAAACTCTACCGCAAGATCGACGTGTCCACGCTCCGCAACGAACTCTTCAAGAGCTTCGGAATCGCCCGCGACGGCCGCTACTCGGCCGAAGCCGCGTAGCGCGTCCGACGAACTCACTCCTCGGGAAGCATTTTGACGATGACTGCGTTGTCGCGGATGAATACCGCGCGCGCGGCGGCGATGACGTCGTCGGCCGTGACCGCGCGCAGGTCGTCGGGGATGCGGTCCACGGCCTCCCAGCCGTAGCCCAGCGCTTCAAACGATCCGTAGGCGCCCGCCTGCGCGCCGTTGCGCTGGAGCCCCATGACGTGCGAGCCCGCCAGCCACTCCTTGGCGCGGACGAGTTCTTCCTCGCTGACCGCTTCCCGGGTGACGAGGTCCAGTTCGTGGAGGATCACCCGCACCGCTTCTTCGATTCCCGCGGCGGTCGGGTTGGCGTAGCCGAAGAAGAATCCCGCGCTCGAAGAGCGCGTTGTAGGCCGAACCGGTCATGTAGCCGAGCGAGCGCTTGTCGCGCAATTCGACGAACAGCCGCCCGCCGAGGCCGGTCATGACGCCGTTGAGCACTTCCATTGCGTTCGACGGCGGCGTCATCATGGGCGGCGCGGCGAATCCCACGAACGTCACCGCCTGCTTGATCCCCGCGCGGCGCAGCACCAGCTCGCCCGGCCGCACCGGGAGTGCGGGCGCCTTCGCGCGCGGCTGCGGCGCGCGGATCGCCGGCAGGTCGCCGAGGAGCCGCTCGGCGATGCGGCGCGCGCGGTCGACGGTGAGGTCCCCGACGATCGAGAGCACCGCGCGGTCGGGCGCGAGCAGCGAGTGGTACCAGCCGGCGCAGTCTGTCGCGGTGAGCGCCGCCACCTCCGCCGGGTCGCCCAGAAACGGATGCGCATAGGGATGGTCGCCGAACATCGCTTCGAAGAGGTGGTCCATCGCGAACTGGATGGGGTTGTCGCGACGGCGCGCGCGTTCTTCGAGCAGGCGTGTTTTCTCCTGTTCGACCTTGTCGGCGGCGAACGCGGGCTCGCGCAGGACGTCGCGGTAGATGTCGATCGCGTCCTCGGCGAATTCGGAGAGCACGCCGATCGACACGGCACTGGTGTCGAAGCCCGACGCGCTCTGGATGGCGCCGCCCAGACCCTCGATGCCAGCCGCGATCTGTTCGTCGGTAAAGTGCGCACTTCCCTTGGTCAACGCGCGGTGCGCGAGCGTGGCCAGGCCCGATTTGCCGACCGGCTCGAAGCGACCGCCCCCGGGAAACACCGTCAGCATCGACACCAGGGGAACGTCGGGCCTTGGTTTGAGCAGCACGCGCACGCCGTTACCGAGCGAAAACCGGGTGACCGCATGCGCGGCGCGCTCGCCCGCCGCGCGTCGAGGGCGCGTGGTCGTCGGCGTCTTGGGCGTGGGTTCCGTCGCGACCGACCCGGTCATGTCGGTGACACCGCCGTCGGAACTCAAGACACCGCCGATAATCGTCGCGACGGATTCCTCGGTCGGCAGCGTCGCCGTGTTGGGCACGTACGCCACCAGCGACAGGTTGCCGGGGTGCAGGTACTTGCGCGCGACCTCCATGACCGCGCCCGCGGTCACGCGCTTGATGGCCTCGCGGTGCTGGTCGGCCAGGCGGTAGTCGCCGAGCAGCTGGTAGTAGCCCATGTTCGACGCCTGGCCCTCCATCGTCTCCAGCTCGCGGAACATCGCGCGTTCCACCTGGCGCCGCGTCTTTTCGAGTTCGTCTTCCGGCACGCGCTCGTGCTTGAAGCGCTCGATCTCCTCGAAGATCGCGCCGCACGCCGCGTCCCACTTGGCCGGCGGCGTGGAGCCCGCGATCAAAAAGAACCCGGGCCACTTCTCCGCCAGCAGATCGGCGTTCAAGGACGTCACCAGATTCTTCTTCTCGCGCACGTTGCGATAGAAGCGCGAACTGCGGCCGGAGCTCAACAGCTCGGCCAGCATCTGGAGCGCCGGGTAGTCCGTGTCGAGGATGCTGGGCACGTGGAAGCCGGCGCCGAGGTAGGCGTGGTCCATCGGCCCCGAGTACGCGCGGAAGCGAAACGCCGTCTGCGGCGGTTCGACGGGCGGCTGGTTGACGTGCACCGCTCCGTCTTTCCACACGCCATAGACGTTCTCGATGCGTTTGAGGGCGTCGTCGGTGTCGATGTCGCCCACGACCACGAGCGTCGCGTTCGCGGGCCGGTAGTAATTGGAATAGAAGTCCACGAGTTGGTCGCGGGTGATTTTCTCGACGATCGGCTGGTAGCCCGCGATGGGCCGGCGATACGTGTGCTTCTCGAAGCCCAGTTCCATCGTGCGATAGAACGTGAACGACTCCGGCCGGTCGTCGTACATGCGGGCTTCGTCGATGACGACCAGCCGCTCCTTCTTGAACTCTTCCACGTCGAACGTGGAGTTCATCATCGCGTCGGCCTGGACTTCGAGCGCGGTCGAAAATTTCGCGGACGGCAGCACGATGTAATACATCGTGTACGAGTAGCTGGTCCCGGCGTTCAGGTTGCCGCCGGCGGACTTGACGATGCGCGCGATCTCGCCGACCCCCAGCTTCTCCGTCCCCTTGAAGACCATGTGTTCCTGGAAGTGCGCGAGGCCGTTCATCGCCTCGGTCTCGTGCACCGAGCCCACGCCGAACCACACGTTCACCGCCACGATGGGAGACGAATGGTCTTCCTTGACGATGACGGTCAGCCCGTTGGGAAGCGTCTTGCGGACCACATTGGCTGCTTCGATGCGCTGCGTGCTCATGGGAGTTCCTCGGTCGATTGAGATGGAGTTGAATTGAGTTAACCTGTGGCCTCGAATATAGATCGGGGGCGCGGGGGTCACAAGTCCAATGGTCGCGGCGGGTGCAAAGATCGTGCTCGGCCCGGCGGCGCGGGGGAAAATAGAAAAGAGGGAGCGAACGGACATCGAACGACGTCCGGGCCGTGCCCGGTGGCAGCCCCGAGTGGGGTTCCGTGAGCAACGCCCATCTCGCGAGCTGGATGCACACGCTCGGATCCGGCTCTCCACCGGACGGCGGCGCGGCCGTCGATCGGGTCCGCGGGTCGAAGGCAGCTCCTCCCGATTCCACCCCCGTCCCTGCTCCCTCTTTTCATATCACGCGCGACCCGTTTCGGAGCACCGGCGGCGCTTCCACACAACCGCCACAACCACATCACTCGTCGCCGGTGCCCCGTCCCGAGGTCAGTCATGGATGGTGCTCTCTAAGGCAAGCGTGGTGCCATCGCGCGCGCGAATGCGCGTCGTCGTTGGACGATTGTTGCGACCGGTTGCGAGAGAACGAATTAGGCCGCGAGAAATCGGTGCGGTGGTGTGCGATTCGGCGCGGTGAGACGACGGATGGCTGTTGCGACGGTTGACACGCGCGACCGCGGGCGCTACCCGCGTTTACACGTCGTCGTCGTTCTTCGGCACGGCGAGTGCCGTGCCGCGTTCGCGGATGTAGCGCACGAACACTTTGACCAGCTCGGCGTCGAACTGCGTCCCCGACGCCTCTTCGAGGCGGAGGATGGCGTCGTCGAGCGACAGCGCCTTGCGGTACGGGCGATCCGTGGTCATGGCGTCGAAGCTGTCGGCCACGGTGACGATGCGCGCGCCCAGCGGGATGTCCTTCCCGCGGATCCCGTCGGGATATCCCTTGCCGTTCCAGCTCTCGTGGTGATGCCGGACGATCTCCACCGTCCCGGTGAGGAACTCCATCTTCTCGACGATACGCGCGCCGACGACCGGGTGCGCGCGCATGAGTTCCCATTCTTCTTCGGTCAGCGCCCCGGGCTTGTTGATGATTTCGTCGAGGACACCCATCTTGCCGATGTCGTGCAGCAGCGCCCCGAACATGATGCGGCGGATGTCTTCCGACGCGAGCCCGACGCGACCGGCCAGCGCCACGGCATAGGACGCCACGCGCTCGGTGTGTCCCTTGGTGTACGGGTCCTTGGCTTCGATGATGGAAATCAGCGACCGCAGGGTCGATACGTACGTCGTCTGCAACTGCGTCACCAGGTGCGCGTTCTCGAGGCCGATGCCGACCGAGTTCGCGATGAACGTGATGATGTCCAGCTCGTACTCGGTGTACGGTTCGCCGGACATCTTCGGGCCGGTGAAGACGATCCCCTTCATCTCGCCCTTGACGGCGATCGGCGTCGCGTACTCGAACACCGCCAGACGCAGATCCGGCAGACTCTTGATCCAGCGCTGGTCCGGATTGCGCGCGATCCGCTGCGCGTGCATTTCCTTTTCGAACAGCACGACGAACGAACTCGATCGCGCGATGGATAGACCGTCGAAGCGCTTGGCGTCGAAACCCTTGACGCCGAGCAGGCGGAACTCGTCGGCGTTCTCGCGCTCGACACCGAACAGCGCCATGCTCGACGCCTTCAATTCACCGAGCAACGTCAGCGACGCCACTTTGACCAGCTGGTCGGTCTCGAGCGCGCGGTTCAGGTCGTGGGACATCGCAAGCAGCGTCCGCATCGACAGGAGATGGCGCTTGAACTCGCGCTTGGCGCGCTCGGTGTTCTCGGCCACCTCCATTTCCAGTTCCTGATTGCGAACGCCCAGCCGCCGCATGCGCTGGCCGCGACGCAACGCGCCGGCCACCTTCACATGGAGTTCGGGCAACATCACCGGCTTGATTAGAAAATCTTCCGCGCCGCCCTTGAGTGCGGTGAGTCGCGTATCGATATTGGTCTCTCCGGAGAGGATGAGCACCGGCGTCTCGTGCGCGGATCCGCTGCGGACGTGTTCGAGCACCTCGAACCCGGTCATATCGGGAAGTCCGACGTCGAGAATGATCAGCTCCGGCCGTTCGTCGTCGGTCCGTTCGAGGGCTTCGCCCCCGGTCGCGACCGATGTCACCCGGTAACCGTGGCGTCCCAGGGCCACACCGATAATTTCGCGGACCTTCGGGTCGTCGTCGACCAGGAGAATCTGCGCGTTCATGAGTCCCCCTAGATACTGAAGATGGCGAACTTCTTGTCGTTGAAGTCCGCGCCGGTGCGTATCTCTTCCTCGAGCAGGTCGATGAAGCAGCGCACGACTTCGGGGTCGTAGCGCATGCCCCAGTTCTCCTTGAGTGTGTTGATCGCTTCTTCGCGCGACAGCGCCGGGCGCGTGGGCCGCTCCTGCAGCATCGCGGCGAAGCTTTCTACGACTGAAACGATGCGCGCGCCCAGCGGAATATCCTGACCCTGGACGCCGCGCGGGTAGCCTTCGCCATTGAAGCGTTCGTGGTGGTGCAGCACCACTGAGGTCGCGTGATCCGAGAATTTCATGTTCTTGAGCATCTTCGCCCCGTCGGTGGGGTGATGCTTGATGATCTCCCACTCCTCCGGCATCAATTCGCGCGGGCTGCGTACGATGAGATCGCTCACCTTGATCATGCCGATGTCGCGGAGCACGATTCCGTACATGAGGTCCCGAATGTGCTCGGGCGGATAGTGCATGCGGTCCGCGACGGCGAAGGAATAGTTGGTGATCATGTTGGTATTGCCGCGGGCGAGCGTGTTCTCCTCGATCAGCGCGATCAGCGTCTGGACCACGCCGAGCGTGCGCTCGTTCTCCTGCTCGAATCGTGACAGGCTTTCGTACGCGATCGCAGCCTGATTGATCATGATCTTCAGGAAATCGACGGTGCTCGCGTCGAGCTCGTTCTTGATGGGACGACCGAGCAACACGATGCCGCGCACTTCTCCCTGCACGATGAACGGAGCGACATACGTGCACCCCAGCGCCAACAGCGGCGCCTTGACGTCGTCGCCGAACACGCCTTTTTCGACCAGTTGAACGTCGACCGTCTTGCCCCACTTCTTCAGATTGAGCTGTTCGGCCGATACCGCGAATCCGCGCAACTCGCCGGGTTCGATGCCCTTCATCGCCACGGGGACGAAATACCCGCGATTGCTCTCCAGGAAGATCGCACTCTCGACGCCGACCTGGGCGATGGTCGTGAGCAGGAACGCATCGAGCAGGCTCTTGCGATCCTGGAACCGGTAGAAGTCCGAGTTGATCGAGAAGAGCGTGTTGTACTGGACGATTCGTTTCTGGAGATTCTTGGAATCGCCGGTCGCCGGCTCGGCGGCGGGGCTCGCCGCGGCCTGCGGTTGCGCTTCGGGGGGCGCCTCCGGCGAGGTCTCCGGCCATCCGGAGTCGGCCGGGACGCCGGCCTTGTTCGCCTTCCCGGTGGCGCGCTCCGTCTTACTGGCGTCCTGCCGGGTGGACGCAGTCTCGACGGGGTCGTCCGCGAGTTCTTCTTCTTCGGCGGGGCCGTCGCCGAGTTCGAGAATCTCGTCGAGAGATTCTTTGCTCAGCAGTTCGTCGTCGGTATCGAGTGCGGGGTCGGGAGTTGCCGCCTCGGCTAGCGGCTTCGCCAGGATCGCGGGCGCGGCTTCTTCCACGCTGCCCGCAACCACGATCTGTGGCGCGTCGTCATTGGCGAGGAACTTGAGAACAGTCTTGCTCGCGCCAACGAGCCCGATCGCAATACGGCCGCGAATCGACTCCTCACGGATGATGCGTGCGCATCCGCCGCCGAGAGACTCGAGCCCGGACACCTCGAAAAGCACGCGGGCCAGCCCGCGTCGAGAGCACTCATTGAAGAGTCTTTCGAGTACGGTCTTTTCGTGGAAGCCGAGAGTCCCCGTGATCTTGAATACCGTAACGTCTGGGGAAGTCGACGAAAGCTTCTCGATCGTAGTCTTCGGCGCCATGAGGACTCCCGGCACGCATCGCCAACAGGCACGATGGGTTCAGAGGGGACGGTCCGGTCGCTAAACGACCTCTTGCGCCAACCACTTGTCGAGCACGCTCTTCAGAAATCTCCACTCGCTTCCGACCTTCTTCGCGGGAATCTTACGTTCCTTCGCGAGACGGCACACGGTTTTCACGTGCATCTTCAGATATTCGGCTGCCTCGACCGACGTCATGACGACGTCCTGGTCCTCGGCGCCGCCGATCACGATGCTCGAGTAGTCGGTGTCTCTCCACTTGCTCATCTTTGCGCCATCCTTCTCGTTGACGGTGCTGCCTGAGTTCCCCACCCAAATGGTTCCGGTGGAGCACGAAGCGTACCAATGACATCTGCCTTACTGTTCAACCACTTACGACGACCGCACGCGTACCGATCCCGCATTCGGCGGGCAGTTTGCACCCCGGGCCGCCGTCAAACGCAATCGACGGACGGATCGGTCCGCGACGCGGTTCTACCCGACGACTCCGAGAAAACCCGACAATTGCGACGCCACCTGTGCGGAGGTGAGCGGCTTGCTCAGGTATCCGGACGCGCCCAGTTTCTCGACCAGAAGGTCCGCGGTCTTACCGGACTGCGACGTCGTCACGAGTACGGGTATCGTCAACCCTTCCTGGCGCAATGAATCGACGATGCGCTTGGCCGCCATCGTCGGAATACGAAACTCGCTGATAATGACTCTGGGTTCCTTGATTCGAATCAGCCCGAGGGCCTCTTCGACATCCCCGGCGAACGACGCTCGAATGCGCTGACGGGCGAGGATGTCCGTGAACGCGTTCCGCGTCGATTCGCTCTGTTCGATGATCAGGACCTCGCCCGCGTCGGCTTCCGCCGCACTCGCGTGGTCCGAATCCGAGTTCTCGTGGCCGTGCTCCTCCTCGTGTCTGTCTGGATACCCGTCCAGCGGATCGTTGGAGGAGCCGGCCGAAATCGCGTCGTAGCTCATGGTGCCGGTGATCGACAGGTAGCCGCGAAGCACGTCTTCGGCGTCGAGGAGCGGCACCCGGCGGCCGTCCACGCGCGCGACGTCGTGCGGAATCCCCTTCCACACGGGAATCGAATCACCGAGCACGACGCCGTCGTTGTGCGTCCCCTCTCCGGGAACGTAGAACGCGACGTTCTTCTCCAGTGCGCCCAGTACGACGACGTGCGAACCGCCCAGCGGCGCGTCCGGAAACAGGACGTCGAGCTTGATCAGGGGCACCTTGCGTCCGTCGACCAGGACGTACTCGCCGTAGGAACTCTCGCGCCGCAATTCCGCGGACACGGGCACGACGCGGACCACCTGGGCGGCGCGAGCGACGAACATCCGTCCCGACTGTTCCCACACCACCAGCGATTCGGCCTGCGTCGAAGCGGGCAGCGAGAACTCGAAACGGGCTTCGCGGCCGCCACCGGGCTCGACCGACAACGTGCCGTGGTGCTCTTTCAGCGTGCGCACGACGTAACGCAATCCTGGATAGAACGCGAGCTGGTCTTCGTGATCCAGCCGCGAATCCGAGAGAAACGTCTCGCCATTGTCGCGCACCTTCCAGTGCAGCGCGCCGTGGCGGTCGGCGACCTCGATGTCGATTTCGATCCGCGCCTCGTCGCAACGCTCGAAAATGTCCGCCGTCATCGCGTGGAGGATTCGGTATGCCGATGGAAGCAGCGCCGGCTCCATCTCCATGCCGTCCGCGTGCAGCCGAATGACGAGTTCACGACCCGAACCGCGCACGAGTTCGCTGGCGAAATCTTCGAGCGCGATGGCCAGCGGCGCAAGGTCGCAGCGCGGCGGCACGACGCCTTCCTCGACCGACGCGATGATGCGATCGGTGGCGCGCGCGTAGAACTCGATCGTTCCCAGAGAACGTCGGAGATCTTCGATGGCACCGGATTCGGAGGCTCGCGATTGAAAACCTTCGGCCCCGATCGCCGCCAGCACGCGCTCGCACGCGGCGCTCAATTCCCGGGCGACATTGCCGAGGCGTTCGTGTTCGGGGGACGGATCGGCGGGCTCGACGACCGGCACGATCTCCATGGTCTCGAATTCTTCACGCAGCGCTCCGACACCGGCAATCAGCGCTTCCACTTCCTGGATGGAAATCGACGCGCGTGCGCCTTCTTCGCCGTCACGCTCGTGACACGACGCCAGCAACTCTTCCTTCTCGATGAGTTCGAAGATTACCTGGGCGAGTCGCTCGTCCCACGGAAGGTTGCGCTCCCCGTGCACCGCGAGCAACGATTCGACGGCGCGCAGCAGTCGCGACCAGTCTTCCAGGTCGACGACCAGCATGCTTCCCGCGAGCATGCGAATTCCGACCTTGCAGCGTTCCAGCGCGGCCTCCGGAATGGGTGTTCCGGTGGGACACGCAAGAAGCTCGCAGAGCGTTTCACACTGCGAGCGAACCTGCTTGGCGAATAGTGAGCGACTGTCCATTGTTCGAAGCGCTATCAGGCGTGGACGCCTTCGACATAGTCGACGGCCCCGACCAGGTACAGATCGATCGCATCGGAGTCCACGTCTTCCTCGACCACTTCAACCGGCTCCGGCGCGGGCGCCTGTGCCGCCTTCCTGGGCTTCGTTTTTGCCGCCACCGCGGGGGCGGGCTTTTCGGGCGCGGCCTTCGGTTTGACCTTGCCGCGCGGTCCGGTGAGGAATCCTTCCTCCGGTTCGTTGGCGTCGTGGTGCTCGTCGGCGCCGGCGGGAATCGACTCGATTTCGTCGGCCGCCGACTTCACGCGCCAGTCGTGCGCTTCCGCTTCGACCTCGTATATGGGAGTCTTCGTGGGCGTCGCCCGCCGACTCCGCGACCGCCTGCTGCTCGGCGAAGATGCGGCGGTCCTTCTCGAAGCCGGGGATGTCCGTGAAGGGCGCATCCTCGGCGACGTCCGGCGTCTCGAACACATTGCGCACGGTTCCCTTGACGAAGTCGGGGTCGGCTTCCGCCTCGGCCTCGGCTTCGGGCTCCTGCGGCACTTCGACGACCGCCGGAATCTCGTCCTGCATGCGCTCTTCGTCCTCGAGGTCGTTGTCGAGTTTCTCGTCGATCGTGCCCCAGTCGGGCGAAGCCACCGCCACCGGCGCCGCCGCGGGCACCGGGCGCGCGGAACTCTTGACGCCGCACGCCTCTTCGATGGCCCGGATCTGCTCCATCAGGGCTACGAGACGCTCGCCCCAGAGACTCGCCTTGGCGGCGGCCGTCGACGCCGCACTGGTCAGCGTCGTGTGCCGTTTTCCACTCGACGTCGCGCCCTTGGCGATCGCATCGACCGTGGCGCGAAGCGCGGGTCCGGTTTCCTTCCACGTCTGCGCGACACCGTTGAACCGCGTTGCGATGGTGCGCACGTCCTCAGCCACCTTGATGGCATCGCCCTCGGTATCGCTGCCGCTGGCGTGCAGCGCGGCCGCAATGGCGATGCGGCGCGTGTCCTCGCCCAGCGTGACCAGCGTGTCGGCGATGATGTCCATGTTCCTCGTGATCTTGCCGAGTCCGTCGGCTCCGGCCGCGCCGTCGCGCGAGTTGTCAACCGCCTGCTTCAGCGACCCCAGCAGTTCTTCCATCTCGCGAGCGCCGTTGGCGCACGCGTCCGCGTCGCGCCGCACGCCGAGAATCTGGTTACGAATTCCGGATAGCGCGGCGATGGCCGCGGCGCCCGCCGGGTCGAGCTCCTTGACGGGCTCGGGCGCGCGCATGGGTTCGACGGCCCTGGCTTGCTCGGCCGCGCGGGCGAGGCGCTCGCGAACGGCGCGCTCGATCTGCTTGAGTTCCGGGATCGTCAATCCGATCTCGCCGGAAATCGTGTCCTCCATGATCGCGTGCACCAGCACCGAGCTCTCTGCGGGCAGATTGTTGGGCAGCTGGGCGGATTCGCGCGACGACGCCGGCCGCTTGTCGCGATCGTTGGACTGTCGTTCGCGGGCCGCCACGCGATTCTTGAGACTCATCAGGAATTCGCGCAGCTCCGGATGCTGCTTGAGCGACTCCATCAGTTCCTCGTCCTCGAGATCCTCGAAGCTCTTGATCGACCGCAGCAACTGCTTGTATTCGGAACCGGAGTCCACGAACTTCTTGTACCGGCGCACGGCGCCGGCTACCAGGGCACAGGACGCGGACGCCAGCAGGGCCACGAGCGCGACCAGCGGCGCCATTTCGTTGATGAACGCGTCCAGGCTGAATGTCCACTGACTGGGAGAAGGCCCGCCGAGTTCGATCCAGTGCCATTTGAGACCGAAGGTTCCCGTGATGAAGTAGCTGACGCCGAGGCCGGTCACGACCAACATGAGCGCGACCAGGAAGCCAACTTTCCACGGGGATGTGAGTGCCGGGGGCTTCTTGCGATCCACTGTGAGACTCCTTGCGAATGTGCTGCCGTCGGTCCGGGTCGGCGGCATGTCGGAACGCTTTGCACCGTGAGGACGATGTGCTTGGCGCCGTCACGCAAGGAATATGCCAGCGATCTGGGAGGAACGCGCGTCGGATGAATGGGCTATCGAACGATCTCAGAAGGAGATAGAAGGGCGACGAATCGCGGACTTGAGCGCCGTCCACGTGCACTTTGCACGTGTGGCGACGCCTTCGCGTTGCTTTTTAGGGACTAAACGACCTTGCGAAGGAGCGGCTTGTACAACGCCACTCGACGATCCTTGAACAGGTCGTTGTTCGGCGTGACGTTCTTGTCGAGCGCCTCCGCGGGATCGATCTCCACGATCTTGAGCGATTCGCTTCGCTCGCCCGCGTTCGCAAGAACTTCACCTCGCGGGTTCACGATCTGACTCTGTCCCGTGAAGGTGAGCGAAACGGTACCGCGCTTTTCGGTGCCGATGCGATTGGCGGTCACCGCGAACACCCGGTTCTCGATGCAGCGCGTGCGCATTGCGTCCTGGCACCACGGAAGGACGAGGTTGGCGGGATGGCAGATCACCTGCGCCCCGTCGAGGGCGAGGATGCGCGTCACCTCCGGGAAGAACCAATCGAAGCACACCATCATGCCCAGTTTGGCGCCCTCGACCGGGATCGCCGAAAACGATCGCGTCCCCGCTTGGAACACGAGCTTCTCGCGGTCGAACAGGTGCACCTTCTGGTAGGTGTGGATCTTCCCCTTGGACGTAATCAGCACCGACGAGTTGTAGAACTTGCGGTTCTTCGCCTCGGCCATACCGAAAACGAGGTTCAGACGATTGGAGACCGCGACTTTCTTGAGCTCGGTGACGGTGTACCCCGAGGCCGTCGATTCCGCCAGGTCGCGGAGTTCTTCCACGTTGCGGAAGACGTATCCCGTGTTGAACAACTCGGGAAGAACGACGGTGGCGTCGGTGATGCTGGCGAGCAGCGATTTCGCGGCGCGGACGTTCTCTTTGACGCGACCGAATTGCGGTCGCAACTGCAGAAATCCGATTTTCACACCTGACCCCCTGGTTCGGGGCGGGCCTCGGCGCACGACGCGATTTGACCCGGCCCGGTGTGGCGGACACAATCCATTTTATTACATAGAGTTACATCATTCGAATGGGTGCCGTTGCTGTCGATTATACCGCAAGGTGGCCAGTTACCGAAACCGGAATCGCTCCCCGGTCTCACCCGACGCCCACCCGCGCAACGACCTGCATCACAACGCGTTATCCGACAGGAGCAACAACCTTCGGCAGGCATTGCTATCGGACGGCATGCAATGAGCATATGTTTGGTAGTGAACGGGGACGCGCGCGACGGCCCGCCCCCAACCGAAACGCGGCCGTGGCATAGGCCTTGCTGACTCTCCCCGTGCCGGACATCGCGTTTTGGGCCGCCCGGTTGTCGAATCTCCTGGCGGCTCACACGCTCGACATCCACGCCAACGCATCGGAGCGAGATGGAAGGCGGAAATCACATCACCCTCGGGCCCGGCGGCAAACGCGACGTCGAGCCGACGTTCTTCTTCGTGATGAACTGCCTGCTCTACAGCAGGCTCGAGTCCGGCAACCCATCGAACCAGGTCTATTACGACGAGGACGTGAACGTCTACCTCGCGAGCCTGCTCACATCCTTCATGAATCCCGAGTACCACGAGCGGACCCGCAAGTTCCTCTCGCTACGACAGCGATCTATTCGAGAAAGTGCGACAGTCGTCCGACGTTCGGCTCAAATACACGATCTACAAGACCAACGCCGACTTTCTCTTGATCTCGATCGGGATCTTCCGCAATCCCGACGGGCTGCGGCCCGGGTCCAAGGACGCGCTGATGAAGGACAACGAAGAGGTCTACGTCGGTCGCGCCAAGGCGTATTACCAGTTCGCCTATTCGTACAGCCAGGCGATGTTCCGTAAGGCGACCGCGATCAGTGAAGTCCTGGAGAAGCTATCCAAGGGATTCGAACAGTACGTGGAAATCCTGAGCTTCATGCGCGGCGAGTACTTCAATATCCTCGACCGGCTGTCGTCGGGCGACGTCTACCACCTCGAGCGCTCGGTGGACCGGTTCCAGACCGGCCGCGAGTTGCGCGCGTTGCAGGACCAGTTCCTCGACATGTACTCCGAGTACATCAAGAACAAGACGCCGGAATTGAAAGAGCAGTTGCGGGAACTGGTGAAGAAGATTCAGAAGCTGGACGAGACCTTCCACTTCACGATCGATCAGATCTAGATTCGGTGTCGTCCGGCGAATGGTCGTCGGGCGCATCGCCGGCGTCCGGTGTCTCGGGCGCGCTGCCGCCCTGCTTCGCGGTCCAGCCACCGTCCTTCGAGTTCCGCTCCACGAACGCCGCCACCATCTGAAACACTTCGTTCTTGGCCGCGCCGCGCGTCAGCACGTGCGACCCTTCCGGAAGCAGCTTGATCTCGCTGTCGGAATTCCTCGCGTGCCGGCGCACGAACCGGAGACCGCGGGACGACAGCCGATTATCGTCTTCGGCCTGGAGCGCCAGTAACGGCTGCTTGATTTCCTGCGCGTTGCGGCGCGAGAAGTCCATGGCCTTCAGGATTTCGCCGTTCCAGCCGGCGAAGTGATAGAACACCGTCGGCGTCACGACGCGCGTCACCTGAAGGAAGCGCGCCTTGAGACTGAGGCGTGGGAACAGCGCGGGCGCCAGCAGCACCACGCCGCGTACCGGCGCGCGGTTGGCGAGGATCATCGACACCGCGCCCCCGAGGCTCAACCCGCACACGAACGCAAGCGACGAACACGTCGTCACCGCTTCCAGCGCAATTTCGGACTGCGTGACCCAGGACTCCCACGACGCTTCGCGGTCGCGGACAGCGGCCCGCGAGAGGCGAGGACAATACGACGAGATGCCGTGCTGATAGAGATAATTCCCGAGTTCGCGGAATTCCGCGGGCGTGCCCGTGGCGCCGTGGAGAAGCAGGACCACCGGTCCGGGTTCGTCGTGAAGGAACAGGAAGGTGCGGTCGTCGCGCGGAACGTGAAACGCCTTGTCGTGCTCGAAATTCTGCAGAAACTGCGCGCGCAACAACTCGCGCCGGTAGCGCGGCGAATCCGGGTTCTTCTTCTGCGCCTCAGAAAGCTCCCAGATGGTGCGATTGATCTGTCCGTGCCACGTCATGGATGGGTGCGCCGCGTCAGCTCAGGCGGTAGTTGGGCGCTTCCTTCGTGATGATGACATCGTGCGGATGGCTTTCGCGCAGCGACGCCTGCGTGACCATCATGAACCGGCCGCGCTCGCGCAGATCGGCCAGCGTGCGTGTCCCGCAGTAGCCGAGCCCCGCGCGCAACCCGCCAACCAGTTGGTAGATCGAATCCGAGAGGCGTCCCTTGTAGGGAACGCGCCCTTCGATTCCCTCGGCGACGAGTTTGGCTTCTTCGACGTCGCCCTGACCGTAGCGGTCCCTGCTCCCCGCCTTCATCGCCTCGATCGACCCCATGCCGCGATACGCCTTGAAGCTCCGGCCTTCGTACAGGATCACTTCACCCGGCGTCTCGTCCGTGCCGGCGAACAGGCTTCCGATCATGACCACGTCCGCGCCCGCGGCGATCGCCTTGACGATGTCGCCGCTGTACTTGATGCCGCCGTCGGCGATCAGCGGAATCCCCGCCCTGGACGCGACCGTCGCGCAGTCCATGATGGCCGTGATCTGCGGCACGCCGGCACCCGCGACGACCCGCGTCGTGCAGATCGCGCCCGGTCCCATGCCCACCTTGACCGCGTCGACGCCGGCCTTGATCAGGTCGCGCGTCGCGGCGGCCGTGGCCACGTTGCCCGCGATCACGGGCAGCGTCCTGTGCTTCTTCTTGATCGCCGCGATGGTCTCGAGCACGTTGGCGGTGTGTCCGTGCGCGGTGTCGATGGTGACGACGTCGACGCCGGCGTCGGCCAACAGGCCCGCGCGCTTGAGCGCCTCGGGGCCGACTCCCACCGCCGCACCCACGCGCAGGCGCCCGTGCGTGTCCTTGCACGCATTCGGGAAGTCGAGCTTCTTCTGGATGTCCTTGACCGTGATCAACCCGCGCAGGCGATTCTTCGAATCGACCACCGGGAGTTTTTCGATGCGGTGCTCGTGGAGCAGGCGCCGCGCTTCGTCCATCTTGATCCCGACCGGCGCGGTGACGAGTCCCTTGGACGTCATCAACTCGCGAATCGGGCGGTTGTCGTCATCGTTAAAGCGCAGGTCGCGCGCGGTGAGGATCCCCACCAGCACGCCGTTCTTGTCGACGATCGGGAGACCGGAGACGCCGTACTTCTTCATCAAGGCCTGGGCGTCGCGGACCAGGACGGTCGGCGCCAGCGTAATCGGATTGGAGATAACGCCGCTCTCGCTGCGCTTGACGATGTCCACCTGCTCGGCCTGGCGTTCCGGCGTCATGTTGCGGTGGATGAACCCCAGTCCGCCCTCACGCGCGATCGCGATCGCGAACTGCGCCTCGGTGACGGTGTCCATCGCGGCGGACACGATCGGGATGTTCAGCTTGATTTTCTTGGTGAGGCGCGTGGAAACGTCGGCGTCGCCGGGAAGGACGGACGACTTGGCCGGAACGAGGAGCACGTCGTCAAACGTCACCCCCGTCCCGATGATTTTCTCGGGCATTCGGGCTGTCCTCCGGGTTAATTGCGTGAATCTACCACGCGGGGCCGCGAGGCGCAAGGGGCGCGCTGGCACGGAGCTAGCGCGGGTCGCGGGGGTCAGCGCCCGGCGGCCGGGGCCATGGGGCGGGGCGACGCGTGGATGCCGCCCGAGTACGAGAAGTTGGAGGTCGCGAACGAGCCGTCGGCGTTCCACTGGATGCACCGCAGGATCAGGTGGCGGCGATGCTCGGCGTGGTACAGGGCGTGGGGATTGGAGATACTTTCGGAGGCCACCCACACGTTCTCGAATCCGCACTGGAGTTCCTGGACCTCGATCGAGTTGACCCCGACGTCCGGCGTGTATCCCCGGTACTCCCAGTTCACACTCCCCAGCGTGTCGGCGTCGAGCGACGTCGACGTCGCGTACTGAACGATCGTGCGGGGGTTCGCGACCGAGACGCTGTCCTCGGGGTCCATCCAGTCGGTGAACAACAGAGTGTTCGTCCCGTCATGGACCATGACGAAGGGGTTCTCCGCCATGCCGCCGGTCGTCTGCCCGCCGCTTCCGCTCGCCAGCCGCCGCGTCGCGTCGATGAATCCCGCGCCGGTCCAGTCGACCAGGTTCGTCGAGTAGGCCACGGTCACGGCGCCGTACTGGTTGGTGCTCTTCGTCATCGCGAACAGTACCCAGCGATCGTTCTCGGGATCCCAGATGATGAACGGATCGCGGCACTGCTGATTGTTCGCTTCGACCGGGCCGCTCCACGTCGTCCAGCACTCGCGGCACTCGTACACGCAGCCTTCGCCCACCGCGCCGGGACACCGGTTCACCGGGAGCCGCCGCCACGTCATCAGGTCCAACGACGTGGCGATCCCGATGCGCTCTTTTCGGACATCGCCCGTACCCTCGACGCCCGTGTAGAACATGTAATAGACGCCGCCGTTCTCGACGATCGTCGGCGCCCACGTGCCGTCCTGGTCCCACGTCCCCGGGACCGGCTGCAGGGCGACGCCCACGTACGCGAGTGAATGCAGGTCGTTGGACGTGTAGTGCTCGATATCGCTCGGGCCGTAGAGGCCCTCGTTCTGAAAGAACAGGTGCCACGTACCCGCGTGATCGCGAACCCACGCGTGGTCGGCGATGTCGTCATCCTCGAGGTTGATCTTGGGGAAATGGTCGTCGTAGGGATTTCCGTCGCCGTTGTCGTCGTCGATCTTGGAGTGCAGGAAGGTCGGCGCGTCCGCGCCGCAGCAGCCCGCCCCGGCCGGAGCCCGCGAATCGTTGCAGGCGCCGCACCCGATCGCAGCGATCAGGAGCAGGAGTCGAATCGTGACACGCTGCACCATCGAGGATCTCGTTTCGAGTTCAGGCCGAAACACAACGGGCCCGGCCGTCGGCCGAGCCCGGTTGTGGCGTTCAGCAAATCGCCTTCGATTTACAGATCGGCCGGCTTGAGCGTCTTGCGCTTGTTGGCCTTGGCACGGTCGCCGGCGGCCTTGATCGCCGTGCGGACGTACTTGTCGAGCGCCGGATAGAACTCGCTCGAAACGTTGAACCCCTTCGCCGCTCCCTTGGTCCGCGACTTCGAGATGATGAGCTCGACGCTCGCAGCCTTTTTTGCAGCTTTTGCCATTTCGGACTTCCCTCCGAGAGAGAGTGTGAGTAGTGAGAAACCGGCTCTCCAGAGCCTCTTTGTCGAGTTCGGAATATCAGGTACGCCGGAACCTGTCAAACACAAAAACGCCCCAGACGCCCGATTTCGGGCGTCCGGGGCCGTCTCCCGCTCCGCGAGGTGCTCACGGGCACCCGCGGAGACCTCTGTAAACGTCATTTTCCGGGCACTTTGGGAAGCGTGATGCCCGTCTGCTTCTGGTATTTGCCCTTCTTGTCGCGGTACGACACCAGGCACTCTTCGTCGCTTTCGAAGAAGAGAACCTGCGCGATTCCTTCGTTGGCGTAGATCTTGGCGGGCAGCGGTGTCGTGTTGGAAATCTCCAGCGTCACGAAGCCCTCCCACTCGGGTTCGAACGGCGTGACGTTCGTGATGATCCCACAGCGCGCATATGTGGACTTTCCCACGCAGATGGTGAGCACGTTGCGCGGGATGCGGAAGTATTCGACGCTGCGCCCGAGCGCGAACGAGTTGGGTGGGATGATGGCGACCTCGCCCTTGTAGTCGACGAACGACCGCGGGTCGAAATTCTTGGGATCGACCACGGTGCTGTTGATGTTGGTGAAGATCTTGAACTCGTCGGCGATCCGAATGTCGTAACCGTACGACGACACGCCGAATGATACCGCGTTCTCTTTCACCTGCGACTCTACGTAGGGCTCGATCATCCCGTATTCCTTGACCATTCGGGTGATCCATTTGTCCGGCTTGATCGACATCGGTTATTCCCTCTCCAGGTTGGTTGAATGGGCGCTTTCGGCGTGCGGGCGGGCCGTTTATCCGGGGGCGAAGGATACGCGAACGGGCGCCCGGCGTCAACGCGGGTGCGTCGGGCCCGCGGCCGCGCGCAGGCGTTCCACCGCGCCGGGGAGGGCGCACGCGAACGCATCCACGTCCGCCGCGGTGGTTGCGCGTCCGAGGCTCACGCGAATCGAGTCGTCGGCCTCGCGCGCGGACAGGCCCATCGCGGACAGCACATGCGACGTCGCCCGCCACGCCGACGCGCACGCCGACGCCGACGACACCGCGATGCCGGCCGCGTCGAGTGCGAGCACGATCGCTTCGCCGTCGGCCCCGGGCAGGCGCAGATTCGACGTATTCGCCACGCGCGGACCGGCGCCGCCGTTGACCGTCGCGCCGTCGATACGCGCACGCACCGCGGTCTCCATCGCATCGCGGAGTCCTGCGAGACGCGCCATCTCCGCGTCGCGTTCCTTGCCGGCGAGCGTCGCCGCGGTGGCGAGCGAAACCGCCGCGGGGACGTTGTACGTCCCGCTTCGGCGGTCGTTCTCCTGGCCGCCCCCGCGAAGAATCGGCTCGATCATCAATCCGTCGCGCACGAACAGGACACCGACTCCCTTGACGGCGCCGAACTTGTGTCCCGAGATCGAGAGCAGGTCGACCGGGAGGGTCGCGACGTCGACGGGCAGCCGGCCGAACGCCTGCACCGCGTCGGTGTGAAGCGGAACGCCGCGCTCGTGAATGCGCGCGCCGATCTCTTCGATCGGCTGCACGACACCGGTCTCGTTGTTGACCATCATGATCGACACCAGAATGGTGTCGGGGCCGACAGCGGCGAGCACCGCGTCGGGGTCCACACGGCCGGTGGCGTCGACCGGTACCACCGTGAGACCGAAGCCGCGCGACTCCAGCGCCCGGCACGTCGCCAGCACGGCCGGGTGTTCGACGGCCGAGGTCACGATGTGTCCCGATCGGCGGCGCTGGGCGAGTCCCGCGATGGCGAGATTGTCGGACTCGGTGCCGCCGCCGGTGAACACGATCTCGCGGGCGTGCGCGCCGAGCGCCGCGGCCACTTCTTCGCGCGCCGCGTCCAGGGCGCGGCGGGCATCGCGCCCGGCGGCGTGCACGCTGCTCGCGTTGCCGAAATGGTCCACCGCCGCGCGCCGGTAGCTCTCCAGCGCTTCTTCGCGCACCGGCGAGGTGGCGTTATGATCGAGGTAGATGGTCTTCATGACGAAACCGGACGGGATCGCCGCGACGCGTCGCGTCGCGACTCGCTAGCGCGGGCGGGGCGACGCCAGCGCGGCACGGAACTCCGCGGCGAGCGCCGCGTTCTTCTTGAATGCTCCCAGCGACACCATGGTCACGACATCGGCGTTCTTCTGCTCGACTCCGCGCATCGCCATGCACAGATGGCGCGCCTCGATCCGAACCGCGACGCCGAGCGGCTTGAGGTGCATCTGCATGTCGCGGGCGATGCTCCGCGTCATGCGTTCCTGGACCTGCAGCCGCCGTGCGTGCATCTCCACCAGGCGGGAAATCTTGCTCAACCCCGCCACGCGCTTCGCGGGCACATACGCCACGTGACATTTGCCGAAGAACGGCACCAGGTGATGTTCGCAGACGGAAAAGAAATCGATGTCGCGCACGAGCACCATGCCGTCGTATTCGTCTTCGAACACGCCTTCGGAGAATACTTCGGCCGCGGAAAGTTGATAGCCGCGCGTGAAGTGGCGCCACGCCTCGGCGACACGCGCCGGTGTCTCGCGCAGCTCGGGACGCTCCGGACTGTGCCCGAGCGCCGACAGAAAGGTTCCGACGGAGTCCGCCAGACGGTCACGCGAACGCGCGGGCGCTTTCGTGGTGCGACGTGCCATTGTTTTTCGGGCCCCTTTCTACGATGCCGGGGTGAGTGCTCTATTGCGAATGGTGCGTCAGATAGCGTTCCGCGTCCAGCGCCGACATGCATCCCATCCCCGCCGCCGTGACCGCCTGGCGATACACGTGGTCGGTAACGTCGCCCGCGGCGAACACGCCCGCGACGCTGGTCCGCGTCGAACCGGGCTCGATGGTCAGGTATCCGTTGGCGTCCATGTCGAGAACGCCCTTGAAGATCGACGTATTGGGCGTGTGCCCGATTGCGATGAAGAGGCCCCCGGTGTCGAGCGATTTCACGTCGCCGGTCTTGATGTTCTTCAAACGCACACCCGCCACCTTGTCGTCGCCAACGACTTCATCGACGACCGAATCCCAGATGAATTCGATCTTGGGATTCGCGAACGCGCGATCCTGCATCGCCTTGGACGCGCGCAATTCGCCGCGCCGGTGCACCACATAGACTTTGGAACCGAACTTGGACAGGAAGGTCGCTTCCTCGAGCGCGGTGTCGCCGCCGCCGACCACGGTAATCACCTGATCGCGGAAGAAGAATCCGTCGCACGTCGCGCACGCGGAAACGCCGTGTCCCATGAGACGTTCTTCGCTGGGAATGCCGAGCCAGCGCGCCGTCGCCCCGGTCGAGATGATGAGCGTGCGGCTTCGATAGGCGGTCTTGCCGGCGTACACCGTCTTGACCGGTCCGTCGAGTTCCACGCGATCGACGGTGGCGAATTCGAACTCCGTGCCGAAGCGTGCCGCCTGTTTCTTCATGATTTCCATCAGCTCGGGACCCATGATCGGGTTCTCGAAGCCGGGATAGTTTTCGACGTCGGTCGTGATGGTGAGCTGCCCGCCGGGCTGGATGCCTTCGAGCACGAGCGGCTCGAGGTCGGCGCGCGCGGCGTAGATGGCGGCGGTGAGCCCCGCGGGGCCCGATCCCAGGATGATGACATTGCGAATTTCAGACATGGATCGCCTTTCGTTCCAGTAACCCGTTGACTATAATCCAGTTTCGCGGCAAGTCAAGCCGGTGGTTGATCGCCGGGCACCGGTCCCCTACCTTGTCGTTACAGCCAGCACAGAGACACGAGGCAGGTTCCTCACGTGAAGCTTCATCTACGATCGTCGGTCGTGGCGACGGCCCTCGTCCTTGCAGTCGGGCTATCGTGCGAGGACTCGTCCAGCCCCGCGCCGTCGAAGCCCTCGGCGACGGACACGTTCGCGCCGCAGCCGGTCACCGACCTCGCGCTCTCCTATCTCGACGCCTCGCACGATGTCGAGTTTTCGTGGACCGCGCCGCGTGACGACGCCGTCCGCGATCGCGTCGCCGGGTACGACCTGCGCTACTCGTATTCGTTCCCGCTCGACTGGGATCGGTCGGTCCAGGTGGCCAATCCGCCGGCGCCGCAGCCCGTCGGAACGCCGCAGTCGTTCGTTCTCGTCAACCCGACGCGCGGTCGCGATCTGTACGCGGCCGCCCGCACCATCGACGACGCCGGCAACCTGTCGGCGATCGGGCCGGTCGTTCACATTCGTGTTCCGGGCCTGACCTTCGGCGTGACGTGCTCGAACACCATGACGGGGACGCCGGTCGAAGGACTCGACGTACTGGTGACGTCGCGTACGTCGCGCCAGGCGTCGACCGACGCGAACGGACAGATGACCGCCGAAGACCTGGGATCCGGAACGCTTGCCATCCGCATCCAGACCGGCACCGCGTCGATTCCGTTCCACACGTTCGAGACGACGTTTCCGATGTCGGCGGACAGTGCGATTCAGGTTCCGATGATCCCCTTCGTCGCCACCGATTCCCCGCTGTTCGACAGCACGCTGGACCTCCTGCTCGCCGCGATGATCAAGGCGGGATCGACGCCGATTCTCAAGAAATGGGCGAGCTACCCGATCCCGTACTACCCGCCGAATTTCGCCAACACGCTCGGCGTCGATTACGGGGCGCTGGCGCGGCAGGCGGCGGCGCAATGGAACGCGCGCACGGGCCTCTCCGTCTTCACCGAGGTGGCGTCGCCGCCGGCGACGGGTGTGGTCATGAACTTCTTGCCGCGGGCGCAGATGGGCGGGCAGAACGGGATTACGATTTACAGCAACGACGCGAACGGCTATCCCGCGCAGGACAACATTCGAATCGTCGACGATTTTTCCGATTCAGCGAAGCTCTACACGATCATGATGCACGAACTCGGACACACGATCCGGCTCGGCCACCTGCCGGCGGGGTTCATCATGTACGCGGGTCAGCCGCTCCCCAACGACATCACCGACGACGAGGTCCGGCTCGTCCAGCTGATGCTGGCGCTCCCGAACGGGATCGACCTCACGCCCTACGATCCGACCGCACCCACGCCCTGATCCCCCAAAAAGACCTTCCCTCCGTTGCTGCGGTCGAGATGCTGCGGGGAGAAACAACATCTCAAGTGGAACCCGCGCAAGCAGAGGGAAGGATGCCTTCCGCGATGCTGCGGAAAAATCTTTCCGTGCCCGAAAAGAGGGGGCGCTTTTCCGGCTGCACCAAACGTCGCCCGCCAAGATTCCATCGAGTCTACCAGCCGCGGCGCGGGAGCGCCAAAGCAAAAATCGCAACCCGAACGCACGACGTCAGATATCTACTTTGTCCCGGTCGCGTTCGGCAGGGTCCGCTCGAAAAGCTTGTAGGCGCGCGTGTACTCGTCCGTCCACGACGACGCCCGCTCGAAGCCGTGACGCTCGACGGGATACAGTTGCAACTCCCAGTTCTCCTTGCCGAGTTCGATCAACCGCTGACTCAGCCGAAGAATATCTTCGGCGAGGACGTTGTCGTCGCGCAGCCCGTGAAGCATGACGAGGTTGCCCTTGAGCCCGCTGGCGAAGTAGATGGGCGACGAGCGCTTGTACGCGTCCGGGTCCTCCGACGGGACTCCGAGAATGCGCACCGTGTACCAGTCGTTGTACTGCGCCCAGTCGGTGACCGAGCGCAGGCGGCGCCGGACACGATGTCGTCCGGGTACTTGAACAGCGCCATCAGCGTAAGGAAGCCTGCCGTACGACCCGCCGTACACGCCGACCTGCGTCTTTCCGACGCCGTACTCGCGCTCGAGATAGTGCGCGCCGTCGACGATGTCATCGAGGTCGCGTCCGCCCATGTGCTTGTAGATGGCAACGCGGCAGTCGCGTCCGTATCCGGACGATCCGCGATAGTCGACGTTCAGCACCGTGTAGCCCCTGGCCGCGAGCATGGTGTTGAACATGAACTCGCGCCAGTAGTATCCCCAGCCGTCGATGACGTTCTGCAGATAGCCCGCGCCGTGGATAAACACCACACCCGCGCCGTTGGGCGTCCCGCCGAAATCCTGCGGACGGAAGACCTGCGCCGGAATCTCCACACCGTCGTTCGCCCTGAACGACACCGTCTCCGGGTCGCGCCACGGATAACTTCGATAGATCTCCGGTCGTCGAGTGCGTGATCGGTCCGTCGAGCTTGCCCGCGTCCGCGTCGAACAGGTAGAGCTCGTCCGGCGCCGTCAGGGTCGAATAGAGGATCGCGGCGTGCTTCATGTCCCCCGAAAACGCGGCGGAGTAGTACCCGGTGTCGGCGGTGAGCAGGCGGCGATTCGAACCGTCCAGGTTCATCGTCCACAGGCGCTGCGATCCGGGGCGTCCTTCGTTGGACACGATGAACCACCGCGAACCGGCTTCGTCGGGGACCGCGTTGTACACCTCGAAGTGTCCGCGCGTGAGCTGCGTGCGCCGACCGGACAAAGTCACCGTGTAGAGATGGCCCCACTTGTCCGCCTCGCTGATAAAATAGATGGCTGACCCGTCCGGCATCCACGCGCCCGTCTCGTAGAACGACGGGCCGTCCACCCACGCGTCGTCGTGGAACTTGTCGAGCACCAGCGGTGACACCTTTCCGTCGGGACCGCGGTCGGAGGGCGACGCCACCATGAAGTAACGATCGTGCCAGTCGTTCGACAGGCCGCGCACCAGCAGCTTGTCCTCCTTCGGCGACCAGGACAGCGCGTCGGTCTGCATCTTTCCCTCGATCTTCATCTGCACGAGCGTGTCGGCCTTGAGATCGACGAAAACGACGCTCGTCGCATCCTGCGCGTCGCCCACCTTGCTCCGGACTTCCTCGGTCTCGGTGTAGCCGCTTTCGGTGACGACCAGCGGAATGATCGGACGGCGAACGTCGGTGGCGGGATGATTCAGACCGACGGCGGCGTAGCGACCGCTCGGCGAAATCAGGATCGTCTGCACTTCGTACCCGGAACCGAGATAGACGACCGCGGGCTTGTCCTTGTTCTTTTTCTTGTCGCCGCGATCTTTGAACTCGTCGAAGAGGTCCTTCTGCTGGTCGACGAGCCACTGGCGCTGCGCACTCAGCTTCTTGGCCTCCGGGTCGTCGGAAAGCGACAGGTTGGTGACCTGCGTCAACGGCCCGCCGCCCCACGCAACCGAGAACAGGTCGTTGTCACGCCGGAAGAAGGCGGTGGCACCGTCGGGCGATATCTGGATCGAACTCTCCTTCGCCACCGTCGCGGTGATGCGCCGGGAGCGGCCCGTGGTCGCGTCCACCAGATAGACGTCCCCGTGGCGAATCTCCGCGCGGTGTTTCTTCGCGCGGTCCCAGGCGAAATCGTCGGGCGCGGTGGTGTCGGCGACCGCGTCCGTCAATTTTTCGATCGATCGCGTCGCCACGTCGAGACGGTACGTTCCCGCGTCTTTCTTGAGGTCGAGGTAGTGATCGTACGCATCCAGCGGGCTCGTCGCGTTCATCGAATCGAGCCGCGCGGGCGCGTTCCAGTTGAAGAACAGGGTGCGACCGTCGGCGGAAAACCGCGGAGAGGACGGAGACGTCCCGACGAAGCCCTGCCCCTGCATAATCTGTCGAACGGAAAGATCCGCAAGCTGGTGCGTCACGCCCGACGCCGGGGGCTGTGACGACCCGCCGGCCGGCGGCGTTTCTTCATTCTTCTTCTTGCCGCACGACGCGAGGACCAGGACCGCGATCAGGATGGGCAGTGTTCGTCGGAACATGGAGGGACCACCTTGGAGAGGCGTGTGTACGCGCTCCGGCTGGAGCAACGCGACGATCGAGGCATGCGGACGCCCCAAATCGAACTTCGGAGCACGAACGACTTGTTGTGATATTTTGGGGTGTTGTATCATACGCGGGCCCGAAGCGAAACCCCATTTCGAAAGGAACGACGATGGACGCCGAAGCCCTGAAAAGCATGACGGTCGCGGAACTGCGCGACGAAGCCAAGAAACTCGGCGATGTCAAAGGCATCTCGTCGATGAAGAAGGACGAACTCGTGGAACTCCTCTCGGGCGGCGCGAAGGAACCGAAGCGCTCGTCGCACGCGCGGAGACCGGGCAAGGACGCGGTCCTCAGCCTGCCCGAGTTGAAACAGAAGATTCGCGAACTCAAAAACGAACGCAAGACCGCCGGCGCCCGCGCGGCCCGCGCGAAGGTCGACCAGTTCAATACCGAACTGCGTATGTATCGTCGCCGGCTGCGGAAGAAGGCTCGCCGCCGCCGTCGGGAAAAGCGGCAGGCGTCGTAGCGCTTCGTCGAATTGCACCATTACCGACGGCGCTCCCCTCGAAGCGTGGTGTCGTCGCTCGAAAGGTCCCATGCAACCCACCACCGATTCGACCGCAGCACCCCGCGCGCTCCGGTCCGTGTTCAGTCCCGCGATGGAAGCCATTCGCATGTCTCCCATCGTCTCCATCAGCGAAGAAGCCCGTGTTCGTGCCGAAGAATACGAGCGCACCGGCGGAAAGTTCGTTCGATTCCAGCGGGGCGAGATCGACTTCCCCACGCCGTCGTTCATCGTGGAGGCGGCCAAGCGCGGCCTCGACAAGGGGCTGACCAAGTATCCGAAATCGGGCGGCGAGGACTTCTTCCGGGATGCCGTCGTGCGACGGCTGAAGCTGGACCACGACGCAACCGACCTGGAGCCGAAGCACGTCGTCGCGACGTACGGCGGCCAGGAAGGACTCGAACTCTCGTTCAAACTGTTTTCGAGCGGCGCCGGGTTTTCGCCGACGTGGAGTTGCGCGCTGGAAAACTTCGTTCCGTTCGCGCAGATCGACTTTCTCGAGGTGCCGTTGAACCGCGACTTTTCGGTCGACTTCGACCGCGTCGAAGACGCCGTTCGCGGGCGGGACTTCTTCTATCTCAACAACCCGCAGAATCCCACGGGCAAGGTGTTCACCGCCGACGAATTGACCCGCATCGTCGACATCTGCACGCGCCACGGCGCCTTCGTCATTGCCGACGAAGCGTACGAGAAGATCGTCTACGACGGTCACGCGCACGTCTCGTTGTCGAAGCTCGCACAGGAGAACATCATCACGGTCTTCACACTCTCGAAGACGTTCTCGATGACGGGCTGGCGGCTCGGGTACGCGGTGACGCGAAACGCGAAGGTGGCCAAACTTCTCCGTCTCGGCAACTACACGCAGACGGCGGGAGTGGCGACGTTCATGCAGTACGCCGCCGCGGAAGCGCTCAACAACGTGGAGGAGAGCCGGCAGGCGGTCGCGACCATGGTCGAAGAATTCCGGCGCCGTCGCGACGCGCTGTACGCGGGTCTCAAGGATTTGCGTGGCGTCGACGTCGACCTCCCGGCGGGCGCGTTCTACATGTTCCCCAATTTCACAGATGTCATCCCCGGCGACCTCACGGGCGACGAACGCAACCACTTCATCTACCGACTGCTGATGGACAACGGTATTGCGTCGGTTTACGGCTCGTGCTTCGGACACCACTTCGGGGACAACATCCGGCTTTCGTTCTCGGCAACGCCGGTACCGGTGATCCAGGACGCGGTCGAACGCCTGCGCCGCATCTTTTCCTGACGCGCCGCAGGCGTCTCAAATGTAGATCAGGTGCGCGTCGTCTCCGGTGGCGTCGAGCATGGTCGCGAGTCCGACGATGGCGTCGACGCGCGCACCGACCGCGGCGGTGTCGAGGTCGAGATAACGGACCGACGTACTGCACGCGAAGAGTGAGGCGCCCGCTTCGCGCGCGGCCGAAAGCATGTCGTAGAGCGACGGGACGTCGGCGAGTTCGAAACTGCGCGCGAGGGTGGCCCGCCACGACGGGGCGCCGGGATCGTCGGAGCGCAGCGTGCTCACGTCGTCCCACGATCCGCGCATGAACGACGCCAGCGCGTCGTAGAACAGACAGAGTTGCGTCTTGCGACCCATGCGCGCCGACGTCGCGACGATACTGACCGCCTGGTAGACACGGTCGTATCTCGCATCGTGAAGGAAGACGATGATCGGCGCGGGCATCTCGGGTATTATAAGTGGTCGCCGCGCGTCGGCTCAACCACGCGCCGAGGTTCATGCCGAGAAAATCCGCCGAAGAACTCATCGTCAACATGGCCGTCAGCGTGGATGGCCGCATTACCACGCGAACGCGCGAGCACTTCGCCCTGGGGAGCGAGCACGATCGCCGGCTGATGGACGAATTGCGCGCGCGCGCCGACGCCGTCGTCGTGGGGGCCGGAACGGTCCGGCACGACGGCTACCCCATGGCGATCCGCTACGACGACCTGCGCGCCCGTCGCGTACGGGCGGGACGGTCGCCCAATCCCGTGAACGTCGTGCTCACGCACGCGCTCGATCTTCCGATCCGGGCCCGGTTCTTCTCCGCTCCCGACACGCAGCGCATCATCTACACCACGCGCCGGGCGCCCGCGGCGCGCGTGCGAAGATTCTCCAAACTCGCGGAAGTGGTGGTCATGCCCGGAAGGTCGCTGACCCCCGGAGCCGTGCTGGCCGACCTTCGCGCCCGCGGTCTGCGCAGCATCCTTCTGGAAGGCGGGGGCGAGGCGCACTACAGCTTCGAAAAGGCCGGACTCGTGGACCGGCTGTACGTAACGGTCACGCCCCGGCTGATCGGCGGCCGCGGCGCGCCCTCGCTGCTCGACGGCGAGGGATTCCTGAAGAAAGACCACGTCGTTCTCGAACTCGAATCGCTGCGCCGAATCGGCGACGAAGTCTTCCTCCGTTATCGCGTGATCGGGCCGTCCCGACGCCAAAAACGGGCATGACGAGCACGCGTTTCCTGCGCTATAATTAAGCGTCCACTTCTCGCAGTTCATCCCAAACGGAAAGGTTACTTTTTATGCGCAGAACCCTGCTGACGCTGGGCCTTCTCATTGTATTGGCGTCCCCGTCGCTGGCGCAGATCGTCTCCCCCGCGCCGGGCGTCGAGATTCCGCCGGAAGTGATCCAGAGTGTCAACGAGCGCGGCGCGAGTGCGTTCCAGTTCCAGAACGCATGGATCAAGAAGACGGAGAAGATTCGCGAGGCGCGCGAGCGCTTCATCGCATCGCGTGGATTCTACAACCGCGACATGATTCCGGCCGCCGAGCGCCCGCAGTACAGCGTCAGTGGCGCATTTTCCATTCCGGTATTCTGCGTGAAGTACTCGAACACGGGCGCGGATCCGTTCCCGGTTTCGACGCTCCAGACCAAGCTGTTCGACGGGCCGTACGTGCCGCGGACGCTGACTCAATTCTACAACGAGATCTCGTACGGCAACCTCTCGGTAACCGGAACGGTTTACGGGTGGACGGCGTTGCCGAACACCGACGCCTACTACGCCGGCGCCGGCACCTGCGATGGCCTGTGCGGCACCGCCCATGTCGGCGATTTGATCACGACGACACTCGCCGCCAACGACGCCGCGGTCGACTTCGGGCAGTACGACAACGACGGCCCCGACGGCATCCCGAACTCGGGCGATGACGACGGCTACGTCGATTTCGTTGCGTTCGTGCAGCCCGAAGAGGGCGCCGAGTGCGGCGTGAGCGGCAACATCTGGTCGCACCGGTATTCGCTCGTCGGCCTGACGGGCGGTTCCTACGCGACCAACGACGCGCGCACGGGCGGCGGCGTCATCCGGGTCAATGACTACGTCATCCAGCCGGCGTTCAACTGCGGCGGCGCGACGGTCATCGACATCGGCGTGTTCTGCCACGAGTTCGGGCACGCGTTCGGTCTTCCCGACCTCTACGACGTCAACGGCGGGGCCCAGGGGATCGGCCACTGGGGCCTGATGGGCGCCGGCAACTGGAACCTGCCCAACAACCCGTCGCACATGTGCGCGTGGTCCAAGGACCAGCTCGGGTGGGTCAACGTCGTGGATGTCGATTCGAAGCCGACCAACTACGCCGTCGACGACGTCGAATTCAACAACACCATCTATCGTCTGGGCGTCACCAATGAGCGTTGGCGTCGCATGACCGACTGCAAGATCGCGGGCAGCTACTCGATGCGCTGCGGCCTGCTGGCAGCGGAAGCGGCGTCGCGCAACTGGGGCGGCGGCAGCGGATACGGCAACGGGTGGGATGAAACGGTGTCGCGCGACTTCACCTACAATGGATCGGGCACCGTGAGCCTGACATACAAGTATTCCTGCGACCTCGAACCGGGCTACGACTACGCCTACGGCAACATCACCGTCGGCGGGACGACGACGACGTTCGCGACCTACAACGGCTCGGCATCGGGGACCTTCATCGTCGATCTGACGCCGTATTCTGTCCGGCCCCGCGGACTACACGGTTTCGTTCCGTGTGACCTCGGACCCGGCATGGTCGGACGAAGACGGCAGCTACGCGACCGCGTGCGGCGCGTTCGTGCTGGACGACGTGTCCGTCTCCGGGGGCGGCGAGAGCTACTTCACGGATTTCGAAACGCGCGAAGACGGCTGGGCGCAGCAGGACATGTCGCCGCCCAACGAAACGTTCCTCGTGGAGAACCGCCAGCCACTGGGGTCCGACGTCAACGTGTGGGGCGGCGGCGGTCTCGCGATCTGGCATGTCGATCGCGCCATCATGAACACGGGCCAGTCGGCGAACACCGGAGGCACGACGAATACGCGGCCGCGCGGTCTCGCGCTGGTGCAGGCGGACGGTCTCGCCGAGATGGAAGCGAATCTCAATCGCGGGAACGCGGGTGATCCGTATCCGGGCAGCACGAACAACATGCTGTTCAACGGCGGAACCGCGCCGAACAGCAACGGCTACGACCGGCCGAGCCACGCGTCGGTGCAGCTATTGAGCGGCAACGGCGATCCGATTTCGACGACGATGACCGGAAGCTGGCCCGCGCCGGCCGCCACGACGTGGGCGCCCGCGACCGGCGTCAGCGGCACGCCGGTGCAGGTGCAGATCGACGGCAGCGGGTTCGCGCGCGTCGGCACCGTGGACCTGGTTCTCGGCGCGACCACGATTTCGTCCACGTCGGTGGAGTGGGTCGGCAAGGACCGAATCCTCGCCGACTTCGATCTCACCGGAGCGGCCGACGGTTTCTACGACCTGGTGGTGTACAACCCAGGTGGCGGCTGCGACGTGCACGCCGGGGTCTTCGAAGTGACGGGCGCGCCGACCGGTGTCGGCCAGCCGCTGCCGTCGCAGTTCGCGCTCCGGCCGAACTACCCGAACCCGTTCAACCCATCGACCACGATTCGTTACGACGTCGCGACTCGTTCGCGGGTCGAGTTGCGGATCTACGACGTGCGCGGCGCACTGGTACGCACGCTGGTCGACGGCGAGCGGGCGGCGGGTTCGTATTCGATCGCATGGAACGGTCTCAACGACCGGGGAAACCCGGCGAGTTCGGGCGTGTATTTCTATCGGCTGACGGCCGGCACGTTCAGTGACGTGAGAAAGATGACGCTCGTCAAGTAGACGGCAGCTAACGCCGGTTCGTGGGCGCGGTGCGGGGAATTCGCTAGAGTTCTTCGAGCACCGCGTCCGCGTGCCCGGCGACTTTGACCTTGCGGAAAATCTTCTTCACGCGTCCTTCGGCGTCGATCACGAACGTCGACCGTTCGATCCCCTTGAAGATCTTCCCGTACATCGACTTGTCCTTGATGACGTCGTAGGCGGCGCAGACCGTCCCGTCGGGATCGCTCAACAGCGGAAACGGGAGGTCGTACTTGGCGCGGAACTTCGCCTGATCGGCGACGCTGTCCTTGCTGATGCCCAGGACGACGGCCTTCTTCTTCTTGAATGCGGCGATTTCATCACGGAAATCGCAGGCTTCGGCCGTTCACCCGGGGGTGTCCGCCCTGGGATAGAAGAACAGCACGACGGGACGGCCCCGGAACCCGGAGAGGGTCACGGCCTTGCCATCGTCGGCTTTGAGCGTGAAGTCGGGAGCTTTCTTTCCTTCTTCGATCATGTCTTTCTCCCGTCGCTGAGCGCCTCGCGAATGCGCTCGAGCAACGCGTACGCCACCGGGGGCTCGCCGAGATTGTCGCGCCCGGCGAAGCCGTGAAAGTCGGACCCGCCGGAGATCAGCAGCCCGCGTTCTTTCGCAATCGCGAGCAAGCGCGCGATCACCGGACCGCTGTGATGCGGGTGATACACTTCGATGCCGTCGAATCCGCGATCGAGGAGTTCGAAGAACGCGTCCATGTCTTCCAGGTAATAGCCCGGATGCGCCACGAAGGCGAGACCACGCGCGTCCCGGATGCTGGCGACGGCGTCCTCGGGATTGATCTTGTACTTGTCGACGTACGCGGGACATCCCTCGCCGATGTAGCGCGCAAATGCCTGCGCATGGTCGGGGACGTGCCCCGCCTCGCGAAGCGCTTCCGCGATGTGTGGACGCCCGAGCGCCCCGCCGCGGGACTTGGCAAGGACGCGTTCGATATCGAGATGGACTCCCTGCTCCGCCAGCTTCTCGACGATGCGAATCCCTCGCTGCTGGCGCGCGGCCCGGAAGTTGCGCAACAAAGTTTGCAGCGCCTCGTTCTTCGGGTCGACGCCGTAGCCGAGGATATGCAGGTCCTTTCCGTTGTGCTCGCAGCTCAACTCCACCGCGGTGAGCACTTCGATGCCGGCCGGGTCCGCGGCCGCTTTGAGGGAAGGAAACCCTTCCAGCGAGTCGTGGTCCGACAGCGCAATCGCGGCGATTCCTTTGGTGACCGCAAGCGCAACCAGGGCGGCAGGTGGCTGGATGCCGTCCGAAAAGGTCGAATGGGTATGCAGATCGATACGTTTTTCGGTCATGGGTGCTCTTTACAGCGCGGCCACGTATTGCGATGATCGGCGGACACCCGCGGAGGGGGTTTTATGCGACGATCGACCCACAAGGCCTACACGATTCTGTTGTACGCGTCCAGCGAATCCGATGCGGACGCCCTTTACGCCACGCGATTCTTCTGTCCCGATCCATTCGTCTTCATCCGCACCGCCTCCGGGCGCCGCATCATGGTGATGAGCGACCTCGAAATCGATCGCGCCCGGAAACAGTCGACCGCGCACCGGGTGCTTTCGTTCTCCCGCTATTCGGACCGGGCCCGCGACCGTCTGGGACACGCACCGGCGGTGGCCGACGTCATCGCCGAAGTGCTGCGCGACCTCGGCATCCGGTCGGTCCGGGTGCCGGGCGCGTTTCCATCGGGAGTGCTGGAGGGACTCCGGCGCAATCGCATCGGCGTCAAGGTGGCCGATGGGCCCGTCTTTCCGGAGCGGCTCCTCAAGACCCCGGCCGAGGTGACGAAGATCCACCGCGCGATGCGAGCCACCGAGGCCGGACTGCAGGCCGCCATCGACATGCTCCGCGGCGCCCGCGTGCGCGACGGCTGGGTGATGTCCGGCCGCAAACGCCTGACCGCCGATGAACTCCGCCAGGCGGTCAACGGCGAGATCTTCGCGCGCGGACTGATCCCCGCGCACACCATCGTGGCCCCGGGCAAGCGCGGCTGCGACCCGCACGATGTCGGCGGCGGTCCCATCCGCGCCGGCGATCCCATTATCATCGACATCTTCCCGCGCGCCGAATCGTCGGGGTACTTCGCCGACATCACGCGCACCGTGGTCAAGGGCCGGCCAAGCGACTTCGTTCAGCGGATGTATGCCGCAGTGAGCGATGCGCAACGCGGCGCCTTACGGGCGATCCGGCATGGCGCGCGTGTCGCCGACATCCATGGTGCGATTCTGGAATTGTTCGAGGCGCGGGGGTTCCCCACGGGGCGAGCGAAGGGACGAATGCAGGGGTTCTTTCACGGAACCGGTCACGGACTCGGACTCGAGATCCACGAACCGCCGCGCATCGCGATGAACGACACCACGCTGGAAGCTGGAATGGTCGTGACGGTCGAACCGGGGCTGTACTATTTCCCGCACGGCGGGGTCCGCATCGAGGATACGGTTCTGGTTACCCGAACCGGCATCCGCAACCTGACCCGCTTCCCGAAATTTTTCGAGATTCCGTGAGCTACTGCGCCGACGCCGGATTCACGCGCGCGGCTCCGGCTTCCACGAATCCCAGCCACAGGCGCGATCCGTCGTCGGTGTAGACGAGACGAACGCGGTCGGACTGAAGCCCGCCGCTGCGATCGTACGACTCCCAGTGACCGTTGCCCTTCAGTCGCGCGAGCCCGGCCTGGGTCCCCGCCCAGACATCGTCGTTGGCGCGGGTAATCGAGTAGACCGTATTCGAAGGCAGGCCCTGCACCGTGGTGTAGAACGTCCACGTGGAGTTGGCCACGCTTACCTCCGCAATGCCGGCGGTGACGAACGCGACCCAGAATACATTGCGGACACTGTCGTAGAAGATGTCGTTGACGCGCGGCTCCGGGAGCGGCGAGTTCGAGGTCGTAAAGTGGTACACATTGCCGCCACGCGACACGGTAATCCCGTGCCCGCCCGCGGCGCCCGGATCCACCGTATCGTAACGCGGACCGTACCAGCGCTCGATTGTGCCATTGTCGTCTCGGACTTCAACCGACGAAACAATGAGGTCCGGGCCGAGATCGACGAAATTCGAAAACGTCCCGGCGGTCGGGTTGTAAATGCTGACACCCAGGTTGGTCGCAAAGTAGATGCGATCCTCTGCGGTCGAGATCACGGCATCGCTCACGTGATTGTCGAGCAGGCTGGTCGCACTGGTCCCGGCCTGCTTGCTCGACCACTGCTGCGTGCCTTCGTCGAAGATCCCGATGCCGCCGCCCCACGTGGCGACGTACACCCGACCGTTGTACTCGACCATGGCGCGGACGTAGGGGTTCGGGAGCCCGTTGATCTCGTTGACCGGGTCGCCGGCCGGTGTCGTCGAAGTGATGGACGGATAGAACCGGATCCCGGACTCGCCGCCCATCCAGACCTGTCCGGCTGCGGTGACGAGAATGCTGAACACATCGTTGTTCGTCAGGAGCGCCGGCTTGCCGGTCGTGTAGCTGGCGGCGGTCGTGATCTGCGGCGGCTTCGCCGGGGGCTCGGGCTTGGTCGTGTCATTGCACGCAACCAGCGCCGAGACCAGCGCGATGGACAGCAGGGCAAAAGCGCGTTTCGAATTCACTTCGAGAACCTCCGACAAACGTTTCGTGCTGGGCAGCGGGCCGTCAGCGTCCGGGCCGGGCACGGCGATGTGGCATGGTGCGTCCGCGCGTGTGCCTGCCGTGACCGTTGGTTACCAATGAAAAGCCGGTGGGGAGATTCGGTCCGCGCGCTCCAAAGCGGGCGTAACCACAGGCATCATAGGGGGCTGGCCATAAAAAGTCAACGCGTTCGGGGTGGCCCGGGGTCTTCCCGGCGCCCCCCGGTCAGCCGAGGGCGTCCTTGACCGCCTGGGCCCGGCGGCGGGACATCCCGGGGACCGCGGCGACCGCCTCGAGCGAGGCCTTGCGGATACGCTCGACGCTGCCGAACTCCTGCAGCAGTCGTCGCTTCAGGACGGGCCCGATGCCGGCGATGCCGTCGAGCCGGGACTCCGCCATCCCCTTTTGCCGTAGTTGATGGTGGTATGTGTTGGCGAAGCGATGGGCCTCGTCGCGAATCCGCTCGAGCAGGAATAATGCGGGCGACTGACCGTCCAGGAGAAGCGACTCCTCTTTACCCGGCATGTGGATGCGTTCGCTGCCGCGGACCTTGCGGTTGCCGCGGTCGCGGACCTTGGCGATCCCGATCGCGTCGATCGAATCGGCGCCCAGCCGCCGGAGAACATCGAGCGCCACGTTGAGCTGCCCGCGGCCTCCGTCCACGACCACCAGGTCGGGCAGGTCGCCGTCTTTGAGACCGCGGGCGATCCGCCGATCCAGCACCTCGCGCATCATTGCGGGGTCGTCCGAACCTTCGACGGTCCGGATGCGATACCGACGGTAGAACCCCCGGGCCGGTTCGCCGTCGATGAACACCACGCCGGACCCGACGGCCCGCGTGCCCTGGATGTTCGAGATGTCGAAGCATTCGATGCGCCGCGGATAGTGCTCCAGCCCCAGCATGTCGCGAATGTCCTCCAGCAGTTCCCGGTTGCGCTCTCCACCCCGCCCCTCGTCGAAGGCAATGCGCGCGTTCTTGCGGGCGAGTTCGACGAGCATTGCGCGCTCGCCGCGTTGCGGCACGACGATCTGCACCGCGCGGCCCGCTCGATCGGACAGCAGTTGCGCGAGCGCCGGCGCATCCGGGATCTCGTCCGCCAGCAATACCTCGTCGGGAATCGTGACGCCGCGCTGGTAGTACTGATTGAGGAACGACGCCATGTGCACTCCGGTGGGCTCGAGCGCGCTCCCGAATGAGAACGTCTCGCCGCCGGACACCTGTCCGTCACGCACACTCAACAGTTGAATCACGAGACGTTCTTCCTGGTGATAGGCCGCGAAAACGTCGCGTTCGGCGCGCTGCGGCGACGTGATGCGCTGTCGCTCGACGACGCGCTGGATGGCGAAAACCTGGTCGCGCGTGCGGGCCGCTTCTTCGTAACGGCGTTCGGCCGCCTGGAGCTCCATCTTGTCGCGGAGCGTCTTGAGAAGTTCGTTTCCGCGTCCCTTGAGAAACATGGTCACGCGCTTGACCGTCTCGGCGTAGTCCTCGGCACCGATCTTGCCGACGCACGGCGCCGGGCAGCGGTCGATATAATAGTAGAGACACGGCCGCGTCCGGCTGGTGAGTTCGGCATCCGTACAGGTGCGCATCGGAAAGATCCGGCCGATCGTGCGAAGCGTCTGCCGGACGGATCCCGCCGAGGCAAACGGCCCGAAGTACGCGGCACCGTCGCGACGCGGACGACGGACGACGGTCAGCCGCGGAAACGGATGGTCCACGTTGAGGCGTAGATTGACGTAGGTCTTGTCGTCCTTGAAGACGACGTTGTACCTCGGCCGATGTTTCTTGATCAGGTTGTTTTCGAGGATGAACGCTTCCTGGTCCGTCTCGGTCACGATGAAGTCCAGCGACCGCGCCCGCTGGAGCAGGAATTCGATCTGCGCGCGACCGTCGGCTCCTTCTCGGAAATAGCTGCGAATGCGGGTGCGCAACGACTGCGCCTTACCGACGTAGAGAACGCGACCGGCCTCGTCCTTGAACAGATAGACCCCGGGTTCGGGCGGAAATTTCTCCGCCGCTTCCTTGAGACTCTCGAGGGCTGGATTCGTCATCGGAAACCCGGGCATTCGGGTAGCCATAACTTACGATATCATAAGGGGCAAGCGGCGGAACGCTTGATTCCGACGCCATTTAGTCCTATCCTTGGGGGGTACCAAGTTCATACCCAAACCGGCGGAGCGCCCATGAACCCGAACGTCCACGAATCGCTCGACGCCGGACGCGTTGCGCTCCTCTTCAAGGCACTCATCCAGAACGCGTTCGACGTCATCAAGGTTGTCGATAGCAACCTGAAGACAATCTACACGAGTCCGTCCATCGAGAAAGTGCTGGGTTACCATCCGCGCGAGATTCTCGGGACCAACCCCTTCGACTTTATCCATCCGGAAGACCTGGACGACGCTCTCGCGCATCTCGCCGAAGTCGAACGGGAGGCCGGAAGCGTGGTGCGCGTCGGCATGGTGCGCGCGCGTCATAAAGACGGGTCGTGGCGCCAGCTCGAAGTCGTCGTGCAGAACCTCGTCGACGACCCGGCCGTGCAGGGCGTCGTGATGAACTACCGCGACGTCACCGAGCGCGAAGCTGCCGAGGTCGAGATTCGCGCGCTGCGCGAGCGCTACGAGAAGGCGTTCCGGAACAGCCCGGACTCGATCACGATCACGTACATGGACACCGGCGAGATGATCGAAACCAACGAGGGATTCGAGGCCATCACCGGTTTTACCAGCGACGAAGTCGTCGGCCGGACGACGCTGGAGGTCGGAATCTGGAAGAATCCCGACGCGCGCCAGGCACTCATGGATGCACTCGCCCGGGACGGTCGCGTGCGCGACTTCGACATCGAGGTCCACACCAAGAAGGGAGAGCCACGCGCCTGCCTGGTGTCCGCCGAGATCATCGAGCTGGGTGGGCGTCCGTGCGTCCTGGCCGTGACCCGCGACATGACCGAATACCGGCGGGCGGACGAGCGGCTGCGGGAGACCACCGAGAAACTCCGGCGGGATCACGTCGAGACCGTACGAAAGAACATCGCGCTCAACGAAGTGCTCCAGCACCTGGAGGAGGGCAAGTCGGAGTACCGGCGGGACCTGTGCATGAACATCGACAATCTCTTCCGGCCGGCCCTGCGGCGCCTGCACGAACAGGGGCGTCTGGGCCCCGGTGAAGTCGACTCGCTCATGCGAAGCCTGGACGAGATCACCGGGGAGCACATCGACCAGTTCCAGAACAACGTGGCCAAGCTGACGCCTCGCGAACTCGACATCCTCGAGATGATCCGGAAGGGCCGACCGTCCAAGCAGATTGCGGAGACCCTCGGGCTTTCCCCGCAGACGGTGCACAAGCACCGGCAGTCCATCCGGCGCAAGCTCCAGATCGATCATCGCGAGATCAATCTGGCCGCGTATCTTCGTTCGCGCTAAGAGGTTAAATGACTACCCAATGCCTGCCCTATAAAGCCTTATTGTCCCGGGGCGTGGTTTATCGTTTCCTAGCGGCGAGACTCACAGATATTCCGGTGGTCGAGCATCCTAACGGTACAGCAGCCATGTGGACGGTGGGGGCGTAAGTCCACTGGTACCGACCACCGGAATTCTTCTCTTCGCTCGACGAAGAGTTCTCACCGGCGGGGGGATTGGATCTTAGAGATACATCCTGGTGTTGGGACGAATGGTTCGGGAGTCCCGCACCACCCGCCGGTGAAAAATCGCAGAACGAGCCCGGAACCGATCCTCGAAGTCGACGAAGCCGCCTTTTCTCCCTCTTTCACGGCGACGACGGTTGACGAGGATCCGTCCCGGGCTCTTTCTTTTGTGGCTGTGAAGACGGGATTCGCTCAGAAAGAAACGCCGACGCTCACACCAAGACCGTGCCCGGGCTGGATGATGCCGTGCACGTCCGCAAACAGTTTGACGGCGCTGGTGCCGGTGCGCACGCCGGCAGACCACGAAGTCGCCGTATCGCTGATATCGTCACGGCGGCCCACGTAGAAGCGTCCGAATGTCTCCACGTAGAAGATTTCGGGCAACGTGGTCCCGACGTAGCCGAACCCGAACCAGTGATCCCGGTCCACCTGGACACTTCCCCCGAGACTCAGGCGATCGAAGAAACAGAGTCCCAGCCCGGCGCGCCCAACCGCCAGCGGACTCGGGTCGTAGTCGGGATTGACGAAGCCGCCGGAGATCCACCCCTCCGGCGCGACCGTTCGTTTCGCGCGGGCAGGACCCGCGGTCGCGAGCACGCCTGCCGACAATGCGCACACAGCGAGGAATCGAAGGGTTATCATCGTCCCATTATACCGGGCACTCGCCTGCCATCCAAGTGACGAAGTTCGAGCTCGGGTCGCGGGGGATCGTCGTAACTGACGCTGTACGTTGGGGCTAGGCGGGTTCCGGGCGGCGAAACACCTTGCGCGATACTGGGTCGCGGGTGTACCTTTTTCACAACGTCAGCACTGCCCGAACACCCACACCCACGGATCGGAACACACGTGAGTACAGCTTCATTCTTGCCGACCCGCCAGGTCATGGTCGGCGCCGTCGCCGTTGGCGGAGGCGCCCCGGTTTCCATCCAGTCGATGGCGACCACGCCCACAACGGACGTCAAACGCACCGTCGACGAGATCAAGCGCATGGAAGACGCCGGCGTCGACATCGCGCGCGTCAGCGTCCCGGACATCGAAAGCGTTCGTGCGACGGAAAAGATCGTCCGGCAGATTCGCGTCCCGCTGGTGGCGGACATCCATTTCAACTACCGAATGGCGGTCGAGGTCGCGGGGACCGGCATCGCGAAGCTGCGCATCAACCCGGGCAACATCGGCAGCAAGGAACGCGTCGCCGCGGTCGTCGAGAAGGCGAAGGAGTACAGGCTCCCCATTCGCATCGGCGTCAACGGCGGATCGCTGGAGAAAGACCTGCTGATGAAGTACGGCTTCCCCACGCCGGAGGCGATGGTGGAGAGCGCCTTTCGCCATATCGCCGTACTCGAAGAACACGACTTCCACGACATCATCATCTCGCTGAAGGCGTCACACGTGCCGCTCGCGCTCGCGGCGTACCGCCTGTTCGCGCGCAAGTCGGACTATCCGCGCCATATCGGCATCACCGAATCCGGGCCCGGCCTGAGCGGCGCGGTGATCTCGTCGGTCGGCCTCGGTATCCTGCTGAACGAAGGCATCGGCGACACCATGCGCGTGTCGCTCGCGGCCGACGTGGTCGACGAGATCAAGGTGGCGCAGAAGATTCTGCAGGCGCTCCATCTGAGCACGAACATGCCGCGCGTGATCGCGTGCCCGACGTGTGCGCGCAACCGCATCGATCTATTCCGCATCGCCGAGGAAGTCGAGAAACGCACCGCCCACCTGCGCCGGCCCATCAACATCGCGGTGATGGGATGCGCGGTCAACGGGCCGGGCGAGGCGGCCGGCGCGGACATCGGAATCGCCGCCGGCGACGGCGAGGGACTCATCTACATCGACGGCAAGATCAGCCGTAAGGTCAAAGAGGAAGACATGGTCGCCGAGTTGATGAAGGAAATCGAAGCCCGCTGGGGCGGCGATGCGCCTGCCGAGGCGGCCCCGCACGCGGCGACGGTCGGCAAATGGGTCGCCGAATCCGAGATGCCCGGGCACGGCGAATAGCGCCCCGGGGCGGATTCCGTATGTTCAACTCATGAGCATCCGCGCGTCATCCGTGGAAGAGACCTACCGCCTGATGGTGGACAAGCTCTCGCGCGTCGTCCCCGAGCCGGAGCTTCGGATCAAGGCGGAACTGGTGTTCGAGATCAACCGCCTCAAGGACGAGCGCGGGGCGATCATCCTCGGACACAACTACATGGAGCCCGCGCTCTACCACACGGTCCCCGACGTCGTCGGCGACTCCCTGGAACTCTCGCGCAAGGCCGCTCAGACCGACCGTGACCCGATCGTGTTCTGCGGCGTTCGCTTCATGGCCGAAACGGCGAAGATTCTGAGTCCGGACAAGACAGTGCTCCTCCCGGCGAAGAAGGCCGGGTGTTCGCTGGCCGCGAGCATCACCGCAGAGGACGTGCGCGACCTGAAGCGGCAGTTCCCGGGCGTCCCGGTGGTCACGTACGTGAATTGCTACGCCGACGTGAAGGCGGAAACCGACGTGTGCTGCACGTCGAGCAACGCATCACGGGTGGTCGAGTCGCTGGGATCCGACTGCGTCATCTTTCTTCCCGACGAATACCTCGCGCAGAACGTCGCCCGCGAGACCGGGCGCCAGGTGATCTTTCCCACCCGGCAGCCAAAGTCGGCGGAGTCGCGCGAAGCGGGACCCGCCAACCTCCACTACCACCTGGTGGGATGGCACGGCCGCTGCGAGGTGCACGAGAAGTTCACCGTCGAAGACATCGTGGCGGTGCGCAAACAGTTCCCGGACGTCGTGGTGCTGGCGCACCCCGAGTGCAGCGCGGCCGTGGTGGAAGCGTCGGACTTCTCCGGCAGCACGTCGCGCATGATCGAATTCGTGCGCGCCTCGAAAGCGCCGCGCTATCTCCTTCTGACCGAGTGCAGCATGGGCGACAACATCATCGCCGAGAATCCCGACAAGGAGACCCTTCGGTTGTGCAGCGTGCGTTGTCCCCACATGAACGAGATCACGCTCGAAGATACGCTCGACGCGCTCCGGTACAACCGCTACGAAATCGACGTTCCGAAGGACATCCGTGTGCGCGCCAAACGCGCGCTCGACCGGATGCTCGAGATCGGCTGACGCCCCCCTGGCACCGGCGCCGGAATCGAAGGGATCATCGTGACTTCCAGCACCAGGCGCACCGGACTGATCCTCGGCGTCGTCGCCGTCCTGGCGCTGCTCGTCGTCCTCAAGGTGGGCGTGCTGCGCGGCAACTCCGGCGCGCGCGGAGCGCGATCGTCCGCGGGAAGCGCGCCCGGCGCTCCCCTCTCGGTCACCACGACGGTGATCAAGACCGAACGCCTCTCCGATCGCGTCACGTCCGTGGGTACGATCCGCGCCAACGAAGAAGTCGAAATCCGCAGCGAAGTCTCCGGCAAGATCGTGTCGATCCTCTTCGACGAAGGCACACGCGTCGCCAAGGGACAACTGCTTCTCAAGATCAACGATTCCGAGCTGCGCGCGCAGCTGGCCCGTGGCGATGCGCGCCTCGCGATCGCGCAGGGCGAAGCGGATCGCCAGCATCAGCTCTTCGAACAGAGCCTCACCAGCGAGCGCGAGTACGACAACGCCGCCAACGAACTCGACGCCGCCAAAGCGGATGTCCAACTGATCCACGCACAACTTGCCAAGGCGGAGATCCACGCGCCGTTCGACGGCGTGATCGGGCTGCGCAGCGTCAGCGAAGGCAGCTACGTGACCCCTTCGATGCTGATCGCGACGCTTCGCGACGACACGCCGGTGAAGATCGACTTCTCCGTGCCGGAGCGCTACGCGAGCCTCATCAAGGCGGGCGACCATATCGACTTCACCGTCCAGGGCGTCACGCGGACGTTCAGCGGCAGCATCTACGCACTCGAATCCAGCATCGACACGTCGACGCGTACGCTCCGCGTTCGCGCTACGAGCCCCAACCCGGACGGCGCGCTGGTGCCGGGCGCGTTCGCCGACGTTTCGATCGTGCTGGCCGAGCGCGACGCCCTTACCGTCCCCGCGTACGCGCTGATCCCGGAACTCAACGGTCACCACGTCTTCGTCTACTCGGCCGGCAAGGCCGAATCACGCAGCGTCGACATCGGCACGCGTTCCGACGAACGCGTCGAGGTCGTTCACGGACTCGACCCGGGCGACACGCTGATCACGTCGGCGATCCTGCAGCTCAAGCCGGGCACGGCGGTGGCGATCGCCGGCGTCGACTGACAAGGACCGCCGCCGTGAGCCTTTCGTCGACCTGCATTCAGCGCCCCGTCCTGACCATCGTCTTTTCGATCGCGATCATCATCTTCGGTATCATCGGGTTCACCTACCTGGGTGTGCGCGAGTATCCCAACGTTGATCCGGCCGTCATCACGGTGCGCACGACGTACACCGGTTCCAACGCGGACGTCATCGATTCACAGATCACGCAGCCGCTCGAAGAAGAAATCAGCAGCGTCCCCGGGATTCGCTACATCAGTTCGGTCAGCCGCGAGGGACGCAGCGACATCACGATGGAGTTCAATCTCGGCGTCAACCTGGAGACCGCCGCCAACGACGTTCGCGACAAGGTCGCGGGCGCGGTCAGCTCGCTTCCCCCCGACGTCGATCCACCGCGCGTTTCCAAGGCCGACGCGGACGCCACCCCGATCGTCGTCGTCAACGTGGCCAGTCCCACGCGCGACCTCCTGCAGCTCTCCGACATCGCGGAGAAAGTCTTCAAGGAGCGACTGCAGACGATCCCCGGTGTCAGCGAGGTTCGCATTTACGGCGAGAAGCGTTATGCGATGCGGCTGTGGATGGACCCGCTCAAGATGGGCGCATATCACGTCACGCCGACCGACGTGCGTAATGCCCTTACCGCGGAGAACGTGGAGTTGCCGTCGGGTCGCATCGAAGGGGCGACCATCGAGCTTCCCGTCCGCACGCTGAGCCGTCTGGAAACACCGGAACAGTTCAACCGGATGATCCTGCGCGAGGATAACGGACGCCTGCTCCGTTTCGGCGACATCGGGACGGCGGAACTCGGCCCCGAGGATCAGCGCTCGATCTCCAAGGGACTCGCCGGCCCGCGCGTGGCCGTGGCACTCGTGCCGCAACCGGGTTCGAATCACATCGCCATCGCCGACGAGTTCTACAAGCGTATCGCACAGCTCGACCGCGACCTCCCCGACGACGTCGTCCTGGGCATCGCGTGGGACACGACCCAGTACATCCGCAAGTCCGTGCACGAGGTCCGGACGACGATTCTCACAGCCTTCGTTCTGGTGGTGCTGATCATCTTCGCGTTCCTGCGCGACTGGCGCACCACGCTGATCCCGGTGCTCGCCATTCCGATTTCTCTGATCGGCGTGTTCTACGTGATGTACATCGCCGGCTTTTCGATCAACGTGCTGACGCTGCTCGGACTGGTGCTCGCGATCGGGCTTGTCGTCGACGATGCGATCGTGATGCTGGAGAATATCTACTCGAAAATCGAGAGCGGCATGGATCCCATCAGCGCCGCGTTCGCGGGCTCGCGCGAGGTGTTCTTCGCGATCATCGCGACGACGGTGGCGCTGGTCGCCGTGTTCATGCCGATCGTGTTCCTGCAGGGACTGACGGGCCGCCTGTTCAAGGAGTTCGGCATCGTGATCGGCGGGTCGGTGGTGATTTCCGCGTTCGTCGCGCTCACGTTGACGCCGATGCTGTCCTCGCGGCTGCTCCGGGCCCACTCGGGACACAGCGCGCTCTATCGCCGGACCGAGCCGTTCTTCGTGCGCATGAACGACGGCTACCGCCGCGCACTTGCCGGGTTTATGCGCCACCGCTGGCTCGGGGTCGTCGCGGTGCTGGGGTCCGCGGGCCTGATGTGGCTCTTCTTCTCCGTCATGCCGCGGGAACTGGCGCCGCTCGAAGACCGGAGCCGCCTGCGAATCACCGCCACCGGCGCCGAGGGGACGTCGTTCGAACGCATGTCGGCGTACATGGACAACGTCATCGAACTGATCCGCCACGAGGTTCCGGAGGCCGACGTCGTCCTGGCCAACACATCCGGGTACGCCGGCGGCGCCAACGCGGGTAACGCGACGGTGACGCTGATTCCCCCCGAGAAGCGCAAGCGGTCGCAGCAGGAAATCGCCAATGCGCTCTCGCAATCGTTGCGACAGCTGAACGACGCGCGGACGTTCGTGACGCAGGAACAAACCATCAGCGTCGGCAGCGGCAGCGTGCGCTTCGGGCTCCCCGTGCAGTATGTAATCGAAGCGCCGACGCTGGAGAAACTCAAGGACGTGCTGCCGAAGTTCCAGGAGGCGGCGAACAACGACCCGACGTTCAACGTCGTTGACGTCAATCTCCGATTCAACAAACCGGAACTCTTGATCGAGATCGACCGCGAGCGCGCGCAGACGCTCGGCGTTTCGGTGAACGACGTCGCCCAGACGTTGCAGCTCGCGTTGAGCGGCCAGCGTTACGGGTATTTCATCAAAGATGGCAAGCAGTACCAGGTCATCGGGCAGCTCGCGCGCGCCGATCGCAACGAACCCGTCGACCTGACCATGATCTACGTGCGCAACCGCGACGGCCGACTCATCCAGCTCGACAACGTGATTCACACGACGGAGTCGTCGAACCCGCCGCAACTTTTCCGGTACAACCGCTACGTTTCCGCCACCGTGTCGGCCGGGCTCGCGCCGGGTTACACGCTGAGCGACGGCATCGCCGCCATGAACCGCATCGCCGACAAGGTCCTCGACGAGTCGTTCTCCACCGATCTGTCGGGGGCCGCGCGCGATTTTTCCGAGAGTTCGTCGAGCCTGCTGTTCGTGTTCATCTTCGCGCTGATCCTGACCTATCTGGTGCTCGCCGCGCAGTTCGAGAGCTTCCGCGATCCGTTGATCATCATGCTGACGGTGCCGCTCGCGGTCGCGGGCGCGCTCCTGGCACTGTGGTACTTCAACCAGACGATCAATATCTTCAGCCAGATCGGTATGATCATGCTGATCGGCCTGGTCACGAAGAACGGGATTCTCCTGGTGGAGTTCGCCAATCAGCGCAAGAACGCGGGCCTCTCGGTAATGGAAGCCGCGCAGGACGCCGCCGCGGCGCGCTTCCGGCCCATCCTGATGACGAGCCTCTCGACGATCCTCGGCATTCTGCCCGTGGCGCTGGGACTGGGCTCGGGCGGCGCCAGCCGCGTATCGATGGGGATCGCCGTGGTCGGCGGCATGGTGTTCGCGAGCGGCCTCACGTTGTTCGTCATCCCCGCGATCTACACGTTCCTCTCCAGCGAATATCGCGCGCGCGCGACCGAGTCATTCGACCTGGCCTCCGGACCCAGCGGGGCCCGCAATGGGACGCGCGGATAGCAACCGCTGCCGTCGCACCGTGCACGGTTGAAAACCTTGTACACGATGCGATACAATTGAATGTGGTCGGGTCGGTTCCATACCGGCATACGATTTCTCGCCGCGTCGCGGTCGCGCTCCTGGCGGCCAACGCCAGCCACTCGTTGCAATCAGCTCGAAAGGAGCCATCGATGAAGCAGCGCATGAATGCTTCCATCGCGATGGCGCTGGCAATTGCTGCAGCGCTCGCCGTCACTCCCCGAAATATCTCATCCATCGACCACAAGCCGAGTCGCGCGTGGGAGCCCGAGATGTCGCCGATGGGCCGCATCGCCGCCGGTCTCGACCCGGCACCGGTCGTGCCGCAGACCCTCGCGTCTCTGGCGTTCACGACCACGACGCCACGCCCGCCACGCCCCAACGGCTTCCAGGGTGGCGACGTCCTGGTCAACGATCCCAACGCGCCCGACTTCCAGTCGGAGACATCGATCGCGGTTGCCGGCCAGAAGGTGGTGGTGGCGTACAACGACGTGCGCGGCTTTGCGCTGTCCCCGCCCAGCGTGTCCGGCTTTTCCTATTCGGCCGACGGCGGCGTGACGTTTACCGACGGCGGACAGCTTCCCACGACGGGTGGCGGTACCGTGTACGGCGATCCGGACGTCAAGGTCTGGACCAACGGTGGTGGCACGACGAATTTCGTGTGTTCGTCCATTTATGTCACTCCCGGCGGCCAGGCAAGCCTGTGCGTGAATGTGAGCACCAACGGCGGGGCCACGTGGAGCGCACCGCGCGAAGTCACGCCGGCGAGCAGCCCCACCGATTTTGCGGACAAGGAATACATCGGTTTCGATCAGGACACCGGTCGCCTGTTCATCAGCTGGACGAACTTCGGCGCGACCACGACCATGCGTATCGCATACTCCGATGACCTGGGTCTCACCTGGAGTCCGGCGCAGGTGTTCGCCTCGGCGGGGCAGGGCTCGGTGCCGCGCGCGGCGGGCGGCGGGAGCACGAACGTGTACATGTGCTGGGTCGCGGGATCCAATCTGATGTTCGCGCGTTCGCTGAATAACGGCGCCTCATGGGGCGCGGCCGCGGCGATCGCGGGCGGCCTCTCCGAGCCGATGAATCCCTACGGATCCGACCGCATCCACGGCTTCCCGTCGATGGACGTGGACGCCATCACCGGCAACGTCTATATCGTCTATGCATCGCGCGCCAATCCGCCCGACTTCTCCGACGTGATGTTTACGCGTTCGACCAACGCCGGCGTGAACTGGAGCACTCCGGTGGCCATCAATGTCGCCCCGGGACAGGATCGTTCGCAGTTTTTCCCCTGGATCTGCGCCGATCAGGCCGACAAGACGATTTCGGTGATCTGGTACGACCAGATCAACGGGACCGGGACAAGCGACTATACCGAAGTCATGCACACGCACTCCACCGACCAGGGCTTGACGTGGAGTTGCCCCGCGCCGCTCACCGACCGCCCGTTCCACGCGGAGGCCGGCAACACGACCAGCCAGCCGAATCTCGGCGACTACATCCAGGCCGTGTCGATCGATCAGACGCTCTATGCCGCGTTCGGAAAGACCGATCGCCCGTCGGTGCTCACCCACTCGCCGGACACGTACGCCGACGTTTCCACCGCGACGCCCGACGCGGCGCCGATTTCGTATGTCGGTATCAATTTCACCGATACCGGCTGCGCCTCGAACAACGGCTACTGGGAACCGGGCGAGACGATCCGCCTGTACAGCACGATCAAGAACTACGCGAACTGCGGCGGGATCACGGGGATCAGCGGTACGTTGTCGTGTTCGAGTCCGTTCGTCACGATCTCGGGCTCGACGCGATCATTCAGCGATCTGGCCGCTCCGATCGGCAGCACGTCGGCCAACACGTCGCCGTTTGATTTCACCATCGATCCGGCAACACCGTGCGGAACGCTGCTGACCTTCGAAGTCACGCTCACGTCTTCGGCGGGCAATGCGGTGATCGCGTTCGACCAACGCGTCGGACGCCCGGTGGTGACGCCGCTGCTGATCGAAAACTTCGACGGCGTTGTCGCCCCGGCGCTCCCGGCCGGTTGGAGTACCTCTGCGCTTTCGGGCGTGGCGAACCCGTGGGTCAGTTCGACGACGTTCTCGTCGTCCGGTCCGAATTCGATGTTCTGCGCCGACATTTCGTCGACGAGCCTCAACGAATTGTCATCGCCGTCCATCGTCATACCGGCGGGAACGGACGTCGTTCGCGTCCAGGTGGACGAGACGCACAATATGGAGATCGATAGCGAGCGCCGGGCATGGGATGGCGGCGTGATGCGCATCTCCGTCGGCGGGACGCGCTATTTCTCCGGGGCCATCGGCGTGATGAGTCCGTTCTACCCGTGGCAGATGAACCGCCAGCAGTCGAACGTGCAGCCGCTGCAGGATCTTTCCTGCTGGTCCGACAACACCACGCCGAATTTCGCGCACTACTCCCTCGATATGCCCGACCTGGGCGGTCAGACGATCAAGGTGCTCTTCGACGTCAGTTGCGACGACTTCGTCGGGACGGCCAGCGGGCAGTTCATCGATAATGTTCGCGTCGAGGCAATCCAGTACGTGTGCGACTGCACCGATCCGCCGGTGCTCGCCGTGAGTCCGGACCCCGTCAACTTCGGCAACGTACCGGTCAATACGACGGTGTGCGATACGCTGACGTTGTCCAACACCGGAGCGACGCAGCTGGTGATCTCTTCGATCAGCGGATGCACGGATGCCACGTTTACGCTGGATCAGTCGATGACGAGCCTCGTGCTCAACCCGGGTGCGACCACCAAGCTGGTGGTCTGCGCGACTCCCACCACCAGCGGGTCGCCGAGTTGCACGATTCAGATCAACTCCAACGATCCGTCGAGCCCGGCGATGGTGCCGGTCGGTATCGGAGCGGTCACCGCCGCGGGCGGCCTCCCGACGCCGTTCGCCGTGATCGGGGTGATCCCCAACCCGTTCAATCCGCAGACCTCGATCAAGTTCACGCTGCCCGCGAGCATGCCGGTGACGGCCGAGGTCTTCGACGTCCACGGCGCCCGGGTGCGTACGCTCGCGCGTGACCGGAGCTTCCCCGCCGGCGCGAACGAACTACGCTGGACCGGTATCAACGACCGGGGCGAGCCGGTGTCCTCGGGAACGTATTTCGTTCGGGTGCGGACCCGTGCGGGTGAGAAGGTCGTACGCGCGGTTCTACTCAAGTAGTCCCGCGCCCGTTATTCCGGCCCCAAAAGACGACGGCCTCCCCGCATCACGCGGGGAGGCCGTCCTGTTTGCGAAACACTCGAGCAGCCGTCCGGCTACTTGAGCATCACCATCTTCTTCGACTCGGAGTAGTGACCGGCTGTCAGGCGGTAGAAATAGACGCCAGACCCCACCGTGGAACCCGCGTCGTCGCGGCCGTCCCACTGGATGTCGTGCGCGCCCGCCGTCTGAACGGACTCGACCAGCGTGCGAACCAGCCGTCCACCCGCATCGTACACGGAGATCGTCACGAACTCGCTCGCGGGCAGCGAGAAGCGGATCGACGTGGTCGGGTTGAACGGGTTCGGGCTGTTCTGCGCGAGCGACGCCGACACACGCAGCATGGTCACGTCGGCGATCGGCGAGCGGAACTCGCCGTCCTTGTCGACCGCGCCAATCTGGTAGTGATACGACTTGCCCGCTTCCACGGTCTTGTCCGTATACAGGAAATTCCGCCCGTTGGCGCCGAAGACCGTATCGATCAGCTGCAGGTCGCCGGAGCCGGTCGCGCGATACACGTTGACCGCCTGGACGCCCAGGTCCGAACGGAACGTGCTGCGAATCTCGACCGCACCGTCCTGCGCGCGCGCACTGAACGAGGTGATCGCGACCGCGACCGTCTGCTTCAGGAAGAACTTCCCGAGCTTCGTGCACCAGCGGCCGTATTCGGTGACGCCGCTGACCGTCGTCGGAGTGCCCTGCGTGCACGCGTACTCGTTGTACACCCAGAACGTCGACTGGTCGACGGGGCAGATCGAAATGCCGCTGTAGTCGCCCCAGCGGTTACGAGCCGTCGGCGAGCTGCTGAAGGTCCGGACGTAGTAGTCCGTGCCCAGAGCCAGCACATACGTCGGGCCGATGGTCCCGGCAGCGTCGCCGGCCAACCGCGTCGCATAGTAAGCGCCGCAGTAGATGCCGGCATTCGACGCCGAGAAACCGACGGCCATGTTGTCGTCGCAATCGACCTCGACCGACGGGAAGTACGTGTACGTTCCCGCGCCGAGGTCCTCGCCGCCGATGTCACCCTGGTCGGCAACCGTCAGCGCGCCAAGGTTCACGGTGTCAACCCGCCACCAGTGCGCGGAGGTCTGCCCGGCGTTGGGCGCCGCAAACGACAGCACCGTGGCGCACATGTACAGGTTGTTGTTGCGCCACACACAACTGAGCGCGCGACGATCGTTGGTATTGATCAGCCGTGTGCCACCGAGCTGGGGCGCGTTGGGGAACGCTCCCGCCGTGTTGTCGATGTTTCCGGAGAAGAGTTGCTGGAAACTGAAAGCGATTGCTCCCAGCGGATTGTCCACTCGGACGATGTCGATGTACTCGTTCGTCCCATCGGACAGACCCGAATAGCTGACGAGGAACGTGCCGACGTTCGCCGGTTCCGGACCGTACATATGCGCGAGCTGACTGGTCGTCTGGAACGCCGTCGCTCCGCTCAACGCGTACGGGTCATAGATGGTCGTCACAAGACCCCCATCGGGACCCGCATAGCTCAGACCGGGATTGATGACCCACAGGCGCACGCCGCCATACGCGCCGGCGGCGCTGAACATGTTGGTGCAGACATACGCCGCGTCGTCGTCGACGCCGAGGCTCGGGTAGTCGGCATACCGCGCCGACGCGCCGATCGTGATCGTCGAATTGATCGAGCTGAACCACCAGCCCGCGTTCGGGTCCGACGTCTTCGAGATCGCGACCAGAATGCGCGACGTCAACGGCGGGTTTGTCTGCTGCAGACAGACCACGATGAAACGATCGCGGTACTGGTCATAGATAACCTTCGGGTCGAACGGGCTCACATTCAGGATGCCCGGCGCACTCGCGAAGAACGACTGCAGCCCCGAGCGGAACTGGGGGGTGTCCACCGGATTCGCTTTGGGACGCCACTCGATGTAGTCGTTACCGGTATTGACCACGTAGGCCAACCCGGCGGCGCAGTTCGGATCGGGCGGAATGAACACATAACCGCCGTTCGCGGTGATGTTGTCGTCGAAGTTGAAGCACTCGATTGCCGGACCGATCAAGGCCGGTGACCCGGCCGGACCGAACGGCAGTTTGCTTCCCGGAACGATCGGCGTCGTTCCGTTCAGGGACAACTGGGATTGGGACGTTGCGTCATAAGACGGTTCGGGCGGAGCCGGAAGACTGACCTTCGCGACCGCGGCCGAACCGCCTATCGTGAGAAGGGCCAGAACCGCAACAAACAGAAACCGAGAGTATCGCATGCGCATGGCGGCGAACCTCCGGTTGGTGTGCACTGCTGGAAAACGGGAACATAATCGGCCAACGGATGCGACCGAAATCATCGCAAACGCAATGTATACCACATCACAAACACGAAATCAACGGCGGGTTCGAACCACGCGGAGCCGGCGTTAGACGGCCAGAAACGCCATTGCCATCTTCGGGCCGGACGCCTCGTCTTCGTGCTTGAAGAACACAAAGGCGTCCTTCCAGTTACGCGCCGTCACCCAGTCGTGCCACTGGCGGAGTTCAGCCGGGGGGTACCCCGGACGCCGCAGCCGCAGGTAGCCCCAGTCCGCCGTTTCAACGAGCGGAACCTCCAGGTCGTCGTCGGCGTCGGCCAGGCACAGCGCGACGTTGTGGCTCCGGAGGAGCGCGTAGACCTCGTCGTCGAACCAGGTGGCGTGACGGAACTCGAACGCCACCCGGACGCCGTCGGGCAACGTCTCCAGGAACTCCCCGAGGCGGTCGAGGTCCTTCTTGAAGTTGGGCGGGAGCTGGAAGAAGACGACGCCGAGCTTCTTCCCCAGTTCGCCCACGGCGTTCATCAGGTAGCCGGTTTCGTCGCCGGCGTTCTTGAGCCGTTTCATGTGGGTGATCTTCTGCGACGCCTTGATCGCGAACCGGAACGTCTCGGGAACCTGCGACGCCCAGGTTTCGAGCATCTCCACCCGCGGGAGGCGGTAGAACGTGTTGTTGATCTCGACGCTGGGAAGCTTGCCGGCGTAGAACGCCAGCATTTCGTCGTTGGGGATCTTGTCGGGATAGAAGTAGCCTTTCCACTCCTTATAAGAATATCCGCTCGTTCCTGCGTAGAGATTCATCGCGCGCTCCTTGGTATACTGCCTATTATGCCGAAATCCTCCCAGGTCGTACAAGTCGGCAAGCGCACCGTCGAGATCTCGAACTTGAGGAAGGTGCTCTGGCCCGCGGACGGGATCCTCAAGGCGGAGCTCATTCAATACTATCTCGCGATCGCGCCAACCATCCTGGCCCACATCCACGGCCGGCCGCTTTCGCTGGTGCGCTTCCCCGACGGCGTCGACGGCGAGCGGTTCTTCCAGAAAAACCTGCCCGAGTGGGCGCCGGACTGGGTGGAGAGCGCGGAGATCGGCGACGACAAGAAGACGATCAACTACGTCGTCGCCACCGAACCGGCCACGCTGGTGTGGCTTGCGAACCTCGCGTGTATCGAGTTGCACCAGATGCACTGCCGCGCGAAGCACCGGGACACACCCGACTACTTCGTCTTCGACATCGATCCGCCGGACGGCACCGAGTGGTCGCTGATCGCCGACACCGCGCTGGCACTCCGCGAGGTGATCGCGGTACACGGCTATCACCCGTTCGTCAAGACGACGGGGCGCAAGGGGCTGCATATCGTCGTCCCAATCGAGGCGCGCTGGGACTTCGACACCGTGTTCAAGGCCAGCGAATCGATCGCGAAACCGTTCGTCGCGTCCCACGCGGACACGTGCACGCTGAAGATCCAGAAGGACAAGCGCGAGGACAAGATCCTGATCGATATCTATCGCAACCGCCCGTCGCAGACGATCGTGTCGGCGTACAGTGTGCGCGGACTTCCCGGCGCCACGGTATCGATGCCGCTGCGATGGGAGCAACTCCACGAGATCGAGGGGGTGCGCGCGTTCCACTTGCGCAACGTCCCCGACATCGTCAAGCGCGAGGGCGATCAATGGCAGGGCATCGAGGCCTACGCGGTTGAATTGCACACGCACCGGTCGGCGCCGAAGGCCGCGAAGAAACTACCCAAGTCCGCCAGGCGCAAGACGCCGGAGCAGCTCGAGACCTACGCGAAGAAGCGCGCGTTCCAGAAGACGCCGGAGCCCGGGCCCGACCTGGTCGAAGACGGCACGCATCGTTTTGTCGTGCACCGTCACCACGCGTCGCGGCTTCACTATGACCTGCGTCTCGAAATGGACGGTGTGCTGCGTTCGTATGCCGTTCCCAAGGGCATGCCGCCGCGTCCCGGCATCAAGCGCCTCGCGGTGCAGACCGAGGACCACCCGGTCGAATACCTCACGTTCGAAGGTGCGATCCCGAAGGGCGAGTACGGCGGCGGCGACATGTGGGTGTACGCGTCGGGCCGCTACGAAATCACGAAGGACAAGAAGGACAGCAAATACTACCGGCTCACGAGTCGCGGGCTTACCGGCGAGTACCGGATCATTCCGACGCGCGGCAAGGAGAACCTGCTCGAGCGCGTCGATACGCCACAGACCGACTGGCTCGTCGAATCGGTCGAACCGATGCTCGCCGAGTTGTCGAAGAAAGTCCCGACCTCCGGCGACTGGATCTACGAAGTCAAATGGGACGGCATCCGCGCGATGGTCTCGCTCGACGAGGGCGTGGTGCGCATCCGCAGTCGCAACCAGAACGACATCACCGCCGCATTTCCCGAGCTGACCGTTGCCGAAGCCGGCTTTCGCGCGACGTGCGGGCTGTTCGATTGTGAGATCGTCTGCCTCGACGGGGCCGGGCGGCCGGTTTTTCGCGATGTCATCAATCGCATGCGCCAGTCCGGCGATGCCGCCGAGCGCGGCCGGAAGAAACACCCCGCCGTGTGCTACGTGTTCGACTGCTTGTATCTGGACGGCCGGCCGCTGGTGAACGAACCCATCGAGCGCCGCCGCGAGTGGATGGCCGACGCGATCAAGAAGGACTCGTCGTACCGCGTGAGTCAGACCGTGGAGGACGGCGCGGCGCTCTTCGAAGCCGCGGGCGCGATGGGACTCGAAGGCATCATGGCCAAGCGCGCCGGCAGCGTGTATACGCCGGGGCGTCGTAGCGACGCGTGGCTCAAGATCAAGACGAGGAACACGATCGACTGCGTGATCATCGGCTATACACGCGGCAAGGGCGATCGCGCGTCGACCTTCGGCGCACTGCACATCGCCGAACCCCGGGACGGCGGCTGGCGCTATCTCGGCAAGGTCGGGACCGGTTTCGACGGCGCCACGCTGGAGGCGGTCCTGAAGGAACTCAAGAAAGTCCCGGAGGGAAAACGCATGATCAAGGAGAAGCCGGTCGACGACAAGGAGACGACCTGGCTCGAGCCCGTGCTCTGGTGCGAAGTCGCCTACGGCACGGTGACACCCAACGACACCCTGCGCGAACCGGTGTTCGTGCGCATGCGCCCGGATCGGTCGTAATCGCGTCCGCGGGCGGGTTGTCTGCCCGCGTCTCCGGCGGATCGCATGCCCGCGTCCCCGGTGCTTGCCGTGACGGTATTCGCGCGATGCCCGGCTCGTTCGGTGGCCGGTGCGCGCCGCCACCGGGCCGTTCGCAACCGGCGGACCGCCGCCGAGGCCGAATAGCCCAGACCCGACGTACAATAGGCGAACATCGACGCGTACCCCAGCTTCAGGTGCAGCTTGCGCCGTTCGATTTCGTTCAGATGGAGAAGAACCTGAAGAGTGACGGACCGTTCGCGTTTGGTGAGTTCGCAAACCCGGGATAGAATGACTTTGTCGGAGAGTGATCGCACAGACATGAACGTCCTCCCGTGGATAGATTCATAGATGCATCGCAGGAGGACGATGCTTTCAATATAGCAATGTTTGCTACTTAGTCAACAATGGACCTTCACGCAACGTGATTCTTGTTGTGATATAGTTCGCGCCAATACTTCCGAGTGATGCCGGACCACGCTCGTTTCGAGAATCAGGAAGGAGAATCACCCGTTGCCATGAAACGATTCGCGATCATCATCGCCGTCGTCCTGCTCACGGTGAATACCGCTCGCGCGCAATCCCCGGCTCCGCTCGATTCCGTGAGCGTGCTTGCGAAGGCGCACGCGCTGACTCCGTACGTCAGTAACGGCGAGTCGCGACTGCTCTGGGCCGTCTTCAATGACACCATGCGTAAGGCGATGGGCGACTCCGTGCGCTTCGACGCCATGATGACCGGCATTCACGCGCAGATCGGAACGATCGACGCCGTCATCGAAGAGACCGTCGCGAATCAGCAGGGCATGTGGGTCTACCAGGCCCGGTGCAAGAGCCAGAACATCGACGATCCCATTCTGTTCCTGATTGCATTCGATCCGCAGGGACTCGTCGCGGGCCTGGCCGTTCGACCGAGCGCGCCGGCCGAGTACCCGAGCACCAAGCTCGACTACGTCACGAAGACCGAGCTCCATCTTCCCTTCCGGGGCGATTGGTATGTGTTCTGGGGCGGGCGAACGATGGAGCAGAACCACCACGCCGCGTCGAAGAGCCAGCGATTCGCCAACGACGTCGCCATCGTCAAGGACGGCGTCACGCACACCGGCGACGGATCGAAGTTGACCGACTACTACTGTTACGGCGCCGAAGTACTCGCGCCCGCGGCAGGCACGATCGTGTGGGCGTGCGACAGCCTGCCCAACCAGACGCCCGGGCAGATGGATCCCGCACACCCCGTCGGGAACGGCGTCATCATCGACCACGGCAACGGCGAGTTCTCGGTGCTCGCGCACATGCAACCGCACTCGGTACGCGTCAAAGTCGGCGACCGCGTCGTCGCGGACCAGGTGCTCGGCCTGTGCGGCAATTCGGGTAACACCACCGAACCACATATCCACTTCCACCTGCAGGACGGCCCCGACATGGCGACGGCGGAAGGGTTGCCGGCGCGGTTCGTCCACATCGTCGTCGACGGCAAACCGACCGACTCGGCGGAACTCCTGCGCGGACAAGTCGTCAGCCGGGGGGAGTAATCCCGATGGCCCGCATCTTGCCCCGTTGACCGCCCAAACGCCAACATCCTGTGGCGGATCGCACCGATTCTAAGTTATCTTGACACGGGTAAAATCCCTGCGGGAAGCTTGAAGGGACCGGCAACGTTTTCTCGAGGCCGCCGGAAAAACAAGGAGAGCCGTCATGCCAGCAGTACGATCCATCTGGAAAGGTCACATTCGCTTCTCTCTGGTCACCATTCCCGTCCGCATCTACAACGCGGTCGATACCGGGGAGTCGATCAGCTTCAATCAGATCCACAAGGAGTGCAACGGCCGGATCGGCTACGAGAAGGTCTGCAAGAAGTGCGGCGAGAACGTGGCCAACGACGACATCGTCAAGGGCTTCCAGTACGAGACCGACCAGTACGTGATCTTCGAGAAGGACGATACCGAGAAGCTCAAACTCAAGAGCACCAAGGTGATCGACATCGAAGGCTTCGTCGATGCCACCGAGATCGACCCGACGCTCTACGACGCGCCCTACTACGCCGGCCCGGACGGCGACGTCGCCGCCAAGACGTACTCGCTGCTCTCGTCCGCGCTCAAGGACAGCGGCAAGATGGGAGTCGGCAAAGTCGTGCTTCGCGACCGCGAAGACATCGTGATGATCGCGCCCAAGGGCGCCGGGATCGTGCTCTACAAGATGCGCTACCCCAAAGAAATCCGGAAGATCGAGGACGTTCCGCTGGTCGAGGCGCACAAGGCCAACAAGGACGAACTCAAGCTGGCGAAGAGCCTGATTGACTCGATGTCGACGTCGCTGAAATCGCTCGAACTCGAGAACAAGTACAATGACGCGGTGCGCGAGATGGTCCAGGCCAAGATCGCCGGCAAGGAGATCATCGCCATCGAAGAGGAAGAGCCGGAAGTGGTCGACATCATGACCGCGCTCAAGCAGAGCATCGAGAACGCCAAGGGCAAGAAGAAGCCCATGGAGAAGGTTACCAACGAAAAGGCGACCGCCAAGAAGACGGCCAAAGAGACCGCCAAGAGCAAGACGTCGGCAAAGACGAAGGCCAAGGCCAGGGCGAAGACACGCAAGACGGCCTGACGCGGCGGACGGAAAGAACCAGACGATTTCGAATGGCACCGAAGGACTCGAAACAGAAGAGCAACGTGATCCGCTTTCCCGTGGAGGCGGTTTCGCGCTTTGGCTTCAAGCGGGCGGACGCGGCCAGCAAGGCACGCCGGACGACCCGCATGGAGGCCGAGGGCCAGATGAACATGTTCGAGTCCGGCGCCGCGCCCTCGCCCGCGGGCGAAACGCGCATGGGCGCCGTGGTCCCGCTTCCGCTGCAGAGCGGGGTGTTCGAGACCGCGATCCTGCTGGACGACCGCAACGATCCGCGGGCGGAGGAGATGTACCGCCGGGCGATCGACGAGGGCGATTGCGCCGCCGATGCATGGTGCAACCTGGGCGTGCTGCGATCGCTCAAGCGCGACTTGAGCGCGGCGTTCGAGTGTTTTGCGCAATCGCTCGCCCTCGATCCGCGCCACGCGGAGTCTCACTACAACATTGGAAATCTCTACTTCGAGTTTGGTGATCTCAAACTCGCCCGCATTCACTACGAAAAGGCGATCGAATGCGACAGCAACCTCGCGAGCGCATACTTCAATCTCGGACTGGTGACGGCACTGACCGAGGACTATCAGACCGCGTACGACGCCCTCGCCCACTACAAGCGCATCGCGCCCACCGAGGACATGTCGGTCGCGGACGAACTGATGCGCTACCTGCAGACCGCCATCCGGCTCTCCTGACCCCGAACGCGGCATAGCGCCGCCCGTTTTTTGCCATGCTGGTCCACGCTGGACCTCTCTGGGGAACGTTGCGCTCTCGCATCGGCACGCTGGTATGCGGCTTGCTCAGTACCCGATCGATGGCTAAATCGGCCCCCGCGGCGGCCCGCGCCGCGGCAACGAGTCAGAGAGGTGGAGCAATGAAGACGAAAGGGTTCACGCTTATCGAGCTGATGATCGTGGTGGTGATCATCGGAATTCTCGTAAGTATCGCGGTGCCCAATTTCATTCGGATGCAAACCAACGCCAAGGAAGCCGGCGTGAAATCGAACAGTCACGCGGTGCAGGTGGCGGCCGAAGACTTCGGCGTTCAGAACGGCGGATTCTACGCAAACAGCCTGGCGGATCTCACACCCGCTGGCGAGACGATTATCGACATCCTTCCGCAGAACCAGCGCTTGAAGAACCCGTTCTCGCATGCCCGGACGGAACCGGTGGACGGTGCGGCCGCCAACCCCGGCGAGACGGGATACCAGCCGGTCGTCGACGCGCAGGGATCGAATGTCGGTTACATCATTACTGGCGAGGGACAGGCCAATCCGGTCTGCCGATACTCCAACGGTCAGTAGAACGCGTTCTCTTCACATGAATTCACCACGGGCCGGGGGCGTTCCCCCGGCCCGAATCTTTTCCGGCCGTTCCGCGCCGGTTGCCACGCGCCGCCTTCATTCATTATCATCGCCCGGTGTACACGCCCCGTTCCTATCGCCATGAAGACGCCGCGGACCTGCACGCGCTGATCCGGCGCTACAACTTCGCCCCGCTGTTCACGCACCGCGACGGCGAGTCGTTCGTGACGCACCTGCCGTTTCTGATCGACCCGGACCGCGGCCAGTTCGGAACACTTGTCGCCCACATGGCGAAGGCCAACCCGCACTGGCGGGCGTTCGACGGCGCGGCACCCTCGGTCGCGGTCTTCATGGGCCCACACGCCTACATCTCGCCCGCGTGGTACGTCCACCAGGAGACGGTTCCCACGTGGAACTACGCCGTCGTGCACGCCACCGGAGTCCCGCGCCTGGTCGACGACGACGCGGCGCTGCGCGCGATGGTCATGCGCCTGGTGACGACGCACGAAAACCCGCTCGGTAACCCCTGGGACGTCAACAAGGCGCAATCGGCTCTGGAGAAGGAACTCAGCGGAATCGTCGGCTTCGAGATCCCGATCGATCACCTCGAAGGTAAGTTCAAGCTGAACCAGAATCGCGCGGTCGAAGACCAGGAAGGCGTCGCACGCTCGCTCGGCGAATCCGACGACCCGGCGGCGCGCGAAATCGCCGCGCTGATGCGCCGCAACCTGGACGAGCGCTAGGGTCGCGCGCTCCTACAGGTCCGGGCCGATTGCCTTTTCGAAGCACTCGCCTTCGCGCAGTATGCGGAGGCGCTTTTCGTAGATGGTCAGCCCGATCTTCTCGACCAGCGGATCGAGGGGCTCGGTGTAGTGAGAAAACGTCGCGTGGTGCACCGCGGCGATCGCGTTGGGTTGCATGCGGTAGACGATCTGCATCGCGTCCTTCGCGTCCGCACTTCGGAACGAGCCGTCGGACGCGCGCTCCGCGCCGACGTACAACACGAGCAGATTGGAGTGACCGTGCGTGCGCTGGATCGCGCGGGTGTCGTCGGAGAAGCGCGTGTCGCCGGTGACGTATGCGGTGAACGGCCGCTCGCCCGCTTCCAGTCGCAGGAAATACCCGTTGCCGCGCTCCGTTCCGGGCGTGTCGGGCGCACCCCCCGGCACCGCGGTCACGACGAGCGTCGCGCCCGCTTTCTCGAAGCGTTTCGATTCCTGCCAGCCGAGTGCGTGCGCGCCGGCGCCGGTCGTGCTCCCGGCCGGTAGCAGCGCGACGCCCCCGTACGCCTCTACGGTCGCGGGCTCGAAATGGTCCGCCCGCCGCGACGTCACCAGCACCACGTCCGCCGCCGGCGTCGAGACGTCGGGCCGCGCCGACAGCCGGCGCACGTCGTGTCCGTCCAGGTCGAAGCGGTCCGCGAGCACGGGGTCGCCCACGATACGAAACGGCCCGAGTTCGAGAACGAACGTCGGACCGCCGATCCAGGTGAACTTCATCGTGATCGCTTACTCGGTGCGGATGGTGACGCAGTCGGCCGCCTGTTTGGCGAGCGTGCGCGCCGCGTCGGTGGTTTCCGCGCGCGCCAGCGCGACACCCATGCGGCGGTACTTGCGCGTGTCGGGCTTGCCGAAGATGCGGACCTGCACGTCGGGGAGTGCCAGCGCCCGGTCGACGCCGTCGTAGCCCACGACGCGCGGCGATTCGCGGTCGGCCAGAATCACCGACGACGCGGACGGCCCGTAGTAATTGATGGTCGGAATCGGGAGCCCGAGGATCGCGCGCACGTGCAGATCGAACTCGGAGAGGTCCTGCGAGATCATCGTCACCATGCCGGTGTCGTGCGGACGCGGCGACAACTCGGAGAAGACGACCTCGTCCTTCGTGATGAAAAACTCGACGCCGAAGATCCCCGCGCCGCCCAGCCGGTCGGTGACCGTCCTGGCCATGCGCTCCGCCTCTTTCAGTTGCGCGGGCGTCATGTCCGCCGGCAGCCACGACTCCTGGTAGTCGCCGCGCTCCTGGCGGTGGCCGACGGGGCGCACGAAGAGCGTCGGGCCGTCCCACTGCTTGATCGTGAGCAGCGTGATCTCCAGGTGGAAGCGGATGAACTCTTCGACGATGACTTTCTTCTCGTCGCCGCGCATGTTGCTGCACGCGTAGTCCCACGCGCGGCCGAGCTGGTCTTCGGATTCGACGACCGACTGGCCTTTCCCCGACGACGACATCACCGGCTTGACCACGCACGGGATGCCGGTGTGCGCCGCGGCCGCGCGCAGCTCGTCCATCGAGGTCGCGTACGCATACTTCGCCGTGCGTAGACCGAGCTCCTTCGCCGCGACCTCGCGAATGGCGACGCGGTTCATCGTCAAAAACGTCGCCTCGGCGGTGGGAATGACGATCGTGCCCGCCTGCTCGAAGTCGCGGAGCTTCTCGGTGCGGATCGCTTCGATCTCGGGGACGAGCATGTCGGGGCGGTGCTTCGCCACCACGGCCGCGAGCTGGTCGGCATCGAGCATGTTGATCACTTCGAATGCGTCGGCGACCTGCATGGCCGGAGCGCCCGCGTAGCGGTCCACCGCGACGACGCGCTTGCCGAGGCGCTTGGCGGCGATGACGACTTCCTTGCCCAGCTCCCCGGCGCCGAGGAGCATGATCGTGTCGACGGATTTCTTCATGAACGGAGGCGCGGCACGCGGAAGACTCTCGCTACTTGATGGGCCACATCAATTCGGTCTTCCACTTGGCGGGATCGGGCTCGCGGCCGGGGTCGGTCCAGTAGACTTCCCACTGCGGCCCGGCCGAGTTCTTCTGGTGTTCTTCGATCCACTGGTGCAACGCGTCGTGCGCGTGCGGCAACTTGTCGTAGGGACCGATATGGATCGTCGTCGCGACTTCGCTGGCCGGCAGCGTACCCGCCGTGACCCGCCCCTCGCCCGGAAGCGCCGACGGCACCGGCATTCCGGCCTCGATATCGACGCGGTCGGAATCGAATCCGTGGTAGCGCGTGAACGGCGGACCCGTGGGCGACACGCCGCTCTGGCGAATGTAGCGCCACACTTCGGGAAGGATCTCGGAGAGGATCGCGCCGAGTTCGGCGACGTGGCACTGCGTGCGAATGCTCACCACGTGCTGCTCGGGCACCGTGCGAATTTCGACTTCGTAGGACATGTGCGGCCAGTATAGGCGCGTCGCGGGCGGAGTGCAAGGGGTCGATCGGGTGGGTCACGCCGTGCGGCGGAACGGCCGCGCGAGCAGGCGCAGCAGGCGGCGCTGCTTTTCGCGGAAGAATCGTCCCTGACCGAGCAGCGTCCCGTAGCTCACGAGGATCATCTCGTAGAGCGGCACGATCAGCACGACCTTCACGGTCCACCAGAGCCAGCGCGGGACGTCGTCGGGGAGGATATAGTTGACGATCGGGCGGCCGATCGCGACCACGGTGCTCCCGGCCAGCGCGAACGCGATCAGGATCACGACGAGGCCCCAGTCGGTGACGCCCCAGCGCTGCTTCAGCCGCGCGTAGAAATTCGGACGGGACCGGTCGCTCATCGTCCCGCCTGGATGGCGCGGTAGCGGTGACAATCGACCATGTGGTCGTTCACCATGCCGGTCGCCTGCATGAACGCGTAACAGATCGTTGACCCGACGAAGCGGAAGCCGCGCTTCTTGAGCGCCTTGCTCATCGCGTCGGATTCGGGCGTGGTCGCGGGAATCTCCCGCATCGCTTTGCGGCGATTCTCGATCGGCTTCCCGCCGACGAACGACCAGATATACGCGTCGAAGCTCCCGAATTCGTCGCGGACCTCGAGAAACACACGCGCGTTGTCGATGGTCGACTCGATCTTGAGGCGGTTGCGGACGATGCCTTCGTCGCCGAGCAGCCGGCGCACGTCGCGCGCGCCGTAGCCCGCGATCTTCTTCGCGTCGAAGCGATCGAACGCACGGCGGTAGTTCGCGCGCTTGTGCAGAATCGTCCGCCACGACAGCCCTGCCTGCGCACCCTCCAGAATGAGAAACTCGAACAGACTCCGGTCATCGTGCAGCGGCACGCCCCACTCGGAGTCGTGGTAGGCGATCATCAGGCGGTCATCCGTGCCCGCCCAGGCGCATCGAATCGGATCCGGCATACGCGCAGGATATCACACGCGCGCGGGGCAAAAGTGCGTACGGTTTGAGGAAGAGGCCGACGTGCCCCGGGGGACGTTGGTGTGAACTACTACCGCTGCGGTAGTGCATCCTTCTTGCGCAAGACTCGATTACCTCGGCGACGCCGCGCGCTGATTGATTGGGCGCATGACTTCCGCCAACTCATGGGCAGAGTACGTCAGAAACGACACCTGATCGACAATATCCGGGAGAGATTCCAGCATTGATGCGATACCGTTTCGCCAATGCTTCCGCTCAATTGTTTGCTCCACAAGCTCACAGGTTGGAAACGTCTGTGACAGGAACTGAGGTTTCCTCCAATCAATCCATTGGTCCTCGAAAGCCAGACTCACCCGGCTCCACGCGGTATCCTGGAGAACTAGCGCACAAATCCTGCGCTTGTCCGACCGTGACACTTTCATTGCCGCCTCTAGCAGCCGGAATAGGACGTAGTCCGCGTCTTCGTACGGAGAAGACTTGTGCACAGCCGGTTTGCGCTGCATAGCCCGGACAACTACATCGAAATCCGAGGTATCTACACCCACATACTTGACCTCGATATCGCAATTCTCGGCCGAGATGTCGAACTCACCTCCGAACGCCTCGAGTCCGACAACTTGGTCGCCGAGAGCTTCCAGCCAGGACGCCACCTTGAACTCCATATACTTCCCCATGAAACCGCGCGCCTTCTCATGCTGGCGCTCCTCTGATTCGGCACGAAACCAGTTCTCGACTAGGTCTCTCCGATAGTTGGGGTGCAGCTCTTCTCCTGCAGCTAACCTGGGGATCAGATGCGCGTGCAGACATTCTGTGACCTTGGACAATTCACCACGCTGATGCGCCAGATACAGGATCGGTCGTAGTCGAGCGGTCCCCATATCGGATTCAATGAACGCTGTGTAGTGAGCCCACTCGTCATCCGGAATTACGATTTCACGTAGGACTGGGCATTTCGTTCGAACCTCCGTAAAGGAGAGATGCCCCGAGACCTCGCATGTGCATCTGTTCTTGGCCACGCTACCCATTCTGATTTCCCTCGATTCCGAAGTGTCTAACAAATCAGTAGCTTGCCGCCGGCAGCGCGAACGTCCCGCCTGCGCGTCGCGCGGAGCTCAAAAGCTCCGGAGCACCGCGTCCCAGGCGACTTCGGAGGCGATGTAGCTGATCTCGTTGTACTTGAGCGGCGCGGGGTCGAGCGCGTTCGTCGTCACGCAGTAGAGCACGTCGCCGTCGTACATCGTGTGGAAGGGATCGATCGCGCGCGCGAGCGAACTGTGCACCTGGCGCGCCATCTGATTGAGTTCGCGAATGCCCATCGTCTGATTGGTGACGACGACGGTGAGCGTCGTGTTGCCGGGCGGTGCTTCGGGTTGCGGCTCGGGTTCGTTGCGGATCGACACCACCTCACCCACGCGCATGCGCTTGCCCGTTTTCGGGTCGAGGTGACCGCGCACCGCGCGGCCCTCGCGGTCGACGATCGCGCCGACCGCGTTCACCACGCAAAACGCCGCGACGCGTACGTCGCCCGACGCGAACACGGCGGCTCCCTGCCCCGCGCGTTCCAATTGATAGGGCTCGCGGAGCCACTTGCCTACGGTCGCGCACACGCCCGCCCCGCGGGCGCCCAGCGGAAACACGCCCGGTTTCGCCGCAGCGAGCGCGGCGCGTCCGAGCGCCTTGTCGGGATAGATCGCCTTGTTCTTGCGGAAGCGGTTGAAGTCGAAGATCACCGCGCCCGACACGATCGCGATGTTGTTCCAGTCGGTGTCGTATCCCTTCGCGGCGAGGAGCCCCGAACTCACGCCGGCCGATGCTTCGAGTCCGTAGACCGAACCGCCCGCCAGGCAGATCGCGTCCACCCAGCCTTCGCGGTGCGAGAGCACGGTGCCGGGCGCACCACCGCGAATGTCGGTGACGCCGATCGCGCCGCTCGTGAAATGAAACACCGTGCAGCCCGTCGGGCCGTCCGCGTATTCCGCGACACCGATCGCGAGCCCCGGAAAATCGAACGCGAACGCGGGCGTATCGAACGTCGTTACCGGCGACAGCAACGCGCCGTCATTGGTCAACTTACCGTCGTTGGATGCCATGACGTCGCAGTATAGCACCTTGACTTGCGTCCGCGATGGGCTACCATGTCCGGAATGGCTTCCGGCCCTCCCGTCCCGGCCGCGCCGTTCTTCAAATTCCAGGAGGACTCATGAAACGCACATTCGTGGCCGTGCTGCTCGTGTCCATTTCCGCCATCGTCATGTCGTGCGGAAAGAGCCCGGAGCAGAAAGCCCAGGCCTTCGTCGACAGCTACACGAAGACCTACCAGAAGCTCTACTACGACGCGAGCCTCGCGGAGTGGGCCGTCAACACGCACATCGTCGAAGGCGACACCACCAACGCGTACAACTCGCGTAAGGCGCAGGAAGCGATGGCGGCGTTCACCGGCAGCACCGAGAACATCCAGATGGCCCGCGACTTCCTCAAAGACCGCGCCAAGCTTTCCGACCTGCTCGCGCGCCAGCTCGATGCGATTCTCTACGAAGCCGCCAATAATCCGGCGACCGTTCCCGAGCTGGTCAAGAAGCGGATCAAGGTAGAGACCGAAACCGTCGAGCAGCTCTTCGGCTTCGACTTCAAACTGGACGGCAAATCCGTCTCGACCAACGACATCGACGAACTGCTTCGTTCCGAGACCGACCCTGCCAAGCGACTCGCCGCCTGGGAATCCAGCAAGGAAGTCGGCAAGGGCCTCAAGGACGGTCTCGTCGAGTTGCAGCAGACGCGCAACCAGACCGTGCAGGCGCTGGGCTATAAGGACTACTTCGACTACCAGGTGTCCGAATACGGCATGACCACCGACGAGATGCGCCAGGAGATGCAGGGTTTCGTCCGCGACATCTGGCCGCTCTATCGCGAACTGCACACGTGGGCGCGCTACGAACTGGCCAAGAAGTACGGCGTCAAGGACGTGCCCGACATGATCCCGGCGCACTGGCTGCCCAACCGCTGGGGCCAGGACTGGACCGCGATGGTGCAGGTCGAGGGTCTGGACATCGACGCCAAGATGCACGAGAAGACCGCGGAGTGGCTGCCGAAGCAGGCGGAGAGCTTCTACGTCAGTCTGGGATTCGATTCGCTCCCGGCATCGTTCTGGAAGAACTCGTCGCTCTATCCGGCCCCCGAAGGCGCGGGCTGGAAGAAGAACAACCACGCGTCGGCCTGGCACATGGACCTCGACAAAGACGTGCGCAGCCTGATGAGTATCATTCCCAACGCCGACTGGTACCAGACGGTGCACCACGAGTTCGGTCACGTGTACTATTACATGTCGTACACGCGCCCGGAGGTGCCGATCCTCTTGCGCAAGGGCGCGAACCGCGCGTACCACGAAGCCATCGGCAGCCTGATGGGGCTCGCCGCGATGCAGCGCCCGTTCATGGAAGGGATCGGCCTGTTCCCGCAGGGCGAGGCCGGTGACCAGACGCAGGCGCTGCTCAAGGAAGCGCTCGACTATATCGTGTTCATTCCGTGGTCCGCGGGCGTGATGACGGAGTTCGAATATTCGCTCTACGGCGAGAATCTTCCCAAAGACCAGTTCAACCAGAAATGGTGGCAGCTCAAGCAGGAGTATCAGGGCATCGTGCCTCCGTCGCCGCGCGGCGAGGAGTACTGCGACGCGGCCACCAAGACGCACATCATCGACGACGCCGCGCAATACTACGACTACGCGATCTCGTATGTGCTCCTGATGCAGTTCCACGACTACATCGCGCGCGAGGTGTTGCACCAGGATCCGCACGCGACCAACTACTACGGCAGCAAGGCGGTCGGCGATTTCCTGCGGCCGATTCTGCAGGCGGGCGGAACCCGCGACTGGCGCGAGCTGACGCGGGAAGCGACCGGCTCCGATCTCAGCGCGCAGCCGATGCTCCGCTACTTCGAGCCCTTGATGTCGTATCTGAAGGAGCAGAACAAGGGTCGCAAGTACACGCTGCCCGAGACGCCCGAGATGTAGGTTCTCCCGGAAACTTGTTGTGAAACGACGAGGCCCGCCGTATTCGGCGGGCCTCGTTCGTTATGGGATCGGTAGCGGTTGCACCCGCCCCGCGACATCGGATACCTTTGTTGGAATGTTCCTCGACCTCCGAACCGGTCGACTGATCGAGCCGCTCTCCGGGCGGGCGATCCTTCCCGACGACATTCGTGCCCGCGTTCTTCAGCGCGCAGCCGCCCTGCGCGCCCGCGGACTCGCGCCCCGCGAGCGCGCGTTCATCCATTTCGGCAATTGCATCGAGTTCTTCGTGGAGCTGCTCGCGGTCTGGTCGGTGGGTGCGTGCGCCGTTCCCATCGACGCGCGCTTTACGGCGTTCGAGATCGAAACACTCGCGACGTGGGCGAAACCTCGGCTGTCGCTGTGGGCGGACGCGCCCGACCCCGGCGTCGCGGCCGCACTCGCGCGCGCGGGTGTCGCGACGGTCGACGTGACGCAGAACACACCCGATGCGGCCGCCGCCGCGACCGCTCCCTTTCGCCTCGACGACGACGCGCTGATCCTCTTCACGTCGGGCACGACGGGCGATCCCAAGGGCGTCGTGCACACGCACCGCTCGCTGCGCGCACGATGGACGAGCCTGCGGCAGAGTCTCGGACTCGACGCCTTCCGCCGAACCTTGTGCCTGCTTCCCACCCACTTCGGGCACGGCCTGATCTGCAACTGTCTGTTCCCGTGGCTGTCGGGTCAGGACCTCTACATCCTGCCGCCGTTCAAGGCCGACATTCTCTCGCGCCTGGGCTCGATCATCGACGAGCACGAGATCACGTTCATGTCGTCGGTGCCGGCGGTGTGGCGACTGGCGTTGCGCATTTCAAAGCCGCCGGCGAAACGATCGCTCGCGCGCGTGTTCATCGGCTCGGCGCCGCTGACGGCCGCCGTGTGGACGAGCGTGAGGGAATGGACGGGCGCACGCGACGTGATGAACGCGTACGGCATCACCGAGACCGGGAGCTGGCTCGCGGGCACCACCGTTCCCGGGTTCGAACCGACCGACGGACTGGTGGGCGTCGCGTGGGGCGGCGTGCTGAAGGTGCTCCGGTCGAACGACGTCTCCGCGCCGCTCGACCCCGCCACCGAATGCGCGCCGGGAGAATCGGGTCACGTGTGGGTGAACACGCCGGCCCTGATGCGCGGTTATCTGGACCGCGACGACCTCACCGACCGCGTGGTGAGCGGCGGGTGGTTTCTGACGGGCGACATCGGCATGCGCGACGCGCACGGCTGGCTGCACCTGCGCGGTCGCGAGCGCGACGAGATCAACAAGGGCGGCATGAAGGTGTACCCCGCCGACGTCGACTCGGTGGTCGAGCGCTTTCCCGCCGTGCTCGACGTGTGTACGTTCGCGTTCGAAGATCCGCTGCTCGGCGAGGACGTCGGAATCGCCGTCGTGCTGGAGAGCACCGACGCGGCGACGCGGCGCGGCCTCTTCGACTGGACCGCGCAACACCTCGCGCGGCATCAGGTACCGCAGCGCTGGTATTTCGTCGCCGAGATTCCACGAACGTCGCGCGGCAAGGTGAGCCGGCTCGCGGTGGCAACGTCGTGCACGGCGGCAACGCCGACGCCCATGGGACCGGCCGCGCCCAAAGAAAGCGGGTGACCGGCATGTCGGCCCTTCACGATCGATTGACCGCCGCCATCACGAGCTGGAATCTCCCGCTCGACGCGCCGCTCACGCGCTTGACGCCGCTGATCTCGTCGGGGCGCCTGGATTCGCTGGGACTGTTCCGCCTGCTCACATGGGTCGAGGACGCGCTGGGCCACCCGGTCGATGCCACGACGATCGACATGGCGGTCGAATGGGATACGATCGACGCCGTGGTGGCGTTCGTCGAACGCGAGGCCGGGTAGCGCACGATGGCCTACGAGTTCATTCCCTATCGTCCGGAGTTCCGGGACCAGGTCATGGAACTCCGCCGCGAGGCCTACGAGGACGACTTCCCGGAAGCGGCCGCGTACCTCGAGTGGAAGTACGAACGCAATCCCTACATCCGCGAGCCGCTCTACTATCTCGCGTGCTACGGCGGGAAGGTCGTGGGCATGCGCGGCGCGTACGGCACCTGCTGGCTCGCCGGCGACTCGGACGAACCCATCGTCCTCCCGTGCGCCGACGACTTCGCCATCGCGCGCGGTCACCGCGACGCCGGGCTGGCGACACAGATCATGCGCGTGGCACTCGACGATCTCGCGCGTCGCGGATTCGACTACGCGATCAATACCAGCGGCGGCCAGGTGACGGTGTTGTCGTCGCTGGTGCAGGGGTGGAAGAGCATCGGCGCGATGGAACCGGTCGCCCGCGTCGGCCTGTTGCGCCGGTTGCGGCGCGCGTTCCGCGGGCGGGTTCGCCGCAAACCGGTCGTGTGGCGCATAGCCGGTTCGCCGGACACAACGGGCCCCGTGGACCCGCACCCCTACGAGCGACTGGACCTCGTCGGCGCGCGACCCGGCCGTCATCCGGGAACGCGCATCGCGGTCGAGTCCCACCCGCGAGCGGACACGATGGCGGCGATCGCCGCGCGATGCGCGGACCGATCGCGCATCCGCCACGTGCGCGACGCGACGTTTACGGAGTGGCGCTACCGCAATCCGATCCACGTGTATCGCTTTCTGTTTTACGAGCGCGATGGAAATACGGAGGGTTATCTCGTGGTCACGCGCCACATGGCGTACGCGGCGCCCAAGTTGCCGTTTCACATCGCCGAGCTGGTGGGCACGACGCCGGAGGTTCGCGCCGAGCTCCTGCAGAGCGCGCTCGACTGGGGCCGCTTTCCCGAATGGGCGCGTGGACGGGGACGGCGTCGGACGAGGACCGGGAGATGTTCGCGCGCGCGGGGTTCGTCGAAACCCGCGATGTGCTTCGCCGCCGCGGTCTTCCCTGCGTGCTGATTCGCCGCCTGCAGCCGTCATCCGAGGCGGAATGGCGGCTGGGCGGAATCCCCGCGCTCGACCGGTCGAACTGGGACGTTCGACTGGTCGACTCGATGCACGCGTAGATCACGCCGTCAGCGCGGCATTGGAGAGGATGAACGCGTACTCGAGGGCGACGTCGCGGAGATAATCGTAGCGCCCAGACGCCCCCTTGTGCCCCTCGCCCATGCGCGTTCGCAACAGCAGCGGATTCGAATCCGTCTTGTGCGTTCGCAGTTTCGCCACCCACTTCGCCGGTTCCCAGTACTGCACGCGCCGATCGTTGAAACCCGCCGAGCACCAGCATCGACGGATACGCTGGCGCGCGACGTTGTCGTAGGGCGAGTACGAACAGATGTACTCGTAATACTTCCGCTCGGCCGGGTTTCCCCACTCATCGTATTCGATGACCGTCAGCGGCAAGGACGCGTCCAGCATCGTGTTGAGCACGTCGACAAACGGCACCACCGCGACCGCCGCGCCCCCAGATCCGGGGCGCATGTTCATGACCGCGCCGATCAGCAGCCCGCCCGCCCTGCCGCCCGAACACACGATGTTTCCCGCCCCGGTGTATTCGCGTCGAACAGGTGTTCCGCGCACGCGATGAAATCCGTGAACGTGTTGCGTTTGTAGAGACGCTTGCCGTACTCGTACCAGGTACGGCCCAGGTCGCCGCCCCCGCGGATATGCGCGATCGCGAAGACGAAGCCGCGATCGAGCAGGCTGATGCGGTGGACATGAAATGCGGCTCCACGCTGACGCCGTACGCGCCGTAGCCGTAGAGGACCAGCGGCGTACCGGGCCCGAGTCGCGTGTCCTTTCGATACACCAGCGAGATCGGGATGCGCGTGCCGTCGTTCGAGGCCGCGTGGATGCGTTCGGTCACGTAACGTTCCGGATCGAATCCGTCGAGCACTTCGTACTGCTTGAGGCGCACGCGCGTCTCCGTCTCCATGTCGTAGTCGAAGACGGTGCGCGGCGTCGCCAGCGACGCGTAGCTGAAACGGAGCATCGTGCTGTGATACTCCGGGTTGTGCTCGAGCCACAGCGTATACACCGGCTCGTCGAACGCGACGTAGCGCGACGTCCGCGTCAGCAGGTCGATCACACGGATGCGCTTGAGACCGTTCTCGCGCTCGACGACGACCAGGTGCCGTTCGAACGCTTCCACGTTCTCCACCTTGACGGTGGCGCGATGCGGGATCACTTCCCGGCGATCCGAGGGATCGTCGATCGGCGCTTCCAGCACGCGAAAATTGACCGCCTCGTCGTTGGTCAGAATGAAGAACGACGTCCCCGTGTGCGCGAGGTGATATTCGATCTCCGGGCGCCGCGGCTGGACGAGGCTGGGTTCGCCGATGACCGCGTCGCCGCCGTCGTCGCGAGCCGCGCGGTCGAGTCCGACGAGGCGCACCTCGGTGGAGGTGTGGCTCTCCGAGATGATGAACAGATAGTCGCGGCTCCGCGAGACTTCGATACCCACGTAGAACGCGGCGTCCGGTTCGCGATACATCTCGCGATCGTCGGCCGCCGGCGCGCCGACTTCGTGACGCAGCGCCGCGTGCGGCCGCATCTGCGCGTCCAGCGTCAGGTAGAAGAGGGTGCGGCTGTCGTTGGCCCACTCGACGTCGGCGGCGAGCCCGGAATCGGCCCGTCGACGATCGCGCGCGTCTCCAGATCGAGCACGTAGAGGTTGTAGACTTCCGCACCCGACGTGTCGACCGTGTAGGCGAGCAGGCGGTGATTGGGACTGATCTCGTGCGCGCCGATGGCGAAGTAGTCGTGCCCCTCGGCCATCGCGTTTTCGTCGAGGAGGATTTCCTCGGGCGCGTCGACGCGGTCGTGGCGCCGGCACAGGATCTCGTACTGGCGGCCCTTCTCGGTGCGCATGTAATAGAGGAAGTCGTCGCGGCGGACCGGCACCGACGAATCGGTCTCCTTGATCCGCGCCACCATTTCGCGATAGAGCGTGTCCTGGAGCGGCTCGGTGGCGGCGAGCACGCCGTCCGCATAGCCGTTCTCCGCGTCGAGGTACGCCACGACGTCCGCGTTCTGGCGCTCGCGCAGCCAGAAATAATCGTCGACGCGCCGGTCGTCGTGGACCGTGACGTCGTGAGGAATTCGCTTCGCGATCGGGGGATTCCGCATGCGTTCGAGTGAACCGTGAGCCCGTGCCTGCGGAGAGTCTAGTGGAGCCGCCGCCCGCTGTCCACCCGGCGGTCGGGGCGACTCAGCGGGACCAGAGGTGGGAATACGCGAGGCCGCTGCCGGTGTTGAAGAGCACCACCCGGTCGTCGGGCTCTATCCACCCGCGCGCGACCAGGTCCTGGCACGCGGCCGCCGTGGCGCCGCCCTCCGGCGCGGCGAAGATTCCCTCGGACCGCGGCGATCGCATTGGCGCCCTCCATCAATTGCTCGTCGGACACCGCCACCGCGATGCCGCCCGACGCGCGCAGCGCCCCCAGGATCAAGAGGTCGCCGACGGCGGCCGGGACCCGGAGTCCGTCCGCCACCGTGGCGGCGTTCTCGAACATGGTCGCGGTGCTCCGCCCCCGCGTCGAACGCGCGCACGATGGGCGCGCACCCGGTCGGCTTGCACGCTGACCATGCGTGGGCGCTTGCGAATCGATCCAGCCCATCGCTTCCATCTCCTCGAACGCCTTCCACATGCCGACGAGCCCCGTGCCGCCGCCGGTCGGGTAGATGACCACGTCGGGAAGCGTCCATCCGAGCTGTTCGGCGAGCTCGTAGCCCATCGTCTTCTTGCCTTCGAGGCGGTAGGGTTCCTTCAGCGTCGAGAGATCGAATCGGCCGAAGCGCGCGGCGTCTTCCACCGACGCGCGGCCGCAATCGGTGATCAGCCCGTCGATCAGGTGCACGTCGGCGCCGAACGCGCGGCACGCGCGCGACGAACGACACCGGGACGTCGTCGCGGCATGTAGACATGCGGCTTCGACGCCCGCGCGCGCGGCGTAGGCCGACAGCGCGACCGCCGCATTCCCCGCCGATGGCGCGGACAAAGACGTCGCGCCCAGCTCCAGCGCGCGCGACACCGCGGCCGCCATGCCGCGCGCCTTGAAACTTCCGGTCGGATTGGGGCTTTCGTCTTTGATGTAGAGCGCGGGTCCGGCGCCGAGCGCGAGCGCCAGCCGCTCCGCGTGCACCAGCGGCGTGCCACCTTCGCCGATCGAGAGGCGGTGCGCCGGATCGCGCACGGGTTGCAACTCCGCGAAGCGCCAGATCGAGCGCGGGCGCGATTCGAGGCGGTCGCGATCGATCGCGCGGCGCGCGGCGTCCAGGTCGTAGCGCGCGAGCAGCGGCCGCTTGCACGCCGCGCAGAGATTGTGCAGCGTGTCGGCGTCGTGGCGCCGGCCGCAGGCCCCGCACTCGAGATGGGAGAGGAAACTCATCGCGCTGG